>NZ_LR134510.1:0-612414 GCF_900638385.1 Actinobacillus delphinicola | reverse complement strand
TGCGCCTTTACCATATTTAATTGCTAAAGCATCAATTTGATAACGTTTGGTTTCGCCATCAATGGTAAAATCGGCTTCAACCCAAGCCCAGCGGTTGAAAGAATGAACCATTGCAGATGTTACAAAACCGTGCTGGTGGGCATATTCGGCAAGGGTCGGTAAATCAAGAGGAATGAAGCCTTTTGCCGTTAGTTTACCATCTACCCAAGTAGCATTTTCTGGTGAGCCAAAATCAATATCAGCGTACTTAGTACCATCGGAATAATAGAGTTTTGCCCAAATTGCTTTGGCGGCAGGCCATAGACCATAATTAAAAATGATCTGAGCGGCATTTTCAGTCGCTTTACTTTGGAAGTAAGCAGAATTTGAAGCTGAAGAAGCCATTTCGATAGTTGGTGTCCAGCGAGGATCTTGTGCCATCTTAGTTTGGTAAGCTTCAGACATAGTAAATGAAGATTGAGTTTCGACTAATTTTAGCGGATCCCAAACATTTACACCGGCAAGATTAACTGTGTCAGCAGCACGTCCAAAGAATGGTGCAATAACTGCGCCTTGAGAAGTTTGAGAACCCGTACCAATCTCAACAGCGGCGACACCCATTACGATATTGCCTTTTTCATCTAGTTCAATGTACGTAGCAGGGGAGTCATTACCAGTACCGTAGTCTTTAGTACAGATAGCAAAGCCAGTTGCGAATTTTTTATTTGGATTTTTGGCTTCAAACTCTTTTTTACGTTTGAAACGATCTGTCCAAATTTCATGGTGTTGAACTTGATCAAGGATTTCTTGATAGTGTTCAGTACTAGATGGGATCGCCCCTTGAGTATTTGCTTGTCCGACCTTGATCGCATTTTTCTTGCGGATCTCAATTGGATCCATATTAAGAATTTGGGCAACTTCATTAACCATCATTTCCATGGCAGACATACTTTGCAAAGTACCGAAACCGCGCATTGAACCAGAGGTGACATTATCGGAAACGTAAGCATTTGCCATTAAGTCATTTTTAGGCAAATAATAGATAGATTGAATCGCACTCGCCCCAACAGAAGCAACAGCTGAACTGAAGTTTGCGCGACCACCACCATCTAATTCCATAGTACTGATTAACCCTTTGAATAAGCCTGTTTTTTTATCAACAGCAAGTTGATTATGCATATCAAATGGATGACGTTTCATTCCTGATTGGAATTGTTGGAAACGATCATTCGCCATACGAACAGGTTTATCGCAGTACATGGCAGCTAACAATCCATAATATGGAAGGATAGAGTGATCTTTACCTCCAAATCCCCCACCGATGTAAGGTGAATGAATGACAAGGTTTTTAATTTTACCAGCAAGTGGGCCAGTGGCTAACATTTCGCTTGCATTTTTGTGAATATTAGCAGGCGATTGCGAGGTTGGAATAGCATGCATCGTTTGGGTTTTTGCATCATACCAACCATTGAAGCATTCAGGTTCCATAAACATTGGATCGATGAATTGGGTTTGGTAATGACGATCTAAAACAAAGTAATCAGGATTTTTGAAATCTTCAGCAATTTCAGCGGCAATTGCCATTTGTTGTTCAATAGGCGTACCTGTAGCATTTGGAGCAGGCCATACTGGTTTATGATTTACATAAGGCGGAAAATTCACTCCGTCTTTTAAGGCACTATATTTATCTGGAAGCACACCTTGTGGATTACCTTCTACACGGGTAATACGCCATGTTCCCCATGGATTTTGGCTATCCGCCCAAAGCGGTGCTGTTTCACCAAGTTTGATCACATTTTTATTAAATTGAATCATGTTTTTAGCACGATCGAATTTAGGGAAAGTGTCAAAAATTAATAAAGCGACAGTTTGACCAATATAATCAGGAACTCGTCCTTTAGAAACAAGCATATCTACACCATAAAATGAAGGGAGGTGTACATTATCTGCTTTTAATGTTTCTGCGGTGATAACTTTGATTGGTTTAATATTATCGGGAAGAAAATCTAAATTAATTCCTTCAAAAATACGATCCGCACGATCAACACGAATATAATAGGCCCAATATTGTTCATTTGGCCAACCATCGATATCAATAGCACGAAGATCTCGTCCGTAAATTTTTTCACCTGTTACTTTGGCAACTGCATCGACACGATGATTAACATGTCCGTCGTTTTGCCAACTTTCTGCGAGTTCTGGTGAAATAAGAGAATTTGAACCATTTAGATTTAACTTAAAGCGAGCCAATACAGGAATGGTATATAACGTAATACCTGCAAGGACACCCTGTTTAATGAAATGACGTCTAGAAAGATCGTAAGGCATATGACCCCCTATAAGGATTAATGTCGTTATAAATCAAAAGTAGATTAAGTATTTATAATACCCATCAGTACAAATTCTACACTTAAAAATAGTTATGTAAATATCAAATTTTCGTTAAAAAATACACAAATAAATACTAAAATATTGTTATCAATTTTAAAAAGGTTAAAGTATAGATGGGCGGTTATTTCGCCTTACTTTTTGCAACGATAGATAAAAAAAAGAATATTTCAGGGTATAGTGAGTACTTCTTTATTGGAAGAATGAATAAATGAACAGAATATATACTATTATTTTTTATGCTTTATGTTTTTGCTTCAGTTCTCAGATAATTGCAGCGCAAAATTCTACAATTAAATTTGCTAATCTTACTTGGGAAAGTGGGCAGTTTACGACAGCTGTATTACGGCAATTAATTGAAAAGGGTTATGGTTATCCGACAGCGTTAGTTTCTGGCGCAGATGTGGCATTGGAAACAGGTTTAATTCAAAATGATATTCAGGTCATTGGTGAAGTATGGATGGGACGATCGCCTGTTCTTGCTAAAGGCATAGCCGAAGGAAAAGTGGAGTTAATTGGTAACACTTTAAAAGGCGGTACTGTACAAGGATGGTATATTCCGATGTATATACATGAACAGTATCCGCAATTAAAGACCGTACAAGATCTAGCGAAATTTGCTAAGGATTTTCCAGATCCTCAAAATCCACAGAAAGGGCGTTTTTTAAATTGCCCAACGGGGTGGACGTGCGAAATTTTTAATAGTCATCTCCTCAAGAATTTTCACCTAGACAAATTATTTACTAATCAACACCCTGGTACGGGGGCGGCGATGGATAGTGAGATTGCCTCTTATTATGCACAGAAAAAACCAATTCTTTTTTATTATTGGCAACCATCTGGCTTAATGGCGAATTATGAGGTTTACCCCTTAAAATTTCCACCATATGATGCCAAATGCTGGCAGGAAATGCTTGATCCTAACAGTAAAAGTACTTGTATTTCTGATTTTCCTGTTTCGCAATTAACGGTAGGGGTTTCGACCCAATTTGCAAAAAATTATCCGAATTTGCTGGCGTTAATGAGTAAAGTTCAATTCAATTTGCATGAGATGAATCAGCAAATTTATGAAATGACGAAATATCATCGTAGTGGTGAAGAACAAGCGGTTTTATTCTTAAAAAAATACCCGAGCCAATGGAAAAAATGGGTGCCTGAAGATGTTGCTTATCGTATTGAGCAGCAACTTGATACAACACCAAAGGTCACAGAGCATTTCTTTCCACAGTGGTCATTGCAAAGTGATTTTAATCAAGGATTACAAGATGTTGTAAAACGTTATGGCAGTATTTTCCGAAAATTAAGTCTTTTCCTACAGCAAGATATACTAAATCCTGTCAGCCACACATTGTTAGAAATTCCAGCATGGTTAATTATCTTATTTACCATGATATTAGGGTGGCATAGTACAAAACGTATTATTTTTGCTTTATTTTCTGGTGTAGGCTTATATTTAATTGGTGGTTTTGGTTTATGGCAATCTTCAATGCAAACCATTGCCTTAATGTTTGTATCTATTGGATTGACGGTGCTTATCGGTATTCCATTAGGGATTTTATTTGCACGTACACCGAAACTTTATCGCATGATATTGCCTCTTTTAGATGTCGCACAAACAATGCCAAGTTTTGTATATCTCATTCCCGTATTGATGCTTTTTGGTCTGGGAGAGGTCCCTGCAATTTTTGCGTGTCTTGTTTATGCCATCGTACCTCTTATCCGCCTTACTGTTTTAGGGATTAGAGATATTCCTAAAGAACTGATAGAGGCTGGACAGGCTTTCGGAAGTTCTTCTTGGCAAATGTTAAAGTGGGTTATTTTACCTACTGCTAGACCTCAAATTATGGCAGGTTTAAATCAGACAGTAATGATGTCTTTGTCAATGGTAGTAGTTGCCTCAATGATTGGTGCATCGGGGCTTGGACAAATTATCTTACAAGCAATTCAAACGCTCAATGTAGGGTTAGGCTTACAAGCTGGCGGTGCTATTGTGATTCTGGCGATTATTGTTGATCGTATTACTCAAGGGTACGGTGGACAATATGCCCCGCTATTAAATAGAGAAGAACAACATATGGAGATGGATGATGCAACAAATTGAATTTAAAGATGTTACTAAAATTTTTGGTAAAACAGTTGCATTAGATCATATTAGTTTTACCTTACCTGCTCATCAAATTAATTGCATTATGGGCTTATCAGGCTCGGGAAAATCTACGTTATTGCGACATATCAATCGCTTACTAGAACCGACCTCTGGTGAGGTCTGGGTAAATGAGCAAAATATCGCTTTGTTGGATAAGCAGGCGTTGCAATATTTTAGGCAAACTCAGGTAAGTATGGTGTTCCAGCATTTTGCGCTTTTCCCCCATCTAAACGTTTTAGAAAATATTGCCTACGGTTTACAAGTGATGGGAGAGAAGAAAAATATTCGATTGGAAAAAGCTCATCACTGGTTAGATGAAGTGGGATTAAGCGATTACGGCTTACGTTTACCAGCAGAGCTCTCTGGTGGACAGCAACAACGCGTGGGGATTGCTCGAGCTTTTGCATGCGACACTCCGATTTTATTAATGGATGAACCGTTTTCAGCGCTTGATCCAATTAATCGTCGTAGTTTGCAAGATCTTTTATTACAGTTGCAGAACAAATGGCAGAAAAATGTTGTATTTGTCACGCATGATTTAGATGAAACGGAATATTTAAGCGATAGTGTGATTTTGATGAAAGCAGGGAGAATTGAGCAACAAGGGGATTTCCAATCGCTTAAGGAGCATCCTGCTACGCCATATGTAAAAGCATTTATGCAAAATCGTATTCGTTAAATGCTATCACGCCCCGATTTTCTAAAAAATTTTTACGAAAATCGGGGCGTGATTTATTTAGATTTGATATTTGCTTTTATCACCAATATCAAAATGAAGTGGCATACGCCATTTCTGAATAGTCAAAATCAGTAAAAGTACAGTCACAATTACTGCGAGAATATAGCTGACTACCTGCCAATGTAAGACAAGCGATAACCAAAGCAATGCCATAAAAATAGGTTGGTAATTTAAGCCAAATACTCTGAAACAAAAGTACTCTTTAAAACATAGTCCACCGATTACAAAGAATGCAGCACCTAATGCTAGCCAATGGTAATGCGTGACAGAAAGAATAAGTCCAACCCACATCGCATACTGGAAAAGAATACGATAATTCTTAAGGTAGAGATGCACACTAGATGCCAGCATTGTAGCGGCAATTAATACACCAATTGTGTATGATTGAGCATGATGGATAACGCATAGCGGAACCATAATCGTAGCTAAAACATAGCCAAGACGATAAATGATAACAGTAAGATAGTCCAAACTATCCATCGGTGATTTCACTTGTGGATCAGCCATAAAGCACTCCTATTTCACGAAAAGATTAAAGGGTTTCGAGTAACGCTAACACCATTTTTGAAGATTGTTTCGCCGCAATTGGTAAAAATTCTTCAAAAGAAATATTTGCTTCGCCATTACCTGCATCTGAAATAGCACGAACGACGACGAAAGGCACCGCAAAAGCCCCGCAAACTTGAGCAATCGCAGCAGCTTCCATTTCAACAGCTAAGACTTCTGGAAAGTCACGTTTAATTTGCATAAGCGCATCGCCACCTTGAATGAAACTATCACCAGATGCAATCAAGCCAAATTTAATATGTTGACCTTGTGCTTTTGCAACAGTTGCAATTTGTTTTACTAAATTTTCATCAGAAGTGAAACGAGCAGGGCATGCTGGAAGTTGACCTTTTGCATAGCCGAATGCAGTAACATCTGCATCGTGGTGAACGGTTTCGGTAGAAATTACCACATCACCAACAGCTAAGCCTTCACCCACGCCACCTGCTGAACCCGTATTCAAGACTAAATCTGGTTTTGCAATGTTTAAAAGAAGGGTTGTACCCATTGCAGCTGCAACTTTACCAATACCTGATTGCATTAATGCAATTTCTTTATTACCGATTTTTCCTTGATAAAGGGTACAGTTAGCAATTTTAGTCACGGTTTTGTCTTCTAAAAGACCTGCTAAAATTTCAACTTCTTGTGGCATAGCGCCGATAATTCCAATTTTCATAAATAAATTTCCTTGTTAGTTAAGAGGCTCAATATGTTCAACGAGGAGTTGAAGATTACGTTGCCCACGAAATTCGTTAATATTTAATTTATAGACAAGACGTACTTCTTTTAATGATAAATCTGGATATAGACTACGATCAATATTAAAAGCGATGGCATCTAGTAATGGTCCGCCATTTTTAGGCTCAATCAGTAATTTTAAATGAGCATCCTTTAAGAGGCGTTGTTGTAAAATTTTAAATTCACCCTCAAAAATAGGCTCAGGGAAAGCCTGCCCCCATGGACCAGCTTGATTAATTAATTCTGCCGTTGAAATCGAAAGTAAATCTGGTGTTAACTCACCATCAGTCCAGATAATCCCTTGCATCGAATCATCTTTTACCCAATCTTTTACCACTTGGTTAAATGCTTTTTGGAAGTCAGATAAATATTCTGTTTTAAGACTTAATCCTGCAGCCATGGCATGCCCACCAAATTTAACGAGCATATCAGGGTAAAGTGAGTTTACGCGTTCTAAAATATCACGGATATGGATACCTTCAATAGAACGAGCAGAACCACGAAGAATACCTTCTTTATCATCGGCAAAGGCAATGGTTGGACGATGATATTTATCTTTAATGCGAGAGGCCAAAATACCAAGTACACCTTGGTGCCAATCAGCTTGATAAAGTGCAATAGCGTAAGGCAAGTCTTGTTCAAAGTTAGGCATATTTTGACAAAGTCTAAGGGCTTCTTCTTTCATGCCACTTTCTATTTCGCGACGTGCTTGATTTAAAGCGTCTAAGTCATAAGCTAAAGCACGGGCCTTTTCCATTTCTTTACACAATAGAAGCTCAACCCCAGCAGACATGTTATCTAATCGCCCCGCAGCATTTAGGCGAGGAGCAATCGCAAATCCTAAATCGCCAGCGGTTAATTTTTCACGATTACGATGTGCAACTTCAATTAATGCCTGAATACCAGGGCGGCAATGTCCCTTTTTGATTTGTCCCAAGCCTTGGAAGGCAAGAATACGGTTATTTTGGTCTAGAGGTACGACATCAGCAATCGTACCCAAGGCAACGAGATCGAGTAGATCAAGAAAATGCGGTTGAGATTGTTGATCGAATTTTTTTAATTCTCGTAATTTCGCACGCACTGCCAGCATTAAATAAAATGCCACACCAACGCCTGCTAAGGCTTTAGATGGAAAAGTCGAATCGTGAAGGTTTGGATTGATGATGCAATCTGCAATGGGGAGATTTTCCCCAGGAAGATGGTGATCTGTGATAAGCACTTTTACATTATGTTGTTTTAGAAAAGCGACCCCTTCTAGTGAAGAAATCCCATTATCAACCGTAATGACTAAACCTGCTTGGCTTGCAACAGCCATTTCAGCCACATCTAAACTTAATCCATAGCCCTGATCAAAGCGGTTTGGAATCAGATAACTTAGATTTTTAAAACCAAGTTGAGAAAGTGCATCCATCATTAATGCGGTACTTGTGGCACCATCTGCATCAAAATCGCCAACAATGATGATATTAGATTGTTTATCAAGGGCATCAATGAGTAATGCTACGCCTTGTCCAATCTCAGAAAGGAGATTGGGTGGGAGTAATTTTCCAAAAGAACGATCGAGTTCTACGCTTGTATTCACATGGCGAGCACGATAAATGCGATCAAGGAGTGGATGTTCACAGATTTTGTCACCTATTGGAATAGGACGACGTTTAATGAGTTTTTGTTCTCTTTTCATAGTGCATCTTAAGATACAAGGGCATAAATTGCCCTTGTATTTGTTTAATTAAAGTGTCATTGCAGCGATCCAACCAAAAACGAGCAATGGAATATTATAGTGAATAAACGTTGGTACTACGGTATCCCAAATATGGTCGTGTTCGCCATCGATATTTAAACCAGATGTTGGTCCTAAAGTGGAATCTGAAGCTGGTGAGCCTGCATCACCTAATGCAGCAGAAACGCCTACGATTACCACCGTAGCAAGAGGAGAGAAACCTAAACTAATGCAAAGTGGTACATACACAGAGGTAATAATTGGTACAGTTGAGAAAGATGAACCGATACCCATGGTAATGAACAACCCGATTATTAGCATTAAGAATGCCGCAACACCTTTACTGTGTGGACCTACGCCGTGGCTTAAGGTCGCCACCAAAGTTTGCACAGAACCTGTAGCATTAATCACGGCAGCGAAACCAGAAGCAGCAATCATAACAAAACCAATCATTGCCATTAAAGTTAAACCTTCGTGGAAGATATCGTTACTTTCTTTTAGTTTAAATACACCGCCTAGTCCAAAAATCACTAATCCTGCTACACCGCCAATAATTGTCGATGAGGTAATAAGTTGTAATGAGAAAGTCACTAAAATTGCAACTAACGCAATAATAACGTGTGATTTTTTGATACTTTTAATTTGACGATCAATCACTTCAAGTGATGGTGCCTCAACGGTACTGGTGTAGTGACGAGGTTTACGGTAAGAAATAAATACCGCCACTAAAAGCCCTAATAACATTCCTAGAACAGGAATAGTCATTGCCATAGTTACTTGGCTAACATCGGTGTGTAATCCATAAGGCGCACCCGCAATGTTAATATTTTTTACGAGAATGCTTTCAATGAAGATTTTACCAAAGCCAACGGGTAGCCACATATAAGTTGCGGTCAAACCAAAGGTAAGCACACAGGCAACTGCACGGCGGTCCAATTTTAAACGGTTAAAAATGGAAATGAGTGGCGGTACCATGATTGGAATAAACGCAATATGCACTGGAATCACGTTTTGAGATGAAATCGAGAAAGCCAGTAAGATTGCTAATAAAATATATTTTAAATATGCTACTGATTTACCCGTAGGGCGTTTCCCCATATGGTGAATAACTTTATAAGCAAGTAAATCGGTAATACCAGAACGGGAAATTGCAACAGCAAAAGCACCAAGAATTGCATAGTTCATAGCAACTTGTGCACCCCCACCTAAACCGTTTACAAAAGTATTGATGGTGTTGGTGATACCAATATCACTGGTAAAACCTGCGAGTAATGCAGAAAGTACTAATGCCAACACGACATTTACACGTAGTAAGCTAAGTATCAGCAATACAATAATAGAAAGTATTACTGGATTAAAAAGTAACATCTTTTATCCTTATAATATGTATTAAAATATGGTTAACTTATTGAAAATAAAATAATAATTTAGAGAAAATTACTACGCTAGACCTGCTAAGGGGGTCTAATGGAATGACAAAAGATGATGGGGATAGCCGCATTGCTGATTTACCTTAATTGCAAAATCGCAACGCAGCGCCTGAAAATTTTGACTATATAAATCTGCCGATGGCATAAAATAATTCCTTTAAATTAAAAATTTATTCATTATATACCTGTAAATATTTTTGATGTCTAGTAAAACAATAAATTTTTCCGAAAATCGGGGCGTAATCAAAATTATTTACAGATTGGTGTATGTGGAAAACCACCAAGATTTTTTAAATAATTCACCATATAACAAAAAAGCTCTGCTGTACGTTCGGTATCATATAATGCACCGTGAGCCTGTTTATGATCAAACGGAATTGCCGCACATTGGCATGCCTTGACTAAAACGGTTTGCCCAAACATCAATCCTGCCATACTTGCCGTATCAAAAATTGCAAAAGGGTGGAATGGATTACGTTTTACTTTCGCTCTTTCCACCGCTTCCATTAAGAAACTTTGATCGAATGTCGCATTGTGAGCAACCACAACTGAACGTTGACAGCCTGCAGCTTTTTGTTCATGACGAATTAGTTTAAACATTTCACGCAATGCATCGCCTTCATCAATGGCTTGGCGAAGTGGATCATCGACATTAATACCATTAATTTTTAATGAATCAGGGTTAAGATTAGCCCCTTCAAATGGCGAAATATGCGCATGGAAAACTTTGTCTGGGCAAAGCATACCATTTTCATCGACTTTAAGTGTAATAGCGGCAATCTCAAGTAATGCGTCCGTTTTAGCATTGAGTCCGCCAGTTTCAACATCAATAACCACAGGGAAAAATCCACGGAATCGATTTTTTAAAAGGTTGGGATCTTCTGTCGGTACTTCGTTTAATTGTTCTGTCATTGCGATTCCTTAATTTCCTAATCCTGCTTGCGCCATTTTATTTTCGATAAATTCAATTTTATAGCCATCAGGATCTTCGGCGAAGGCAATAATGGTTGTCCCACCTTTTACAGCACCTGGTGCCCGAGTAATTTTACCGCCTGATTGAACGACTTTTTCACAGAATTTAAAAATATCATCAACACCGATCGCAATATGTCCAAAACCTGTACCGAGGTCATATTTATCTTCATCCCAGTTATAAGTGAGTTCTAAAACAGCACTGTTTTCCTCATCACCGTAACCGAGGTAAGCGAGAGTATAGCGATATTCAGGATTTTCACTGGTACGTAATAAACGCATACCTAACGCATTTTGATAGAAGGTAAGAGAGCGGTCTAAATCGCCGACACGAAGCATAGTGTGTAAAATTCGCATGATTTTTCTCATCAGATTAAATAGCGGTCGAGTATGCCACAAATATGAAGAAAACTCTAATTTAAAATCATGCTTTGAGCAGTGAATAAATGAAATGAAAAACTTTTTATCAACCTTGAAAAAAGATTCCTTTTCTTCAAGGAAAAAGCTATGATGGTTCGAAATAGATTGTTTTTTAAACTAATTGCTAAATCATTGCACAGGCACAAAAATCTTGCTAAAGTGCGTGCACTTTTTTTGACATTGGACGATAAAATGCAACAAGATTACCTAGATTTTGAGTTACCGATTGCAGAATTAGAAGCAAAAATTGATGCTTTACGTAATGTAACTCATAAAGATGAAAAATTAGATTTAGATGATGAAATCGCGCGTTTACAGAAGAAAAGTACTGAATTGACGCAGAAAATTTTTTCTCATTTAGATGCTTGGCAAGTATCTAAATTAGCACGACATCCGAATCGTCCGTACACTTTGGATTATATCAAAGAAATTTTTACTGATTTCCAAGAATTAGCAGGCGATCGTGCTTTTGCTAATGATAAAGCGATTGTTGGTGGACTCGCTCGTCTAGATGGTGAACCTGTTATGGTTATTGGGCATCAAAAAGGGCGTTGTACGAAAGATAAAATCGCACGTAATTTTGGTATGCCTGCGCCAGAAGGCTATCGAAAAGCACTTCGATTAATGCAATTAGCAGAACGTTTTAACTTACCTATCTTTACCTTTATTGATACTCCAGGAGCTTATCCAGGGGTTGGCGCTGAAGAACGTGGACAAGCTGAGGCAATTGCACGAAATCTACGTGAAATGTCAACTTTGAAAGTTCCCGTAATTTGCACTGTTATTGGTGAAGGTGGTTCTGGCGGTGCATTAGCAATTGGTGTGGGTGATACAGTTAATATGTTGCAATACAGCACATATTCTGTGATTTCTCCTGAAGGTTGTGCATCCATTTTATGGAAAAGTGCAGATAAAGCCTCAACCGCAGCAGAAGCATTAGGTATTACAGCACCAAGATTGTTAGAACTTGAATTGATTGACAACATTGTTCCAGAACCGTTAGGTGGTGCTCATCGAGATCACAAACAAATGGCTGAGAATTTAAAAATTTGTCTAGTGAAAGAATTAGCTGAATTACGTCAATTTGATACAAATACTTTACAAGAAAGACGTTATCAACGATTGATGAATTACGGATACTGTTAAGCATTGAATGAAAATAAAGTGTGGCATTATGTCGCACTTTATTTTTATGGATAACTTCTAACGATGAGGAAGAAAACTATGAAGCATATTTTATCTATTCAATCACATGTTGTATTTGGTTATGCGGGTAATAAGGCTGCTACGTTTCCAATGCAACTTCTTGGTGCAGATGTATGGGCATTGAATACCGTACAATTTTCTAACCATACTCAATATGGTAAATGGAAGGGTGAAGTATTACCAAAAGGACTTATCGGTGAAATTGTTCAGGGTATTTTAGGGATTGATAGATTAAAACTCTGTAATGCCGTTTTATCAGGATATATGGGCTCGGCTGATCAGGTACAAGAAATCATTGATGTTGTGCATGAAGTGAAAAAAGCAAACCCTGAAGCGATTTATCTGTGTGATCCTGTTATGGGACATCCTGATAAAGGTTGTATTGTCGCTGAGGGTGTTAAGGAAGCTCTTTGTGAGTTGGCTGTTCCTGAAGCGGATATTCTTGCGCCAAATCTTGTAGAGCTTCGAGTTATTAGTGGACAACCCGTAGAAAATTTTGAACAAGCGATTACTGCGGTAAAAACGATTCTTGCAAAAGGGGTTAAAAAAGTTTTAGTGAAACATTTAAGTAATGTTGGAAAAGAAAAAGATACTTTCGAGATGTTACTTGGTACCACTGATGGTATTTGGCATATTACACGCCCACTTTATGCTTTTAAATTACAACCTGTTGGTGTTGGCGATCTTACGTCTGGTATTTTCTTAGCGAATTTATTAAATGGAAAATCAGATATTGAAGCTTTTGAGCATACTGCAAACGCAGTTAATGAAGTAATGAGATTAACTTCACAGTCTGAATTGTATGAATTGCAGATAATTGCAGCAAGAAATGAAATTCTTAATCCAACTTGTCACTATAAAGCAGTGAAAGTTGCTTAGGAAAAATTAATAAAAATATAAAAAAAGTAACGGGGCTTTGCAAAAGATATATAAAAAATGGTCGCTTAAAGTTTATTATATAAACATTAAGATCATAAATTATTCAAACAATAAAAAAAAACGATTTTTTTTAAAATTATTGTTGACTTAGGGACTGAAAAATCGTTTAATAAGCCCCGTTGAGACGTTACGCAGTAATTAAAACACTGATACGCAACGTTGCCTCGATAGCTCAGTCGGTAGAGCAGGGGATTGAAAATCCCCGTGTCGGTGGTTCGATTCCGCCTCGAGGCACCACTATTCCTCCTTAGTTCAGTCGGTAGAACGGCGGACTGTTAATCCGTATGTCGCTGGTTCAAGTCCAGCAGGAGGAGCCAAATTCTGAAAGGTCGCTTTAATAGCGGCCTTTTTTCATTTTAGCATTCCTAAAAAAATAAATCATTCCGCAAAAAAGTAATTGAATATTAATTCAGCAAAGTGTGATCTCTCCCATAAATTAAAATGTGATAGTTTCGTATAATTCTTTCTACTAAATATAAATTTCTATTTAGTAGATAGAATTTTAGATAACATTATAAAAATATAATCATTATAACTATCTTATTTTTATTAAATTAAATAATTTGGAGGGTATATGGGAATCACTCATAAGGAATTGCAAGATAGTATTCCAGATAAAAATAGTATTGAATGGAAAGAAGCAATCCGTTTTGATAGTACAGATTGGGGCTGGATTATATTAAGTATTGGAATGGCTATTGGTGCGGGTATTGTATTTTTACCCGTACAAGTTGGTCTGATGGGATTGTGGGTTTTCTTATTGTCATCCGTATTAGGCTATCCAGCGATTTATCTTTTTCAACGATTATTCATCAATACCTTAGCGACCTCGCCAAAATGTGAAGATTACCCAAGCGTAATTGCGGGATATTTAGGCAAGAACTGGGGAGCATTTTTAGGATTACTCTATTTTTTAATGTTGTTAATTTGGGTATTTGTTTATTCAACCGCCATCACCAATGATACCGCATCTTTTCTGCAAAGTTTTGGTTTGACTAAAACCTTATGGTCAGAAAATCCATTTTATGGATTAGTATTAATTTGTATTTTGGTGACGTTGGCATCGCAAGGAGAAAAATTTCTATTTAGAATATCTTCCTTTATGGTTTTAACCAAAATTAGCGTGGTAGCCATTTTAGGATTATTAATGGTAAGTAAGTGGAATTTAAGTAATATTGGTGCAATACCCGCTACACCATTATTGTTAAAAAATTCTGTTGTCATGTTGCCATTTACTTTGACTTCTATTCTATTTATTCAAAGCCTAAGTCCAATGGTAATTTCTTATCGTAGCCGTGAAAAATCTATTGCTGTGGCTCGTTATAAAGCAATGAGAGCAATGCGCATCTCATTTATCATTTTATTTACTGTTGTATTTTTTTATGCAGTTTCTTTCACGTTAGCCATTAGTCACGAACAAGCAGTAAGTGCTTATAAGCAAAATATTTCTGCGTTAGCATTAGTAGCTCAGGGAATGAGTGGAGACACATTGAAATTATTGAGTTTAATATTAAATGTTTTTGCTGTTATGACGGCATATTTTGGCGTGTATTTGGGGTTCAGAGAAGCATGCCAAGGACTTGCGATGAATGGACTAAGACGAATAATATCAGAGGAGAAAATTAATCCGAATTATGTCCGTTATGGCATCATTCTCTTTACAATTTTACTTTCCTGGAGTGCGATTGTATTAAATGCACCAGTATTAAGTTTTACTTCAATTTGTAGCCCTATTTTTGGTATGGTTGGATGCTTAATTCCCGCTTATTTAACCTATAAAGTTCCTGCTCTGCATAAATATAAAGGCATTGCACTTTATATCATTATTGCAACGGGGATTCTGCTTTGTATATCGCCATTTCTTGCGTTTTAGGTATTTCATGTCGTGGCAGGCATTATCGTTCTCTCAAATGACGATAAATTGTATGGATCGAAATTCCTGTCACTTCTGCAACTAATTGTTGACTATTTTTAAAATTGAATACACCAAGACAATCTAAACGATGTACAAGGGTCCTTGCTTTTTTGCCAGCACTAATTGTTTTATCTAACGTAATTTCTTGATAGGCATTTTCGATGGTTGTTTTTAACATTTCCTCTGAGCTATTTGTAAAGATCTCAATACTTTTTGTTTCTTCGCTGTTGGAGAGCGCAGGTAAAACAAAAGGACGGATGACTTCTTGAAAAGGTGCATCTAAATCTACATTTACACAGAGTGTACCAATAGCCTCACCTTGAGGATTCCGAATAATCGTAGTTGTTGAGCGTAGATTTCTACCTTTAGGCGACTTATTAAAATAGGGGACTGATAAATCTTCTTTTGCCGCAAGTTTATTTAAGACAAAATTTGTAATTGGAGCGCCTACATCACGTCCAGTGATATGACCATTAACAATTTTTATGATAGAGGGGTTACGCAGATCTAGGCTGTGTAATACTACTTCTGTATGATCGCCAAAGGTATTGGCGATCGCAGTAACCACATTATCAAAAGCAGCAAGAATCGCCTCATCTTGGGGGGTTAATATTTTCATAAGTTTATAATAAATGTACTAATTTACATCAGAGTAATTTGTTTCTTTTATTACTCTGACATTATTTCAATAATAGTATGATCTGTTTCAGCCATACCGTAGGTAACAAGTTTTCCAATATTTTGAATAGTTTGTTCTAGTATATCACCAACGATCCCTTGATTATGTGCTTCTTTATGTTGTAGTGCCATTAAAAATCCATTGATTGCAGCGTTTGTAGCTGTTTTGACTTTCATTGCACAAGTTGATTTTGCACCATCACAAACCATTCCCGCACAATCGCTCAATACATTTTGTGCTGCAAAACAGCTTTGCTCATAAGATCCGTTTGCGAGGTAAACCATAGCCGCAGCCGTCGCTGCTCCAGTAACTGTATTGCCACAAAATGCAGAGAGGGGAGGGTAAAAGGATTTTATATAAATTGCCCCTAAGTGGCTTATGATTAATGCTCTAGCAAGTTGTTCTTGTGAGTTATCATAATGTTTTGCGGTTAAATAAACAGGGATCGTCGCTGTAATACCTTGATTTCCACTACCAAAGTTACTCATTGCAGGTAATGTGGCACCTCCCATCCTAGCATCAGAAGCACTAGCCGTGTACATAATAATTTGATTGGCGAAATCTTGGCTTAGTACACCTGATTTTATGCCTTGTTCAATAGTTTTACCGATACAAAGACCATAATCTTTAGTGAGTCCTTCAAGCGCTAATGCGTGATTCAGTTTACAGGCATCTAAAATAAATTTAATGTCTTCAAAATTGGCATGAGTGGCGTAGTCATAAAGCTTTTTAAAAGAAATATCTATTCCCGTACAAATTGATCCAGTTGAGCTTACTTTTCCTTTATCTTGTTGGAAAATAATACGATTATTTAATTTTTTACAAATAATCTGGGTATGTCCACCCTTTAGCTCTACAGAAGCATGATCTTTTCCATCCGTCATTTCGATAAGGCAATAAATAAAATCATCAATATCTTTACGCATCACATGGATTTTATTATTCCCAATCAAAGTCTGAGCTTTTTGTACAGTATCCTCATCAATATCAGCTAATACTTCCAGCCCTTTTTCTGCATTGCCCCCTAAAGCGCCAACACCCGCTGCAATGGCAAGCCCCATTTTACCAGTACCAGGAACGAAAACACCCATTGCGTTTTTATAAAGGTTATCAGAAACATAAACATTAATTTCAGTGGGAGAATTTGATAGCATTTTTCGAGCAGTCGCTGCAGCATATGCGGCAGCAATAGGCTCAGTGCAACCTAAAGCAGGTTTAACCATTAACTTTATAATACCCTCATAAGCAGCCCAATTTGGATTCATTGGTTCCTCCTTAATTATTTTATTATTTATTGTAGATTTACCACTTGTTGTTAGATCAATTTCAAGCCTTTATAAAACGGAAAGTTCTCTTTGTTAAAATGGGTCAGAAAAATACAATAGATGCAGTACGACATCTTATTTGTTTTGACTACAAAACATACCTATAAAGAGTGGTAAGTGTTCAAAAATAAGAAAAAACCTATAATGCTCTATTCTGTTAATTCCGTCACATTTTGTGTCGATAAATTCGATTTACTTAGATCTATATCAATTTAATTGGAAAAAAGTATAAATTACGCGCATAAAAAATACAAAAAAAATTGCAAAATACAATAATTTTTTCAATAAAGTGGGGCGTGTTAAGCATTTTTAAGATTTTTGATAGGAAATAACGAATTTTAAAATCGTCTTAGGATAAATTTGCTTTCTCTTTTGCTAAAAAAGTTCAATCTAAGTAGAAAAAATGCATTTATTTGGTTAAAATGTGCATCTTGATTTTTATCAAAAATTAATTCGGTTAATTTTGAATTTTCCAAAGAGAAAATTTAACGAAAAAGAATTTGAGTATTATTTAATTATGTTTTGCTTAAGCGGATGATTTTTTGGCTTAAGCTGTAGCTCAAGACGAGGTTACGATATTTATCGTAGCTGTTTTTTTTAACTAACGAAAAGTAGTGCAAACAATATGATTACGATTAAAAAAGGCTTGGATCTTCCTATTGCAGGGAAGCCAGAACAAGTAATCCATAACGGCAATGCTGTTAGCGAAGTTGCTTTGCTTGGTGAAGAATATATAGGTATGCGTCCTTCGATGAAAGTTCGTGAAGGCGATGAAGTGAAAAAAGGTCAGGTTCTATTTGAAGATAAAAAGAATCCTGGTGTGCTTTTCACTGCACCTGTAAGTGGTAAAGTTACTGCGATTCACCGTGGTGAAAAACGCGTTTTACAGTCGGTTGTTATTGAAATGAAAGGGGATGAACAGGTTACTTTTGCAAAATATGCAGAAAATGAGCTGGAATCCTTAACTGATAACGATGTACGTAAGAATCTTCAGGAGTCTGGTTTATGGACTACTTTAAGAACGCGTCCATTCGGTAAAGTACCTGCTATTGATGCAATTCCGCATTCTATTTTTGTTAATGCGATGGACACTAATCCGTTAGCAGCAGATCCGACAGTAATCATCAATGAAGAAAAAGATGCATTTGTAAATGGATTAAAAGTACTTGGTCAGCTTGAAACAGATAAATTACATTTATGTAAAGCTGCTGGTGCAAATATCCCAGCAGTAAGTGCAAAATGGTTAGATGTACATGAATTTAAAGGACCACATCCTGCGGGTTTATCAGGTACTCATATTCATTTTATTGATCCAGTTGGTACAAATAAAACTGTTTGGTATATCAATTACCAAGATGTTATTGCAATTGGTAAATTATTCACTACCGGGGAACTATCATCTCAACGTGTTATTGCGTTAGGTGGTCCACAAGTTAATAAACCTCGTCTAGTACGTACTTTTGTAGGTGCGAATCTTTCTCAATTGACTAATGGTGAATTAAAAGCAGGGACTAATCGTGTTATCTCAGGTTCTGTATTAAGCGGAACAAAAGCTGAAGGTCCTCATAATTATTTAGGTCGTTATGCATTACAAGTATCTGTAATTGAAGAAGATCATAATAAAGAATTTTTAGGTTGGATCATGCCTGGTGCTGATGAATATTCTGTAACTCGCACTGTGCTTGGTCATTTCCGTAAAAAATTATTTAACATGACAACCTCTTTACATGGCGCATACCGTGCAATGGTACCAATTGGTCTTTATGAACGTGTAATGCCATTAGATATCCTTCCAACACTTTTATTACGTGATCTCGCATCTGGCGATACAGATAGCGCACAAGCATTAGGTTGCTTGGAATTAGAAGAAGAAGATTTAGCATTATGTACCTACGTTTGTCCAGGTAAAATTGAATATGCTCCACTTCTACGTCAAGCATTAGAACAAATAGAGAAGGATGGCTAAAAAATGGGTTTAAAACATCTTTTAGAAAAAATGGAACCTGCTTTTTTACCGGGTGGTAAATTTGAAAAATGGTATGCATTGTATGAAGCAACAGCAACCTTTTTATATACACCAGGCACGGTAACAAAAGGTGCATCACATGTACGTGACGCAATTGATTCCAAACGTATGATGGTATTGGTATGGCTTGCATTATTCCCAGCAATGTTCTACGGGATGTATAATGTTGGTCTCCAATCATTTTCTGCATTACATATGGGCGACTTCGCTCACAATATCGCATTAAACGTTGCTAACGATTGGCATTTTGCATTAGCAAATGCATTAGGTATTTTATCTCCTGATGCAGGCGTAGGTGCGAAAATGGCACTTGGTGCTATTTTCTTTCTTCCTATTTATATCACCATTTTCCTTGTTGGTGGTTTCTGGGAAGTGTTATTCGCAATGGTACGTAAACACGAAGTAAATGAAGGTTTCTTTGTAACTTCTATCTTACTTGCATTAATCGTGCCTCCAACATTACCACTTTGGCAAGCAGCATTAGCGGCAACATTTGGTGTTGTTGTAGCGAAAGAAGTATTTGGTGGGGTAGGGCGTAACTTTATTAACCCTGCACTTGCGGGTCGTGCGTTCTTATTCTTCGCATATCCAGGTCAGATTTCTGGTGACTTAGTTTGGACAGCAGCAGATGGTTATTCTGGTGCGACTGCGCTTTCTCAATGGGCACAAGGTGGTCAAGCAGCACTTAAACATGTATCAACAGGTCAACCAATTCACTGGATGGATGCCTTCTTAGGTAATATTCCAGGATCAATCGGTGAAACTTCTACACTCGCACTTATCATTGGCGGTTGTATTATCGTTTTCGCACGTATTGCTTCATGGCGTATTATTGCCGGTGTTCTTATCGGTATGATTGCAACTTCAAGCATGTTTAACTGGATTGGTTCTACAACAAATCCAATGTTTGCAATGCCTTGGTACTGGCATTTAGTATTAGGTGGTTTTGCATTAGGTACTATTTTCATGGCTACTGACCCAGTATCTGCTTCATTTACTAATAAAGGTAAATGGTGGTACGGTGCACTTATTGGCGTTATGTGTGTATTAATTCGTGTAGTTAACCCAGCATATCCTGAAGGTATGATGTTAGCGATCTTATTTGCTAACTTATTTGCACCGTTATTTGACTATGCGGTGGTTCAAGCCAATATTAAACGTCGGAGAGTTCGCAATGGCTAAGTTTAATAAAGATAGTTTCGGCGGAACAATTACAGTTGTTATTCTATTAAGTTTAATCTGTTCCGTAATTGTTGCGGGTTCAGCAACTTTATTAAAACCGAAACAAGAAGAACAGAAACAATTAGATAAACAAAGAAGTATCTTACGTGTGGCACACTTGTTACCTGCAGATGCTTCGGGTCAAGAAGTACGTGAAATCTTTGCTAAGAAAATTGAAACACGTTGTGTTGATTTAGATGCGGGTACTTATGCTCAATGCCCAGCGGGTTTTGATGCAATTACAGCGGCGAAAAATCCAAAAACTAGTCAACCGATCCCAGCTGACTTAGACAAAGCGGGTATTCGTGTTCGTGCTAAGTTAGCCCAAATTTACCTTGTTAAAGGTGAAGATGGTCAACTTCAACAAATGGTACTTCCAATCTATGGTAATGGGCTTTGGTCTGTAATGTACGGATTCGTATCTGTTGCACCAAATGGTGATACATTAAAAGGCATTACTTATTATGATGAAGGGGAAACTCCAGGACTTGGTGGGGAAATTGAAAACCCTAAATGGCAAGCACAATTTGTTGGTAAAGAATTATTTAATGCACAAGGTCAATCTGCAATTGTTGTAGGAAAAGGTGCTGCAAATAACCCTGTTTATGGACGTGAACATGGTATCGATAGTTTAACTGGTGCGACATTAACATCAAATGGTGTTCAAGGTACCTTCAGCTATTGGTTCGGTCCTAATGGTTTTGGTCCTTTCTTAAATCATTTCAGAAAAGGAGAACTTAAATAATGGCTAAGACTTCACTCAAAAAATTATTATTTTCTCCAATTATTGATAATAACCCGATTGCATTACAGATCCTTGGTATCTGTTCTGCATTGGCGGTTACTACAAAATTAGAGACAGCTTTTGTTATGGCGATTGCAGTAAGTTTAGTTACTGCTTTCTCAAGTTTCTTTATTTCTTGCTTACGTAACTATATCCCGAACAGTATCCGTATTATTGTTCAAATGACAATTATTGCATCATTAGTAATTTTGGTTGACCAATTACTACGTGCTTATGCGTATGGTTTATCAAAACAGCTTTCAGTATTCGTTGGTTTAATTATTACTAACTGTATCGTAATGGGTCGTGCGGAAGCATTTGCAATGAAATCTGGTCCAGTAGAAAGCTTTGTTGATGGTATTGGTAATGGGTTAGGATATGGTGCAATGCTTTTGGCTGTTGCATTTATCCGTGAGCTTCTTGGTTCTGGTAAGTTCTTTGGTATGACCGTATTCCAAACTATTCAAAATGGTGGTTGGTATCAAACTAACGGTTTATTCCTACTTGCGCCAAGTGCATTCTTTATTATCGGTTTTATCATTTGGGGTCTTCGTACCTTAAAACCAGAACAGGTGGAGAAATAATTTATGGAACATTATCTTAGCCTCTTCGTGAAATCCGTTTTCATCGAAAACATGGCGCTTTCGTTCTTTTTGGGAATGTGTACCTTCTTGGCAGTTTCCAAAAAAATCTCAACTGCGATTGGTTTAGGGATCGCTGTAACCATCGTTTTAGGTATTTCTGTACCTGCAAACCAATTGGTTTACACCTATATTTTAAAAAGTGGTGCATTAGTTAAAGGGATCGATTTAACATTCTTAAACTTTATCACTTTCATTGGTGTGATTGCTGCGTTAGTACAAATTCTAGAAATGATTTTAGATAAATACTTCCCAGCACTTTATGATGCACTCGGTATCTTCTTACCGTTAATTACAGTAAACTGTGCGATTTTTGGTGGCGTATCATTCATGGTACAACGTGACTATAATTTCTCAGAATCTATTGTGTACGGTTTCGGTGCAGGTTTAGGTTGGATGTTAGCAATCGTAGCACTTGCAGGGATTACTGAAAAAATGAAATATTCCGATGTTCCAGCTGGATTACGCGGTCTTGGTATCACCTTCATTTCTGCAGGTTTGATGGCAATCGGATTTATGTCTTTCTCAGGCATCAAATTATAATTTAAGGAGTGATACTAAATGGAGATGTCAATCATTTTAGGTATCGCGATGTTCACGATCATTATCCTAGTGCTTGCGATTATGATTTTATTTGCAAAATCAAAATTAGTTAGCACTGGTGATGTAACGGTTGAAATCAATCACGATCCTGAAAAAACAATTAAAGTACCCGCAGGCGGTAAATTACTTGGTGCTCTTGCAGGGAAAGGTATCTTTGTTCCATCAGCATGTGGTGGTCAAGGTACATGTGGTCAATGTGTTGTACGTGTAGAAGAAGGTGGTGGTAATATTTTACCAACTGAACTTACCAAAATTTCAAAAGCAGCAGCACGTGAAGGCTATCGCCTATCTTGCCAAGTTAGCGTAAAAAATGATTTAAAAATTGAAGTACCAGAAGAAGTCTTTGGTGTGAAAAAATGGCATTGTAAAGTTATTTCTAATGATAACAAAGCAACGTTCATTAAAGAGCTTAAATTGGCAATCCCAGCTGGTGAGGAAGTTCCATTCCGTGCTGGTGGTTATATCCAAATTGAAGCAGAACCACATACTGTTTACTATAAAGATTTTGATATTGCACCAGAATATCGTGACGACTGGGATAAATTAGATTTATGGCGTTATGTTTCTAAAGTTGATGAGCCGATTATGCGTGCATACTCTATGGCATCTTACCCAGATGAAAAAGGTATCATCATGCTTAACGTGCGTATTGCAACTCCGCCACCAAATAATCCTGATGTTCCGCCGGGTCAAATGTCATCATACATTTGGTCATTAAAAGAAGGTGATGATGTTGTGATTTCTGGTCCATTCGGTGAATTCTTCGCGAAAGATACCGATGCAGAAATGGTATTCATCGGTGGTGGTGCTGGTATGGCACCAATGCGTTCACATATCTTTGACCAATTAAAACGTTTACATTCTAAACGTAAAATTAGTTTCTGGTACGGTGCGCGTTCTAAACGTGAAATTTTCTATGAAGATGATTTCAATAAATTACAAGAAGAAAATCCTAACTTCGAATGGCATGTGGCTTTATCTGATCCACAACCAGGCGATAACTGGGATGGTTACACAGGCTTCATCCATAATGTAGTTTATGAAAATTACTTGAAAAATCATGAAGCACCAGAAGATTGTGAGTTCTATATGTGCGGACCTCCAATCATGACACAATCTGTTATTAAAATGCTGAAAGATCTCGGCGTAGAAGATGAAAATATCTTATTAGATAATTTCGGCGCTTAATAACTTGCGTTGATATAAACAGGCGGTCAGACTGGTTCTGACCGCCTTCACCGTTATTAAATCTTAGATAAATATAATAAAATTTATCGAAAATTGAGGCGTTTTATTTTATGAGTTTGATTAAACCACATCATGCAAGAACTATAAAAGTAGCAGTCCTAGGCATACTTGTTTTTGGATTTGCATTTATTTTTGCTCACTCTTTATTCAGTCGATTAGGACAGAAGGATGAGGTGAGTTTATCTGGACGTACTATGGGCACGACTTATCATATTAAGTATATTGATGATAAGTTGACAATGAATTCACAACAGGTACAAAAGAATATTGATGAAGTACTAAAAGAAGTGAATCAGCAAATGTCTACTTTTATTCCTTCTTCTGAGCTTAGTCGTTTTAATCAATTTAAAGAGATAAACACACCTTTTCCGATTTCTAAAGATTTTGCAACCGTTGTTGAAACAGCGATGCATCTTAATAAAGTGACTGATGGTGCGTTAGATATTACCGTTGGACCTTTAGTCAATATTTGGAGTTTTGGACCAACTAAACGTTCTGATACAGAACCAAGTGCAGAAAAAATTGCTGATACATTAAAAATTGTTGGGATTAATAAATTAAAAGTTTTCAAGAAAGGTGATCAATATTACCTTGAAAAATCTGTACCACAACTTTATGTGGACTTATCTTCTATCGCAAAAGGTTTTGGTGTCGATAAAGTAGCAGAATATCTTGCTTCTCTTGGCGTTAAAAACTATATGGTAGAAATTGGAGGGGAAATTCACGCCGAAGGTACTAATGAGCGTGGCATTCCTTGGGAAATTGGTATTGAAGATCCAATGTATAATGGGCAACGTGCTGTTCAACGTGTTGTGGGATTATATGATAAGGGGATGGCAACATCAGGCGATTACCGTAACTATTTTGAACAAAATGGTAAACGTTTTACGCATGAGATTGATCCAACAACAGGATATCCTGTGCAACATCATTTAGCATCAATTACGGTTGTTGCGAAAAATACAATGATTGCGGATGGTCTTTCTACTGGTCTTTTTGTTTTAGGTGAAAAGAAAGCAATGGAAGTCGCAGAGAAAAATAACATTGCAATTTATTTGATTATTAAACAAGGTGATAAATTTGTAACCCAAGCTTCACCAGCATTTGCCCGTTTGATTAATGGAGAAAAATAAAATGGAAGTCTTTATTCTAACATTCTGTATTTTCATTCTTGTTATCGTTGGCTTAGCCATTGGATTCATTTTTAAACGTCGTGTATTAAAGGGAAGTTGTGGTGGTATCACCGCTCTTGGAATGAAAAAAGCATGCGATTGCGAGGAACCTTGCGATAATCTAAAAGAAAAAGTCGCATTAGGTGAAATTAGCGAAACAGAACTTGATCGTTTTAAAAAAGGCGATCAATTCTATGAAGTTAAGTAAAGGAACTAATTAAATTAATAATGGAATCATTAACTTATAATAAATATTTTCCAGCACTTTCTGAAGAGGAATTGCTGGCAAATGGCAAAATTAAGGTAATCTGTGGTATGTCTGGCGGGGTGGACTCTTCCGTATCCGCCTTCATTCTTCAACAACAAGGCTATCAAGTTGAAGGTCTTTTCATGAAAAACTGGGAAGAGGATGATGATACTGATTACTGTACTGCAGCAGCTGACCTTGCTGATGCACAAGCTGTATGTGATAAATTAGGGATAAAATTACATAAAATTAATTTTGCAGCGGAGTATTGGGATAATGTATTCGAGCATTTTCTTGCTGAATATAAAGCGGGTCGTACGCCAAATCCCGATATTTTGTGTAATAAAGAAATTAAATTTAAAGCCTTTTTAGAATATGCAGCCGAAGATCTTGGCGCTGATTTTATTGCAACCGGGCACTATGTGCGTCGTGGCGAAAAAGATGGCGAGGCATTACTTTTACGTGGCTTAGATAACAATAAAGATCAAAGTTACTTCCTATATGCTTTAAATAAAAAGCAAGTAGGACAAAGTCTATTCCCAGTGGGTGAAATTGAAAAGCCGATTGTACGTGCGATTGCTGATGATCTTGGTCTAGCAACGGCGAAGAAGAAAGATTCTACAGGGATCTGCTTTATTGGAGAACGTAAATTCAAAGATTTCTTAGCACGTTTCCTACCAGCACAACCTGGTGATATTAAGACTACTGAAGGTGAAGTAATTGGTCGTCATGATGGTTTAATGTACCATACCCTTGGGCAACGTCGTGGTCTTGGGATTGGTGGCATTAAAGGCAAAGGTGAAAATGCGTGGTATGTAGTTGAGAAAGATTTAGTCAATAATGTACTTGTGGTTGCACAGGGATTGGATAATTCTGCACTACTTTCACGTGGGTTAGTTGCTCAGCAATTACAATGGGTAAGTGAAAGACCGCTACGTGAGAATTTACGTTGCACTGTAAAAACACGTTATCGCCAAGCGGATATTCCATGTGAAATTCGTCCGATTGATGATAACACCATTGAAGTGTATTTTGATGAGCCGCAAATTGCGGTGACACCGGGACAATCTGCCGTATTCTATCTAGGTGAAGTTTGCCTAGGTGGTGGTATTATTGAATCGGCAATTAAATAATATTTTATAAAGATAAAAATCCCTTATTAGTTTTTCTAACAAGGGATTTTTTTTAAATAATATCTGCTAGAGATACACCTTCCAATGACGACAAAAATGCCTCGTATGCAATGCGTAAGTGACGTTCTAATTTACAGGAATTTTTTCTCAATAAGCAGGTACTGCAATCCACAAGCTCAGAATTAGGTTCGAAATGTAGAATCACATCTTTTACCATTATCTGATCAAGTGGCATACCTATTTCCATTCCACCACCTCTTCCACGATAGGTGTTAATATAACCTAATTGTCCAAGTTGATGTACAATTTTAGTGAGATGATTAACTGGAATATTATAATTATCAGCGATTTCTTGTAAAAAGGTACGCATTCCAGCAGGTTGTTTGGCTAGATAAATGAGTGTCCTTAGTACAAAATCTGTTCGTTTAGTAAGTTTCATAGGTCTATATTAGCATATTTAGATAAAATAAATTGCTTGTGTAGAAAAAATAGCATTATAATTAAACATGTATTTTAAATGCATGTTTAATTAAGGAGCTTATTATGCCAACTGATATCGATTTAATTAATCGTCAAATATTGACCGCAGTAGATAACGCCTTAGTCATTTCAAAAACTGATTTGCAAGGTGTGATTACTTATGTAAATGATCTTTTTTGTGAGTTAACAGGCTTTTCTCGCGAAGAACTGCTTGGACAACCACATAGTATTGTTCGTGATCCGTCCGTACCAAAAGAAGTTTATAAAGAAATGTGGGATACCATTCAATCTGGTAAACAATGGACAGGTATCATTCCAAATCGTGGTAAAGGTGGCGTTTTATATGTTGTTGATACAAGCGTGCAACCAATTAAAAATGAAAAAGGTGAGATAGTAGAATACATTAGTGTGCGTCGTGTTATTAATGATCTTATGCAAAATTATGATGCAGTAGAATTTGCGAAAGAACAATTTGACGAATATTACGATGAATAATTAAATTACTAGGAACTTTATGCAATCATAATTAACAAAATAATGGGTATTCGTACCCATTATTTATTTTTAGGTGAAAATTATGGCGACTATATATATTGGTTACGGTTCAGAAACCGGAAATGCAGAAAATTTGGCGAAAACATTGGCGCAACACCTTAGCGAGTTGAATTTAGCGCCACAATTATCTTCGCTCAATGATATTGCATTAGATACATTACATCATGATGATTTTTTATTTATTGTAACGAGTAATTTTGGTGACGGAGAAGCACCAGGAAATGCGACAAAATTCTATGAATATCTTCAATCATTTCCAAAATTAACATGCCAATATGCAATTTTTGGGTTGGGTGATGTGTCTTATCCAAAATTCTGTGGTTTCACGAAAGATCTTGATAATAAATTGGCTACACTAGGAGCAACGCGTATTGCAAATCGTGTGGATGCAGATACCAGTTATCGTGAATTTTTCAAAAAATGGTTACATGCAGTAACTGCATATTTTAAAGGGGAAAAAGCGGCGTTAACTGAACTAAATTTACAAGTCAAAGCTTATGGTGCCAACCAAACTTTTAAAGGAAAAATTGCCAAAATAACACGAGTCAATCAAGGAGAATTCCCAGTGTATGACATTGAGATTGATATTCGTGGCAGCAACATGTGCTATGACGCAGGTGATTTGCTCTATCTTGTTCCGCCAACAAATACAACAACATTACAACGTATTCAAGATTTCTACGGACATCTAACCGCAAAAGAGCTTGAATTATTACATCAAAAAGAATTGCGTTTATTAAGCAAGTCACTTTTCCGAGCATTAGCTAAAAAAACAAATAATGAAACCTTAAAAGCATTAACGAAAATTAGTGCGGCAAAAGAATTTAATCAATACATCTATGGACGAGATATCGCCGATGTTTTAATTGATTTTTGCGATAAAAATCAGGTAAGTGTAGCGGAAATTACTTCAATGCTTCCCGATAAATTGCCACGCGCATATTCTATCGCTTCCGATGGACAGGTAAGCAGTGACTATGTGCGTTTATGCGTGCGTGAAGTACAGTATCATCTTAATGAAGTGGAATATCATGGTACTGCAAGTGGCTTTTTATGTCACACAAAAGAAGGTGATGAAGTGGATGTCTATGTGCGTGCAAATGCGCACTTCCATTTGCCAAAAGATGAAAAGGCACCTGTCGTTATGATTGGAGCGGGTACTGGGATTGCGCCTTATCTTGGTTTTTTACAATCGGATAGACAAGGGGAAATGCATTTATTCTTTGGTGAGCGCTACAAGGATAAAGATTTCCTCTACCAAAATTTACTAGAACACTATTTGCAAGAAAAACGTTTGACTTCATTACATACGGCTTTTTCACGTGATCAAGATGAAAAAATTTATGTGCAACATATTCTTCATCAACAAATGCCTCAATTATGGGAATTATTCCAAAAAGGTGCGCATATTTATGTTTGTGGAAGTAAAGCAAATCTCGGTAAACCGATTGATGAAGTCTTTTTAGAAATGGCAAAAAAATATGGAAATTTAGACGATGCACAAAGCCAGCAATGGCTATATGATTTAGTCAGTACGGAACGCTATCATAAAGATTTATATTAACTTTTTACCAAATAAATTAAGGCTATTTAGATAGCCTTAATTTTTATTTGAAATGTTTCCCAAAATCACGCCTTGATTTTCCAAAAAATATTTTCATAATCTATTAAAAATGTGCCAAAATGATCGGCTCAATTCTCTAACATTTTCTCTTCTAAAGGAAAGTTTAATAATGAAAAGTACTGCTCAAATTCGTCATGATTATCTTCATTTTTTTGAAGAAAAAGGGCATAAAATTGTAGAAAGTAGTTCACTTGTTCCGCACAACGATCCTACTTTACTTTTTACTAATGCGGGGATGAACCAATTTAAAGACGTTTTCTTAGGAATGGACAAACGTCCTTATTCTCGTGCAACGACCTCTCAACGTTGCGTACGTGCGGGTGGTAAACATAACGATCTTGAAAACGTAGGTTATACAGCACGTCACCACACATTCTTTGAAATGCTAGGTAACTTTAGTTTCGGTGATTATTTCAAACACGATGCAATTAACTTTGCATGGGAATTTTTAACCTCACCAAAATGGCTTGGTTTACCAAAAGAAAAACTTTGGGTAACTGTTTATGAGCAAGATGATGAAGCATATGGCATTTGGAAAAATGAAGTAGGTATTCCAGCTGAACGTATTATCCGTATTGGTGATAATAAAGGTGCACCTTACGCATCAGATAACTTCTGGCAAATGGGGGATACTGGTCCTTGTGGTCCTTGTACCGAAATTTTCTACGATCACGGTGAACATATTTGGGGTGGCGTACCAGGATCTCCTGAAGAAGACGGCGATCGATATATTGAGATCTGGAATATCGTATTTATGCAATTCAACCGCCTTGCAGATGGTACGATGGAAAAATTACCAAAACCATCTGTAGATACAGGTATGGGATTAGAACGTATTGCTGCGGTAATGCAACATGTTGATTCTAACTATGATATTGATATTTTCAAAACCCTTATCGCGGCTGTTGCAGAATTAACAGGAACAAAAGATCTTGAAAATAAATCATTACGTGTAATTGCGGATCACATTCGTTCTTGTGCGTATTTAATCGCTGATGGTGTAGTACCTTCAAATGAAGGTCGTGGTTATGTATTACGTCGTATTATTCGCCGTGCGGTTCGTCATGGACATTTATTAGGTGCACAATCACCATTCTTCCACAAACTTGTACCAACACTTATTCAAGTGATGGATCAAGCTGGCGATATTATTGAAGCAAATAAAGAAAATATCGTGACTTTATTAAAACGTGAAGAAGAACAATTCTCTCATACTTTAGATCGTGGTCTAACACTATTAGATGAAGCACTTGCTCAAGTAGAAAATAATACCTTATCTGGCGATGTTGCCTTCAAACTTTATGATACATACGGTTTCCCACTTGATTTAACTGCGGATGTATGTCGTGAACGTGGTATCGAAATTGATGAAGAAGGTTTCGATAAAGCAATGAATGAACAACGTCAACGTGCTCAATCTGCAAGTAACTTCGGTATGGACTACAACAGTGTAATTCGCATGGATGCCCAAACGCATTTCCATGGATATACTCAAGATAAAGCAGAAGGAAAAATCTTAGCTTTATTTGTAGATGGCAAAGAAGTAGAAGCTGTTAATGCAGGTGAAAAAGCAGTTATCGTACTTGATAACACGCCATTCTATGCAGAATCAGGTGGTCAAGTCGGGGATAGCGGTGAATTATTCGTAGGTGATGCAGTATTTAACGTCGAAGATACACAAAAATATGGACAAGTATTTGGTCATATTGGTACAGTGGCACAAGGCACTTTAAAAGTAGGTGATCAAGTTGTTGCTATTGTTGATGCTGAACGTCGTCAACGTACAGCAATTAACCACTCTGCAACACACTTACTCCATGCAGCATTACGCCAAGTATTAGGTACGCATGTTACTCAAAAAGGTTCTTTAGTTTCTGCAAATGGTTTACGTTTTGACTTTGTACAACCAGAGGCAATTTCAGCAGATAAATTAGTTGAAATTGAAAACCTTGTGAACGCACAAATTCGTAAAAATAATACGATTATCACTGAAGAAATGGATATTGAAGCGGCTAAGGGTAAAGGCGCAATGGCATTATTCGGTGAAAAATATGCCGATAACGTGCGCGTATTAACTATGGGCGATTTTTCAATTGAACTTTGTGGTGGCGTACACGCAAAACACACTGGTGATATTGGTTTATTTAAAATTGTATCAGAAAGTGCAATTGCTGCTGGCGTTCGTCGTATTGAAGCTGTCACTGGTCAAGGTGCTATGGATTGGCTACATCAACAACAAGCTGTTATCGCACAAAGTGCTGATTTATTAAAAGCAGATGCAACAAGTTTGGTAGAAAAAATCCAAGGCTTACAAGATAAAGCGAAAAAAGCTGAAAAAGAGTTACAAATGCTCCAACAAAAACTTGCTTTACAAGCAGGTGCTGATTTAGCTAAACAAGCTGAACAAATGCAAGGTCATGCTGTTATTCTTAAACAGCTTGATGGTATTGATACTAAAGCGTTACGTACGATGGTTGATGATCTTAAAAATCAACTTGGCTCAGGTATCGTTGTTTTAGCTTCAGCAAATGAAGATAAAGTAAACCTTGTTGTAGGTGTAACAAAAGATTTAACCGCAAAAGTTAAAGCTGGCGAGTTAGTTAATCTTATGGCACAAGCTGTGGGTGGTAAAGGAGGCGGTCGTCCAGATATGGCGATGGCTGGTGGTAACGAACCACAACATATTGCGAAAGCCCTAGAAGTTGCAAAAGAATGGCTTGCTAATCATCTTTAAAAAATAAAATTTGTGTTCTAGCTCACATTTTTAACTTTTGCTCAGTGTTTTTTTTTGGACAATCGTTAGAATGTGAGCTTGTTTTTATAATAAAAAACAAACAAGTATATTTGAATAAAAGTCTATTTATAAAGAAGGAACAATAATGCTTATATTATCAAGAAGAGTCGGGGAACGCTTTCTTATCGGTGACAACATCATCGTGACGGTATTGGGAGTGTCAGGATGTAATGTGAAATTAGGTATTGAGGCACCTAAGGAAACAGAAATTTACCGTGAAGAATTGTATGCAAAAATTCAGCAACAAAAGGAATCTGAAACACAGAAATCAGAATAGGCATGAGAGTTTTTTGATATTTTGTGCTAGATAAATTTGTTGTTGAATACATTCAAATTTAATATATGCCTCTCTTTTTTATAAAAGAGGTGGCATCGAAAGGTTATTATTTCAAATAGATACGTATATTTATCGTACCAAAATAAAGGATTTCTGTTACAATAATACGCATTTTCTTAACTAAATTAATAAGAGTATTGTTGTTAAAACTAAGGAAGAACTATGAAAGCGATTATTCCCGTTGCAGGATTGGGAACACGAATGTTACCCGCAACCAAGGCGATTCCAAAAGAAATGCTGACGTTGGTAGATAAACCGTTAATTCAATATGTTGTGAATGAATGTATTGCTGCGGGTATTAAAGAAATTGTTCTTGTTACACACTCATCTAAAAATGCAATTGAAAACCATTTTGATACATCGTTTGAATTAGAAACGATGCTTGAAAAGCGTGTTAAGCGTCAATTATTAGAAGAAGTACGTTCTATTTGTCCTAAAGATGTGACTATTATGCACGTTCGCCAAGGGAATGCGAAGGGCTTGGGACACGCTGTTTTATGTGGGTTACCACTCGTTGGGAACAATCCATTTGCCGTAGTATTACCCGATGTACTGTTAGCTGAATTTTCAGCAAATCAGCAAACAGAGAATCTTTCAGCCATGATTAAACGTTTTGAAGAAACGAAAATGAGTCAAATTATGGTTGCACCAGTAAATCCAGAAGAAGTCAGTTCTTATGGGGTTGTAGATTGTGCTGGTAAAGAATTACATGAAGGTGAAAGTGCTAAGATTGTAAACATTGTTGAAAAACCGAGTGTTGAGAATGCACCATCTAATCTCGCCGTCGTGGGTCGTTATGTATTTTCTGAAAATATTTGGGAACTTCTTGCCAAAACACCAGTAGGTGTTGGTGATGAAATTCAATTAACAGATGCAATCGATATGTTAATTGAAAAAGAACCTGTTGAAGCCTTTTGTATGAAAGGGGATACCTTTGACTGTGGAAACAAATTAGGCTATATGCAGGCTTTTGTAGAATATGGTATTCATCATGATAAACTTGGTGAAGACTTCAAAAACTATCTTAAAGCACTCGTAGCAGAATTCTAATCAATTAAAAGTCTAGATGGCTAGATTGCGACAAAAGTTGTTTTCCAGTAAAATATTGCCACAATATAATGCGTAATTTAATAATTAAGGATTTTTTATGGCTGAGTGGAATGGCGAATACATTAGCCCTTATGCTGAACATGGAAAAAAGAGTGAACAAGTAAAGAAAATTACTGTTTCTATTCCATTAAAAGTACTAGAAATATTGACTAATGAACGTACTCGTCGTCAAGTTGGGAATTTAAAACATGCAACAAATAGTGAATTGTTGTGTGAAGCATTTTTACATGCTTTTACTGGTCAGCCATTGCCTACAGACGAAGAATTGAAAAAAGATTAGTATTGAATACGCCACTATTTTCGTAAGAATTTATATAAATAACGCTATTCTTAAAGAATGGCGTTATTTTTTTATAACGATAAATTTTAGATAAAAAAAATCTCGCATAAAGCGAGAATTGGAAAATTGGTGGAGGTAAACGGGATCGAACCGATGACCTCTTGCATGCCATGCAAGCGCTCTCCCAACTGAGCTATACCCCCGATAGTATGGGCGAGATCATAAGACTCGCCCTAAAATTTGTCAATCTTATTCTTGTTAGAAATCAAACATATGATTGAAAATTAAGCGTTTTTAGCTTCAATAAAATCAATCGCTTGTTGGATTCGAGTAAGAGTACGATCACGACCAATTGCTTCTAACGTTACATCCATTGATGGAGATTGACCACATCCTGTTACGGCAACACGCAATGGCATACCCACTTTACCCATCCCAACTTCAAGTTCAGCAGCGGTATCTTGAATTGCTTGGTGAGTGGTTTCTTTTGTCCAGTTGTCTGTACTTAATGCGGCAAGTTTTTCTTTTACTAATTTTAATGGTTCAATCGCTGCTTCTTTAAGGTTTTTCTTCGCAGCAGCTTCATCAAATTCACTGAAATCTTCGAAGAAATAACGGCTTTTTTCTACCATTTCAACTAATGTTTTACTACGTTCACCAAGCATATCAATGATGGTGGTAAGTGCTGGACCATTTGTTGTATCTACGCCTGCTTGTGCGTAATGCCATGCCAATGCTTTTGCTACTTCTTCACGCGGAGAATTGTTAATATAGTGTTGGTTCAACCATTGTAATTTATCTACCATGAAACGACTAGCAGAGTGGCTTACTTGGTTTAATTCAAAATACTTAATCATTTCTTCACGACTAAAGATTTCTTGATCGCCATGTCCCCAACCTAAACGTACAAGATAGTTTACAAGTGCTTCTGGTAAGTAACCTTCACGATGGTATTCCATTGCACTTACCGCACCATGGCGTTTAGATAATTTACGACCATCATCACCATTAATCATAGAAACGTGTGCGTAAACTGGAATTGGTGCACCAAGTGCTTTGAGAATATTGATTTGACGTGGGGTATTGTTGATGTGATCTTCACCACGCACAACGTGGGTAATCGCCATTTCCCAGTCATCAATTACAACGCAGAAGTTATAAGTTGGGGAACCATCAGCACGGCGGATGATAAGGTCATCTAATTCGTCATTGCTAATTTCAATGCGTCCACGAATTGCATCGTCAAAAACAACAGAACCTGTTAATGGGTTTTTGAAACGAACAACAGGTTTTTCGCCAGCTGCAATACGTTTTTTCGCTTCACTTAATGGAAGATCGCGGTAAGTACGAGGTGCTTTTGGTTTTTCTTTATTTGCTTCTTGTTGTGCACGAATTTCAGCAAGTTCTTCTTTAGAGATAAAGCAGTAGTATGCAAGACCTTCTTCAAGCATTTGTTCGATCACTTCATCGTAACGATCGAAACGTTTTGTTTGGTAGTATGGACCGTGATCCCATTCTAAACCAAGCCATTCCATAGATTTTAAGATGCCTTCGGTTTTTTGTGGATCAGAGCGTTCTAAGTCGGTGTCTTCAATACGTAAAACAAATTCACCTTTGTGACCTTTAGCAAATAACCAAGAGTAAAGTGCAGTTCTCGCACCACCAACGTGTAATTCGCCTGTTGGGCTTGGAGCGAAACGCGTACGAACTTTAACATTAGGGTCTAAATCGAAAACATATTTAGGTTCAAATTTCATAAGCAATCCTTTTGTAAAAAAACTGTACCATTTTACGAGCTATAGGGGGGATTTCAATAGAATTAATATCAAAAACGTTTGTTTTTAAGACACTTAGATACAAAATAAAAAAAAGCGGTTGACGGCGGGAGAAAAATCCCTATAATGCCACCACACAACGCAGGGCGATTAGCTCAGTTGGGAGAGCACCTCCCTTACAAGGAGGGGGTCACTGGTTCGAGACCGGTATCGCCCACCACTCTTTTTTAGGTGGCTTCTGTGTTGTATCAATAAACTAAAACGGGCGATTAGCTCAGTTGGGAGAGCACCTCCCTTACAAGGAGGGGGTCACTGGTTCGAGACCGGTATCGCCCACCACTTCAACAAAGTGTCATCGTTTTAGTTTCTAAGGCTCAAGTGGGCGATTAGCTCAGTTGGGAGAGCACCTCCCTTACAAGGAGGGGGTCACTGGTTCGAGACCGGTATCGCCCACCACTTAGGCCTTCTCATTATCCTTTCAAATCTTTTCTAACTACTCAAGATAACATTTTAATAGCCGAAATAAACGTTTTTCTATTAACTTTCTTTTTGTAAAGAAAAAGCCCGTTTATCACGAGCTTCTTAGTATTATTTATGCGCATGTTTGAGCATAAGTTTATGCGCTTCTTTTTGTTGTTTCATTTTTTCACGAATCTCACGGCGTTGTTGAGATAATTCTGCATTACGGATATTGTAATCATCAACACGGCTTTCATAATCGTTACGCATATTTTCAATAATTTCACGAATTTCTTCGATTGTCATATCATCAGTAATGTATTGATCGAGATTTTCAAGTAATAAAGCACGTTTACGGTTATCTCGAATTTTACGATTATTATGTTCCAGATCGCGTTTTAAACGGTTTTTAAGACGATACATGCGAATGTATTCTAATACTTCTTGGAATGATTCTTTGCTATTATTTTCCATATTGACCTCAAATTGTATGACATTTTTCCAGTAATGTAGCCTTTTTCAATGGTATCGTCAAAGTCTTCTGATTAAAATATGAAAAAATTAATCTAAATTAAGTTTCTTGAGTGCCAAAATTGAATTGATTACAATAAAAAGAAAATTCTTTTAAGGAGAGAATATGCAGGATGTATTCAATTTCAGCGCAGGACCTGCGACTATGCCGAAAGCGGTTTTAGAGAAAGCACAGCAAGAGTTACTAAATTGGCAAAATTTACATACTTCAGTCATGGAAGTCAGCCACCGCGGTGAAGCGTTTATGAAAATGGTGGCGGAGGCAGAGCAAAATTTGCGTAAGCTTTATCATGTGCCAGATAATTATAAAATCCTGTTTCTTCAAGGCGGTGCAAGAGGACAATTCGCTGCTATTCCAATGAATTTATTAGGAAAAAATCAAAAAGCACTTTATTTAACAAGTGGTCATTGGTCAAAATTAGCAGCACAAGAAGCACGCCTTTTTGCTAACCTTGATGAGATTGATCTTTTAGAACAAGGAAAAGATACTTTACAAGTCGGGCAACTAGATTTTTCTGATATCGCCTCAAAATATGATTATGTTCATTATTGTCCAAATGAAACAATCAGTGGGGTAGAAATCTTTGATGTGCCAAATGTAGGGAATACCGTGTTAGTTGCGGATATGTCATCTTGTATTTTGTCACGCCAAATTGATATTTCTAAATTTGGAATGATCTATGCAGGAGCGCAAAAAAACCTTGGCCCATCAGGTATTACATTAGTGATTATCCGTGAAGATTTACTTACTCAGACAGAACAAAGCAAAATTCCGAGTATTTGGAATTACACTGTTCAAGCGAATCGTGATTCTATGATTAATACACCGCCGACTTTTGCTTGGTATCTATGTGGACTGGTCTTTGAGCATTGGCTTGCGCAAGGCGGATTACCTGCGATTGAAGTTCAGAATAAAGAGAAAGCATTATTACTTTACACCTATTTAGATGAAAGTGATTTTTATCATAATAATGTTGCTGTTGAAAATCGCTCTGAGATGAATGTAACCTTTACCACTGGCGATAGTGAATTGGATAAGTGTTTTGTTGCTGAAGCGCAAGAGCATGGGCTATTGGCCTTGAAAGGGCATAAAGTTCAAGGTGGAATGCGTGCATCGATTTATAATGCGATGCCGTTAAGTGGTGTGGTAGCATTGGTTACCTTTATGGAGTATTTTGCGAATACGCATAAAAAATAATGTAATTTATTAAACTCATTGAGCATAAAACGGTGCGTAGTTGAGACGCGCCGTTTTTTTCATAAAATTTTAGGAAAATTGGGGCGTGATAAAGGAGAAAATATGCAAAATAAGGCTGAATGTATCATCATCGGTGCGGGGGCTGCTGGGCTATTCTGTGCGGCAGAATTAGCAAAACGCGGAAAGGAAGTAGTTGTTCTAGATAAAGGTAAAAAAATTGGGCGAAAAATTCTGATGTCTGGTGGTGGATTTTGTAATTTCACTAACCTTGATGTTACGCCACATCATTATCTTTGCCATAATGCCCATTTTGTAAAATCTGCATTAGCACGCTTTACGCCATGGGATTTTATTGGGAAAGTTCTGGAATATGGGATTCCTTACCATGAAAAAGAGGCAGGACAGCTTTTTTGTGATAACGGAGCAAGTGATATTGTCGATATGCTTAAAAGCGAATGTGAGCGCTATGGTGTAAAATTTGCATTGCAGCAATCAGTTGAGAAAATTGATTATGTAGCCGAGGAAGAAAATCGTTTTTGCATATACTCTTTAGATAAAATGTGGCATTGCCGTCACCTTATTGTTGCGACAGGTGGGCTTTCTATGCCAGGGCTAGGGGTAAGTCCGCTTGGTTATCAAATTGCAGAACAGTTTGGGATTCCTTGTTATGCACCTCGTGCGAGTTTAGTCCCTTTTACTTGGCGTGAAAATGATAAATATTTTTCCGAATTAGCGGGCGTGGCATTGCCAGTTCGGGTTGAATCAGAAAGTGGTCAACAGTTTGAAAAACAAATGCTGTTCACGCATCGTGGGCTATCTGGACCTGCAATTTTACAAATTTCAAATTATTGGCAACCGAATGAGAAAGTAATGATTGATTTGCTACCAGGTGAAAACATCATTGATCTCATTCAAGAAACTCGCCAAACTTCACCCAAAATTCAATTAAAAACCTTGTTGGGGCGTTATTTGCCAAATCGGTTGGTTGAATTATGGTTTGATAGGGCAATCATAGAAAATCGCAGCCTAGCGGATATGAGTAAGCAACAAATGCATGATCTTGCAGAGATTATTCATCATTGGCAATTTTTACCAAATGGCACAGAAGGCTATCGTACCGCTGAAGTGACACTGGGCGGGGTTGATACCGATGCGATTTCTTCTAAGACAATGGAATGTAAAACGGTTGCTGGACTGTATTTTATTGGTGAAGTGTTAGATGTGACAGGCTGGCTAGGTGGTTATAATTTCCAATGGGCGTGGAGTAGTGCTTACGCCTGTGCTACGAGTATTTAATAAAAAAGCAGAGGAATACCTCTGCTTTTTTTGTCCGATAATTTTATCCAATAACACGATAATTTTTTTGAGCTTTACTTACTTTCATTAAATAACGACGTGCTTCTAATGATGGGTGTTCACGCTCAAGAATATTGTAAAGGCGTTGCGGGGATAAACGGTTGATTTTATTAATCGCATTTTGTGGCGTTTTATCAAAAATACGTAATACTGCACCAGCACCGCTGTTATAAGATGCGATAACGGCGTAACGTAGCGAGTCTTTATCTTTAATTCCCGCAAGATATTTATTTTTCAAAAGTGAAAGATAGTGCGTACCAATATCAATATTATGGCGTGGATTAAGTAAATAATGCTTGCTCGGTGCCCCAGGACGATTTTGATGTTTAAAGACATCACGACCTGCAGTAGTGCGCACAATTTGCATTAATCCAACTGCATTAGAATAGCTAACTGCGTATGGGTTAAAACTTGATTCTACTTGCATGATTGCAAGGATTAAGCTTTCATCCACATTGTAACGGCGAGATGCTTGGCGAACTAATGGAAGATAACTTTTTGCACGTAAGGCAACATGGTTTGCAACCATTGGAATCTCTACAAAATGTTCAATACGACCATTTTGTAAGCGACGAGTTTGCAGTCTATTTTTTATGAGATAGTTAGCGAAAGCGGTTGCTTCACGAACATTATCAATCGTTTTTCCTTTTTGATCCATAACCAGATCTTTTAAGAAAGGTTTATCGCTGATAGGCACATCACCAGAGGCAAAGAGATCGATACTGTCTGCATTTTCTCCCATTAGGAGAGTATGGACAATGGCATGTTGTAATTCTTTCGGCGTGCCTAGGGTGCCGATAGTAATAAGACCTTGTTCAAAGTTAATATGGCTACGAGTTTTGTATTGATCGGTATATTTTACATAATCTTGTCGGCTTGCTACGAGTAGCTCATTCACGCCCCAAATATCGTCAATATTATGTGAAAATTGACCGACAAGAATATCCAACCCTTTGGTATCAAGTGGTGGAAGTTCTGGTGTTTCAGTTTTACTCGCACAGGCAAAGAGAAAGGGTGCAAGGGCAAAGATTAAGTATTTTTTCATAGAATGTCTTACTGTTGGTTATCGTTAATTGGTGTATAGCCCTCAATATGTACATCTTTACCTTCAAAGAGGAAATTAACCATTTCTTTTTCTAATAATGCACGATGTTCTGGATTCATCATGTTTAATTTTTTTTCATTAACCAGCATGGTTTGTTTTTTTAACCATTCAGACCAAGCTTGTTTGCTGATATTGTCGAAGATACGTTTACCCAGATCACCTGGATAAAGTTGAAAATCAAGACCTTCTGCTTCTTTATTGAGATAAACGCAATGTATGGTACGTGCCATAATTATATCCTTGTTAAGTAATTTAAAATATTTTTTACGGGTGTTGCGAGTCCGACAACGTTTAAAGATGTTAAATCATACCAATAATCGTCTTCATTTTGTACATAAGATTTTAAAGGTGGTACGACCTCTTGAACACTTTGACAGCGTTTCCAAGGAAATTCTCCCTTATTTTCTACTTTTTTTGAGGTATCTGTACAGATAAAAATAGGAATAATATCTAAATGGAAATGGCTGAAAGTGTGGCGGAAACTATTCCATTCTTGATAGTAGTGAATGTTTCTTTCTTGCAAATGCTGAAATAATTCTGTTTGAGATTCAAATTGCGGGAAACAGTAAAGCCCACCCCATAAACCTTCTGGCGCACGTTTTCGTAATCTAATTTTGCCTTGATTTTCTTCAATTAAAAAGTAAGTTTGACGAATTGGTAAGTTTTTTTTCGGTTTTTTGGTTGGATAATTTTGCCAAGCATCTTGTTGTTTTGCTTTACAATTTTCTGCAAGAGGGCAAATGTCACATTTAGGTTTACTACGGGTGCAGACCATCGCCCCAATATCCATCATAACTTGGTTAAAATCGGCGATGCGATCACGAGGTGCAACCTCTTCGGCTTTTTCCCAAAGTAAATTTTCGACACGTTTTTCACCAGGATAGCCTTCAATAGCAAAGTAACGACATAAAACACGTTTTACGTTTCCGTCCAAGATCGGATAAGGTTTGTTTAAACAAGAAGAAAGGATAGCTGCTGCTGTACTACGTCCAATTCCAGGAAGCGCAAGAACATCTTCAAACTCTGTTGGAAATTGTCCATGATATTTCTCGCACATCACTTGTGCGGCTTTATGAAGATTTCTAGCACGCGCGTAATAGCCTAATCCTGTCCAAAGATGTAATACTTCATCTAAAGGGGCATGACCTAACGCCTCTATATTCGGAAAATTTTTTGTGAATCGTTCAAAATAGGGAATCACGGTAGCGACTTGCGTTTGCTGTAACATAATTTCAGACAACCATACGCCGTAGAGAGTCTTGTTTATTTGCCAAGGGAGATTTTTACGCCCAAAACGATCGTACCAAGCGAGTACCGCTTTAGCGAAAGGTGCCGTAGAATTTGAAGTAGCTTGCATAAAGTTCAATGAGTGTTAAAAGCAATTAGTTTAACAAAAAAAGCCATTCAGCAGAAATAGGATAACCTAAATCTCTGAATGGCAAAGTATAAAGATAGGAAGTTTATTTGTGTGAGCTATACATAGCTTCGATTTGTTTTTTATAACGTTCAAGAATGACTTTACGTTTTAATTTTAATGTCGGCGTAATTTCATTCATTTTCATAGTGAAAGCTTCAGGCAACAAGGTGAATTTTTTTACTTGTTCAAAACTTGGTAATTCTTTTTGTAAACGTTGAATACGTTTTTCAAAGAGTTTAAGAATTTCAGTATTTTTAACCAGATCAACACGGTTTTTATAATGAATATTCAACTCTTTTGCATAAGCTTCTAGCGTTTCGAAACAAGGCACAATTAAGGCTGATACGTATTTTTTGGCATCTGCAATAATCGCAATTTGATCGACAAATTTATCTTTACCAATTTTACCTTCAAGAACTTGTGGTGCGATGTATTTACCAGTAGAGGTTTTCATAAGCTCTTTGATACGATCAGTAATGAAGAGATTACCTTGTGCATCGATTTCGCCTGCATCTCCTGTTCTTAAGAAACCATCTTCGGTAAACGCTTCTGCGGTCGCTTGTGGATTTTTATAATAACCTTTCATCACCATACCACCACGAACTAAAATTTCATTGTTTTCTCCAATTTTAACTTCGCAATTCGGCATTGGTACGCCAATAGATTCTGGATTGAAATTATCTTCACGACCACAAGAAACAGTAGCTGTCGCCTCTGTTAAACCATAACCAGCCTTAATATTAATACCGATTGAGAAGAAAAATTTTGCGACACAGGGATCAAGTTTAGCACCACCACAAGGCATAATTTTGATGCGTCCACCCGTGATACCACGTAATTTACTTAAAACAAGTTTATCAGCGAGATTGAACTGTTTTTGTAATAGATATGAAACATGTTGTTTTTTACTTGTGCGGGTAAAGTAAGCTTTCCCTACACGTAATGCCCAATAGAAAATGGCTTTACGGAAAACAGGGGCTTGGTGAACTTTATCCATTACTGCGCCATAAACTTTTTCATAAAAGCGTGGAACGGCACACATTAAAGTTGGACGAACTTCGCTTAATGCTTCTTTGACAGCATGCGGATCTTCTAAGTAAGCATAGACTACACCACGATGTAGCATATACGCTTCCCAACCACGTTCATAAACGTGTGAAAGCGGTAGGAATGCTAACGAAATATCATTAGTACCAAGTGGTTGTAAAGCAAGATCATGGGCTTCCATTTGGTGGGCGAGATTAGCGTGGGTGAGCATAACACCTTTTGGATTGCCCGTTGTGCCGGATGTATAAATAAGGGTAAAAAGATCATCCATATTTTTTTCTTGTAAGCGTGCATTGAGCTCAGCTTGCATATCTGGATAACCATCTTTTACGAAATCAGCCCATGACATTCCAAGCGGTTGATTCCTAAGGTCAATATTTTCTTTCATTGCGACAATATGTTGTAGCTGTGAGCATTGTTGCACTGCTTTAATTGCTTCATCATATTGCTCTTGATTGCCGACGAATAAAATTTTAACGTCAGCATTATCTAGAATGTATGCTGCTTGTTCTGCGGTGTTCGTACCATAAATTGGCACAGCAATTGCACGAATTTGCATTGCTGCATAATCTGCGATTGTCCAACGTGGCATATTATTTGCAAAAATAGCGATTTTATCTTGGACGTTGATCCCGTAAGCTAATAATGCACGGGAAAGCATATCAATTTGTGCGAGAAAATCTTTCCAACTAATGTCTGTCCATTTACCATTACTGTTGTAACGTACCGCTGGATGATTGGCGAGCGTACGAGCTTGATTGCGGATACGTTCTACAATGTGATAGTGTAAATTGTTCATAAATTTATCTCTTTGAGCTAACAAGTGTTCGCTAATATAAAACTACTTTAAATAAATTGCTAGTAAAATATTCTAATAATCTAAGAAATTTAAAGGGCTAACATGAAAAAAATTTTTAAAACACTTGTTCACTGAAAAAAATTTCTTATGGATAAGAATAGCGTGAAGAAATTTTTCTTGTTGTATCAATAGGATAATTTTACGGTTTATTTTCTTTGTTATTCAGCATAGAATAGCCGACTTTTTATCATAAAATAGAGTTGTAAATAGTTATGTCATTTGTTATTGGTCAGCGCTGGATAAGCGAAAGTGAAAATAATTTAGGTTTGGGATTAATTACAGCAGTTGATGCTCGTACTGTAACCATTTTCTTCCCTGCATCAGAAGAAACCCGAATTTATGCAGTAAAAAGTGCGCCTCTTAATCGTGTTACATTCAATGTAGGGGATGAGGTGACACATTGTGAGGGATGGAAAGCGCAAGTCGTGGATGTGATGACACGCAATGATGTAAATATTTATTTGGTAAAACGTCAAGACAATGGCGAAGATGCTGTTATGCAAGAATTGGATATTGCGCATCATATTACTTTTAGTAAGCCACAAGATCGTCTTTTTAATGCTCAAATTGATAGAGCGGATCATTTTACACTTCGTTATAACAGTTTTTTACATCAACAAGCACAATTTCAATCTCCACTGCGTGGATTGCGTGGAGCAAAAGTTGGGCTAATTCCTCACCAATTACATATTGCAAACGAAGTAGGGAATCGTATTGCTCCTCGCGTTTTATTAGCTGATGAAGTGGGGTTAGGTAAAACCATTGAAGCGGGCATGATTCTTCAACAGCAAATTCTTTCTGAAAAAGCACAACGTGTGCTAATCATTGTGCCAGAGAGCTTGCAACATCAATGGTTGGTAGAAATGTTACGCCGATTCAACCTTCATTTTTCATTGTTCGATGAAGATCGTTGTAGCGATTTTGATGATAAAGGCGAAAATCCATTTGATAGTGAAAATTTAATTATTTGTTCACTTGATTGGTTAATGGCAAAACCACGTCGTGCGAAAGAAGCACTTGAAGCTGATTTTGATATGTTGGTAGTGGACGAGGCACACCATTTAAAATGGGAGATTGATAATCCAAGTGGCGAATATCAATTGGTTGCAAATTTTGCTCAAAAGATTCCAGGTGTTTTATTATTGACGGCAACGCCTGAACAATTAGGGCAAGAAAGTCACTTTGCCCGTTTGCATCTCCTTGATCCAGAACGTTTTTACAGTTTCGACGCCTTTTTAGAAGAACAACAAAATTATCAAAAAGTTGCGGATGCCTTAAAACCACTTTTTGCGAATAAAAAATTAACTAAAAAAGCAGAAACTCAAATTGTTAAATTGTTGCCTGAAGAAAAGGCACTATTAGAAGCACAATTTTCTGAGCTGAATGATGATGAGAAATCGGAAGAAGAAAAAATTGCGATTCGTCAAAATATTATGATGAAACTGATTGATCGTCATGGCACCAGCCGTGTGTTATTCCGCAACACACGCCAAGGTGTACAAGGCTTCCCAAAACGTATTTTTGAAGAAGTACGTTTGCCATTACCCAGCCAATATCAAAATACAATTAAGGTAATGAATTTATTGGGTGAAACAAAAAATATTAACTTGAATCATCCAGAACAAATGTTCTTAAAAATGAACCCAGATGCACGTTGGTGGGATTTTGATCCACGTGTGCAATGGCTCATTGATTTCTTAAAACAAAATCCAAAAGAAAAAGTATTGGTAATTTGTCAGCAAAGCCAAACAACGCAACAATTAGAACAAGCACTGCGTGAAAAAGAAGGGATTAATTCAGCACTTTTCCACGAGAAAATGTCGATTATTGAACGTGATCGTGCGGCAGCCTACTTTGCTGATGAAGAAGGCGCTCGTGTATTATTAAGTTCAAGCGTAGGCTCAGAAGGACGTAACTTCCAATTTGCCTGCCACTTAGTCCTATTTGATTTACCGCGTCATCCAGACTTATTGGAACAATGCATTGGACGTTTAGATCGTATCGGGCAAAAACGTGATGTACATATCTACGTACCATGTTTTGAAAATAGCCCAACTGATCGTCTTGCAAACTGGTATGACAAAGGTCTTAATGCCTTTGCAGAAACTTGCCCAATGGGGACGGCGATTTTTGAGCGCCATGGTGAAACGTTACAACAATATCTTGATCATCCTGAGAATACAGAAGGTTTTGATACGCTAATTAAAGAAACGCAAGCAAGCCGTGAAGAGTTATACAAAACTCTTGAAGCAGGGCGTGACCGTTTATTAGAAATGAATTCTAGCGGTGGAAAACAAGCTCAAGAACTTGCAGAAGCGATTGCTGAGCAAGATGGTTCGACAGAGTTAGTTAATTTTGCACTGAAACTTTTTGACATTGTAGGCGTAGAACAAGAAGACATTGGCGAAAAAACAATTGTTATCAAACCATCAAGCACCATGCTTGTGCCTGATTTCCCATATTTGAAGGAAGAAGGCGTGCCAGTAACATTTGAACGTGATTTAGCCCTCGCTCGTGATGAAGTCGAGTTTTTGAACTGGGATCACCCAATGATTCGTAATGGGATTGATTTGATTACCACAGGTGATATCGGTAAAAGTACCGTTTCTTTATTGATAAATCCAAATCTACCTGCAGGGACATTGTTGCTTGAGCTTATTTATGTTGTTGAGGCACAGGCACCAAAAGGCTTGCAAATTACACGTTTCCTACCGCCAACACCAATTCGTTTATTGGTGGATATGAAAGGTAATGAACTGAGCCAACAAGTACCGTTTAAAGTGTTGCAAAAACAGTTACGACCAATGAAAAAAGCCACAGCTAACTCAGTTGTGAAAATGATGCAGCCACAAATTATGCAATTATTAGCAACAGCAGAAAGTAAAATCGAACAACCTGCAAAAGAAGTTATCGAGAGCGCAAAAACATTGGCGGCGCAAACGTTAGATAGTGAAATTACACGTTTACAAGCATTGCAAAAAGTGAATAAAAATATTCGCGATAAGGAAATTCAAACATTAGAAGCACAACGCGATCAAATTGCTCAAGAGTTAGAATTGGCACGTTGGCGTTTAGATAGTTTACGCTTAATTGTAAGTAATAAAGCATAGGAATTGAAAATGGCATTATTGCACTATGATCCTCCCAAAGATCCTTATTTAGATGTGATTTATCACGACGATCACTTATTGCTTGTCAATAAACCGAGTGGCTTATTATCCGTCCCGGGAAGTCAGCCACAGTTTTTTGATAGTGCAATGACACGGGTGCAAGAAAAATATGGTTTTTGCGAGCCTGCGCATCGACTAGATATGGCGACAAGTGGGTTAATTGCATTTGCCATGAGCAAATTAGCGGATCGCGAATTGAAACGTCAATTCCGAGAACGTGAGCCTAAAAAGTATTATCAGGCGTTGGTATGGGGACATTTGAAAGAGGATCGTGGGGTAGTGGATTTACCCCTCATTTGCGATTGGGAAAATCGTCCTCGCCAACGGATTTGCTTTGAAAATGGTAAAAAAGCGAGAACAGAGTTTGAAGTATTAGAGCGCTTACCGAATAATACGACTCGTGTTAAGCTAACACCGATTACTGGGCGCTCTCATCAATTAAGATTGCATATGCTTGCGCTTGGACATCCAATTTTAGGGGATAAATTCTACGCACATCCACAAGCAAAAGCGATGTCACCACGCCTATGTTTGCACGCAGAGTTTTTACAAATTGCTCATCCTAAAACGGGTGAAATTATGCAATTTTCATGCCCTGTTCCTTTTTAAAAAGGTTTTTGGAAGCAAATAATTGATTATCACGCCTCAATTTTCCATAAATTTTTTGGAAAATTGAGGCGTTATTTTTATTTATCCTATAGAATTAATAGTGCTTTTTATGAGTAATATCACAAAATTTATTTTAAAATTAGGTAAAATAACCAGCAATTTTTTTATATTTAGGAGATCAATATGACAACTCGTAAAGAATTAGCTAACGCCATTCGTGTTTTAAGTATGGATGCTGTGCAAAAAGCCAATTCGGGACACCCAGGTGCACCGATGGGGATGGCAGATATTGCAGAAGTTTTATGGCGTGATTTTTTACATCATAGTCCAACCAATCCACATTGGGCGAATCGTGATCGTTTTATTCTTTCAAATGGTCATGGCTCAATGCTCATTTATAGCTTATTACATTTAACGGGCTATGATCTTTCAATTGATGATCTCAAAAATTTCCGTCAACTTCATTCAAAAACACCAGGACACCCAGAATATGGATATACGCCAGGTGTTGAAACCACAACAGGTCCACTAGGTCAAGGTATTACCAATGCTGTGGGTATGGCGATCGCAGAAAAAACTTTAGCGGCTCAATTTAACCGTGAAGGTCATAACATTATTGATCACCACACTTACGTATTCCTTGGTGATGGCTGTTTAATGGAAGGGGTTTCACATGAAGCTTGTTCTTTAGCGGGTACTTTAGGGTTAGGTAAATTAATCGCATTCTATGATGACAATAATATCTCTATTGATGGTGAAGTAGAAGGTTGGTTTACTGATAATACACAAGAACGTTTTGAAGCTTACGGCTGGCAAGTAATTCCAGGCGTGGACGGTCATAACAGTGATCAAATCAAAGCAGCGATCGAAAAAGCACAAGCAGAAACTGATCGCCCGACATTAATTATTTGCAAAACTATTATTGGTTACGGCTCACCAAACAAACAAGGCACTCATAACTGCCACGGTGCGCCACTAGGTAATGATGAAATTGCATTAGCACGTCAAAATCTTGGTTGGAATTACGGTCCATTTGAAATTCCAAAAGAAATTTATGCAGAATGGGATGCAAAAGTAAAAGGTGAAGCGTTTGAAAAAGCGTGGAATATTGAATTTACTGCGTATGAAGAAGCTTACCCAGAACTTGCTGCGGAATTAAAACGTCGTTTAAGCGGTGAATTACCAGCAGATTGGGCGAAACAAAGCCAAGCATTCATTGAACAATTACAAGCAAACCCTGCAAACATCGCAAGTCGTAAAGCTTCACAAAATGCTATTGAAGCGTATGCAAAATTCTTACCAGAATTTTTAGGTGGTAGTGCAGACTTGGCAAGCTCTAACTTGACTTTATGGTCAAATGCAAAACCAATTCGTGCAACGAAAAACCAAGATGGTAATTACCTCAACTACGGTGTGCGTGAATTTGGTATGTCTGCGATCATGAACGGTATCGCATTACACGGTGGTTTCTTACCATATGGTGCAACTTTCTTAATGTTCTTTGAATATGCACACAATGCAGTGCGTATGGCAGCATTAATGAAACAACGTGTACTTTTCGTTTATACCCACGATTCAATTGGTCTTGGTGAAGACGGTCCAACACACCAACCAGTAGAACAAACTACAGCATTACGTTTAATTCCGAATTTAGATACATGGCGCCCATGTGACCAAGTAGAATCAGCAGTTGCATGGCAACAAGCGATTGAACGTACTGATGGTCCAAGTGCGATGATCTTTAGTCGTCAAAACTTAACTCAAATGGATCGTACTGCGCAACAACTTGCAGACATCACACGTGGTGCTTATGTGCTTGTTGATTGTGAAGGTACACCAGATCTTATCTTCATCGCGACAGGTTCTGAAGTGGAATTAGCAGTAAAAGCCGCTCAACAACTAACTGCAGAAGGTAAAAAAGTTCGTGTAGTTTCAATGCCATCAACAAATGTCTTTGATAAACAAGATGCGGCATATCGCGAAAGCGTATTACCAAGCAATGTGACTAAACGTGTTGCAATTGAAGCAGGTATTGCTGATTTCTGGTATAAATATGTTGGTTTCGGTGGTCGTATCGTAGGTATGAAAACTTTCGGTGAATCAGCACCAGCAGGTGAATTATTTAAAGAATTTGGCTTCACAGTAGAAAATGTTGTGAATGTTGCGAAAGAAATTCTTTAATTTTTTGCGAAATCTTATAAACTGCACCATTTTGGTGCAGTTTTTTTATATTTTAAGGAAAGTAATGACAGCCGAACTTCAAAAACTTCGTAAACAGATCAATCAAATTGATGATGAACTCTTAACCCTTCTTCATCAACGCCAAATTATTGTGCATGAAATTGGTAAACAAAAACAGCAAGAGCATTTACCACTGCGTGATCTTAATCGTGAGCAGCAAGTTTTATCAAATCTAAAAATGAAAGCAAAAACACGTCAACTTCATTTAAGCGATGATGATATTGATGCAATTTTCCACATCATTATGCAACGTGCGCTTGATCTACAAGTACAAGAATCTCATCAAAATATTAAATAACGCCCTAATTTTCGGAAAAATTTATTTGATTTGAGTGATCAAAGTTAATGCGTAGAAGAGCATGAAGAAAAATACTTAGAGCAAGCAAATCTGCGCTTCCACCTGCACTTAAATTTTTTTCCATACATTGTGTATCAAAGTTTTCTAAACGTGATTTTAGATAAGGTAAATCATGATAAATTTGGTTGTCCTCTAGTAGTGCTTTAGCATGTTGTTGAATAAATTCTAAACCATCTAAACCACCACGGTGGAGAATATTGGTATCTGCATTTTCATGCATCAAATGTAATAGGAACAGGAATTTTTGATGTTCAAAACTTAGATGCTGATATTTATCAAAAATACAGAAATATTTGCGTAAAAGTGGAAAACCAGCCTCTGCCTCTCCACGAGCGCCTTTTACACCATATCGTTTGAATAAGGTGATACCTGCGGTAACAGGATATTGCCCATCAGTTAATTCTTTGGTGATACCTTGACACATTTCGGCAACTAAATTACAAATATTTTCTAATGTAAAAAAATGGTCCTGATGCCAAAAATTTTTAGTACTGCTCAATCGTCCGATAGCAGTACAGACTAAACCAAAGCTAAAAACAGCCCCTTTGTGCGTATTTACCCCTTTAGTAACGAGAAACATTGCATCTTCTGCTTTAATGCCTAATGGACGTAAGCGGGATAATATTTCAGAAATTGGTAAATGTGCAGTTTGTTGCCCAAAACGAATGAACTTAGCGAAATATGGACGTAAAACTCGGGCGCTTTGTTGTAAAAGCCGAACATTCATATCTTGGTGTGCGCCAGTATTTTTTGCGTCAACTAATCCTGGTTTAGGCGTTAAGCACGCTTCTTCGACCAAGGCATCACTTGCATGGTAAGCAAGTTTTTCAGCAAGATAATCTTGAGCGACTAAATTTTGCATATAGTTGTGAAGATCTGCGAGTGAGTGTTTACGATTTCTTGCACAAATTTTAGCATTATCATCACAAAGTAAGCAGCTTCGAGCAGGAACATAAAAATCGGTTCGGTTGAGGATTTCACCAGTTGGTGTAATGACATCAATATCCCAAAGGCGGGCTAGGGGTAAACTTTCTTCTATTTCGATGCAATATTGTTTTAATAAACGAGGGTCAATTGATAAGGCAAAAATTGCCTCATGCCCCGTGGATAAGAATTGGATAGATTGTGCAAGGGGAACGATTTTCAACATTTGGAATAATGTATTTAATCGATCGAGTGCACGTTTAAAAACATAATCAAGAAGTGGATTCCTTTTTACGCCACCCATTGCCACAAGTGTGACGGATAAGACTGATTTTTTATAGGTTTCGCAATATTTTTTTTGTAAACGTGCACGCTTTTCTTTTGCGTCCAGAAGTTCGAGTAAAGGAACATCGCTACCTTGTAGCGATGTTATATTATAAAAATTTTCTAAGTACATAGGGTAGATACTTATTCTTTTACTTGATAAACGGCATCGATTACTGAACCATCGCGATAACGAACAACAGCAACAGGACGATCCGTAAATTCAATTGCCTCCGGTTTGCCTGTAATACTGTAGGCAAGTTGACAAAGCTCTTCAATAGTGTGAAGTTTCATACCAGCATCTGTTAACATTTTAATCAGATCAGGGCGGCTTGGATTAACTGCAACACCATGGTCAGTGACAAGGATATCAATATTTTCACCTGGGGTCACGCAAGTGATGACATTTTCAACCACTGTTGGAATACGACCACGAACCAGAGGCGCTACGATAATGGCTACCTGAGCGCAAGCAGCAGTATCACAGTGACCGCCTGAGGCACCACGAATTACGCCATCTGAACCAGTTAAAACATTGACATTAAATTTCGTATCAATTTCCAATGCACTTAATACAACCACATCAAGACGATCAACTGAAGCCCCTTTTGAGCTACAGTTAGCATATTGATTTGCAGAGATTTCAATATGATTTGGATTGTGAGCAAGAGATTCAGCTGCATCTTTATCAAAGCTTTGGACATCAAGCAGTTTTTCAATTAGCCCTTCTTCATGAAGTTTCACGATAGTAGAAGTAATTCCACCAAGTGCAAATGAGGCTTTGATATTTTTAGCACGCATTTTATCGCCAAGGAAACGAGTTACAGCAAGGGCTGCGCCACCTGAACCTGTTTGTAATGAAAAACCATCTTTAAAATAAGTGGTATTCATGATTACATCGGCCGCTTTACGTGCAATGAGAAGTTCGCGAGGGTTGGTTGTAATACGAGTCGCACCGCCACCAATTTTGCTTGCATCGCCCACTTCATCTACTTTTACAATGAGATCAACATGATCTTGAGTAATGCTCGCAGGGCTATTTGGATAACCAACGATTTCTTCAGTTAATAGTACAACTTTGTGCGCAGCTTCTGCATCGGTACGAGCATAGCCAAGTGAACCACAAACACTTTTACCCGTATAACCATTTGCGTTACCAAAATTATCGCAGGCTGGTACGCCGAGGAAAGCCACGTCAATGTTGATTTCACCGCTTTTGATTAAGTGTACACGTCCACCGTGAGAGTGAATATTTACAGGAGTAGGTAATAGACCATGAGAAATCTCATCAGCTAATTCGCCACGTAATCCAGACGTATAAATACGGGAAACCACGCCATTTTTAATATGTTCAATTAGTGGTTTGTGGCTATCAATTAAAGAACTAGATGCTAGGGTTAAATCTTTAATTCCCATTTCTGCAATTTTTGCCATCACTTGGTTGATAACTTTATCACCGTTACGGAATGCGTGGTGGAATGAGATAGTCATGCCACTTTTTAAGCCACTACGTTTAATGGCTTCTTCTAAGCTATCGCAAAGTTTACGAGTAGGTTCTGTTTGTGCAAGAGAATCTGCTTTTTGAACAGGTTGATAAGCGTGTAGTTTAGAATTATTTTCGAGTACTTTTTCAATACGTTGTTCACGATCTGTCATATCCATTCTCCTTGCTTATTCGTCACGAATGCCAGATTTTGCACGTTCTAATACGAGTTTTGCACGTTCAATAATAGGTGCATCAATCATTTTACCGTTTAAGGAAGCAACGCCTGAACCTTCTCTTTCGGCTTGTTTGGCAGCTTCAATAATGCGTTTAGCCTGATCGACTTCTTTTTGAGTTGGTGCAAAGATGTTATGAATAAGCTCAATTTGGCGTGGATTAATTAATGATTTTCCATCAAAGCCAAGTTGTTTGATAAGGCTTGCTTCTTTTAAAAAGCCTTCTTCATTGTTTGCATTAGAATAAACGGTATCAAAGGCTTGAATACCCGCAGCACGGGCGGCTTGTAAAATGGAACAACGAGCATAGAAAAGCTCAACACCATCTGGTGAACGTTCTGTTTTTAAATTACGAACATAATCTTCCGCACCTAATGCAATTCCGATGAGGCGAGAAGAAGCGACTGCGATTTGATTAACTTGAGTAATACCAAGTGGTGATTCAATAGCAGCAAGAAGTTTGGTACTTCCTACTTCACGCCCACATTGTTTTTCAATTTCAGCAATGGCATGATCCATATCAATGACGTCTTGTGGTGTATCGGTTTTTGGCATACGCACAACATCAACGCCTGCACGCACAACCAGATTTAAATCTTTTAGACCAAATTCAGAATCAAGAGGATTAACACGGACAACGGTTTCGATACCATATTCTTTATAAAGTGGCATTCCCAATGTATGAGCGACGAGGATTCTAGCGGTATCTTTTTCTTTTAATGCGACAGAATCTTCTAAGTCAAACATAATGGAATCAGGGCGGTAAATAAAACTGTTGCTGAGCATTGCGGCATTTGAGCCTGGCACGAATAGCATGCTACGTCTTAATTTCATAGCAGATCCTCCCAACTTAGTTGATCATCGGTAGCACGTTGTAAAGCGGCTTTAAGGCGAGCTTGTAGTACACAATCTAATGCACCTTTATCTTCAATAATAAATAAGCCCTGTGTGACACCAAGTTGCGTTAGAACTTTTTCTACTGTAGCTTGAATGGCTTTACCAAATTGTTTACCGACAGAGCTATTGATTTCAATATCAAGCTCATCAGCAGGAGATACCCTTACCAATGCATCGCTTGATTCAAGGGTACCTGCGATAGCAGATTTTGTTATTTTCATTTTGTTTCCTTCTGTTGGGTTAACACAGATTACTTAAGAATATTTTTCTAATAAATAATCGAAAGTTGTTTTTGGGACGAGGTGTATAATTTCATCCCACTGCTTATCCTTAATCAACTTCCTGACATAAGAGGCTGAAATTGCCATACCATTATATGCCTTTCTTTCAATTTCGATAACATTAATTGCTGGTTTATTAAGCGGCGCTTTTTCTAGCCAATAGTGCATTTCTTGATTGTACTTTGCTGTTACAGGACAAAAAGGCTCTTGAGCGACAAACCGTTGATTGATATGTAATGCTGGGGCGATATGTTCACGGAACAGTTTGAGATCGATTTCTGCATAGCAATCATCGGTGATCCCCTGATCCTTAATAAAATAATTAGGGAAGGTCGCTTTAGAAATAATGTATTCTGAGCCTTTATGTAAACAAATTTTGTCACGAAGATCGGCAATTCCTTGTTCCACCAGAGAAAATCTTTCATCATAACTGAATGTAGAGGCATTTTCTCCTACTACAAAGATATGTAGAAAATCACATTGCGTTAATGCAAACTCAACAAGATAACGATGCCCTAATGTAAATGGATTAGCATTCATAACAATACTACCAATATGTGGAGCAATAATACTATTTTGACTTAATTTGTTGCAATATTTCTCCAACCTAGTTTTACTATTTTCGAGTAAAACCATATAGGGCAACGCATCGGATATTAAATAGAAACCACAAGATTTAAATACTTTTTGATATTCTGGTTTTGTATAGATAAATAAATCTTTACGTCCTAATTCATAGGCTTTGTTGATTAACTCAGTAGCAAGAGAAAGTAATATGTTTTCTCCTCTATAATTATCATCAATAGCGATACATTTTATTATATTATTGTCTAATCCACCACATGCTATAATGTTATCTTCTTGATAATAAATAATAAAATTATCAATCCCCTCATCAATAATGAGATTGTTTTTATGTAAAAATAATTTTATTTTATCTACTTCATTTTTATTATCTTTCAATATACATTTTGATAACACAGTATTCATAATCTATTCACATATTAATATTTTAATTTACTTAATGATATTTTTTTATTAGTAGTTTAATACTTAAATTTTAAAATGCGATATCTTTCGTAATTATTATTGATACATATCAAACTTAATTTTTAAAATATATTTAATCGAAAAATAAACGGAGTATAATACGGCTATATCCAAAACTGGATATATTAATTAGTCATATTTAAGGAAGGCAAAGAATGAATTTTAAAAAGATTATTCAGTATGCCATCATACTGATTTTCCCAGTATTAACATTTATTATTCCTGCACCAGCAGGGCTACCCGTCATCGGATGGTACCTCATTGGTATTTATATTGCAGCTATTTTAGGTATTATCTTTAAACCTTTTCCAACTCCTGTTGTTTTATTAACCGCTGTTGCTGTATCCGCCATTGTCATTGGTAACACTGCAGAACAAATTATGCCAGATGGAACTAAAGTGTTATTAAAACAAACTGACGTTTTAAGTGGATATAAATCAGGAACTACTTGGTTAGTATTCGCTGCATTTATGCTTAGTACCGCCTTTGTTATTACTGGCTTAGGTCGCCGTATCGCTTATAAAATGATTGGTGCTTTTGGTAGCACTTCATTGCGCTTGGGATATGTTAATGCTTTTTTGGATTTCATTATTTCTCCTGCAATGCCTTCTGTAACCGCACGTGGTGCTGGAATTATGTTACCGATTATGAATTCAATCTCCCTTTCTTTAGGCTCAGAGCCAACCAGTAAAGAAAGTGCGAAAAAAATTGGTTCATATTTGATGGTTAATACTTACATGGTTGTAAAAACAACAGGTTATATTACGTTCACTGCAATGGCAACCAATGCGATTGCGTTAAAATTATTACAACCTATTTTGAATTTACAACTTAGCTGGATGCAATGGTTCCTCGCAACCTGTGTACCTGGACTTGTTTGCTTATTCCTGGTTCCACTTATTACTTACTTCCTTAATAAACCGACTTTAAAAGCAATTGATAATAAGAAAATTGCGAGTGATGGTTTAGAAGAGATGGGACCAATGAGTTATGCAGAAAAAGCATTACTTGTTATTTTTATTCTTGCCGTATTAGCGTGGATGCTTTCTAGTTATCTCCATTTAAAATCTTCTATTATCGCAGTTGCGATTATGCCACTTCTTGTTTTATGCAAAATCGTAACGTGGGACGATTTACTTGCTAAAAAAAGTGCATGGAACACCTTTATTTGGTACGGGGGATTGCTTGGTTTAGCATCTGTCCTCGATAAAGCAAACTTCTTCCACTGGTTAGCAAGCGTAATGGAAAGCATGATTCATAGTGATGCAAATCATGCAACCCTTATCACAATTGTGATTTTATTCTTGAGTGTTGTCGTTCGTTATCTTTACGCTTCTGGTGGAGCATATGTGGCATCAATGTTGCCAGTATTTGCTGCCGTAGGGGTTGCAGCAGGCGCAAATCCATTTACATTAGGTATGGGACTCCTTTGTACAAGTTGTTTCGGTGGTGCTCTTACTCACTATGGTTCTGGTCCAGCTGCACCAATTTTTGGTACAGGGTATAACAGTATTAAATCTTGGTGGTTGACAGGTGGTATCATGGCATTAGTGTCATTGATCGTATTAGCGACTATCGGTTTTGGCTGGTGGAACTTCATCCTTCATATGGGATGGATTCAAGCTTAATTTGAATATATTTAAATAGTCACGCCCCAATTTTCATAAAATTTTTCGAAAATTGGGGCGTATTTTTATTTTTAAAATATAAAAAATCTCATCCGAAGATGAGATTTAAAAGATGACTAATTTTGCAAATTAGAATGGAATATCACCATCTACTGGACCATCAATTGGTGGCATTGGCGCTTCTGAACTTGGTGTTGGTTGAGGTGCGTATGCTGGTGCAGCTTGTTGATAGGTGTTACGTGGTGCTGCAGCTGGTGCAGGACGAGCCATATTGTTTTGTGCATAACCATTTGGATTATTGAAACCACCCATTTCAGCGCGTTCGTTACGGCTATCTAACATTTGTAGCACATCACCTTGAATTTCAGTGGTGTAACGATCTTGACCATTTTGATCTTGCCATTTACGAGTACGTAAACGACCTTCGACATAAACTTTAGAACCTTTACGTAAATATTCGCCAACGATTTCTGCTTGACGACGATAGAACACAATACGGTGCCACTCAGTAATCTCACGGCGTTCATTGGTGTTTTTGTCAATCCAGTTTTCGCTGGTTGCAACGCTAATGTTTGCAACTGCGCTTCCATTTGGTATCGTACGTACTTCAGGATCTGCACCCAAGTTACCTACGATAATAACTTTATTTACACCTGCCATTTTTTTCCTCTTATATTGGGTTAGTTTTTTTAATTAATGTAATTATTTTGCCTTAATATCATCAAAAAAGCTACCTTAAAAAATAAAGTTACCCTGCTATTTTTAGAATATGCGATAATGATCGTATGTTTTATTTTTGTACAGTTTAGTTATGGAAAATATCGATATTCGTGGTGCACGTACCCACAATTTAAAAAATATTAATCTTACCATCCCACGTGATAAATTGATCGTCATTACAGGGCTTTCTGGATCAGGAAAGTCTTCTTTAGCTTTCGATACGCTTTATGCTGAAGGGCAGCGCCGTTATGTAGAATCGTTGTCGGCATACGCTCGTCAATTTTTATCATTAATGGAAAAGCCAGATGTCGATCATATTGAAGGGTTATCACCTGCGATTTCTATTGAGCAAAAATCGACTTCACATAATCCACGTTCAACAGTAGGGACAATCACAGAAATCCATGACTATCTGCGCTTATTGTTTGCTCGAGTTGGTGAGCCACGTTGTCCTACGCACCATACACCGTTGACTGCACAAACCATTAGCCAAATGGTAGATAAAGTAATGAGTTTGCCAGAAGGAAGTAAATGGATGTTGCTTGCACCTTTGGTCCGTAACCGCAAGGGAGAACATTCAAAACTTCTAGAAAACATTGCTGCTCAAGGATATTTACGTGCACGAATTGATGGTGAAATTTGTGATCTTTCCGATCCGCCAAAATTAGAATTACAGAAAAAACACGATATTGAAGTCGTGGTTGACCGTTTTAAAATCCGTGAAGATTTAGCGCCACGTCTTGCTGAATCTTTTGAAACGGCACTTGAACTTTCAGGTGGATTAGCCGTGGTGGCATCTATGGATGATAAAGAGGCTGAAGAAATTTTATTTTCTGCAAATTTTGCCTGCCCACATTGTGGTTATTCGGTTTCTGAACTTGAGCCGCGTTTATTTTCTTTTAATAATCCTGCAGGGGCTTGTCCAACCTGTGATGGATTAGGTGTCCAACAATATTTTGATGAACATCTTGTGGTGCGTAATCCCTCCATTTCTCTTGCGGGTGGTGCAATTAAAGGATGGGATCGCCGTAATTTTTATTATTTTCAAATGCTAAGTTCTTTGGCAAAACATTATCATTTTGATATTGAAACTCCATGGGAAGATCTATCCCCTGAAATAAAAGATATTATTTTAAATGGGTCTAAAGACGAAGAGATTGAATTCCAATATATCAATGATCGAGGAGATGTGGTGGTTCGCCATCATCCTTTCGAAGGGATTCTCAATAATATGGCGCGTCGCTATAAAGAAACTGAATCTTTAGCAGTGCGAGAAGAATTGGCTAAAAATATGGGGCAACGACCTTGCAAAGATTGTGAAGGCTCTCGTTTACGTTTAGAAGCACGTAATGTCTTTATTAATGATGTGAATTTACCAATGATTGCTGAGCAAAGTATTGGTGAGGCATTGAGTTTCTTTGAAAATCTTGAATTAACGGGGCAACGTGCCAAGATTGCAGAAAAAATCTTAAAAGAAATTAAAGATCGTTTGCAATTTTTAGTCAATGTAGGGCTCAACTATCTTTCATTAGCACGTAGTGCCGATACGTTATCGGGCGGTGAAGCGCAGCGTATCCGTTTAGCAAGCCAAATTGGAGCAGGTTTAGTGGGCGTGATGTATGTGTTGGATGAACCATCAATCGGCTTGCATCAACGAGATAATGATCGTTTGCTAAAAACATTATTACATCTGCGTAATCTAGGGAATACGGTTATTGTTGTTGAACATGATGAAGATGCAATTTTAGCGGCAGATCATATTATTGATATTGGTCCTGGCGCAGGGGTACATGGTGGGGAAGTGGTTGCACAAGGTACGCCAGCGGAAATTATGCAGGATCCAAAATCTATCACGGGGAAATTCTTATCTGGTAAAGAAAAAATTGAGATTCCTGAAAAACGTACGCCGATCGATCACGATAAGCAATTAGTTTTAACTGGAGCGCACGGGAACAATTTAAAAGATGTAACCTTGAAAATTCCTGTTGGGTTATTTACTTGCGTGACGGGGGTGTCAGGTTCAGGAAAGTCAACTTTAATCAATGATACGCTGTTCCCATTGGCACAAAATGTATTAAATCGTGCTGAAAATCAACAAGTTGCGCCATATCGTAGTATTGATGGTTTACAGTTCTTTGATAAGGTTATTGACATTAATCAAAGCCCAATTGGACGCACGCCACGTTCTAATCCTGCGACATATACAGGCATTTTTACCCCAATTCGAGAACTTTTTGCTGGCGTACCAGAGGCTCGAGCACGTGGCTATAACGTGGGACGTTTTAGTTTCAACGTAAAAGGTGGACGGTGTGAGGCCTGCCAAGGGGATGGGGTAATTAAGGTAGAGATGCACTTTTTACCAGATGTCTATGTACCTTGCGATCAATGTAAGGGAAAACGCTACAATCGCGAAACACTAGAGATTTTCTATAAAGGAAAAAATATTCATCAAGTTCTCGATATGACTGTAGAAGAGGCACGAGAATTTTTTGATGCGATCCCAGTACTTGCGAGAAAATTACAAACCCTGATTGATGTCGGGCTTTCTTATATTCGTTTAGGACAGTCTTCAACAACGTTATCGGGCGGGGAAGCGCAACGTGTGAAATTGGCGACCGAACTTTCTAAACGTGATACGGGTAAGACTTTATATCTTCTTGATGAGCCGACAACAGGCTTACATTTTGCGGATATTAAACAGTTACTAACGGTATTGCATCGCTTACGGGATCAGGGCAATACCATTGTGGTGATTGAGCATAATTTGGATGTTATCAAAACGGCTGACTGGATTGTCGATTTAGGACCAGAAGGTGGTAATGGTGGTGGGCAAATTATTGCCGAAGGCACACCAGAGGATATTTGTAAGAAAGGTATTTCTCATACAGGGCGATTCTTAAAACCTATTTTGGATAAACAAAAATAAATGTAACGCCGTTAAATTCGGAAAAATTTATGGAAAACTATGAAAAAAGCATGACTTAACTAATAATAAGTAGAAAGTCATTTATCTTCATAGTACCATAGTAAAAATTTTGAATAAAAAATTGTAAATATTACCGCACTAATACGAAAAATAGTGGTCTAACCCCACGGGTGATTTTTCATCATAACAATAAAAATTTCTGTAAAAAAAGGGGTTTTTTTGTTAAATTAGTGCCAATTTTTTGGTAGTTCACACACGAACAGTGACGATGTAGAGTTGACGGAAGAGTTATGTTTAAAAAAATTCGAGGATTATTTTCCAATGATCTTTCTATCGATCTTGGGACCGCAAATACTTTAATTTATGTTAAAAATCAAGGTATTGTATTAGATGAGCCTTCAGTGGTCGCAATCCGTAAGGATCGCAGTGGTGCATTAAAAACAATTGCTTGCGTAGGACGTGAAGCAAAATCAATGCTTGGTCGTACACCGAAAAGTATTGAAGCAATACGACCGATGAAAGATGGCGTAATTGCAGATTTCTTTGTAACAGAAAAAATGTTGCAATACTTTATTAAGCAAGTTCATAGCCATAACTTTATGCGTCCAAGCCCTCGAGTTTTAGTGTGTGTGCCAGCAGGTGCGACTCAAGTTGAACGTCGTGCTATTCGTGAGTCTGCATTAGGGGCAGGAGCACGAGAAGTTTATTTAATTGAAGAACCAATGGCAGCGGCTATTGGTGCGAAATTACCTGTATCAACATCTGTAGGTTCAATGGTAATTGATATTGGTGGTGGTACAACTGAAGTAGCCGTTATTTCATTAAATGGTATTGTATATTCCGCATCTGTACGTATTGGTGGTGATCGTTTTGATGAAGCGATTGTTAATTATGTACGTCGTAAACATGAGGCGATTATTGGGGAACCAACTGCTGAACGTATCAAAAAAGAAATCGGTACTGCCTATGTTCGTGAAGGCGAAGAAGTCAAAACCATGGAAGTGCATGGTCATAAATTAAAAGAATCTGGACCTCGTGCCTTTACATTAACATCTAATGACTTATTAGAAGCATTACGTGGTCCGTTAAGTGGGATTGTAGATGCGGTTAAGAAAGCATTAGAAGAATGCCATCCAGAACATGCTGCGGATATTTTTGAACGTGGTATTGTATTAACTGGTGGTGGGGCATTATTACATAATATTGATCTTCTTCTTTCTCAAGCGACTGGTGTACCGGTCGTTATTGCTGAAGAACCATTAACCTGTGTTGCACGCGGTGGTGGCGAAGCTTTAGAAATGATCGATATGAATGGTGGCGATATTTTCAGTAATGAAATTTAACCTTATATCCATGAAAGTGCGGTTTCTGTACCGCACTTTTTTCCATATCCCTGTTAAAATATAATTAAATAATTGAATGAAATCTTGGTTTTCGCGCTCGCCAGCATTAGGCATTCGCTTTGTTGTTGCTCTCATATTGAGTTTACTCTTGATTTTAGCTGATGGGAATAAGATTCCTGTTATGGTTAGTTTGAGAAATATCATGGAAAATGGCATTAGCCTTGTTTACTATTTTGCCAATGCTCCACATTATTTATTAGATGGTGTTTCTGAAAATTTTGTTAATAGCCAAAAATTACGTCTTGAAAATAAAGTCCTTACTGCTGAATTAAAAGAAAAAGAAGCGGATCTTTTATTACTTGATCATTTAAAAGTAGAAAATCAACGGTTACGCCTCCTCCTCAATTCTCCTCTTCGCCAAGATGAATATAAAAAATTGGCTCAAGTTATTAATGCAGAAAATGATAATTACCATCAACAGCTTGTGATTAATCAAGGAAGTAAAGATGGAGCCTTTGTTGGGCAACCTGTTATTGATGAAAATGGGGTAGTTGGGCAGATTATTTCAACAGGGGAACATACCAGCCGTGTTCTATTGATTACCGATGTATCTCATTCAATTCCTGTACAAGTTCTGAGAAATGGTACCCGAATGATTGCAACAGGAACAGGGCATTCTGATGAATTAACATTAGATAATGTTCCAAGATCAACTGATATCAAAGTGGGTGATTTACTCGTAACATCGGGATTAAGCGGACGTTTTCCAGAAGGCTTCCCAGTTGCGACAGTCGAAAAAATCGAGCGTAATCAACAAAATTACTTTGCTACGATTACAGCTAAACCACAAGCGAATATTGCAGGACTTAGAGATGTTTTATTAGTTTGGCCAACTTCGCAAGATTTACATCGAGCACAAACAATCACACCAGATGAAGTAAAAGATATGGTGAAAGAGCGGTTTGCATTACAAGAGAAAAAACAGCATAGTGATTTATTTAGTCCTCCTAACACGTCTTCTGATGTGAATAAGCCGTTAAGTTTTACCGATTCATCTGTTGATGATATTGCGGATACACCTGATGCAACTGATCCTGAAGAAGTTGTTGCTGTGGATGCGGCAAATGAGAATAATCCTATTCCTCAATCGGATAGTATGCCATCGGATGATGCTAAAAAGGTTGAATCGATGCCTCATTCTAAACAAGACAGTAAAGCAAAACGTAACTAGGTAGGGAGAAGTAGAATGAAAAACCTGCATTGGGGACATTATCTTTGTATTCTTATCGTTTTCTTTTTGGCGGTAGTATTACAGGTGTTGCCATGGCCACAAGGTTGGCAAGGTGCAAGACCTGCATGGCTCGTATTGGCGGTAATGTATTGGATATTAGTATTACCAGATAAAATTAATATTGGTACGGCATTTGTTATCGGCATTGTTTGGGATTTAGTAACAGGTTCAGTGCTAGGTGTGCACGCCATGGTATTGGTGATCTTTGCTTACTTTATTCGTATAAAATATATGATGTTACGTAATCTATCATTGTGGTTTCAAAGTATTCTCGTCATTTTCTTCGTGATGTTTATTCGATTAGGTTTATTCGTGATTGAATATATTCTTTACCACAATGTTACCTTTGATCCACACTGCTTGTATGGAGCATTACTTTCAGGCATCTTATGGCCATGGCTAGTATTATTATTGCGTAGTGTTCGTTATCGTATTCGTTTATATTAAAAGACTAACACGCCCCAATTTTCTATAAAAATTATGTAAAAAAAACCGTATGTGGAAACATACGGTTTTTTATTATCAGTCAGTTAATTATTGATGAATTTCAATTTTATGATCTTTTTCATCAATGATGACAGGTTTTGCTGGAAGAAGTGAACCAGAAAGAATATCTTCAGCAAGTGGATTTTCAATTTCTTGTTGGATTGCACGTTTAAGTGGACGAGCCCCATAAATTGGGTCGTAACCTACACTACCAACGAAATCAACAGCTGCATCGGTAAATTCAAGTTCATAACCATGTTCTAACATACGTTTTGCCAAACGTTGTAATTGGATTTTCGCAATTTGACGAATGTTTTCTTGGTTAAGTGGGTGGAATACTACGGTTTCATCAATACGGTTGATAAATTCAGGGCGGAAGTGTTTACTTACCACTGACATAACCAATTCTTTCATTTCATCGTAGCTGAGATCTTTATTACCTTGGATAAGGTCAGAACCCAAGTTAGATGTCATGATAATGACCGTATTACGGAAATCGACAGTACGACCTTGACCGTCAGTTAAGCGACCATCATCTAATACTTGCAATAAGATATTGAAGACATCAGGGTGTGCTTTTTCAACTTCATCTAATAAGATTACGCTGTATGGATGACGGCGTACCGCTTCAGTCAAATAACCACCTTCTTCGTAACCAACATAGCCTGGAGGCGCACCAACTAAGCGTGACACGCTATGTTTTTCCATAAATTCGGACATATCAATACGTACCATTGCATTTTCATCATCAAACATAAAGCTTGCTAATGTTTTACAAAGTTCAGTTTTACCTACCCCAGTTGGGCCAAGGAATAAGAATGAACCTAATGGACGGTTTGGATCAGAAAGCCCTGCACGGCTACGGCGAATTGCATTTGCTACTGCATCCACTGCCTCATTTTGACCAACGACACGACGATGAAGCGCATCTGCCATGCGAAGAAGTTTTTCACGTTCACCTTCCATCATTTTTGCGACTGGAATACCAGTTGCGCGAGAAAGGACTTCGGCAATTTCTTCTTCTGTAACACGGTTACGAACAAGGGTCATTTCCTTGTCTTCCGCATTTTCAGCTTGAGCAAGTTGTTTTTCTAATTCAGGGATTTTGCCATATTGTAATTCTGACATTTCTTCAAAATTACCAGAGCGGCGTGCTTGTTCCCATTTAATGCGTGCATTTTCAAGTTCAACTTTAATATGTTGAGTACCTGAAAGGGCTGCTTTTTCACTTTTCCAAACTTCTTCAAGTTCAGAATACTCTTTTTCTTTCTCTTTTAATTCTTCCTCAACCATTTCTAAACGTTTACGGCTAGCCTCATCGTTTTCTTTGGTAAGAGCGTTTTGTTCAAGTTTTAATTGAATAATACGGCGTTCCAATTTTTCTAACGGTTGTGGTTTTGAGTCAATTTCCATACGGATACTTGATGCTGCTTCATCAATTAAATCAATGGCTTTGTCTGGTAATTGACGATCGGAAATATAACGATTAGAAAGTGTAGCTGCGGCTACAATTGCAGGATCGGTAATTTCTACATGGTGGTGAATTTCATAACGTTCTTTTAAACCACGTAAGATCGCAATGGTATCTTCTACACTTGGCTCATCGACTAATACTTTTTGGAAACGACGTTCAAGTGCTGGATCTTTTTCAATATATTGACGATATTCATCAAGGGTAGTTGCACCCACACAGTGTAATTCACCACGTGCAAGTGATGGTTTTAATAAGTTACCCGCATCCATCGCACCGTCGGTTTTACCCGCACCAACCATGGTATGGATTTCATCAATGAAAAGAATGATACGACCATTTTCTTGACCGATTTCTTTTAAAACTGCTTTTAAGCGTTCTTCAAATTCACCACGGAATTTTGCACCTGCGATAAGTGCGCCCATATCAAGGGAGAGTACACGCTTATGTTTTAAGCCTTCAGGCACATCGCCATTCACAATACGTAGTGCTAAGCCTTCAACGATAGCTGTTTTACCAACCCCTGGTTCCCCAATGAGAACTGGATTATTTTTAGTACGGCGTTGTAAAACTTGAATGGTTCGACGAATCTCCTCATCACGTCCGATTACAGGATCGAGTTTACCTTTTTCAGCACGTTCAGTAAGGTCAATGGTATATTTTTTCAGTGCTTGACGATTTTCTTCAGCATTTTGATCATTCACGCTTTCACCTCCACGGATTTTTGCGATTGCTGTTTGCAAACTTTCTTTGGTCGCACCGCATTTTTGTAAGATTTTGCTTAATTCATCTTTGCTATCCATAATAGCGAGTAAAAATAATTCAGAAGAAATGAATTTATCTTTATTCTGTTGGGCTAATTTATCGCAAAGATTGAGTAAATTAATTAAATTGCGTGAGATTTGTACATCCCCGCCTGTTCCTGAAACTTGTGGTAAGCGTGCCATTTGCGCTTCTAACTCACTGCGTAGAGTGCCTAAATTAACACCACTTGCAGTTAGAATTGAACCAATGGAACCATCTTGTTGGTTTAAAAGTGCAAGTAATAAATGCACGGGTTCAATAAATTGGTTATCACGACCTACGGCAAGAGATTGAGCTTCAGCAAGAGCTTGCTGGAACTTACTAGTAAATTTTTCAATATTCATAAATATCTCCTTTAAGAAGTGAAATTTATTATGTTTCTTATGGTGATTATGAGTTGCGTATTTACAAAAATAATACCCTTTTAGGGCTTTTCAAGGGATTTTGAAAAAAAATATAAAACTTTTTTTTTATAAAAAAGAAACAAAATTTGCTTTTAAAAATACAGCAACATAGCGTTGTAAGTTCTTTATTGAAGGGAAATATGTTAAAATTCCTACCTTAATTGAGTAAATATTAGGAAAATTAATGAACTTAACGGATTTTTTGATTTCAAAGTTGGAAGATTTGAAAGCAACGGATATTGTTGCTATTGATGTTAGAGGACGATCCTCCATTACCGATACTATGATTATCGGTACTGGAACGTCTGTACGTCATGTTTCTGCTATGGCACAACGCCTCATGGATGAATGTAAAACTGCGGGAATAGAAGCATTTGGTCAAGAAGGACAAAATACGGCGGAATGGGTTGTAGTAGATTTTGGACAAGCGATCGTCCATATTTTGCAATCAGAAAGTAGAGTAATGTATCAATTAGAACAGTTATGGACGGCAAAATAATGAAAATTCAGCTTATTGCCGTTGGAACGAAAATGCCAGATTGGGTTGTGACTGCTTTTAAAGAATATCAACGTCGATTCCCGAAAGATATGCCATTTGAGCTAGTAGAAATTCCTGCTGGAAAACGTGGCAAGAATGCGGATATAAAACGTATTCTTGAGCAAGAAGGAAAGGCAATGTTAGCAGCTTGTGGACGTAATCGTATTGTTACACTAGATATTCCAGGAAAACCATGGGATACGCCTAAACTCGCAGAGCAATTAGAAATGTGGAAAAATGATGGGCGTGATGTATGTTTACTCATTGGTGGTCCAGAAGGTTTATCGCCCGAATGTAAACAGGCTGCAGAACAAAGTTGGTCACTTTCACCATTAACGATGCCACATCCATTAGTTCGAGTGGTGGTGGTTGAAGCCATGTACCGTGCTTGGTCTTTGAGCACAAATCACCCATATCATCGAGAATAAGATAAATTATAATAAAAATAAATAGTTATGAACATTAAAGAGTGGCTAAAAAACCCTAAGCATGAGCCAATTCGTGATACAAAAGCGGAACGTGATTTATTTACACGGCGTGTAGTTGTATCTGTCTGTGTCTTATTCTTGATGTGCATTGTTTTGTTCTTGAATTTGTATCATTTACAAATTCAGGATCATACTATTTATCAAACTCGGTCTAATGATAATAGAATTAAGCTATTGCCACTCCCCCCAGCTCGCGGGTTGATTTATGATCGCTATGGACGTAAATTGGCAGAGAATATTACCTTTTTTGGGCTTTATATCGTGCCTGAAAAGGTCAAAAATCTTAATGAAACTTTTGCCGCTCTTAAACCACTTGTTGGTTTAACCGATGAAGATATCGATAATTTCAACAAAGCACGTCGTCGTGCTTCTCGCTATACTCCAATTCTTTTAAAACCTGCACTAACTGAAGAACAAATCGCACGTTTTGCAGTAAATCAATATAAATTCCCAAGCGTTGCGGTCCAGCCTTACTTTAAACGCCACTACATCTACGGTGAGCCTTTAACTCATATTTTAGGTTACGTAGGTAAAATTAATGAACGTGATGTAGAACGACTCAAAGCGGATGGTGAGCTCAGTAATTATGAAGGTACGCATGATATTGGAAAACAAGGTATTGAGCGTTACTACGAAAAAGAATTACATGGACAAGTTGGCTTTGAAGAAGTTGAAGTCAACTCACGAGGTAAGGTTGTTCGTAAATTAGAAGAACAACCTGCTGTTGCAGGAAAAAGTATCCATTTAACGATTGATCTTGATTTGCAGGAATACATCATGAATCTGCTAGGGGATGAACGTGCTGCCGTTGTTGTGCTTGATCCGAAAGATGGCAGTGTTTTAGCGATGGTTTCTACACCAAGTTATGATAATAATTTGTTTGTAGGCGGGATTTCTAGTAAAGATTACAATGCGTTACTGTATAACCCAAATCGCCCGCTTTATAACCGTGCCACTCAAGGTGCTTATCCGCCTGCATCCACGGTAAAACCTTTCATTGCTGTAGCGGGATTAACAGAAAAAGTAATTGATCCGAATAAAGAAATTTTTGATCCAGGTTATTGGTATTTACCAAACACCCAAAAACGTTACCGAGATTGGAAAATGGGTGGGCATGGCAAAACGAATTTATTAAAAGCAATCACTGAATCTTCTGATACTTATTTCTACCAAGTTGCTTACCATATGGGAATTGATCGACTTTCTGAATGGATGAAGAAATTTGGATTTGGTGAGAAAACAGGAATTGATTTAAAAGAAGAAACGCCAGGGGTTATGCCAAGCCGTGAATGGAAAAAAGCCCGATTTAAGCGTAGTTGGTTACAAGGGGATACCATTCCTGTTGGGATCGGTCAAGGTTATTGGAGTGCAACGCCATTGCAAGTAGCAAAAGCACTCACTATTTTGGTTGATAATGGTAAGGTGCATACGCCGCATTTGATGAAGAGTATTGATGGTGCGACTGTTCAATATTATAAAGATCCGCATTTATATCCTGATATTACAGAACCTAAATTAGAGTATTGGCAAGATGCAAAAGAAGGTATGTATTCTGTGATTAATAGTAAACATGGTACTGCACGTCGAGCCTTTTTAGGCACTGATTATAAGGCGGCAGGAAAATCAGGAACGGCACAGGTCTTTAGTTTAAAAGAAAACCAAGTGTACCATGCAAAAGATTTGAAAAATAACCTACATGATCATGCGTGGTTTATTGCTTTTGCACCTTATAAAAATCCAAAACTTGTTGTCGCAGCCATTTTAGAAAATGCAGGTGGCGGAAGTAGTCACGCAGCTCCGATTGTACGCAAAATTATGGATTATTATTTGGATGTCCGCTTACCACAAATTGCAGAAATGCAAAAAAAGAAAGATGACGCCACAAAAATCGAAAAAAATTCTGCACAAACAGTAAAAACGAGTAGTTCCATCACTGAGGAGAAACATTAATCGTGGACGAAAAAAGTAAATGGTTAAAATGTTGGAAAAAATTACATATTGATGGTTGGTTATTACTGGGATTAATCATGATAACTGCCTTTGGCATGGTCATTTTATACAGTGCATGTGGTGGAAGTATCGTGATGTTTGAAAAACGTATTGTTCAGGTCACACTTGGCTTTATTGTCATGTTTGTGGTTGCTCAATTCTCCCCACAATTTTATCAGTATATTGCACCATATCTTTATATCATTGGTTTAGTACTTTTGGTATTGGTAGATCTTGTTGGCACCTCCAGTAAAGGTGCACAACGTTGGCTGGATCTGGGATTATTCCGATTTCAACCTTCCGAAATTGTGAAAATAGCGGTTCCTTTAATGGTTGCAACTTATTTAGGGCGAAAACCTTCGCCTCTTAATCTTAAAGTGACATTGATCGCACTTGTTATGATCATCGTTCCAACTTTACTCGTGGCAGTTCAGCCAGATTTAGGGACGGCGATTCTTGTGGGGGCATCGGGTATTTTTGTTGTGTTCTTGGCAGGCATGAGTTGGTGGGTGATTAGCGCAGCTTGTGTTGCCGTTGCAGCATTTTTACCAATTATGTGGTTTTATTTAATGCACGATTATCAAAGAATGCGTGTGATGACATTATTAAATCCTGAAAAAGATCCTCTCGGGGCAGGGTATCACATTTTACAATCTAAAATCGCAATTGGATCAGGTGGTTTATGGGGAAAAGGTTGGATGCATGGTACGCAATCACAATTAGAATTTTTACCAGAACCTCATACTGATTTTATTTTTGCCGTATTAGGAGAAGAATGGGGATTGATTGGATTTTGTTTTTTAATGTTACTTTACATCTATATTGTCGTACGTTGTCTTCGTATAGGTGTACAATCCGAAAAATCTTTTGGACGTATTTTAAGTGGTGCGTTAGGATTAATCTTCTTTATTTATGTTTTCGTTAATATCGGTATGGTAAGCGGTATTTTACCAGTTGTAGGGGTGCCATTACCATTAGTCAGTTATGGCGGAACATCTTTTGTAACCTTGATGGCAGGTTTTGGTTTGGTAATGTCTGTCCAAACACATAAGAGCCATTTTTTTAAAGGGAATCAATGAGTTCTCTATTAAATTTTTTATTTTAAGTAAGGTGAATTTATGTTTAAACATTGGATAAAAACGACAACAGCCACTGCGTTATGTGGGTTATGTGCATTTCCTGCTATCGCTGCTCAAGATAATTCAGTTGCAGCACCTTCCGCACTTGCACCTGTTACAGCACCCGCACCCGCTACTACGACTCCAACAACTGATGCCGTAGAATTTGGGATTGCACCGCCACAACTTGATTCTCGTAGTTATATTTTAATGGACTACAATTCAGGTGCGATTTTAGCAGAAAAAAATTCTAATCAACGTGAAGCACCTGCTTCTTTAACTAAGATGATGACAAGCTACGTCATTGGTCAAGCTTTAAAACAAGGTAAAATTCATAACGATGATATTGTTACGGTTCCTGCTGATGCATGGGGCGGTAATAAAGCATTACATGGTTCTTCTTTAATGTTTTTACGCATTGGACAGAAAGTTCCAGTTTCTGAATTAAACCGCGGTATTATCGTAGATTCAGGTAACGATGCTTGTATCACTATGGCTGAATATGTATCAGGCTCTCAAAATACCTTCGTACAAAGTATGAACCGTTACGTTCAACAAATGGGATTAAAAAACACCCATTTTATGACCGTACACGGGCTAGATCATGAAAATCAATATTCTTCATCTCATGATATGGCAATCATTGCAAAACATCTTATCAAAGATCTTCCGCAAGAATATAAACTCTATTCGATTAAGAAATTAACCTTTAATAATATTACCCAATCAAACCGTAACGGTCTGTTATGGGATACTTCAATGCACGTTGATGGCTTAAAAACAGGTCACACCGATGAAGCTGGTTATAACCTCGTTGCATCTGCTGTGGGCGACAATAATATGCGTCTAATCTCTGTGGTCATGGGTACGCCAAGTAAACAAGCACGTGAACAAGAAAGTAAACAACTTTTACGTTGGGGATTCGCAAACTTTGAAACTTTACGTGCCTTAATCCCAGGTAAACCAATTCTAGAAGAACCTGTTTACTACGGTGATACTGATAAAGTCGCATTAGGGACTTTAGAAAATACTTACTTAACATTACCGAAAGGTCGTCGTCCAGATATTAAAATTCGTTATGAATTAGCCCAAAATCCACTGAAAGCACCATTAATGAAAGGTCAAGTGGTAGGTAAAGTGATTTATCAACTAGACGGTCGTGATATCGCAAGCATCAATTTACAAGTTTTACAAGATGTGAAAGAAGGTGGCGTATTTAGTCGTCTTTGGGATTGGATTGTACTTAATGTAAAATCTCTTTTTTAATTCTCTCTTGAATTTTAGAAATTAAGCTACATTTAAATAGGGCGGAAGGTGACTTCTGCCCATTTAATATATTTAAGACAAGGATAAATTATGGCGGATAAAAATATCACCATCAAAGATGGTCAAATTGAAGAAAAAAAATTAAAAGATTTACTTGAATTTCCATGCAATTTCACATTCAAAGTAGTGGGAACTACTCGTGCCGATTTAGCGAATGATGTTGTTAAAGTTATGGAGCAACATGCGAAGGTTATCGATACACCAAAAGTTCAACCAAGTTCTAAAGGTAATTATGAATCAGTGTCGCTCACGATGCGTGCTGAAAATATTGAACAAGTTGAAACCCTTTATAAAGAGCTTGCCAAAATTGATGGCGTAAGAATAGTTCTTTAATAAAATTTTTGAGGAACAGATTAATGAAAATTGATCTGTTCCTTTTCTTTATCTGAGAAATATATATGCACAATCAACCTTTAATTATTCGCCAACTTGGTATTCAACCATACGAAGAAATATGGCATAAAATGCAGGCTTTCACCGATGAACGAGATGTAAATACAACCGATGAAATTTGGCTCGTTCAACATCCTGCTGTATATACGCAAGGGACAGCGGGCAAACCCGAACATTTAATTCATCAAACGAATATTCCTGTTGTCCATTCAGATCGTGGTGGTCAAATTACTTATCATGGGCTTGGTCAGCAAGTCATGTATGTGTTGATTGACATTAAGCGTCTTAAGGCACTAGGTGAAGATATTAGTGTACGCCGACTCGTCACTGCTTTAGAACAAAGCGTGATCAATACATTAAAAAGCTATGGTATTGAAAGTTATGCGAAACCAGATGCGCCAGGAGTTTATATAGAGGGCAAAAAAATCTGTTCTCTAGGATTGCGTATTCGTAAAGGTTGTTCTTTTCATGGGTTAGCGTTTAATATCCAAATGGATTTAACCCCATTTCAACACATTAATCCTTGTGGCTATGCAGGGTTGCAAATGTGCCAATTAGCCGATTTTATTGATAAAGATGAGGCTTCTTGCGAAAAAGTTTCCCCTAAATTATTAGAATACTTTTTGTCTGATCTGGGTTACAATGCGGTAACATTTGCATAACAATCTAAGGGAAAGCAGAATGACAAGTCCGTTTAAAATGGAACGAGGTGTTAAATATCGCGATGCGGCAAAAACCTCAATTATCAAAGTAAAAAATATCGATCCAGAGCAAGAAGTTTTAAAAAAGCCTTCCTGGATGAAAATTAAAATTTCAGCCCATTCTGATAAAGTTCAAGCTATCAAAAATGGGATGCGTCGTCATAGTTTACACTCAGTATGTGAAGAGGCTTCTTGCCCAAATCTTAACGAATGTTTTAATCACGGCACTGCCACATTTATGATTCTTGGGGCGATCTGTACTCGTCGTTGTCCATTCTGTGATGTTGCTCATGGTAAACCACTGCCACCAGATGTGGATGAACCACGTAAATTAGCGGAAACGATTTCTGATATGAAATTGAAGTATGTTGTTATTACATCGGTAGATCGTGATGACTTACCCGATCGTGGTGCAGGACATTTTGCTGATTGTATCCGTGAAATTCGTCAATTAAATCCAGGAATAAAAATTGAAATTCTTGTTCCTGATTTCCGTGGACGCATTGAGCAAGCCTTAGATAAATTAAAAGATAATCCACCTGACGTATTTAACCATAACTTGGAAAATATTCCTCGTTTGTATAAAGATATCCGTCCAGGTGCAAATTATGAATGGTCATTAAAATTGCTACGTGAATTTAAAGCAATGTTTCCTAACATTCCAACCAAATCAGGGCTTATGGTTGGGCTTGGAGAAACGAATGAAGAAATTCTTCAAGTTATGCAAGATTTACGAGCAAATGGTGTAACGATGTTAACATTAGGTCAATATTTGCAACCGAGTCGTCACCATCTTCCAGTTGCACGTTACGTGCCACCTGAAGAATTTGACATGATGCGTGAAAAAGCGGAAGCAATGGGCTTTGAGCATGCAGCATGTGGTCCTTTCGTTCGTTCATCTTACCATGCTGATCTTCAAGCGAGTGGTGGATTAGTTCGCTAATAAAATGATATATGATAAAAATACCTCATATCTTTATGAGGTATTTTTTTATTTATGCTAAATAGCTCCTCCTTTTCATTTTATATTTTCATTTTTCTATAAAACACGCCCCAAAAATCTGCAAAAATTATGAATTATTTCTGTTTTATTAACATAAATTTTACATATGACGTATAGTGTAAATAATTATTCTCTTTTTATTAACAATACAACATAAAACACCACTTCTTTTGGAGTTTTTCAAGACAAAGGATATAAAAGGGGATAAAATACTTACCGTTGTTTATACAGATTTTCAAATCAACTTATTTTTATAAGAGGAAAACACAATGGCAAAATGTGAAATTATCAAAGTGATTGGTCGTGAAATCCTTGATTCACGTGGTAATCCAACTGTAGAAGCTGAAGTTCATTTAGAAGGTGGTTTTGTTGGTATGGCAGCTGCTCCATCAGGTGCATCTACAGGTTCTCGTGAAGCATTAGAATTACGTGATGGCGACAAATCTCGTTTCGGTGGTAAAGGTGTATTAACAGCAGTACACGCAATCAACACTGAAATTGCACAAGCCCTAGCAGGAAAGGACGCATCTAACCAAAAAGAAATCGATCAAATTATGATTGATTTAGATGGTACAGAAAATAAATCTAAATTTGGTGCAAATGCTATCTTAGCGGTTTCTATCGCAGCAGCTAAAGCAGCTGCAGCTGCAAAAGGTATGCCTCTTTATGCTTGGATTGCAGAACTTAATGGTACTCCTGGTGTTTACTCTATGCCGTTACCAATGATGAACATCTTAAATGGTGGCGAACATGCAGATAATAACGTTGATATTCAAGAATTTATGATTCAACCAGTAGGTGCAAAAACTGAACGTGAAGCAATTCGCATGGGTTCTGAAGTATTCCATAGCTTAGCGAAAGTTTTAAAATCTCGTGGTTTGAGCGTTTCTGTTGGTGATGAAGGTGGTTTCGCACCTAACCTTAAATCAAACGAAGAAGCGTTACAATGCATCAAAGAAGCAGTAGAAGCAGCAGGTTATAACTTCGGTAAAGATATTACTTTAGCGATGGACTGTGCAGCATCTGAATTCTATGATAAGAAAAACGGTCGCTATGACTTAAAAGGTGAAGGTAAAACTTTTGATGCTCAACAATTCACTCACTATCTTGAAAAATTAACAGAAGAATATCCAATTACTTCTATCGAAGATGGTCTTGATGAATCTGATTGGGAAGGCTTTGCATACCAAACTAAAGAATTGGGTAACAAAATCCAACTTGTTGGTGATGACCTATTCGTAACAAATACCAAAATTATCAAACGTGGTATCGAGAATGGTATTGTGAATGCGGTTTTAATTAAATTAAACCAAATTGGTACTTTAACTGAAACTTTAGAAGCTATTCAAATGGCGAAAAAAGCAGGTTACAGTACAGTAATTTCTCACCGTTCAGGTGAAACTGAAGATGCAACTATCGCAGATTTAGCAGTAGGTACTTCTGCTGGTCAAATCAAAACTGGTTCTATGAGCCGCTCAGATCGTATGGCAAAATATAACCAATTGATTCGTATTGAAGAAGTATTAGGTAACAAAGCGCCATTCTTAGGTCTTGCTGCAGTAACACATTATAAAAAATAAGTAGTTACTTAATTTATTACATAAAAATCCCTTGAAAGTGTTTTACTTTTGAGGGATTTTTTTATAATGGTAGTTGAGATAAAGTTAAGTAATTTTTAGGACAGGTATTATGTTAAAAGGTGTGGCTTGTTCCTTATCAGCCTCCATGTTATTCGGGTATATTTATTATTTTTCAACTATGTTAGTACCACTAACAGGTGAGGATATTTTTGCATTCCGAATCATTTTTACGCTCCCATTTATTTGGGCAGCTGTATTTCTATTCCGTCAGCGCTTCTTTTTAAAAAGACACTTTCGCCGTATTAAAAAACATCCCTGGTTGATGCTTGTATTTTTAACTACAGCTTCTATTACAGGATTTGAAATGTGGCTATTTTTATGGGCACCGAATAATAATGAAGCACTAAATGTGTCCGTAGGATATCTAATATTACCGTTGATGCTTGTTTTAATGGGACGCATTTTCTTTAAAGAGAAAATTACTCGCTTAAAACTTGTTGCTATTTTATTAGCTGCTTTGGGAGTTGCCACAGATATTTTTGCGAAAGGTGGTGGCTCTTGGACAAGTGCTGCAGTATGTGGCTATGCGGTTTATTTCTTGCTTAGAAAACGCTTTAATATCATGGATCTTGCAAGTCTAGCCATAGAATTTACTTTGCTATTGCCTGTGTGTATCTATTTTGGATGGCATACCGATATTGCCGCTGCACAGCAAGTTAATCCACATATCATGTGGCGTTTAGTTTTATTGGGATTATTAAGCGGGACTGCATTTATTTTTTACATTTTAGCCAGTAATCTTTTACCAATGAATATGCTTGGTTTACTGAGTTATATGGAACCTACGTTACTATTGATTAGTTCAATTTTTATCGGAGAAAAGATTTCCTCAGATAGTTATCCACTATTTGCAGGATTACTTGCATCAATTTTCTTTGTCATCTTAGATGGGGTGTGGGAACATTGGTATAGAGCTAAGCAACAGGCAAATCTACCACTGAAATAACTCAAATAAAGACGCCATAATTTTAATAAAAGTTATGGCGTTTTATTTTGAGTGCTTGGTAAAAATAAGTGCTGATTAGCAGAGAATCAAAAACTATTTATGGCGTTGTTGTAAGATAACGTCCAATGTTTTTTGTTTTGTCTTCTTAGTATTTTCTTCTTCGCCTTGAACAAGTGCAGCGTAGATTAAATCTAATACAAATAATTGTGCAATTTTAGTGCCGATAGAGTCACCTTGAAGTGCTTCTTGGCGATTACCGTTTGTCAACACATAGTCAGCAACTGAAGTTAAAGGGGTACGCATGTTATGAGTAATAGCAACAGTTGTCGCATTATTACTCTTTGCAATACGCAATGTTTCAATAATTTCTGGAGAATATCCAGAATGACTAATACCAATTACTACATCAGTAGGACGGGCAAGTGAGGCTTGCATGTACATAAAATGGTTGTTGGCACTTGCATCTACTTGAATACCGATACGCATGAATTTATTTTTTGCATCAATAGCGGTGATACCTGATGATCCCATGCCGAAAAGAAATAAACGATCCGCACGGCGAATAGCTTCGACAACCAATGCAAGTTGATTATAGTCAATCAGGTTCATGGTTTCAGCAACCACTTTTTGTAAGCTATTTGCTAATTTTTGACCAATTGTTTCTAGACTATCTTCCAATTGAATATGACTATCCAGCAAATCTGATTGCGGTTTACTTTTCGTAGCCAGTTCAATAGATAAGGCTAATTTAAAATCACTGAAACCTTTAAAACCAAGTGTACGGCAGAAACGAATAAAGGTTGCTTCACCAACATTTAAGCGTTTAGCAATATCAGCCAAAGAACTGTCGCTAAATAACATAGGAGAGGCGAGCAGCATATTGGCAATAATTTTTTCCGTTTTTGTCATACTATCGTACAGCGCACCAATAGTATCGAGAATTTTTACGCTATTTACATTTTGTATCATTGCATTTTACTCTTCATTTTTGTTGAGCAAGTTCATGGGTACTTTGACAACTAATTTTTTCAATTCTTTTTGCATAGAATCTGAAGAATACGCACAACAAGGTTTGTGAATTTCATATGGAAAGAAAATCACAAACATTTTAGGTCGTAGTTTTACCACGTTTTTATTTGGAACTTGCGGAATAAGTTGATAATCAAATTCACTGTTATAAGGGTCACATAGCTCCATAGCTGGCATATCGACACTATATTCAATCCATTCTTCGCCAGAGATAAGTAATTGAATATCTATATTATTGTGATGAAATTCTGCTTTTTTACTTTCTGGGGCAACAAGGTGAGTTTCATCCACATTAATTACAATCTCTTCAGTCAAATAGTGTTTACCTGGTTCGAGCGTAGCGAGATCAATTGTTTTTAGATAATCACAAATTTTTGCAAGAATGGGGGAAAGACCGTTTGCGTAGTCTGTACGCATTAAATCGCCAATAATCATTAGAACTCCTTAGGAAAAATGTTGTAGCGAATAAATCATCCTATTGAGCACGACAGAGATTAAATAAACGATGAAATGCGTCTATTTTAATATTCCATTTGGAGCGGCTCTGCGTCTAGTATAATTTTTTAAATATTGAATGCAAGAATCGTTGTATAAGATGTATTCAGTAAATAGATAATAAGATACTTTATTTTATAATGTTCCTGCCCTCATGAATATTTTCCTTTGCATAGATGATTAATTTTTATCATGAGAGCAGTTAAGTTGGTTAATAAATATAAAACTTATTAACAATAAGGGGATTACAGATCAATTTTCATTGTCGTAAATGTTTGTGCATTATCCGCAGTAATTACAATAGCATACGCCCCAATTCCCAACAGAGATTTTATTTCATCAAGATTTGAAGAATAGCTTTGTACAATAGGATGAATTCCTGATTTCTCTAGTGTTGTAATGATCTGTTTGGAAACACTTTTGTCAGATTCAGCACAAATTTCGATAAGATCGAATCCAAGTTTTTGGCAATTTAGAGCATCTTCAACAGAATAACATTCCGCCATTGCAAGACATTGCAATTCATGTGCTTTATTCAGTAAATCTTTAATTGCAATCGGATGAGGGCGGACGGTGCCGTCAATTGCAATGATATCTGCACCTGCTCTGGCGAGATCTTCAACGTCAACAAGAAAAGGTGTGGTTGTTACGGCTGTGTTCTCTAAATGTCGATTTACTGACGCAATAATAGGCGCTTTTATTGTTTTACGAATAGCTTCAAGTATTTTTAGTTCATTAACACGAATCCCTGTCGCGCCAGCATTTATGCAAGTTTGTGCCATGGTTGTAATTTGATTCGATGTTGTCGTAGAGCCATTTAAGGCTGTAAGGCTTTCAAATGGTGCGAGGGAGGCAACGGCTTCTTCTGTTTTAGCTAAATTTAGAGTTGGTGTATTGAAATCAACAATAAGTCCATGTTTAAGAAGATCTAGAATTTCTGTATGAGATAAATTAGACATTATGTAATCTCCATTTGAGTAAAAAAGACACGGTAGTTAGCTTACTCAAATAAAGTGAAAAGGCAACTAAAGATTAAAAATCGAGTTAAAAATTTATTGAATATTTTAGGCAGGAAATCGCATCATACGCCCCAATTTTCGTAAAAATTTTTATGAAAATCGGGGCGTGATTTACAAAAAATTAAAGAGCAGTTTTTGTCAGCGCTCTAAAGTTTTGTGGTAAGCAAGGCTGGATATGGTTAAGCATTGCTTTCATTAAACGTGGGGCAGTTGCCACGATGTGACCTTGTGCTAAATAGTTTGGTGTACCATTAAAATCACATACCAATGCACCTGCTTCGCGTGCGATAAGATCACCTGCTGCGATATCCCATGGTTTGATGTCTGCTTCAAAATATCCATCTACACGATTTGCAGCAACATAGCAAAGGTCAAGGGCAGCAGAACCAGTACGGCGGAAATCAGCACATTCTTCCGCAAGGCTTGCCATCATTGCAAATTGTGTTGGCATAAGGCTTGGACGTTTGAATGGGAAACCAGTTGCTAAGATAGTACCTTTTAATTCACGTAAGTTTTCAACACGTAAACGAAGTTCATTCATTTTTGCACCTTTACCACGTTGTGCAGTAAAGAGTTCATTGGTTACTGGATTATAAACAACCGCTGCTTCAGTACGATTTTTTACACGAATAGCGATAGATACGGCGAAGTGAGGAAAGCCTTTGATGAAGTTTGTTGTTCCATCAAGTGGATCAATAATCCATTGAACTTCGTCATCTTTACCTGCAAGTAAACCACTTTCTTCTGTAATGATAGTGTGGTCAGGATAAGCGGTACGGATAACATCTACGATTGCTTTTTCTGATGCTTTATCGAAGTTGGTTACATAATCGTTAGAACCTTTTGATGAAGATTCAATTTCATCACGGCGTTCAAAGCCTTGCATAAGGATATTACCTGCTCTGCGCGCAGCACGCACAGCGATATTTAACATTGGATTCATTTTTCCACCTGATTTTAAAGAACAAAATTTTCCTGATTATAAAGGCTTTAGTGTAAATCTACAAGAGGAAAGCCCGCTGATAGATAGACACATGCATCTAATATAGTTTTACTGATCATCGTATAAAAGAAAACACGAGAAATATCAGGATAATAGATTGATTATTTATTGTAAAAAGTGCTGGCTATTTTAGCAATGAAATTAAAATAACTTATTCATTATATTAAATAAAATGAGGAAATAATATTAGTATTATCTTGTAAGATAATACTGAAATTTTATTCTTAGTTATAATATTTATTTAAATGACTCCCCTTAGAATTAAATAACTTTTACAATTTCTAATTATAGATTAAATAATCTTTTAACCTATAGTAGTTAGGTGGAATAGGAGTTGTAATTTTGCTATTTTGAGAGGATAATAACAACCATTCTTATTTGTAATAATTATATTTAGGGTTCCACTTTGATTACTCGCAAATTTTATTATTTAATTATTTCTTCCCTTATTTTATTGTTCTTACCCCTTCGTGCTTTAGCTGATGATGCACAAAATTATCAACAATATGTTTCTGAAATTGAACAACGTCTTGATTCAGCAACAACGCTTTATGAACAAAATCATATGGATGAAGCACGTCGTACTGTACAAATGGCCTATTTCGAGATTTTTGAAAATTTAGAAGGTCCAATTCGTATCAATATTTCGGCAAAGAAAAGCTATCAAATGGAAGCGATGTTTGGCACTATTCGCAAAATGATGAATGAAAAACTGCCAAAAGAACAGGTCGTTGCTACTATTCATCAACTAAAACAAGATTTACAAGATGTTTTACCTGTTTTAGAAAATGGACAAAGCCTAGAAGGCGAGGCATCTCATGATGTTTATACACAGGCAAATATTGCTCCGCATTGGAAACAAAGTTTTAAAGCCATCGATGATAACCTTGCGAATATGTTAACGGCGTATCAAAAAGGTGATTTTAAAGCTGCGAAGAATTTTGCTCAAAAAGCGCAATATGATGGTTATAAAAACTCAGAAATGGAAATGTCAGTGCGTACCAATCGTTCTGCAAAAATTTCTGGTGCGATTAACCATCAATTCTACGATCTGATTAAATTAAGTGAAAAACCTAATAATATTAATGAATTAGGCTATCAAACTACGTTGTTACTTCAAGATATTAGTGATCTTCTTCCTAATTTGCCAACAACACGAGAAGAGCAAAATCAAGTTGCCGCTTCTAGCGCTGCTGATGCGGGTAGTGCGACAGAGAGTAAAGCGAATGATGCTGATTGGTCTAAAGTTGCACGTACTGTAAATCAACAGATTCAACAAGCTATCCAAACGTATAAGCAAGGCGACGCTCAAAAGGCAATGCTTGATGTGCAAGATACTTATTTTGATGTTTTTGAAAATTCAGGTTTTGAAACCAAAATTGGATCTCGTGATAGTAAATTCAAAGCACAATTAGAGGGTTACTTCACACGATTAGTCAGCTTGATGAAAGCAAAAGATAGTGTTGAGGCTATGCAAGTTCAAGCAAAAGGTCTTGAAAATGGTATGGATCAAGCAGTCAATATGATTCAAGGAACAGGAAAAAATGATTGGTCATTGTTCCTATATAGCTTGTTAATCATTTTACGTGAAGGTCTAGAAGCATTGCTTATCGTTGCTGCTATTGTGACTTATCTCGTTAAAAATAATCATCAAGATAAATTATCTGTTATTCGTCAGTCGGTTTATGTTGCCTTAGCTGCAAGTGTTGTTACTGCAATTATTTTCCAACTGATCTTTAGTAATGCTGGCGCAAGCCGTGAACTTTTAGAAGGTTTCACGATGATTTTTGCGGTTGTCATGTTATTCATGATGAGCTACTGGCTACTTTCTAAAGTTGAAGCGAATAACTGGAAGCGCTATTTGGAAGGGAAACTTTCCCTTGCACTCACGACGGGGTCATTAGTTGGACTATGGCTAACAAGTTTCTTAGCGGTCTATCGCGAAGGGGCAGAAACCGTACTGTTCTACTATGCATTAGCAGCTGATGCACAAACCACAATGGGAATTATGTATCTTGTTGCAGGTTTTGTCGTAGGCGCTATTTTATTAGCAATTTGCTACTTCATTATGCGTTATTCTGTGGTGAAATTACCACTTAAACCATTCTTTATGGTTACGGGGTCATTTATGTACTTAATGGCGTTTGTGTTTGCAGGTAAATCTATCCTTGAATTAATTGAAGGTAAGTTATTTGAGCCAACTTTATTACCAAATGTACCTGAAATTCCATGGCTTGGAATTTACCCTTATGTGCAAACACTTATTCCGCAAGTTATTTTAGTTGTTGCGGCGATCTTTGCCTTCATTTATATGAAACGTCAAAGTCGAATGGCACATTAAGTCCATTTTCATAAAATTATTAAATACTTAGAAATCAGAGGAGATTAAGTATGAAAAAAACCTTAGTTGCGACCACTCTTCTTGCAGGAATCCTTTCTGCACCTGCAGCGCTAGCATTTAAGGAAGTTCCAATTGGTGAACCTATCAACATGAATGGTATGGAAATTGCTGCGGTATATTTGCAACCAGTCGATATGGAACCACGTGGTATGGGATTATCAGCTAAACAATCTGATATCCATCTTGAAGCTGATATTCATGCTGATAATGGCAATAAAAATGGTTTTGGCGAAGGAGAATGGATTCCTTATTTAACAATTGCCTACAAACTCACTAATCTTGATACTGGTGCAACTCAAGAAGGTAACTTTATGCCGATGGTAGCGAGCGATGGTCCGCACTATGGTGCAAATATCAAAATGATGGGACCGGGTAACTATAAAGTGACTTACCATATCGATCCGCCACCAAAAGCGGGTATGCATAGACACACTGACAAAGATACTGGCGTTGCTAGATTCTGGAAACCGTTTGATGTTTCATATGAATTTAAATATGTTGGATTAAACTAAGTTATCCACCGCCTTTTCCAATAGATAGCATCATGCTATCTATTGGTTTTATGGATACTCAATGATCTTCTCAACAAATATAGCCTGAATGATGGTTTCGACCTGTTACAGGAATGAATTATGAACTATTTTTTTACTTTTCTATTACAACCTGTTTTACCACTCGCAATTTTGCTCGGTTGCCTTTGGACGCAATACCAACATCTTAATATAAAACGCCTTGTTTGGCTGACAATCATTGGATTTGCGTTAGGGATGGTTTTTGCTATTGAAGCCCTTTCTGGACAAACCGTGATTTTAAGTTTTAATGGTGCACTCATTGTTTTGTACCTTTTATTTTATATTACGCAATTCTGGCGCCAATCTACACTTGCTAGTATCTGGCAATTTGTGTTTGCCTTTATTGGTGGGGGGATCTGGGGGCAAGATCCGAATATTCACCTTATTACCAATACAGATGTGGTAAATACAACGTTTCTTTTAAATTTAAGTGCTGCAATTTTTGGATTCTTCTTTTGTATTGCTGCTATGGGCTGGATGGTTATTTTCTTCCACCAAGCAAAAGCTGATGCGAAAGGACGTAAGTTACGTATTATTCTCGTGACTGCGTTTGTTGTGATGTTATTGCTACCATTAACAGGCAACGTTTTGTTAAGCTTGATGAAATTACAAATCGTAGGCTTAACTAAATTCCGCCTCAGTTATGTAGCGAAAGTCAATAATCTCACAACTTACTTTAACTATATTAGTAGCTTATTCTTATTCATTACGGTGGTAATTTTTGCATGGCGTGTTTATTTGCCACGTAAAAAAATTGCGGCTGAAGAAACACAACCTATTGTTAAGCGTCAAAAATTAGCTCTTGCACGTAATGCAAGACGTACAGTGATTTTTGGTAGTTTTATTATTTTAGCGACATTTGCTGCGCAATTATATTGGGATCGTGTAGCGTCTTTACCGCCTGCTCTTTCTGAATCTACCTATGTAAAAATGGGGGCGGATAATGCGATTCATATTCCAATTGAAAGCGTAAAAGATGGTGATTTACACCGTTTTATTTGGGTCGCAAGTGATGGACATGCAATCCGCTTTTTTATCATCAACCGCTCAGATAAAAAATTAAGTCTTGCAACCGTGTTTGACGCATGTTTATTGTGTGGTGATAGTGGGTATGTCATTGATGGCGATAAATTAATGTGTGTGGCGTGTGGTGTACGCTTATTCATTCCATCAGTTGGTAAAGCTGGAGGCTGTAACCCAATTCCGATCGATGGTTGGAAAGAAGAAAATGGCGAAGTAGTCATTCCGAAAAAATCGTTATTGGTTGGTGCAAACTATTTCTCTACGGTTTTAGAAATCCCAGTAGTAGATCCTGTTAGTCATCAAAAATTAACAAATAAAAAAGCAAACTATCGTTACGATTACAACGATAATACCTATTTCTTCGCGAACGAACACGATCAAGAACTTTTCCGTGATAATCCAGAAAAATACGTGAAAAGTGCTGAGGTCGCGAAAGGAGATAATTAATGTTAGCAAGAATGCTATGGCAATCTTGGCGTTTTGGTTTAAAACGTAAGTTATTGTCAATCATTACTATTTTTCTCGCTGCAAGTTTGGTTTCTGCGCTTTTAGCCGTGTCGATTGATATCGGCGATAAAATGGCGAAAGAGATGAAATCTTACGGGGCGAATATTCTTGTTGAGCCAGCAAGTTCGGCTCTACTCGAGGGACAAGGCGATAATCTAAATAGCCTTGCTATGCAAGATTTTCTTGATGAAAAAGAATTGCCAAACGTAAAAGATATTTTCTGGCGTAATAATATCGTGGGCTTTGCACCATTATTGAGCGCTGAAGTAACGGCAAAACTACAAAATATTTCAGGAAAATCGGGGCGTGATGCCAACTGGCAAAAAGTAAAAATCCTTGGAACTTTCTTTGATCATGATATTGATGTGCCAGATGAAGATAATTATCACACGGGGCAACGTATCATTAGCCCATATTGGCAGGTAAAAGGCCAATGGGTAGATGATCGCAGTAAAGAAAGCCATTTCGGTGATGTTATACCTGTTCTTGTTGGAAAAAAATTAGCAGCAAGTCACGATTGGAAAATCGGTGATGAGGCAACATTGCATTATCAAGATGGGGATTTCCAAAAAGATATGTCAGTGAAATTTGTCGGTATTTTATCTACGGGTGGTGATGAAGAGAAAGAAATCGTCATGCCATTAAGTGCGGCTCAAACCTTGTTGAATTTACACGGTAAAATTCAAGGTATTCGCGTTTCTGCACTTACCGTGCCAGAAAACGAGCTTTCTCGTCGCGCACGTAAAAATAGTGATTCCCTTGATGCGGCAGAATATGATCGTTGGTACTGTACAGCATACGTGTCTTCCATTGCGTTACAACTTGAAGAGGCAATTTCTACATCGGTAGTAAAACCAATTTGGCAAGTGGCAGCCTCAGAAGGGGTGGTAATTAAGAAAATCCAATTACTCTTAGCCGTGGTAACCGTAGCTGCCGTGATTGCGGCTGCGATGGGGATTGCTTCATTAATGACGACCACTATCATTGAACGCAGTAAAGAAATTGGTTTAATGAAAGCGTTAGGCGCACATCAATGGCAAATCGTATTGCTTTTTTATTGCGAAGCCATTATGAGTGCGGTGATCGGTGGATTATTAGGATGTCTAGCGGGCTGGGGATTGGCAAAATTTATTGGTTTAGCTCTCTTTGGCGTTCCACTTTCCTTCGCGTGGATTGTGATCCCGTGCGTATTAGTCTTAGCAATTTTAATTGCACTTGTCGGTACATGGTTCCCAGCTCATAGAATTGCAAAACTTTACCCAGTGGAGGTGTTGTATGGACGTCAATAATACTGCACCAAGCTTACTGCGGAATCGGCAAATGTTTTGGCGACTAGTTTTCCGTGCTTTACGCCTTAAGTTACAGCGAGTCATGATCATTTTTGCTGCGCTTACGGTAGGGGCAGCCATTGTGACAGCAATGTCATCTGTATATTTCGATATTAATACGAAAATGAGCCAAGAATTACGAACCTTTGGGGCAAATTTCTATGTGGGATCGAATAACAGCGGTTTGATTAAAGAAAGCCAAGTTGAACAAATTGTTAAGCAAGCGCCGAAAGGACTGATTACAGCGGTAAGCCCTTATTTATATGGGGTAGCACGAAGCGAACAAGAAAAAATTGTTCTCATGGGGGTTTGGTTTGATGCGATGCCAACATTAGCGCCTTACTGGCAAATTACAGGTTCCTCTATTGGGGTTAACTTTGATGATCGCCACGCGTTAATCGGAAAAAGTTTAGCAGAACGCCTAAATCTTAAAGTGGGAGATACGCTCACTTTAGTAAAAGCGAACCATGATAAGCATAAATTTATCATTAAAGGCATTATTGAGGCAGGTGATGCGACCGACAATATGTTGGTGGTGAGTTTAGATTTTGCTCAACAATGGCTTGATAAAGAAGGCTTAGTGACGAATGCGCAGATGAATGTGCAAGATGATCGTGGTCAGGTTATGCAATTTGCGAAAAAATTGCATAAGGAATATCCAGATCTAGATATTCATCCAATTTTAAAAGTTTCCGCATCAGAAGGACAAATACTAGGAAAAATTAAAGGGTTAATGGGATTAATTTCTATCGTTATCCTCGTCTTAGCCACCCTTTGCGTAAATACTACCTTGATTGCTATCGTGGGGGAACGTGCAAAAGAATTTGCTCTCCAAAAAGCACTCGGCGCAAAACAGCAAGATATCGTTAAACAAATTGTGACAGAAATTTTAATTATCGCGATTGTGGCAACTGGTGTTGGCTTATTGCTAGGTTATTTATTAGCACAAATTTTGGGAATTACCGTATTCCATGCGTATATTGATATGCGCCTTCCTGTTATTCCAATTACTATTGTGCTTTCTCTTTTAGTCGCATTTATTTCTGTCATTATTCCAACACGTCGTGCATTGGGAATTGAAATGGCGAATGTGCTGAAAGGGGAATAGTTTAAGGACAAATTATGAAGAATTTTGTTATTGAAACTCAAAATTTATATAAACGTTTTGGACAAGTCACCGCTTTAGAAGACATTAGTATTCAAATTAAAGAAGGCGAATTTGTCACCATCATGGGAGCGTCGGGTTCAGGTAAAACGACATTAATGAATATTTTAACTGGGCTTGATACGGCGAGTGATGGGAAGGTTATTCTAGATGGCGTTGATGCTGCACAACTTGATGAAGAAGGACGCCAACGTTTTCGTGCCGAAAAAATTGGTTTAGTTTTCCAACAATTTCACTTAATTCCATATTTGACTGCCCTTGAGAATGTCATGCTCGCACAATACTACCACAGCGTCGTTGATGAAGCCGCTGCGAAAAAAGTATTAGAGCAAGTAGGGCTAGGGCATCGTATGGATCACCGTTCAAGCCAACTCTCAGGTGGGGAACAACAACGAGTGTGTATTGCTCGTGCTTTAGTCAATGAACCGCCTGTTATTTTCGCCGATGAACCAACGGGGAACTTGGACGAAGTGAATGAAAAATTGGTGTTAGATTTATTAACAGAATTAAATCGTCAAGGACGCACGATTGTCATGGTTACGCACAATCCAGATTTAGGAAAATTAACGGATAGAACGATCTTTTTACAACATGGTAAATTTTTACGTGAAGAAAAGAATCAGCGTAAATTAGAACGTGAGTAGTATGATGAGGAAATACCTGAAATCTTCGTTACGATTATTAAGTTTTGGTTTAATCCTTGCATCCCTTTGGGCATGCAAGGATCAGCATGTGGTCATCGGTCAAGATGCACCGCCCGTTGCTGTTTATGATATTAATGGCAATCAACTTACGCTAGATGCTTTTAAAGGTCATCCATTTTTGATTAACTTCTGGTCGCAAAATTGTGGAATGTGTATTGTCGAGCTACGAAAATTTGCTGCTTTCCATGACAAGTATCCACAACCTTTACGAATTTTAGCAGTTAATATTGATGGGCAAAGTGATAAACTTAAAAAGTTTCTAGCAAAAGAGAATTATCCGTTTAGTGTAGGCATTGATCAGATAAAAATTACTGCGGGTCGGTATAATCTTGTGGGGACACCGACCACGTATTATGCGGATAAAAATGGTAAAATTCAGGCGAAGTTTGAAAGTATTATTCCTGATGAAGAATTAGAAAAATTATTTAAAGGTTAAATTATGAAAAGAATGATTTTACTTGCTGGGGCAATCAGTGCAGTAGCGTTCGCTCATGCAGATGTTACACCGACAGCCTCAACTTCGACAGCTGCATCTACTACAGATGCTGCCATGATCGCCGAAGGACAACAAATTTTTGAAAATAATTGTGCGACTTGCCATGGTCGCCATGCAGATAAAAAAGCTTTTGGTCGTTCTGCAATTATTAATCAGCTTGATCAAGAAACGATTGTAAAAGCGTTGCAAATGCGTAAAGCAGGCTTAATCCAAGGACCAGGAAATCCCGCCAAATCCCGTTTAAACGACGAACAAATGCAAGCCGTAGCGGCGTATATTCAAACACTAAAAAAATAATTAGCAAGATAAATTGAGTTCGCACTCACTTTATTGTAGACTATATTCCCGTCTTAATTCGTGGTTGTTTATTGAACAATAAGCAACCACGTTATTCATTTTTACTCCAAGCAAAAAAGGTTTTATATGACAACGAATTATATTTTCGTAACAGGCGGTGTCGTTTCTTCATTAGGTAAAGGAATTGCAGCAGCTTCTCTTGCAGCTATTTTAGAAGCCCGTGGCTTAAATGTCACAATGATGAAACTTGATCCATACATCAACGTGGATCCAGGCACAATGAGCCCTACGCAGCACGGTGAAGTATTCGTAACCCAAGACGGTGCAGAAACCGACTTAGACTTGGGGCACTATGAACGTTTTATTCGTACTAAAATGACCAAAGCGAACAACTTTACCTCTGGTCGTATTTATTCAGAAGTTTTACGTAAAGAACGTCGCGGTGATTACTTAGGCGCGACTATTCAAGTTATTCCACATATCACTAACGAAATCAAAGATCGCGTTTTAGAAGGCGGTAAAGGTCACGATGTGGCAATCGTTGAAGTGGGTGGAACTGTTGGTGATATCGAATCACTTCCATTCCTAGAAGCATTACGTCAATTAGCCGTAGATGTTGGTCGTGAGCACACTTTATTTATGCACTTAACTTTAGTGCCTTATATCCCAACTGCGGGTGAAGTGAAAACCAAACCAACTCAACATTCTGTAAAAGAATTATTGTCTATCGGTATTCAACCTGATGTTTTAGTTTGCCGTTCAGATCGTATGATCCCTGCAAACGAACGTGCGAAAATTGCATTATTCTGTAATGTACCAGAACGTGCGGTTATCTCACTTAAAGACGTAAATTCAATTTACCAAATCCCTGCATTATTAAAATCGCAAGGGTTAGATGATTTCATTTGTAACCGTTTCCATCTTGAATGCAAAGAAGCGGATTTAAGTGAATGGGAACAAGTACTTTACCAAGAAGCGAACCCAACAGGTGAAGTGACTATCGGTATGGTTGGTAAATATATTGAATTACCAGATGCTTATAAATCTGTAAACGAAGCATTAAAACATGCAGGATTAAAAAATCGCTTAACGGTCCATATCAAATACATTGATTCACAAGACGTTGAAACCAAAGGTACAGAAGTGCTTCACGGTCTAGATGGTATCTTAGTACCAGGTGGTTTTGGTAACCGTGGTGTGGAAGGTAAAATTTTAACTGCACAATATGCACGTGAAAACAAAATCCCATATCTTGGTATTTGTTTAGGTATGCAAGTTGCTTATATCGAATATGCACGTAATGTAGCTGGCTTAAAACAGGCGAACTCAAGTGAATTTGATAAAAATTGTCCAGAACCTGTAATTGGTTTAATTACAGAATGGCAAGATGCAAGCGGTCAAACTGAAACACGTAGCGAAAATTCTGATCTTGGCGGTACAATGCGTTTAGGTGCTCAAAAATGTCACTTAGCGGAAGGTAGCCTTGCACGTAAATTATATGGTGCAGAAACCATTGAAGAACGTCACCGTCACCGTTATGAAGTAAACAACCAATTACGTCCACAACTTGAAAAAGCAGGATTACGTATTTCTGGTTTATCAGCAGATAAAAAACTTGTTGAAATCATCGAAGTACCAAACCATCCATGGTTCGTAGCAAGTCAATTCCACCCAGAATTTACTTCTACACCGCGTGATGGTCACCCATTATTCGAAGGTTTTGTTAAAGCTGCGAAAGAATATAAAAAAGAGCATGAAGCTTAATTTGATTCTAAACGCTTAAATTAAAATGACGCCCCAATTTTCATAAAATTTTTCGAAAATTGGGGCGTTTTGTTTTAACGACTTAATTTGGGATTAATGTGAATACGCAATTTTATGAATTGAGGGTAGTGGCGTTGCAGTGCCGTAAGAATTGATTTTTCTTGAGCTAAAATAGAGTAGCGTAACATCGCATTAGGAATATCAATGCCTAAGGTATCTTCTGAAAAAGCGTAACAACGGTGCGGAAAATGATTCAAAAAGGCGAGCTTGTCCTTAATACAGTCTTCAATACTTTGCTCATGGTGTTGTTGTTGGCAATGTTTGAGGAGAGTGCTACTTTTTAGCAGTTGTTGAATATTTCTAGGGGTACTTTGATGGGCCATAATTGCTAATTAATTGGTAATATTTATGACATTGTAGCGAAATTCCGCTACAATACGAAAGATTTAGTAAATTATTCTCATTGTGTCATAAAGGTTTGTACTCGTGATAAAAAGTAAGTCTTATTTTTGGTCGCCGCTTTTAATTGGCTTGCTCGCTATTTTTTCTTTAGCGAATAGCCATCATGATAGCCAAACGGGCGATCCAGTGAGTGTGCAAACACTCATGACACAATTGCAAAAAAATAGTGTGGCAGTTCAGCAACAGATGGCTGATCAGCAATTACCTCACCATTTTACTCACGCCAATGTTGACCCTAAATTTGAACGTTATGTATTAGGGCAATTCTCTCACTTTTTCTTCCTAAGCATTTTGATTCGTGCCGGTCCAGAACATCGCATTTTGACTTTTTAATTATTTTACTTTATTAATCAACTAGTTAATATTATTTTTATTCTATTATTTTAAAAGAGAAACCTATGTTAAGTACAATTTTTGCTAAAGTTTTAGGTAGCCGTAATGACCGTATTTTGCGTCGTTTAAATAAAAAAGTTGCTCAAATCAATAAATTAGAACCACAATTTGAAGCACTTAGTGATGAAGAATTAAAAGGAAAAACTGCAGAGTTCCGAGCACGTTTGGCAAAAGGTGAGAAATTAGAACATATCTTACCAGAAGCGTTCGCAACTGTTCGTGAAGCAAGTCGTCGTGTACTGGGGATGCGTCCATTCGATGTGCAATTAATTGGTGGTATGGTATTAAACGATCGCTGTATCGCTGAAATGCGTACAGGGGAAGGTAAAACACTTACCGCAACTTTACCATGTTATTTGAATGCGCTTTCTGGAAAAGGCGTACACGTAGTGACCGTAAATGATTATCTCGCAAGTCGAGATGCGGAAACAAACCGCCCGCTTTTTGAATTTTTAGGTATGACTGTTGGCGTAAATGTACCAGGGCTTGATCCTGCACAAAAACGTGCCGCATACGCTGCTGACATTACCTATGCGACCAATAGCGAATTAGGTTTTGACTATTTACGTGATAACCTCGCACACCGCCCAGAAGATCGTTGCCAACGTGAATTGCATTACGCATTAGTCGATGAAGTGGACTCTATCTTAATTGATGAAGCACGTACGCCATTAATCATTTCTGGTCCTGCTGAAGATAGCAGTGAACTTTATATTGCGGTAAATAAAATCGTACCGAATCTGATTAAGCAAGATAAAGAAGACAGTGATGATTATCAAGGTACAGGCGACTATACCTTAGATTTAAAAACCAAACAGGCGTATCTCACCGAACGTGGTCAAGAAAAAATTGAGCAATTATTGGTAAAAGAAGGCTTGATGGCGGAAAACGATACCCTTTACTCGCCAGCAAATATTGCTTTATTACACCATGTTTATGCGGCTTTACGTGCGAATACGCTTTTTGAAAAAGATGTCGATTATATTGTTAAAAATGGTGAAATTATCATCGTTGACGAACACACTGGTCGTACTATGGCTGGTCGCCGTTGGTCAGATGGTTTACACCAAGCGATCGAAGCGAAAGAAGGGGTAAAAATTCAAGGTGAAAACCAAACTGTTGCCTCTATTACATACCAAAACTACTTCCGTCTTTACGAAAAACTTGCAGGTATGACAGGTACAGCGGATACAGAAGCGTTTGAATTCCAAGAAATTTATGGATTGGAAACTGTCGTAATTCCAACGAATCGTCCTGTTCAACGTAAAGATTTAACAGATATCATGTTCGAAAATGAACAATATAAATTTAATGCGATCATTGAAGACATTAAAGACTGCGTTAAACGTCAACAACCAGTGTTAGTGGGTACGGTTTCTATTGAAAAATCTGAAGCGTTATCACATGCCCTTCAAAAAGCAGGGATTCCGCACAATGTATTGAATGCGAAATTCCACGCTAAAGAAGCAGAAATTGTCGCAAATGCAGGGGCACCGGGTGCGGTAACTATTGCAACTAATATGGCAGGTCGTGGTACCGATATTATGCTTGGTGGTAACTGGAAAGTTGAAGTAGAGCAGTTAGAAAATCCGACTCAAGAACAAATTGATGCGATTAAAGCGAAATGGCAAGAACGTCACGATATCGTAAAAGCGGCAGGTGGTTTGCATATTATTGGTACAGAACGTCACGAATCACGTCGTATCGACAACCAGTTACGTGGTCGTTCTGGTCGTCAAGGTGACCCAGGCTCAACACGTTTCTATCTTTCTTTAGATGATGCGTTAATGCGTATTTATCTTAACGAAGGAAAACTCAATCTGATGCGTAAAGCGTTTAGCACTGCGGGCGAAGGTATGGAATCTAAGATGCTAGCGAAAGTGATTGCATCAGCGCAAGCAAAAGTAGAAAACCATAACTTTGACGGACGTAAAAGCTTGCTTGAATTTGATGATGTTGCAAACGATCAGCGCCATGCGATTTACGCACAACGTAATGAATTATTAGATAACGATAATTTAGCTGAAAGTGTAGATGCCATTCGTCAAGATGTCTTTAATCAAGTTATTGATGAATACATTCCGCCACAATCTTTAGAAGAAATGTGGGATGTTCCAGCATTAGAAAAACGTTTAAAACAAGATTTTGGTTTAGATCTTCCTCTTGTAGATTGGATTGAAGATGATCATACACTTGATGAAGAACGTTTACGTGAACGTATTATTGAAGAGGCAGTAAAAGAATACAAAGCAAAAGAAGCGTTAGTTGGTGAAGAAACGATGCGTCAATTTGAAAAAGGCGTGATGTTACAAACCTTAGATGAACTTTGGAAAGAACATCTTTCTGCAATGGATCATTTACGCCGTGGTATTCATTTACGTGGTTACGCACAAAAAGATCCAAAACAAGAATATAAACGTGAATCCTTCCAAATGTTTACTGATATGCTTGATGCATTAAAATTAAGTGTTATCAGCACATTAAGCCGTGTTCAAGTAAGAACGGAAGATGAAGTACGTGCCGCAGAGGCTGCTCGTCAAGCGGAAGCAGACAGCCAAGCTACTCATTATCAAACAAATGGTGAGGAAATGCCTTTAGATGAGTCTGATCATAAGATTGGGCGTAATGAACCTTGTCCGTGTGGAAGTGGCAAAAAATATAAACATTGTCATGGAAACCGAGCGAGAAAATTTGATTAATTAATAACAAATAAAGCGGTAAATCTATTTGTTTACCGCTTTTTCTTTTTAGGAGTAAAAAAATGGCAGACAAGCCACGTGTGCAGGTTGCGGCAGGGATTATCCGTAATGCACTTGGACAAATTTATCTTACCGAACGTTTAGAAGGCAAAGATTTTGCACAAGCCTTAGAATTTCCAGGCGGTAAGGTAAAAAATGACGAAACACCACGTCAGGCTTTAGATCGAGAATTAGAAGAAGAAATTGGTATTCAAGTTTTAAAAGCCGAGCTTTTTGAGCAATTTGTTTATGACTATCCGCATAAAATTATTGAGTTTTATTTTTATTTAGTCGATGAATGGGTGAATGAGCCTTTTGGGCGTGAGGGGCAAGTTGGAATGTGGGTAAATCAGCAGGATCTGGATGCAGGAAGTTTTCCCCCTGCGAACTATGATTTGATTCAAAAATTGCGCCAATTGGCATAAAACATAAGAACACGCCCCAATTTTCATAAATTTTTACGGAAATTGGGGCGTCATTTATTAAGATTTATTTACTTTTTGCATGACGCTTTCGACTTGTTGTTGAGTAACTGTACTCGTTTGATCCGTCATTGCCTGATGCAAGAATGTGATTAAATCTGCCATAGTTTTACTATCCATTTTCGGATAGCTTGGCATTGCATAGTAAGCTTGATTACGATTATAGCGTTGGGCATTGATGCCATTCATAATCACTTCAACCGTGTTATAGATATTTGGATTCGCAAGCGTTGCGTTGCCTTGTAGTGGCGGTGCAAGATTTGGGATTCCCTCACCACGGTTACCATGACAACCAGAACATTTTGCCATATAGGTGCCATAGCCTGGCATTGCTTGCTGGGCAGCGGTAAAGGTAAGCGGAATTTTGCGATTACGAATTGTTGTATCACCATCAAGTAGATAAGTGACCATCGCATCAATATCTGCCTTGCTAAGCTGGGTTAGGCTGTGTTTTTCAACAATAAACATTTCACCAAAAGCAGTTCCTTTCGCTGATTTTCCTGTTGCGAGGAAATCAGTCAGTTGTTTTGCGTCCCAACCTTCTTCTTTTAAGCGTTGTGCGGTAATATTTGGCGCATTCACACCATCAATAACATTACCTTGCAATGCTTTATTGGTTTCAGAACCCATTAGGAAATTACGTGGAGTATGACATTCGCCACAGTGTCCTAAGCCTTCTACCAAATATTTACCACGATTCCACGTCTCTGATTTACCAGGCGTTACTTTAAATGGTGAATCTTTCACTTCAAGCCAGTTCCAAAATTTTAAACCGAAGCGAATGTTTGCTGGAAACATGACATCATTTTCACGGTTTTTTTGAGTGGCTGGTTTCGTCTGCATAAAATAAGCATAAAGTGCTTTCATATCTGCTGGACTAATTTTTTGGTACGATGCATATGGCATTGCAGGATAAAGATTACCATGCGGTGAAACGCCTTTTTGGACGGCATCCACAAATTCTTGGTAAGTATAATTACCGATGCCGTAAGTTTTGTCACTACTGATATTGGTTGAGTAAATAGTACCGAAAGGTGTAGGGAATGCTCGACCGCCACCATAAGTTTGTCCTGTCGGAATGGTATGACAACCTTCACAGTCACCAGCTGCTGAAAGGTAAGCCCCACGCGCAATAAGTGCGAGATTTTCATTTTTATCATTTGCTTGCGGCGAAGGTTGTGCAAATGCACTCACACTGGCAAGCCCAAGCATGCTAAGCGTTAAGATTTTTTTCATTTTACTAATCCCCCCTGTGAAAGAATTAAATCACGCAGACCAACATAATATTTGCGATAACCAGTACAGCGGCAAATATGATCTTTTAACGCATCTTCAATGCGTGCTTCAATTTGATCTTTTTCGATCGGATTTTTCTTAAGATCTTCCACTAATACGGTTGCTTCATTGACAAAGCCTGAAGTACACCAACCGCATTGGAAGGAAAAGTGTTTAATAAAAGTTTCTTGCACTGGGCTTAATGCTGTAATTTGTCCAAGTGCGTTACGTTTTGCATGACCTTCAATTGTTCGAAGTACTTTACCGTTAAAGTCACCCACACCATTAATACAAGTTCGCATTGTGTGTGATGTGCCATCTTTTTCATCGACAATAATGGTACAAGCATGACAAATTCCCGCACCGCAACCAAATTTTGTGCCAGTAAGCGAAAGATATTCATGCAAAAATTCAATCATTTTTAAACTTGCAGGTACTTCAATTGGACCTACTTTTTTATTGTTAATTGTCATTGATACAGTAATCATTGTAGGGCCTCTCTCATATCAGCAGGAGTTACAGGAGTGTGGTAAAAACGGGTGCCAGTTGCTTGGTAAATCGCTTCAATAATGGCAGGAATAACAGGAATCATCACGACTTCGGCAATTCCTTTATGTTGATCATTCTTACCCACTGGTGGGACAAGAATACTATTCATTTCCCAAACACCAACATTGTTTGCACGGCTTACTTGGTAGCGGTTAAGGTTCCATGTACCATTACCTGGACCTTCTTCACCATTTGGTAAGATTTCATAAAGTGCATGACCGATACCCATTGCGATACCGCCTTCTAATTGCCCCTCAACAAGCTCTTTAACAATTACTTGACCAGCATCAACCCAAGATTGAGTGCGAATAACATTCGTTGCGCCAGAGCCCATATCAATAGCCACATCAACGATTGTTGCACAAGGTGCATAGTACGTTCCCATTGCATGACGAAGTGCTGGAGACGGATACGCAGTATTAGTGCGATCTAATACGTGCCAGCCTTGGCTAGTCATTAAGGCTTGTTTATCTTTACTTGCACCTTTACCGTATTTTACAGCCACGGCGTCTAATTCGTAACGTTGGGTTTCACCTTCAATAGTGAAGTCTGCCTCTACCCACGCCCAGCTGTTATAACTATGTACCATTGCTGAGGTCACAAAACCGTGTTGATGGGCATATTGAGCTAGTGTTGGTAGATCAAGTGGAATGAAGCCACGAGTTGTAAGTTTTCCATCAACCCAACTCGCCTCTTCAGGTGCACCGAAATTAATATCTGCATATTGGCTTCCTGAGAAGTAAAGTTTTGACCAAATCGCTTTGGCGGCAGGCCATAAACCGTAGCGGAAAATAATTTTTGCCGCATTTTCTGTAGTTTTACTTTGGAAATAAGCCGAGTTAGAGGCAGCAGAATCGAATACTTTCGTGGTCACCCAACGTGGATTTTGTTGCATCTGCTTAACGTAATCTTCCGTCATGGCATAAGGTGATTTGGTTGCTTGCATTTGTAAGGCATCCCATGCCTTAACTTCAGTTAAATTCATAATATCTGCACCATGACCAAGATACTTACTCATTACAGCAGCTTGACCCGTTTGCGCACCCGTACCCATTTCAACAGCAGTGATTCCTGCGATGAGTTGACCTTTTTCGTTCATCTCAATATAGGTTGCTGGCGCATCGTTACCCGTACCGAATTTTTTAGTACAGATTGCAAAACCCGTACCGAATTTTTGATTTGGATATTTCGCCTCATGTGCTTTTTTACGTTCGGCACGTTTTGTCCACATATCATGTTTTTGAACTTCTTTTAAGATATCAGTGTAGCGTTCTGGACTGGTTGGGACGCCACCTTGCGTATTTGCTTGACCTGGTTGAAGTGCATTACGTAAACGTAATTCGATCGGATCGATATTTAAGGCCTGAGCAGCCTCATTGACCATATTTTCCATGGCAAACATGGTTTGTACTGTACCAAAACCACGCATTGAACCAGCAGCTGGGTTTTCCGATACGTAAGCAACAGCTGTAATATCATTTTGTGGGAAATAATAAATTGATTGCAAACCACTTGCTCCAACTGATGCCACAGCAGAACTTAAATTCGCACGACCGCCCCCATCAAGTTGCATATTACTGATGATACCCTGGAATTTTCCTGTTTTTTTATCAATCGCTAAACGATTTTCCATAACGAATGGGTGACGTTTTAATCCCGTTTGGAATTGTTCAAAACGATCGTTTGCCAAGCGCACTGGATTGTGATGATACATGGCCGCAATTAAACCGTAGTATGCGGTAATAGAGTGATCTTTACCGCCAAAACCGCCACCTACATAGGGAGAATGTACAATTAAATCTTTGACTTTTCCTGCTAATGGACCATTTGCCAACATATTGGCAACATTGGTATAGAAATCTTCAATAGATTGCAAGGTTGGAATAGTATGGAATGTTTGTGTTTTTTCATCGTACCAACCGTTAAAGCATTCTGGCTCCATAAACATTGGATCAACAAATTGCGTTTTGTAAGTGCGATTGAGGATATAGTAATCTTCATTCTCGAAACTTTTTGAAATTTCATCGGCAACTGCCATTTGTTGTTCTAATGGGGTGCCATTCGCATTTGGAGCAGGCCAGTTCGGTTTGTAATTAACATAATCAACGTGGGGAAGACCATTTTGTAGTGGACTATATTTATCTGGTAGGGTACCTTGCGGATTTCCTTCTATACGGGTAATACGATGAACTCCCCATGGATTCATGGTTTTACAAGCTAGCGGTGCTTTAGCACCATATTTCACGATAGATTGATTAAATTGTAATAGGCTTTTCGCCTCACGATAAGCAAGAAAATTATCGAAAATTAATAAAGCAACCGCTTGCCCTAAATAATCTGGCACAGTACCAATTTTTACTAACGGATTTTTACCATAGAAGTGAGGCAGAACAATTCCATCTTGTTCTAGCATTTCTGCGGTAATGATTTTTATTGGCTTTAATGGTGCGGGTAAAAAATCAATATCAATGCCCTCATAGAGCTGATCGGCTTTAGTGGCACGGATATAGTAAGCGAATGCTTGTGAGTTTGGCCAACCTTCGATGTCTGTTGCACGTAAGTCACGACCATAAATTTTTTCGCCAGTCACCTTGGCAATAGCATCAATGCGGAAATTGGTTTCACCGTTGGTGGACCATTTTTCATAAAGGTCTGGACTCACTTGGTTGCTTTGTCCATCTAGATCAAGTTTAAACTGGGCTAGTGCAGGAACCGTATAGACAGTAATCCCCGCAATAACCCCACGTTTAATAAAATTTCGACGCGATAATTTCATACGAGTCTCCCAATTGTATAAAGTAGATTTATCCCAAAATTTATTATTTTATTGATGTGGATCATATACTAAACAACTTTTGAGCAAATGCATAGCGCCTATGCTCAAAAGTTATGAAAAATAAAAATTTTTTGGAAATTGGGGGCGTGTTTAATTAACGATCGTCAATGTTAGTGAGAAGATAATGCCCATTGATATCAGTTAAGCTACGGAAGCCGACATTAGTGACTCGATGCGAGTATTTTTTGAAATGTTGATAAACATAGTTTTCGTGGTGGTGACCATGAAAAATATGTTTGACCCCCATTTTTTGAGCTAGTCGGTTTAATACAGCAAATCCATACGGATTAGGTTTTGGTGCTTCATGAGTGACTAAAATATCAGCTTTTTGGCTAGAGAGTGCCTCAATATCTGAAGGAAAGATTGTTGCTCGATGGCGTAATGGTAATCCTTGTCGCCATAAATTTTCTTGGTAGCAATATTGGCAATAATGAATCGGATCTTGATACATCGGTTTATTAGGAGGCATCCAAATTTTCCCACGGAATACACCGCCAAGTCCTGCAATTCGTACGCCTTGGATCGTTTGTACTTTTTTATGTAAGTTGCGATCTTTCCATTTATCATTCCATAATGCATCATAATTTTCAGGTGTGCGGGTATCGTGGTTGCCATGAATGTACCAAAGATCGCAACGACTCGCTAATTCATCTAATTCATCAGGAGAATGGATTTGAATATCCCCCAATAAAATGACAGCAGGAAGTTGACCATTTTCGTCAGGTTTTAAAAAAGGATATAAGTGATCGAACCTACCATGAGGATCGCCAGCAAATAGGATCATAGGTTACTCCCGTGTAAATAAGGGTTCAATTTCTTCGTTATTGAGAATTTTTTCTACAATAACTTTAACCTGATTGTAGCGCTCCAAATAACTTGGTGATTCAATTTCAATATAAGGAATATTATGTTTATGTAATAATTTTTTTAATAATTGTTGGAATTGCTGACGTTGTTTTTGATTACCTAATGAACGTAATCCGTCGTTAACCCACTTCGTATTATTATCCAAGAGAATCGTTACGTCAAAGGGATATTCTTTGATCATGGAGTCTAAGAATGGGTGAGATTTTCCTTCGTATTGGATACAGAAGGCTTGGGTAGTAATGAAATCGGTATCCACAATCGCAATTTTATGAGCATGGCGTAACGCATAATCAATATAATGCTGATGTCCAATTGCCATTTTAGGGTAGTCGGAATATTGCATAGCTTGCTCATCTCCGCCAAGTTTTTCAAAGACAAATTCACGTCCATATTCCCAAGCAGAGGTGGTATTAAATACATTGGCTAGTTTGCTGACTAGGACGGTTTTACCGCTACTTTCTCCGCCCAAAATTGCGATAGTTTTTACAAAGAATGGACGTACTTCTTTCGGAATGAATTTCCAATATTCAAACGGATTATTGCGAATTTTTGTTGCAGAAACGTTGAAGAAATTCCGTTGTGGATCGACAAGCTCAACGTTTAAATTTAAATGAGTCTCGTATGGCGCTTTATCTTGGATCTCACTACTAAAAACGACGGAAGGTTGAAAATGTTTTTCGGCAAAGAGTGTACGAACACGATCTGCCCAACCTTGCCAGCCGTTAGGATAACTTGGTAAACCGTCTTCAATGAGGTGGTGAATGAAGATTTGCCCTTTCTGATATTTAAAAATCTGTTGCATCCAGCGTAAACGATCTTGAACAGTAGGCATTTTTTTCATTTTACTGTTAAGGAAAAGTTGTAAATCTCGTTCAGTATCGCTACATACGACTACATGTAATTCATCAACTTTACTGAATGCCTCGTAAATCATATTGATATGTCCAGTATGCACGGGATAGAACTTGCCAAAGATGACACCCACTTTACGCATCGGATCCTCATTAATTTCTAATGCCGCATGTAATGCTTGGAGTTTTGCAGCACTTGGATTTTTAATTTTTCCACTGACTAATTGGTTAAAATAGGCTCGTGTAATTTGAGCTTTTTGACAAACATCATTAACTTTTAATTGCAATTGTTTACGTTTTGTTTGTAGATATGAAAAATCCGTCATACACGAGTCCTTAGATATTATTAATTTTATTGATCTTGCTTACCTTCTAAAGCCGCAAGGCGTTCTTGAAGAAGCGTAATTTGATCTTGTAATTGTTTAATTTGAGCGGATTGGGCTTCAAATTCTTCTTTTGTGACAAAGCCCAATGCCACTAAACGTGCTTTAAATGAGGCTTTGCATTTTTCTTCCGTATCTTGGCTAAATTCTTTTAAGCCAGCGGGTAATGCACTTTGAATTTGGTGGAAAAAGTTTTCAATTTTATCTTTATCGAAATCTGACATGATTGCCTCCGAATGATTCATAAGTGAGAGAATATTGTATGCAATCTTAGTCCTAAAGAAAAATTTTTTCTTGTCTATTTTACTGGGAAAGACGCTTTTTTTATCAAGGAATTCGGTTATACTATGCGAGTTCTCAGGGCAGGGTGAAAATCCCTACCGGTGGTAAGTTTCCAGTAGCGAAAATAAGCCCACGAGCGTTTGCCTAAGCAAAGACAGCAGATTTGGTGAGAATCCAAAGCCGACAGTGATAGTCTGGATGAAAGAGAATTTTAATCACTCCGTGATTTTGTGGACGATTTTTTATCGTCTTTTACTTTTCCATCAAGCCCTGATTCAAGTACAACAATTTTATTTCAAGGAAATTTTACTATGAATCAGTCTATTTTATCTTCATTCGGAAACGCAGAAGAACGTGTTGAACGTGCACTTGCTGCATTAAAAGCAGGCAAAGGCGTGCTTGTGTTAGATGATGAAGATCGTGAAAATGAAGGGGATCTTATTTTCCCTGCTGAAACCATTACTGCTCCACAAATGGCACAACTTATCCGTTATGGCAGTGGTATCGTTTGTCTTTGTTTAACGGATGAGCGTTGCAAAGAATTGGATTTACCTGTTATGGTTGAAAATAATAATTGTGTTAATCACACGGCATTTATGGTAACAATCGAAGCAGCCAAAGGGGTAAGTACAGGTGTGAGCGCCAGCGATCGTGTTATGACGATTAGAACAGCGGTTGATGAAAAGACAGTGCCGAATGATTTAAATCGCCCAGGACATGTTTTTCCATTAAAAGCTCAAACAGGTGGTGTCCTAGTGCGTCGTGGTCATACAGAAGCTTCTGTTGATTTAGCTCGTATGGCAGGATTTAAGCCAGCAGGTGTAATTTGTGAAATCACCAATGATGATGGCACGATGGCACGCGCTCCTGAAATTATTGCCTTTGCAAAACAATTCGATTATCCCGTAATGACGATTGAAGATTTAGTTGCTTATCGTGAAAAACACCATTGTTAATAAACAATTTAAAATCGCACCGTTTTTCGGTGCGTTTTTGTAAGAAGGTCATGTGGTTATTCATTCATTTCCCCCTAAAACAGAAAATGAGCTTTTAGAAAGAGCGTGGGCTATTGCTGGGCTTACTTTTGCAGAGATTGCACAAATGCTTAATGTAATGGTACCTGATAATTTAAAGCGACATAAAGGTTGGGTAGGAAATTTAATTGAGCAAGCTCTTGGTGCAACAGCAGGTAGTAAAGCCGAACGTGATTTCCAAGCACTGGGTATTGAATTAAAAACTTTGCCGATCGATCGTAACGGAAAGGTTTTAGAAACGACGTTTGTAAGTCTTGCACCTTTGACACAAACAACGGGTATTATTTGGGAAACGAGCCATGTGCGTTACAAATTGTCAAAAGTTCTTTGGATTCCTATTGAAGGAGAAAGAGATATTCCATTAGCCATGCGCCGTGTTGGAGCCCCGATTTTATGGAAACCGACGCTACAGCAAGAATTATTGTTAAAACGTGATTGGGAAGAATTAATGGATTACATTATTCTTGGGCGTGTCCAAGAAATTAATGCAACATTAGGGGAAGTATTACAATTACGTCCTAAAGCCGCCAATAGTCGAGCGTTAACAACGGGCATTAATATTCAAGGCGAGCTTATTCAAACCTTGCCTCTTGGTTTTTATTTACGCAAACAATTTACGCAAGAAATTTTACAGAATTATTTACAAAATTGAAGATAAGCGCAATTTTATTAAAAATTAAGCTATAATGTTTGAAAATCATCCATTTGTTAGGAGAATTGCGATGAATAAACAAGATATTGTTGATAGCACACAATTTATTCATACTGTTTCTAGGATTGCCTATGAAATTGTTGAAAAGCATGATGATTTGTCTTCAATTGTCATCGTGGGTATTAAACGTCGTGGTGCAGATATTGCCCATTTATTGAAAGAACAGATTCAAAAATTCACCAATAAAAGTCTGCCATCTTTTGATGTTGATATTACGCTTTATCGTGATGATTTTATAGATGAACATACAGAACTTTATCCAACTTATTATGGTGCAACAAGTTTCATTAATATTGATAATAAGACGGTCATTTTAGTGGATGATGTTCTTTGTACTGGTCGTACGATTCGGGCAGCGTTGGATGCTCTAGTAAGTTTTGGACGTGCAAAACGTGTTGAATTAGTTGCCTTTATTGACAGAGGTCATCGTGAACTTCCTATTCAGGCAGATTATGTTGGTAAGGTTGTTGCAACGACACTTCAGCAAGACGTTCAGGTACATACCGAACATTCTGACGGTTTTTATGATGTGGTATTAGCAGATGCGTAGGGAACTTTCTGTTCAATTTATACACTAAATAAATAGTTGAATTTTAGGAAAAATCTAATGAGAAAAAAAACATTACAAACTTTACTCGTTTCCTGTATAGGATTTTCTGCTTTTTATGCTCAAGCGCAATCTCTCGGTGATCGTGTTGTAGCAAGTGTTAATGGTGCACCTATCTTGCAAAGTCAAGTTAATCAGTTATTACAGCATCATAAAGCAACGCCTGCCGCTCGTAAGGAAGCCTTGAATGAATTGATTAATCAAGCTTTATTAGCAACGACTTTACAACAGGCAAAAATCACGGTTCCACAACAACAATTTCAACAAATTTTAAAACAAGAAGTGGATCGTCAAATGCAATTGATTGCCCAACAAAATGGTATGAGTTATGGGCAGTTTTTATTAGCGTTAACACAACAAGGTGTGAACCTTGAACAATATCGTTCACAGTTGGCAGCTCAGATTGCACCAGCTTTACAGCAACAGGTACGTTTAGCCACTTTACGTGATCAAGTAATTGGACAAGAAGTCAATACGTTACGCCAAAGTATTAATCGTAATGAGATTCAAACATTAGCGAAAAAACTAGAGGCAGAGGCAAAAACTGCTGGAAAACATGCGCCAATTACAGCTAAACAATATGATGTGCGCCATATCCTGCTGACTATCAATCCATTGATGACCGACAGTGAAGCGAAAGCAAAATTAACTAAAATCCGCAATGATATTTTGACGAAAAAAATAAGTTTTGGAAAAGCAGCATTAGAATATTCTAAAGATTATTTATCAGGTGCGAATGGTGGCGATCTTGGTTATCAATTCCCTGATATGTATGCGCCTGCTTTTGCAAAAACCATTTTATCCACGCCACAAGGCAAAATTTCTCAGCCTTTCAAAAGCACATTTGGCTGGCATATTTTAGAAGTGACAGGAAGTCGTCAGCAAAATGTAACTAATGAAGTTTATATGCAAAAAGCGTATGAAATGCTGATGCGTAAGAAACTGGGTAATCTTGAAAAGAATTGGATTGATTTATTACGCAAGAATGCCAATATTCAAATTGATGCAAATTAATTGAATTGAAAATAATACGCCCCAATTTTCGAAAATTTTTATGAAAATTGGGGCGTGTTTTTATTTAAGCATTATCTTGATTTAAGAATCCACCTGATTGATGTTGCCATAATTTGGCATAAAGTCCGTTTTTGGCAAGTAATTCTTGGTGCGTACCTTGTTCAATGATATGCCCCTTATCTAAGACGATAAGGCGATCCATCGCTGCGATGGTGGAAAGACGATGAGCGATTGCAATCACGGTTTTGTTTTCCATCATTTTATCAAGACTTTCCTGAATCGCAGTTTCTACTTCCGAATCTAAAGCACTGGTTGCTTCATCAAGAATTAAAATAGGTGCGTCTTTTAGCATAACACGGGCAATCGCAATACGTTGACGTTGTCCACCTGAGAGCTTAATGCCACGTTCACCCACATGTGCATCTAAACCTGAACGACCATTTGGATCGGTAAGATGTGGAATAAAATCCGCCGCTTTTGCACGTTCTGCAGCTTGTAAGATTTCTTCCTCAGTTGCATCTGGGCGACCGTAGATAATATTATCACGCACACTTCGATGTAAAAGCGAGGTATCTTGTGTCACTAAGCCGATATCTGCACGCAAACTTTCTTGGGTTACATCGGCGATATTTTGGTTATCAATACTAATTTCGCCTGATTGCGGTTCATAGAAACGCAATAAAAGATTCACGATAGTCGATTTTCCAGCACCTGAGCGTCCAATTAAACCGACTTTTTCACCCGGTTTAATATGAAGATTAAAATCTTTTAGCAACGGTTCATCACCGTAGGCAAAATCAACGTGTTCAAAATGAATATCACCTTTGCCTACGTTTAATGGGTGAGCATTCGGTTTATCGAGAATCGTATGCGGTTTTGAAAGCGTACGCATCCCATCATTTACTATACCGATATTTTCAAATAAACGCGCAGATTCCCACATAATCCAATGTGATAAACTATTCACACGTAAAGTCATCGCAATCGCCGTCGCAATTGCCCCAACTGCGATTAAACTCGCACTCCAAAGCCAAATACTTAAAATAGATGTGGATAGAATTAAAAGTACGTTGTTGGCATAAGTTAATGTATCTAAATATGTGGCTAAACGCATTTGCTTGCGTACCGTAATCATAAATTCTTCCATTGAACGTTTAGCATAATCTGCTTCACGAGAGGCGTGAGAGAATAATTTTACGGTAGTAATATTTGCGTAAGCATCTGTAATTCGACCTGTCATCAAAGCACGCGCATTAGCTTGCTCTTGTGCGGTTTTAGAAAGGCGAGGAATAATAAAATAGAGAATAGTAACAAAAAGCCCCAACCAAACTAAAAAAGGCAAAATGAGATAGGTATCTAATGAAACAAGAATAACGCCTGAGGTGACAAAATAAACACTGATATACACCATAATATTGGCGAGTGTTAGTACGCTATCACGCACTGCCAGTGCAGTTTGCATGACTTTTGCAGAAACACGCCCTGCAAATTCATCTTGGTAAAAGCTAAGGCTTTGTCCGAGCATGCGGCGGTGGAAGTCCCAACGTAAACGCATGGGGAAATTCCCTTGTAAGGCTTCAAGGCGAGTGGTAGTAGAGAAGAATGACCAGAACACGCTGACAATTAAAACGCCAGCCATAGCTAGTAATAGATAGCCTTTCTGTTGCCAAAGTTGATGTGGCGTGTATTTCCCTAGCCAGTCGATTACTACTCCCATAAATTGGAAGAGTAGGGCTTCAATGATGCCTGTTCCCATGGTGAGGAAAGCGAGAAGTAGGATCCACCCTTTCATACCACTAAGACTTGACCAAACAAAGCCGAATAATCCATGTTGTAATTGTTGGGGATTATTTTCTGGGTAAGGATCAATACGTGACTCAAACCAAGTAAAAATACGATTTACAATGTTCAAATTAACTATCCTTTTTGAAGATTTTAGTGAAAATAGAAAATTAAATTTTGTTTAAAATTGTCTATTATAAGGGATTATAGAGGCAAGCGGCATAAGTTCTCATAAAATTTAATTTAAATAAGAATGTTTTTCAGTTGCATTTAAATAAAAAATCTGTATGTTTAAGATCCCAAAGTAATACGTTTTAAGTGAGTTGTACGATGAAAGCACTTTATATTTTATTAGGTTTTGTTTTTTTAGTATTAGGCATTGTGGGCATTGTCGTTCCTATTTTACCTACGGTACCTTTTTTATTACTTACACTCTTTTTCTTTGCTAAAGGATCTGATCGACTTCATCAATGGTTCTTACAAACGACGATTTATCAAAAGCATTTGAAAACTTTCCAAGAGCAGGGGGCAATGAGTAAAAAGTCGAAGTTCTGGATTCTAGGCTTTGTTACAGTGATGCTCACAATTGGCTTTATCTTTACGCCTGTTGTTTGGGCAAAAGTTCTCATCGTTGCTGTTTTATTGGTAAAATATTGGTTCTTCTTTTTTAAAATAAAAAATTTAGATGAGGAAACAGCATAAACGATGGAAAAAGACCTTGATGATGAAGCACTTTTTAGAAGTGCTATGCAAGGCGTAAAGCCCTTAGAGCAGAATACATATGTCCCGAAAAGGATGTCGGTGAAAAAGAAAAAGCAAGTTTTGCGTGATACACGGGAAACTGAAGATGCACTATTTTTCTTTTCAGATGGCTATGAGCCTTTATTAAATGAAGAGGATAAGGTCCGCTATTTACGGGCAGGCGAGGATAGCCATTTGTTAAAACAATTACGCCGTGGTGATTTTTCGCCAGAAATATTTTTAGACTTACATGGCGTAACCAAAAAACAGGCAAAATTAGAATTAGCTGCACTGTTGTTAGCTTGTGAAAGAGAGAATTTCTTTTGTGCAAGTATTATGACTGGCTATGGAACCTTTACATTAAAGCATCAAATTCCTCGCTGGTTAGTGCAACATCCGAGAGTAAGAGCATTACATCAGGCACCTAAAGAATGGGGCGGTGATGCGGCGATTTTGGTCCTGCTTGATGTTTAGTGGGTTTTATAAACAACTACGCCACAATTTTCATAAAAAATTATGAAAATTGTGGCGTAGTTTTTAGTATTGGATAGATAACTAAGACAGAGAATTATTCGCCTGAGAAATCTTCAATATTGTCAGCGATAACGCCTGAAAGTGTGTAAACACGTTTTGCAGACGCGATACGGGTACGATATTTACCCCATACTTTTTCAAAGAAAGTTTCTGCTGGGTGTTCGCCACGACAGAAAGCAACAAAAGATTTTTCTTCTTCAGTTACTGGCGCACGTTCACCTTTATCTAACGCTTTGAATGCTTGTCCAAATTGTTCTAAAACTTGTGCTTCTTTGATTGTGTAATCGCCATGACGAGCAAAGCCGCGTGGGTAATTTTCATCATCAAAGTAACGACGGGTAACGATAAAACTCTCTGTCATAATTTCCTCGATGTATTTCTATAATGTAGATTTAAAAAGGGTCGCATTAAAACAAACTTTTAGTGCTTTTGCAATAAATCATTGATAGTTTTTACATAGCCATTAATAAAACCTTCTTCATTTTTCGGAAGGGCTTCTGGATTAATGCGATATTTTTCATCAACGTAAAAATCAGGTACACCACGTACGTTGAGTGATTGTGCAAGATTTTCTTGTTTTTTAGTTAATGCGGTGACAGCGAAACTATTAAATGCATTAAATTCATCTGGAGTAACGCCTGCATCTAAGAAGATCTTACGAACTGTATCCATTGTTGGGATATTCGGATCGCCTGCTTCTTCTCCTGCACGTACTGAATTAAATAATGGCTCACGAACTTTGTCTTGTACATTTAATAACATCGCAAGTGACCATGCACGTGTCAACATTTCACCTTGAGCACCTAAAAAAGCAACGTGGTATTGTTTAAACGTTACATTTTTTGGTAATGAGGCTTCTACTTTTTGTGGAATTTTGTAAACGTATTGGAAATTATAGCAATGTGGACAGTAGAAAGAGAAAAATTCGATAACGGTTGGTGTTGGTGATGGAGTACGATCTAGTTCTGTATAAGCAGAGTCCGCATTTGCTTGAGCAAGACCGAATAATGCGATAAAAGCTAAAAGTAGTTTTTTCATTGGTTTTCCCTCTGTTGTTATTTAATGACACCACGTGCTTTTAATATAGCGGTTTTAAAATCTTCTTCATAATCTTTTTGAAGACCTGGAATCGGTGCATTTTTATCTTTTCCAAACATTTTTAAATGGTAGATGATCACTTCATCAGATAAGGTGTCGAGTGGTTGATCAAATCCTGCTTCTTTGGCAATTTGCCCAAGCACTTGCATAAGATTAAGTTCTGGATTCTTAGTCCAGTAAGGTTGAAGTAGCTCCAATACTTCATTTAAGCGATGACATTTCATCTGGTTTTCCTTATGATCATAATGGGATGTACATCATACTTGAATTAAAGACGGAATAAAATATGACAATAACAATTAGTGGCGTAATTTTAGCCGGTGGAAAAGCACGCCGAATGCAGGGGCAAGACAAAGGACTTGTTTCTTTTCAAGGTAAACCGATGATTACACATTGCTTGGCACGCCTGTTACCGCAAGTTTCAATGGTGAGCATTAATGCAAACCGAAATCATGAAAAGTATGTGACCTATGATGTGCCTGTTTTTGCAGATGATCTGCCAGATTTTCAAGGACCACTCAGTGGTATGTTAACTGCACTTAAGCGTGCGAGGACGGATTACGTACTTTTTGTTCCTTGTGATAATCCATTTTTATCTGAACATCTATGCTCACGATTGTTGCAAGCAGTTCAACAACACAATACGCAATTAGCGTATGCAAATGATGGGGAACGAGATCATCCCACTTTCTGCTTGATGTCACGTCAACTCGTTGCAGATTTAGAAGAATATTTAGCTAAGGGGCAACGTCGCATTTTAACTTTTATGCAACAGCAAGGGGGAATTGCGGTAGATTTCTCTGATGAAAAAAATGCTTTTCAAAATTTTAATACGTTAGATGACGTACGTACGATGGAAGAAAACGCATAAATTTTTACGAAAAATGTGGCGTGATTTTATCATCGCAAATAAAAAAGAGTAGCACGGTGCTACTCTTTTTATTTGATTTAATGATTAACGGCGACCACGTTCTTTGAATGAACGTTTTTTCTCGCTAAATTTTCTCTCACGATCGCCACGCTCTCTACGTGAATCACCAAAGTTTTTGCGACCACGCTCTTTACCACCACGATCGTTGCTTTGAGCTTTTACTTCATTTAGGAATGACATTTGCATTGGTTTATTTAACACACGGGCTTTATTGAAATGTTTCAATAATGCTTTTGGCATACCTTGTGGTAATTCAACGGTTGCGTAGTCATCATAAAGCTTAATATGACCGATATTACGGCTACTGATGTCACCTTCATTTGCGATTGCACCAACAATATGGCGAACATCGACACCATCTGCACGACCTACTTCAATACGGTAAAGATCCATTGCCATTGGTGTGCCATAACCACGACGTTCACGAGAGCGAGGATTTTCACGATCGCTACGATCACGACGATCTCCACGGTTGCGATCACCACGTTCACGGCGAGGTTCGATTACAGGATCTGGTGGAAGGATCAGTTTTTGTTTTCCTTGTAGTAGCATTAACATCGCTGCTGCAATATCTTCTTGATCTTGATCTGCAGTGAAGAGATCTTCAAGTAAACTGCGGTATTCAGCAAGATCGTGATGTTCAAGTTGTTTTGTTACTTTTTCAACGAATTTTTTACGGCGACTTGCTTGTAGCACTTCGTGATTTGGTACACCTACTTCTTCGATAGGTTTATTCATCAAGCGCTCAATGTTTTTCAATAAGCGGTTTTCACGAGGTTCTACGAATAAAATTGCACGCCCTGCACGTCCTGCACGCCCTGTACGTCCGATACGGTGTACGTAGCTTTCGGCATCAAGTGGAATGTCATAGTTTACAACAAGGCTAATGCGTTCCACGTCAAGACCGCGGGCTGCAACATCGGTTGCAACTAAAATATCAAGGCTACCATTACGTAAGCGATCAAGGGTTTGTTCACGTGCTTGTTGGGTCATATCACCATTTAAAGCAGCCGCACGGAAACCATTACGTTCAAGTAATGCAGTGATATCCATTGTGCCAGATTTGGTGCGTGTAAAAATGATCGCTGCGTCAAAGTCTTCTACTTCAAGAAAACGTAAAAGTGCTTCATTCTTACGGAAACCACGCACGTACCAGCAACTTTGTGTAATATCTGGTGCGGTTGTTTTACTTGCTTTAATTTTAATTTCTTGTGGTTCACGCATAAAACGTTTCGTAATGCGGCGAATCGGTTCTGGCATTGTGGCAGAGAAGAGGGCTGTTTGGTGATCTTCTGGTAACTCTGCCATCACGGTTTCAACATCGTCAATGAAACCCATACGTAACATTTCATCTGCCTCATCTAAAACGATAGATTTTAGATGTGAGAGATCTAGGGTATTGCGACGTAAATGGTCAAGAATACGTCCAGGTGTTCCCACAACAATTTGTGCACCTTGGCGAAGTGCGCGCAATTGGATGTCATAGCGTTGACCACCGTATAAAGTGACAACACGTAAACCTTTTGCGTGTTTAGTAAATTGTTCACAAGCGTCCGCTACTTGAATAGCAAGTTCACGGGTTGGTGCCATTACGAGCATTTGTGGATATTTTTGATTACTATCTAAATGAGCAAGTAACGGTAAAGAAAATGCAGCTGTTTTACCACTTCCTGTTTGTGCCATACCTAACACATCTTGTCCTGCTAATAGTGCAGGGATACATTTTTCTTGGATAGGGGAAGGTTGAGTAAAGCCCATGTCTGCAACGGCATTCAGTAGGTATTCTGGCAAGCCTAAATCATTAAAAGTTAATTGTTGTTCTGTCATTAAATATTCTCGAAATGATATGAAATAGATGAAACGAGGATAACGGAATGGTTATGGCGTTTCAGATAAACCAAATAGGATTATGTCTATTTAAATAAAAAAAAGCAGAAAATTAAGCAACGCACGAAACGCTACTTAATTTTCTGTAGTGTAAGGTTAAATATTATTCTTCAACTGTTGCTGATGGTTCAACAACGGTTTCTTCTGCTACTACTGCTTCAGCAGGTACAATATCTTTCATTGTTAAGCGGATACGACCTTGACGATCAATTTCTACAACTTTTACAGTTACTTCTTGACCGACTTTTAAGTAGTCACTTACACGTTCTACACGTTCATCAGCGATTTGTGAAATATGAACAAGACCTTCTTTGTTGCCAAGGATTGAAACAAATGCCCCAAAATCAGCAAGGCGAGTCACTTTACCTTGGTAGATTTTGCCTGCTTCAACTTCTGCAACGATATCTTCAATACGACGCATGACTTCTTTCGCTGAGTTACCGTCAGTCGCTGCAATTTTTACAGTACCGTCGTCATCAATATCAATAGAAGTATTAGTTTCTTCAGTTAAAGAACGGATAGTTGCGCCACCTTTACCGATAACATCTTTGATTTTCTTAGGATCAATTTTCATGGTGTAAATACGTGGAGCAAATTCAGACAATTCTTCACGAGGTGCAGGAATTGCTTTTTCCATCACGTTTAAGATGTGCATACGTGCACTTTTCGCTTGGTTAAGTGCGATTTGCATAATTTCAGGGGTGATACCTTCAATTTTGATATCCATTTGTAATGCTGTAACCCCTTCACGAGTACCTGCTACTTTGAAGTCCATATCGCCAAGGTGATCTTCATCGCCAAGAATGTCGGTTAATACAACAAAGTTTTCATCGCCTTTTACAAGACCCATTGCGATACCAGCAACAGCTGCTTTAATTGGTACACCTGCATCCATTAATGCTAGAGATGCACCACATACAGATGCCATAGAAGATGAACCATTAGATTCAGTAATTTCTGAAACTACACGTACGGTGTATGGGAATTCAGTAATGCTTGGCATCACTGCAGCCACACCACGTTTTGCAAGACGACCATGACCAATTTCACGACGTTTTGGTGAGCCGATCATTCCAGTTTCACCTACAGAGAATGGAGGGAAGTTGTAGTGGAATAAGAAGTGATCGTTACGTTCACCTGTTAATTCATCGATGATTTGTGCATCACGTTCAGTACCGAGTGTTGCAACTGCTAAAGATTGAGTTTCACCACGAGTAAATAGTGCAGAGCCGTGAGTACGTGGTAATACGCCAGTACAAATATCTAATGCACGCACAGTGTCTTTTGTACGACCATCGATACGTGGTTCACCTGCAAGGATTCGGCTACGTACAATATTACTTTCTAATTCGGTGATGATATCAAGGATTTTGTTTTCTTCGATAGTTTCATCTTCAGCCTGTAATTGTGCAACAACATCGGCTTTGATTTCATCAATTGCTGCGTAGCGAGCTTGTTTTTCGGTAATACGATATGCATCACCAACACGAGTTTCTGCTAATGCTTTAACTTTGTTAATTAAATCGGTATTTGGTTCTGGAGCTACCCAATCCCAACGTGGTTTACCTGCTTCTTGGGCAAATTCTTTGATCGCTTGGATAACAACTTGTTGTTGTTCATGACCAAATACAACTGCTGCAAGCATTTGTTCTTCTGAAAGAATTTTTGCTTCAGATTCAACCATTAATACCGCTTTTTCTGTACCAGCAACAACGAGATCTAGATCGCTAATTTTTTGTTCGTTGATTGTTGGGTTTAAGACGAATTGGTTGTTGATGAAACCAACACGAGCGACACCGATAGGGCCATTGAATGGTACCCCAGATAAAGTTAATGCAGCTGAAGCACCGATCATTGCAACAAGATCAGGGCTTACTTGTGGATTTACAGAAACCACAGTTGCAATGATTTGGATTTCGTTAAAGAAACCTTCTGGGAATAATGGGCGAATCGGACGATCGATTAAACGTGCAATAAGGGTTTCGCCTTCACTTGGGCGTCCTTCACGTTTAAAGAAACCGCCAGGAATTTTACCCGCAGCGTAAGTTTTTTCTTGATAGTTTACGGTAAGAGGGAAGAAGTCTTGACCTTCTTTTACATCTTTTTTAGCAACAACAGTTACAAGCACAGATGTATCATCCATACTTGCCATAACGGCAGCGGTTGCTTGACGTGCAATGGCACCTGTTTCTAACGTTACAGTATGTTGACCATATTTAAATTGTTTTACAATTGGCGTCATAAATTATCCTTTTAATTAAAAATTATTCACTAAGGCTATTATTTTCCAATTGCGACTAGCAAAAATAATCTTGGACTAATTTATATTTTTCAGAAATTATTTTTGTTAGCCGCACGCTAATGGGAAAATAAAGCCTAGACATTATACAGAGTTTTTCCTATTTCGATAGGATTTTATTTAGATTAATGCGTTGAACAGTCTAGGGAGCTTGTTTTTTTAACCATTCCTCTAATTCAGCAACATTAGTTTTCCAAGATTTGTGGAGTTCTTCAATCCAAGTTTGGATATGCGATTTCCATTCAGGCTTGTCATCTTGTTGCGCATTTTGCATTAACTCTTGAATTTTTAGTAACCCTACTGATGCTGCTGCGCCCTTAATTTTATGTGCCACAGAGGCAACTTGCGGGGCAAGTGATGCATCTTGTTCGTATTTTGCATAGATTTCATCTAATTCTTGTAAATACGTTGGCATAGTCTCTTCAAAAAGATGGAGATTCTTTGTCAATAATTCAATATCTAAGATTTCTAAAAGTTCTTTGAGCATTGGAATATTGACCGAATCAGATATTTCAGGTGTTACGGCTTGTACGGGGGCTGGTGGCGTTTCAAGCACGGGTTCTTCACTGAGTGTTGGAATGAGGTTTTCTGTTTGATGTGATTCTGCTTCCATATTTATTTCATCAGCAAAATAATGTCGGATACAAGCAACAAGTGCTTCTAATTCAAGTGGTTTACGTAATACATCATCCATGCCATATTTTTTATAATCAGCTTTGTTTTGCATGACATTTGCAGTTAATGCAATGATTGGCGGAAGATAATCATAGACACCGCTTTCGTATTTACGACGTAAATGTTGTGCGATTTCAAACCCAGAAATATCAGGAAGTTGAATGTCTAACAACAAGAGATCATAATCATTACGTTCAAATTTATGAATGGCTTCTTTCCCCGTCATCGCAACATCAACAGCATACCCGAGTTTTTCTAAAACTGCTTTCGCCACGATAATATTCACTTCAATATCTTCAACTAATAGAATGTTTAGTGTAGTCGGAAGTTGCTCTATATCATCAAATGATTTTTGCGTGACTTCAGCTTGAAAGGTAACGGTAAAGGTCGAACCTTCATTAAGTTTACTTTCAACCGTAAGATCGCCTCCCATCAATTTACTAATTGTTTTAGAAACCGCGAGCCCAATCCCGCTTCCTGCTGGCTTATATCCGCTAGATTTTACTTGATAGTACATGTCAAAAATGTGAGAGAGATCTTCCTCAGGAATACCAATCCCAGTATCTTCTAAGATAAATGCAAATTTATTTTCTGCACGTTGTTCTACCCGTAGGGTAATGGTCCCTTTAGGCGTAAATTTTACGGCATTATTAATAAGGTTCCATAATACCTGACTAAGACGTGGACTATCTAATAAGAGGCATTGGGGTAAATCTTTCGGGCAATCTAAAACAAATTTAAGATTACGTTGGCGTGTCATTAATGTTGCAAAATTAGAAATATCATGAATGAAACGAGGGAGTTCGGTTTCTTTACGACATAGTTCAATACGATTTGCATCAATTTTCTCTAAATCAATGATATCACTAAAAATATAGCCTAAAGCAACGGCACTGGTATTAATTGTTTGTAGATAGTTACGCTGTTGTTCAGTTAGATTATCATCTAGAAGAATTCGGCTTAGACCAATGATCCCATTTAATGGAGTACGTAGTTCATGGCTAATTGTTGCCATTAATGCAGATTTTTCACGGTGGTTTTGGGCAAGACTGGATAAGGCCTCTGAGAGGCGTTTTTCAGCATTAATACGATCTGAAATTTCATGGCGAAGATTATCAACAGATGCCGCTAAACGTAAACGTGAGCGCTCTAGACGTTCTACGAGTAGTGTAAAAAAATAAACGACAAAGGGGGCGGAAAAAAGTCCAAAGATGATAGAGCGAATCATATCGGGAAGATAAATTTTATCAATAAAAATTAGACTAAGAAGACTTTGGGTGAAAAGTGCGAAAATAGCCAAAATCACAACACCGAGTAAAGAAAATTTTACTCTACCTAGGTGAATAATCCAGTCGATATAACGTGTTGTAAAATTTCTAATACCGTTAAATGGTTTTTTCATTCTTGTTTTAGACCTTTTATTAGTAGTAATGATTGCGGAGAATTTTACTGTAAAACAGAGTGTTAAGGAAAAGATTTTATAAAAAAGAAAACGAGAATTTTCTCGTTTTCTTCATTGATGAGTGAAAGATTAAATTTCGTTATTTGCCTTTTGCAACATTGCATACACCTGATCTTTTAAAAAGAGTTTCTCTTTTTTTAACTCTTTTAATTCTTGATCGGAGGTGGTGGCTTTGTGGCGTTTGAGTGCCGCTATTTTGTTATAAAGTACTTCGTATTTATCATACACATATTTGAATTGTGGATTGTCGTTTCTTAAACGAATAATGAGATCACGATATTCTGGAAACATAGCGTTCCTCCTTCTTTGGTGTGTTATAGATATTTTTATACTTAGTAAAATCCCTTCTTAAAACAAAATATTAATTTTCTATAAAAAACGCTCGGATTTCCCGAGCGTAATTTTATAACCATGAAAACCAGCCTGTACTAGGCTCAACTGTTTTAGTTGAAACGATAACATTATTGACAGCCGCTTCAGGATCTTTTGGAAGTGGCTTATCTAGATCAAAGCTGGTTACTTTACCTGATTTATCAAAGTTAACAATTAGGGTATGTTGTTGAGGTGCTTCATATGCTTTACGTTGAATAAACACATAATACCAATGATTATTGCTAAACGGATCTTCAAGTGCCGGCGTACCGAGTAAATATTGTATTTGGGTTTTAGTCATGCCGGTTTTAATTTTAGCTACCTGTACTTGTTCTAAATAATTTCCTTGTGGAACATCAATGCGATACACCACTTTTTGCACGGTAGAACAAGCGGTTAAACCTAAAATGATAAATAAGATGGAAAATACTTTTTTCACAAGCATGACAAGTCCTTGATGTAATTTTAGTACGAATTTATATTTTGCTGGATGATACCGAAACTTTTAGTTTATGCCAAGTTTATTACGCTAAGATTTTATTTTGCACGTTTTAGTTGATCGCGTAGATTAGGCGGTAATCCATTGATTGTAAGGCGATCGTTTTCTTCATCCCACTCAATTCTATTATTTAGTAGTTTAGCTTCAAAACTAATGGTAACACCTTTACCGCTACCAGAGTATTTTGTTAGTGATTTTAAACTACTACGCATAGGTGGGATTGTATCTTCTAAATCGTAGTCTTTTTCTTGAGTAAAATGACTAAATGTATGGTCATTTAGAGTTGGTAACTGCTCAGAAAGTTCATTTAATTGTATCTCTTCGCCATTTTTAATTTGGGTTTTGCAATAATCAAAAGCTTTATTTTTTGCCTCTAACGTTTCGGTTATTGCCAACTCTGCTGAGTTACAGTAATCGTCAATCGCTTGGACAAGAGTTTGGTTTTGAACTTTAGGATTCAGTCCAGCTTCTGCACCTAAATAGTCCATAAAAAAGTCGCCCACTTTATGCCCAAGTCGCCCTTTTATAAAAGTAAGATAACGTTTTGAATGTGCATGATTTTGTAGATCAGTTAAATTTATACGACAGGCCATATTAAGTTGTTTGATGTCTAAATATTGTGTAAGTTGAATATTTAGTTCATTGTCCACTAACATGCTTGCTTGATTACTTAGCATACCGATAAAAAGATAATCGGTAGCGAGATAATTATAGTGGCACATAAAGAGCGTACCCTCTTGAGCAAAAGAATACTTAGCTAAAATTTGGGTAAAAAGGTGAGTTGCTTCATTACTGAAAGCAAGGAAGTTTTCTTCATTAGAGAGCCATTTATTGAGTAAATTTGCGAATGATGAATCTTCTCTAAAAATACCATAACCAATACTACGACTTTGATAAACCTGGTGTAGTGTTAATACCATCTGTTCTATTTCTGGCGTAATGCTAAGGGGAGTTTTACGTAAATTTGCATTTAGAATAATGGGAGTGGATTCTTCGTTGTTTGAAATCTGCATTACGATCTGGTGTAAAACAGCTTGTTTAACAATAATACTCATTAAAAGCCTCATTTTGCTGAAAAATTGGCTTATTATTATAGCCGTATTTTTTAGAAAATATGCTAACATACCGAGGATTATTATTTTTTATTTGTGAGATTTTTAGGAAAATATATGGCAAAACAGTCAAAATTTAAGGATAGTCAAGTAAATGCAATTTTAGGTGATATGGTCGCCGTTCTTGAAAAACATCAAGCTCCTGTCGATTTATCATTGGTCGTATTAGGTAATATGACAACTTATCTTTTGAATAACAGTGTTGGAAAACAACAACGCAAAGCACTCGCAAAAGCTTTCTCTGATGCACTTATGCAATCTGTAACTATGGAAAAATAAATATGTTTGGGAGTAAAAATCGCAGACAATATATAGAGCTGACTGCGAAGAAGATTAGTTGGGGACACTGGTTTGTCTTTTTCAATAGTCTTTGGTTAATCATTATTGGTTCACGTTATGCTTTTTTAATTGACTGGCCGGATACATTGCTTGGAAAAATCTATTTCTTTGTAAGTCTGGTTGGTCATTTTAGTTTTATTGTTTTTGCGTTTTATTTACTCCTTCTCTTCCCGTTAAGCTTTTTAATAAAAAATGAACGAACTTATCGTGGAATATCCGTTATTCTTGCAACAATAGGGATTAGCCTCATGCTTGTAGATACAGAGGTATTTGCAAGCTTTCATTTACATTTAACTAGTTTAGTCTGGAATCTTGTCGTCAATCCTGAGAATGGTGAATTAGCACGGCAGTGGCAATTATTCTTTGCACCAATGCCATTAATTTTATTGGCACAAATGGTCTATTCAAGATGGTCATGGCAGAAGCTACGTAGTTTAGAACGCCAAAGATGGCTTAAATATGTAGGAATTTTTTACCTTGTGACCTTCCTCGCTATGCACATTATGTATGCTTGGGCGGATGCCGTTTTATATCGTCCAATTACTATGCAAAAATCCAATTTCCCACTTTCTTACCCGATGACAGCACGCACTTTCTTACAACGTCATGGATTCTTAGATAAAGAACGTTTATTGGCAAAAGCGAGGGAGCAAGGGCGCGCCGATGCGTTGAAAATTGATTATCCAAAACACGCATTACGTTTTGGAAATGTACAAGATACGCCAAATATTATTTTTATTAATTTGACGGGCTGGCGAAAAGACAGTGTTACTGCTGCCTTAATGCCAAACCTTAGTGCATATTTACCAAAAGCAACACAATTTGATCATCATTACAGTACAGGAAATGATGAGGTAACAGGACTATTTGGGTTATTTTATGGTTTATTACCTGAATATATTGATAGTGTTTCTCAACAAAAAGTGATGCCGATTCTACTCACTACATTGGCAAAACATCATTATCAGATCTGTCGCTACTATGATGAAGAAAATAAAGTAGCATTAAGACGAATGCTTTTTTCTGCAAATCACTACGATAAATTGGGTGCTTACAGTTGCGAACAATCACGCCCCGATTTTCAAAAAAATTTATTTCATTCGCCTTATTTTGTGTTTATGGATATGCAAATTCCTGCAGGGTTATCGCAAGAGGCTTATCAACAACAAATCCGTAATTTTGATACGAAACTAGGAAATATATTCAAAGATATTGATTGGAAGAATACGCTCGTTATTTTAACTGCAGCCTCTGGATATGAGTTCCAGCATGAATCGGATAAAGTTGATAATCAATTTTCACGAATGCGCATTGAAGTACCAATGTATGTCTTCTGGAAAGGGTTACCTGCGATGAAAGTAGAGACTTTGACCAGTAATTTAGATGTCGTTCCTGCTTTGATGAAACACATTTTTGATGTAAAAAATCCAGCTTCGGATTATTCACAAGGTCAAGATTTATTTAATTTAAAGAAAAATAGAGATTGGGTACAGTCAGGCGATCAAAAATGGAATGTCATTATTACGCCAGATGATGTGCAATATCATTTAAATCGTAAGGGTGATTATGAAAAATTTGATGCACAAGGTGACCCTGTTTCATCATCCAGACCACCACTAGGACTATTTTTAGATGTTTATAAACGGGCTGGAAATTTTTGGGCACATTAATCAATGATTGTTGGAGCAGTGAAACCCTATTTAGTATTGTTAAATGGTATTCAATGCCTTTGAATCTGATTGAATAATGGTTATACTAACGGTCTATTTTTATTTTATATTGAGAGAATTATGCAAGGATCTAATCTTCAAGAATTTTTACCGCAAGCTATTGAATTTGCGAAAAATCATAGCTTTCTTGTTATCGCATGGATTGTATTATTCGTGATGACAATTTACTTTTTTTATAAAGATGGAACACGTAAATTTAAAATTATTGAAAACGATGATGCAATTCGTTTAATGAATACTAAAGATGCGGTTCTTATCGACTTAAGACCTATGGAAGATTTCCAACGTGGACATATTGTAGGCAGCCTAAATATCCTTCCACAAGAAATTAAGGAAGATAATATTGGTAAATTAGAAAAATACAAATCTTCGCCAGTTATTATTATTGATCAAGTTGGAATGGGCGGTATTAATGTTGCCAAATCTGCTGAAACCTTGGTTAAGCTTGGATTTGCAGACGTATATATTTTAAGAGAGGGTATTGTTGGTTGGAATTCTGCTAACTTACCTTTAGTAACCAAAAAATAAGGATGAAATATGACTGATGAAGTAAAAAATGATGCAGCAATTGCAGATGAGCAAGCAGCACAACCTGTATTGGATATCCAACGTATTTATGTGAAAGATATCTCATTTGAAGCACCGAATCTTCCACATATTTTTAAACAAGAATGGAAACCACAATTAAGCTTTGATTTAAATACAGAAGCGAATCAGTTAGAAGGTGATCTCTATGAAGTATGCTTAAACATTTCAGTAGAGACTACCTTAGAAGATAGTGGTGATGTTGCGTTTATTTGTGAAGTAAAACAAGCTGGCGTATTCACAATCAGTGGGTTAGATGAAATCCAAATGGCACATTGCTTAACCTCTCAATGTCCAAGCATGCTTTTCCCATACGCACGTGAATTAATTTCTAATCTTGTTAACCGAGGAACGTTCCCTGCATTAAATTTAAATCCTATTAATTTTGATGCATTATTTGTTGATTATATGCAACGTCAGCAAGCTGAGTTAGAAGCTCAAAAGGAAAATCCTGATAATCCAACTGCACATTAATGTAATTAGGGAAGTGCTAAGCATTTCCCTTTTTTGTATATTGATGTTGATCGTGTAAATCTGTATTTAAGGAGAGATGATGAATATGGCGACCTCACCTACACAAAATCATATCGCTGTTCTCGGCGCAGGCTCTTTTGGAACATCGTTGGCTGTTGCTTTTGCAAGAAATGGACATCCTACTTTTCTTTGGGGGCATGATGCAGAACACTGTCATAAATTGAAAGAAGATAGAGAAAATAAGGCATATTTACCAGGTATTTCTTTTCCACCAACTTTGACAGTAGAAGCAGATTTAAAAACAGTAATAGCGCACTCACGTGATATTTTTATTGTTGTACCTAGTCATGCAGTGGCAGATCTTGTGAAACAACTTAAACCTTATCTTCGTTCTGATAGCCGCATTGTTCTTGCAAGTAAAGGTTTAGAAACAGATACAGGGCGTTTATTACAAGAAGTGATTGAAGATGAATTAGGTAAACGTTATCCATTTGCCGTATTGTCTGGACCTACTTTTGCTAAAGAGCTCGCTGAAGGATTGCCGACTGCAATTACATTAGCTTCAAAAGATCAAGACTTTGCGAAAGAATTGCAAGCAAAAATTCATTGCAGTAAAAATTTCCGTGTTTATATCAATGATGATGTTATTGGCGTTCAGTTGGGAGGAGCGATTAAAAATGTCATTGCGATCAGCACGGGTATTTCTGATGGAATGGGATTTGGTGCAAATGCAAGAACAGCACTAATTACGCGTGGCTTAGCTGAAATTAGTCGTCTTGGAGCAAGTTTAAATGCAAAACCAGAAACTTTTACTGGTATGTCTGGCTTAGGTGATTTAGTTTTAACATGTACCGATAACCAATCACGTAACCGTCGTTTTGGATTAATGCTTGGACAAGGATTATCTGCCTTTGATGCAATGAAAGAAATCGGCCAGGTGGTGGAAGGGTATCATAATACTCGAGAAGTCTTTAAATTAGCACAACGTCAAGGCGTAGAAATGCCAATTACGGAACAAATTTATCAAGTGCTATTTTGTGGTAAGGATACGAAAGATGTCGTATTACATTTACTCGGTAGAGAAAGTAAAAGCGAGTCTTAAAATAATTCAAAATTAAGGAAGAATGACATGGCAAGTGTTTCAGCAGAGGTATGGCAAATTCTACGGGAAGAAACTCAAATTCAAGTAGAAGCAGAGCCAGTGCTGGCAAGTTTTTTGTATTCAACAATTTTAAAGCACCCTCATTTGGGTGCAGCATTAAGCTATATTTTAGCTAATAAGCTGGCAAATCCTATCATGCCAGCAATTGCTTTGCGTGAAATTATTGAAGAAGCATACCGTGCTGAGCCGCAGATTATTGAAAGTGCTGCTTATGATATTAAAGCGGTAAGAATGCGTGATCCTGCGGTGGAATTATGGTCAACCCCTTTATTGTATTTAAAGGGTTATCAAGCACTTCAAAGCTTTAGAATTACTCATTATCTATGGAAACAGGGACGTAAAGCACTTGCAATTTATTTGCAAAATCAGATTTCTGTTGCATTCGATGTCGATATTCATCCTGCTGCCCGTATTGGTTGTGGAATTATGTTTGATCACGCTACGGGCATTGTTGTGGGTGAAACATCTATTATTGAAAATGATGTTTCAATTCTGCAAGGTGTTACCCTTGGGGGAACAGGTAAGGAATGTGGCGATCGTCATCCTAAGATTCGAGAAGGCGTTATGATTGGGGCAGGGGCAAAGATTTTAGGAAATATTGAAATTGGACGCTACGCAAAAATTGGGGCAAATTCAGTGGTACTAAAGCCAGTTGCTCCTTATACCACTGTCGCTGGTGTGCCGGCTCGTGAAATTGGAAAAAATCCACAAGAAAAACCAGCTTTTGAAATGAATCAAGATTTTACTAAAGGTCAAATTATTTAATTCGATCTAAAATTAAAAAACGTAAATCATAAGGATTTTTTTCGTCTTTAGGGCGGAAAAGATCCTTTTCAATTTTCCAGTCGGAAAGCGAAAATTCAGGGAAAAACGCATCACCTTCTAATGATGTTTGGATTTCCGTAAGATAAAGACGATCAATTTTATTGAAATATTGTTTAAATACTTCTCCACCACCGATAATCATGATTTCTTGCGCTTCATTTACTAATTCGATTGCATCTTCAATATTTTTCGCCCAAAGCACACCTTCATGAATAAAAGGTTTGCGTGATAAAACGATATTGGTTCTTTGTGGAAGTGGTTTACCAATACTTTCAAAGGTCTTACGTCCCATAACGATAGGTTTTCCAACGGTATTTTCTTTAAACCATGCAAAATCTGCAGGCAAGTGCCATGGCATACTATTGTTGCGACCAATGACATGATTTTGTGTCATCGCCACGATAAAACTAAGGCGTGGGGATTGCATATTTATATAACCTCTCAATAAAAGCTATAAATTTTACCGAAAATTGGGGCGTCATGAAAGTTAGACAACGGGTTTGTGGCGGTAAAATAACATGCCTGGTAGAGATAATCCGAATGCTAATGCGCCGACTAAGAAGGTGGTGGTAATAAAATTATTCACCATGGCATGAAAGCGAATATCAGAAAAGCCGTAATGGTGAATTTGTACCATTGCGATCATAGCTTTATAGGCATAAACCCCAGGAATCATAGGAATAATCGCTGCAACCGTAAATACTTTCGGATGAGCCAAATAACGATGGGAGAGATGAACGCCTAAGAATCCGATAAGCGATGATGCAAAAAAGGTTGAGAATACCAAAGGCAGACCAAAATAGACGAGTATAGTTCGTGTACCATGTCCAAGTGCAGCAAGAATTGCACAGTATTTTAATGCACGAGGCGGTACGTTAAAAATTAACCCAAAGCCAACTGCTGGAATCATTGAAAAAAACATATCATCTAATATGTGTAAAAAAAATGCCGACATATTATGCCCCCCAATGTGTGATTCTTAAAACGCTCAAGGCAAATACGATGCCTAGGCAAGCACCGAAAGTTAAAATAGTAGCAATTGCCCACCGAGCCATCCCCATACTAATATGACCTTTTAAAATATCAGCTAAGGAATTAACGAGTGGAAATCCAGGGACAAGTAAGAGTACGCTTGAAGCAAGGGCGATTTGAGGATCATTACCCAAATGATATTTTAAAGCTAATCCCGATATGAGCGATGCGACAAAGGCAGTAATAGAAAAAACAATGAGGGGATTAAAATGCCGAGAGGCAAGGGCCTGGCGGACATACATACCGATAGAGGAAGCAATAAACGTTACAAGAGATATCATAGCATTGCCGCCCGCTAAATGGGCAAAAGAAGCGCAAGAAAGCCCTATCATACCGACGACGACATAGCGATTATAATGAAGTGGTTTGATGTTATCTAATTTACAGCGGACTTGCTTCCAATCATAAATCTGGTGTTCGGCGAGGATGACAATGTGCTGGACTTCCGTTACTACCTGCATATTAATTCCCTTATCGTAATTATTACGCACGGTTGTGAGGCAATGACCGTCTGCGATGGTTGTTACAATAACGGCATTTGGTGTGAGTGCACATTCTACATTTTCCATGCCAAGAGCAAGTCCTAAACGCATAGTTAACTGAACGATAACGGCACTTTCAGTTCCATGTTGTAGCAGTAATAATGCAGTACGGGCACACAGTTTGGTTATTTCACGTTGATGATCGTGTTTTTCCTGCATAAATAAACGTCCTAAAAGGTAAATTTAATTAAACCCTTTTATTATAAATGATTTTTTTATGAACAGAGGATATCCTTTCACATTTATTTAAAAGTGGAACAATAGTAACTATGTTTTATCGTACCAAATTTTATTAATATAAAAAGTCGTTAATCCTTTAGGCGTATTCACTTGAATTTCAGCATCAATTTCTTTGCCAATTAATGCTCGGGCAACAGGACTATCAATGGAAATCCAGTTTTTACTTGGATCAAACTCATCGCCACCAACGATTCTATACTGATTTATTTGACCATGCTCATCTTCTAGTTCAACCCATGCACCAAAGAATACTTTCCCTTCTTGATTAGGGTGATAATCAACGATTTTTAAAGCTTCTAAGCGTTTACTCAGAAAACGGACACGGCGGTCAATTTCACGTAAACGACGTTTTCCGTAAATATATTCAGCATTTTCACTGCGATCGCCTTGAGCGGCTGCTTCCGATACGCTACGGGTAATTAAAGGGCGTTCTTCTTTCCAAAGATATTTTAGTTCCTGATCCAGTGCGTTCCACCCAGCACGGGTAATATAATCTGATTTTGCCATAAAATTTATCATTAAATTATTGATGGAATAATGATAGCATACAGCTCTTGTTTTTTAATCTATTCCATAAAAACTATGCAAAATTCAACTATTTCTCACATTATTGCCAAAGAATTGGCAGTAAATCCGCAACAAATTCTTGCTGCAATCAGCTTACTTGAAGATGGTAATACCATTCCATTTATCGCACGTTATCGAAAAGAGGCAACAGGCGGTCTTGATGATACACAACTTCGTTATTTTGAAACACGCCTAAATTACTTGCGTGAATTAGATGATCGTCGCCAAACGATTCTGCGATCTATCGAGGAACAAGGCAAATTAACTGAAGAACTCGCACATAAAATTCAACAGTGTGAAAGCAAAACAGAACTAGAAGATCTTTACTTACCGTATAAGCCAAAACGTCGCACTAAAGGGCAAATAGCCATCGAAAATGGTTTACAACCGCTAGCACAACAATTATGGGAAGGTAAAGATCTGGATCCAGAGAGTCTTGCCTCAACTTTTGTTGATGGTGATAAAGTGGCGAATACAAAGGCAGCACTTGATGGCGCCCGTTATATCTTAATGGAGCAATTTGCAGAAGATGCAGCCCTTATCGCAAAATTACGTAATTTTTTACAAAAGAATGCATACATAAAAGCAACGGTAATTTCTGGCGAAGAGGAGCGAGGTGCGAAGTTCCAAGATTACTTTGCGTATAGCGAACAATGGAAACATATTCCTTCGCATCGTGCATTAGCGATGTTGCGTGGTCGTAACGAGGGAGTTTTAAATTTAGCGATGGTGACTGAGCCTGATGAAGAAATGGCAACAAAAAGTTACTGTGAAGATCTTATTCAGGAACATCTTGGAATTACTTTAACAAACAATGCTTTGGATAAATGGCGCGCTCAGGTCATTAGTTGGACGTGGAAGATCAAACTTGCTCTTCACTTGGAAACTGAATTGATGGCGGATCTTAAAGATCGTGCAGAGAGTGAAGCGATTGATGTATTTGCGACAAATCTAAAAGCGTTACTCATGGCAGCGCCTGCGGGTGCTAAAACAACGATTGGTCTAGATCCTGGTATTCGTACAGGGGTAAAAGTCGCAGTTGTTGATAATACGGGAAAAGTTTTAGCAACGGATGCGATTTATCCGCATACAGGGCAAGAAAAACAAGCGATGGCAACCCTAGCAAGTTTCATTAAAAAATATCATGCGGAACTGATTGCGATTGGTAACGGTACTGCATCACGTGAAACAGAACGTTTTGCAAAAAATGTTGTGAGTTTATTAGACGGCGATAAACCGCAAATTGTAGTAGTGAGTGAGGCAGGTGCATCTGTATATTCTGCATCAGAATTTGCTGCCAATGAATTTCCAGATATGGATGTAGCGTTGCGTGGGGCAGTATCTATTGCGCGTCGTTTACAAGATCCCCTTGCTGAATTAGTAAAAATTGATCCAAAAGCGATTGGTGTAGGGCAATATCAGCACGATGTAAACCAAAATCAATTAGCCAAAAAACTGGATAATGTCGTGGAAGACTGCGTAAATGCGGTTGGGGTTGATCTAAATACCGCCTCTGTACCACTTTTATCACAAGTCGCAGGGATGAATAAAACATTGGCACAAAATATTGTTACTTATCGTGATGAACATGGTCGTTTTGAAACTCGCAATGAACTGAAAAAAGTGCCACGTTTAGGTCCTAAAGCCTTTGAACAATGTGCGGGATTTATGCGAATTAATGGTGGTAAAAATCCGCTTGATGCATCAGGTGTTCATCCAGAGGCTTATCCTGTTGTAGAGAAAATTTTACAGGATTGTAAACAATCAATCCTTGACATTATGGGAAATATCAGCATACTCGAAAAACTTGATGCAAAAAACTTTACAGATAGTCAATTTGGCTTGCCAACTGTTAAAGACATTTTTAAAGAGCTAGAAAAACCAGGAAGAGACCCACGTGGTGAGTTTAAAACTGCAACTTTCATGGATGGCGTGAATGAGATTTCCGATTTAAAAGAGGGCATGGTTTTAGAAGGCACAGTCACAAATGTTACAAATTTTGGTGCTTTTGTTGATATCGGTGTGCATCAAGATGGACTTGTCCATATATCCGCGCTTGCAGATAGTTTTGTTGATGATCCGCATAAAGTTGTCAAAACAGGGGATATTGTCAAGGTTACCGTAACTGAAGTTGACATCCCGAGAAAACGTATTGCACTTAGCATGCGTACTCAAAATATTGATGGACGTAAAAAGGAAAGCAGTAAAACATCTGCTCGCTACGAGGGTTCTTTACGAACTCGTCAGCAACAATCACTCCAAAGTTCAGCGATGGGCAATGCTTTTGCCGATGCGTTGAAACATTGGAAAAAATAGAAAAGGGGCTACATGAATAAAAATACATTTGTTGTCGGATTCATGCTTTTCGCCATTTTCTTTGGCGCAGGCAACTTAATATTTCCACCAAAGCTCGGTGCTGATTCGGGCGTTGATTTTTGGCCATCAATTTTAGGATTTGTGGTAACAGGCGTGGGGCTGCCATTACTTGGTATTGCCGTAGGCTCTTTTTATAAAGGTGGTTATAAAGAAATACTGAAACGCATTCATCCGGCTTTTGCACTTTGCTTATTACTTGCAATTTTCCTGGCATTAGGACCATTTTTTGGTGGCCCACGTACGGCAGCGACTGCCTATTCGATTGCGATGGTGCCATTTTTAGATCATCCAAATGCAACTGCACAATTTATCTTTTGCTTGATTTATTTCTTAATCTCATTGTGGTTAAGTTTAAATCCTGCACAAATGGTCGATCGTGTAGGGGAAATTCTGACACCAGCATTATTAATTGGGTTAATTGCTTTGATTGTAAAATCATACTTCTTATTCAACGCTTATCCCGCTATTCCTGTAGAACATCCGATTCCTGCACCTTTTATTAATGGAATGGTTGAAGGGTATTCTACCTTAGATGCACTAGCATCAGTGGTATTTGCGGTAGTAGTATTAACAGCAATTAAAGAAAAAAGTCCAAAAGGAACATCGATTTCTAAACAAACCGTTTATGCAGGGATTATTGCCTCTGTATTTTTAACCATTATTTATATTGCATTAGGATGGTTAGGAAATCGTTTGCCAGTGGAAATTAATGAGCATCAAAGTATTGGTCCACAAATTTTGAATACAGCCGCAGTACTTGCGTATGGTGAATTTGGACGTGTTTTACTTGGTATTATTGTAACGTTAGCTTGTTTAACAACAACTATCGGGATTGGTACGGCAAGTAGTGAATATTTCCATGAAATTTTCCCACGCATTTCGTACAAAACGTATGTGGTGTTATTTACTATTGTAAGTTTCATCATTGCTAATATTGGATTAAAAGCAGTAATTGATAAATCCTTACCAGTTTTATTAATTCTTTATCCAATCACGATGACAGTAATTATTTTATTACTAATTAACTTATTCGTGAAATTACCATTGGCATCCCATCGTTTCGCTGCAGGATTGGTAACTATTGAGTCATTTTGTGTTGTTTTAGGAAAATCACACCTGACCTGGCTCTCATCATTACCGATTCGTGAAGATATGGTTTGGATTTTCTTTGCCTTTGCTGGGGTAATCTTAGGCTATATTTGGCAAGCTTTCTCTAAAAAGAAAGAAGTACTAGTAGGTGTTCCAGATTAGTGGTTTAAATAAAAAACGGTTCTTCGGAACCGTTTTTTTTATTGCATCTTTATTAAGATTTTATATGTCGCTTTTGGGTTAAAGCAAGCAGCATCCCTATTATAAATCCACTGATATGGGCAGCATTCCCTGTATAAATACCAATAATTGGTGTCGCAAAACCGAGAATAATCCCAATAATCAACATAGTGAAGAAACCATCAGGTAGCATAAAACGGTCAGGGAAAAATTTATTCAGAATAAGGACAAATCCAAGTACGGCATAAACTACGCCGGATAGCCCAAAGAAATCAGGACCTGAGAAATAATTTTCAACCATGGCTGAAATTAGTGCAGAACAGAAAAATAAAATGATCAGTTGTAATGTACCGCATTGTCTTTCAATTAATCCTGCAAATAACCACCAGAATAGAAGATTAAATCCTAAATGCCACCACGATAAATGAACAAGGGCAGGTGTGATATATCGCCACCAATCCTTCTGTTCAAAAGCATCGGTTGGATAATGGAAAAGTTGCATAATTGCTTCCCTAAACCCTATGACTTCTAACACATAAATTCCGAAACAAAGTAGGGTGATGAATAATGTAAATTTGATTGGATAAATATTTTTCCAACTAAAGGTATCTTTTGTAAAAAATTTTTTGAAAATCGTGGCGTAATAATTCGTTGTATTTTGGGAAACCATTCCGACTTCCCAACTAGTTTGTGTTGTTTTATCATCGGGATTAAAGGACTGAGCTGCTTGCATAATTTTTTGAAAATAAGGGTTATTTTCTTCTAGAAACGCAGCAAAGAGATAATGTGTTTGGTCGCTTTGAGGAATGGCATAAAGCGTTAGTGAAACACCATATTGTTTGAAAATATAATCCCTAAATTGCAAGGTAATTTGTTCTATTTGACTAGCGAAAACCTGTTGCATTTTTTATAATCCTAATACTTTCTTTTTGATAAGGGAACTTTATGAAATCTCGTAAGAATAATTCATTACCTACAGGATTCACACCTTTTGCCTGGGCGATAGGTTTCTTCTGTTTACCGATCGTATTGTATCCTGTGGCATTGTTGTTATCTCCTAATATTATGGATAATCCCCATCTTTCGCAATGGACAATTCGTATCATGATTACGTTCTTTTGGATTTATCCATTTTTATTAGGACTCGTGTCACGTATTTGGTATGTCGTCCATCAACGTAATCCCTTGATTGGGCGTTGGGGCTTGGGACTAAGTATTCTTGCTTTCTATCTTATTGTTTACTATATATTAGATGTTGGGTTTATTTATCATTTACCCTCAGTCATGCATTAAAAAAATCCCTCATTAATGAGGGATTTTTTATATCTAAAACCAGAAGAAATATGCCACTGTTGATATGAGTAGGATACTGATAATATTCAACCAGAAACCTGCTTTTAGCATATCTTGTTGCCGAATTTCACCTGTACCAAAGACAATTGCATTCGGTGGCGTGGCGACTGGAAGCATAAAGGCACACGATGCTCCGATACCGATAATAAGTGCTAAACCTGTATCTGGTAGCCCTAAAGATTGAGCGATTGAAATAAAAATAGGGACCAGTAAAGCGGCACTCGCAGTATTAGATGTAAATTCAGTTAAGAATACAATAAAGGTCGCAACCAGTAATCCGATAAGATAGAAATGTCCTCCTTTAATGAGGAAAACGATACCATCAGCAAGAATTTTACTTGCACCTGAATTTTTCAATACCATACTCAGCGTAATGCCACCACCAAATAAAATGAGTACGCCCCAGTCAGTACTATTTTGGATATCTTTCCAACGGGCAGTCTGAGTAATGCAAATTAGAATTACCGCAAGGAGTGCAATGACACTATCAAATTGGACAATTTTATTACCTAACCCTAATAAACTAGAAATGATAGGATTAAGTTGTTTACTAAAAATCCATAACACAGAGATTAAAATAAAAATCGTTAGCGCAGTCATGCGTTCTTTGGTTAGTGGGATTTTTTCTAAATCTTGTTCAAAATGAAAATCTAATTTAGGTTTAAAAATAATGTAAAGTGTACCGACCATGAGTGGCAACAATAAAAGCATGATTGGTAAACCAAACTTCATCCACTCAATAAAGTTCATATTTAATTGAGAGGCAACGATCGCATTTGGTGGGCTACCAACGAGAGAACCCATGCCCCCGATACTTGCACTATAAGCGATACCTAACAGAATAAAGACATAAGTATTATGGTAGGTGCGGCGATCGAGTTGGCTTAAAATTCCCATGGCAAGAGGTAGCATCATGGCTGCAGTTGCCGTATTACTCATCCACATAGAGAGGAACGCAGTAATACCAAACAAATATAATGCAGCGACAAAAACTTTTCCTTTTGCAAGTGCCATAATTTTATTTGCGATAATTTGATCGATTTTTTGTTTGTGGAGAGCCGTTGCGAGTGCGAAACCACCAAAGAATAAGAAAATGATCGGATTTGCAAAAGAAACCAGCGCTTCGTGCGTATCGACTAATCCTAGGAATATTGAAATGACAGGAACAAGCAATGCCGTTATTGATACATGAAGGGTTTCTGTTAACCACAAGATAGCAACAAATGCTAATAATGCGAGTCCTTTATTTGCCTGTTCGGGAAAGGGAAGAAAAGCTAATAACAAGAAAAATAGAATGATATCAGCAATAAGTATGACATTTTTTTTATTTAACGGAGAAGAAGGGGGAGGGGATGAATGCATAAAAGTCTCCTCAAAAAATTATTTATTGTAAAGATAATAAAAAAATTATTATTTTTCAAACAAAATTAATTTGTTATTAGTTTAGAAACAAGGCATTTTAGTATACTATAAAAGTTATTTTTATGTATAGATAAAGTTATTTTTATGTGAAAACATAAAAATAACGCCCCAATTTTCATAAAAATTTTCGAAAATTGGGGCGTGCGTGAAATATAAAAAATTAAATAAAAATTATTTAGCTAATTTAGCTGCATGGAATTTAATATGATCTTCCATGTAGGTTGCGATGAAGTAATAGCTGTGATCATAACCGTCATGATAACGGATATTTGCGTTTACACCCATTTTTTCGCAAGCTTCAGCGAAAAGTTCAGGTTTTAATTGTTCTGGATAGAACGGATCACTTAAACCTTGATCGATTAAGATTTCATCGACTTTTTTACCAGCAAGAATTAAACGCATTGGATCATATTCCGCCCAAGTGTTTTCATCTGCACCAAGGTAAGCGGTAAATGCTTTTTGTCCCCACGGTACGATACTTGGTGTAACGATAGGCGAAAATGCAGAAACGCTTTGATACATTTCTGGATTACGTAACGCTAGAACCAGCGCGCCTAAACCACCCATTGAGTGACCAAAGATGCCTTGTTTACCATTGGTGTTAAAGGTTTCGTTAACAAGTTTTGGTAATTCTTTAGTGATGTAATCATACATCTTGAAGTTTTTCGCCCAAGGTTCTTGAGTTGCCATTAAATAGAATCCCGCACCTTGACCTAAATCGTAATCTGGGCTGTTTGGAATATCTTCGCCACGTGGACTTGTGTCTGGCGCGATAATGATAATGCCATGTTCTTCAGCGTAGCGTTGGAAACCTGATTTTGTTGTTACGTTTTGTTCAGTACAGGTTAAACCAGATAAGAAATAAAGCACTGGGCATTTTTCAGTTTTAGCTTTACTTGGAATGAAAGCAGCGAAAGTCATATCGCAGCCTAATGTATCTGAATGATGTTGCCAAATTTCTTGGTCGCCACCAAACATTACATGAGATTCGGTTTTTTGCATAAATATTCCTAAAAAATTTGTGAAGAATAAATATAAAGAAGGGCGGTCATGCCGCCCTAATTTTGCATCAAATTAGTATTTGATAACGGTACGAATTGCTTTACCTTGGTGAAGTAATTCGAATGCTTCGTTGATTTTGTTAAGACCCATTGTATGAGTAACGAACGGAGCTAATTCAATTTCACCGCGCATTGCTTGTTCAACCATGCCTGGTAATTGGCTACGACCTTTAACACCACCGAATGCAGAACCTTTCCATACACGACCAGTTACTAATTGGAATGGACGAGTAGAGATTTCTTGACCTGCACCAGCAACACCGATAATAATTGATTGACCCCAACCACGGTGAGCAACTTCTAATGCATCACGCATGATGTTTACGTTACCGATACATTCAAAAGTATGGTCGATACCCCATTTGTTTACTTTTTCAAATAAAACTTCTTTGATTGGTTTATCGTAGTCTTTAGGGTTAATGCAGTCAGTTGCACCGAATTGTTTTGCTAATTCGAATTTTTCTGGGTTGATATCGATAGCGATGATACGACCAGCTTTAGCTTGGCGAGCACCTTGGATAACTGCTAAACCGATAGCACCAAGACCGAATACAGCAACAGTGTCACCTTCTTGTACTTTAGCAGTGTTGTGAACTGCACCGATACCAGTAGTTACACCACAACCTAATAAGCAAACTTGTTCGTGGTTAGCTTCTGGGTTGATTTTTGCTAAAGAAACTTCAGGAACAACAGTTAATTCACTGAAAGTTGAGCAACCCATGTAGTGGAAAATTGGTTGACCGTTGTAAGAGAAACGAGTTGTACCGTCTGGCATTAAGCCTTTACCTTGAGTTTCGCGAACTGCTACACAAAGGTTAGTTTTACCAGATTTACAGAATTCACATTCACCACATTCAGCTGTGTAAAGTGGAATTACGTGATCACCAGGTTTAACGCTAGTTACACCTTCACCAACTTCAACAACGATACCAGCACCTTCGTGACCAAGAACAACTGGGAAGATACCTTCTGGATCTGCGCCAGATAAAGTGAATGCGTCAGTGTGGCAAACACCTGTGTGAGTATTGCGAATTAAAACTTCACCTTTTTTAGGTGCTTCAACATCAATTTCTACTAGTTGTAGAGGTTCGTTTGCAGCAAAAGCAACTGCTGCACGTGATTTATAAGTTTTTTTCATTTCACTTCCTTTCAAATTGAAATTTAGTTTTATTTTAAATAAGTACGAATAAGCTCTATGGCATCATTCACTGTTGCCTGCATACGGTAATCTACCGATGGGCAGTGATCAGAAAAGGTTTCTCTTAAATGGCTTTCTAAAATTTGTGCCATTAAACCATTTGTAGCGCCGCGCACTGCAGCAATTTGCTGCAAAATGGCTTTACATTCAACTTCATTTTCTAAGGCTTGTTCCAAAGAATTAAGCTGACCTTTTAAGCGGCGAACGCGAGTGAGAACTTTCTTTTTTTCTTCAGGCGTACTTGGCATAAATTAATATCCTCGCTGATCGTTAACTTGTAATATACTATACTCCAGTATATTTATATCGGCAAATAGAAATTAATAAAAAATATAAAAATACTAATTAATAGGTATAAATACTATTTTTGAGATAACAAAATAGGCTGGGAAAGAGAGAGCGCATATAGATTGGCGATAAGATGAGTTTGTTCGTTTGCAGGAATGTGAAAAGGAATATGGGAGAGAAGTTGCTGATGATAATAAAGGATTTTAGGGTAGGTTTGGCTATCTTTAATTTCTTGAAAAAAACTTGGATGTAAAGCGCTAACGCAAGCACCTCTTTTGATACGACCTAATGCCATCGCTAAATGAAACAGTAGAATTTCAACTTGGGGGGTATGCACATTAATTTTCCACTTTTCTAAATGGTGCTGCCATTTCAATGTAAGTTTTACGATATCTTCATCAATATTTTTATATTGAATTTGCGCTTGAAGCCGAGAAATAAGCGTCATAACGATCTTCCTACTAAACCTAAAAAAAACCCTTCTCGAAAGAAGGGCAATATACCTAAGGAATCACTTTTATTATAACAACTGCAAGTTGCATCTGCTTATTAAGACTAATGCAAACTAAAAAAGTTCTAAAAATAATAAAAAAGACTCAGAAAATTGAGCCTTTTTTTAGAAAATATTAGTTTTTTGCTTTTGCAGCTGCTTTCACAATGGCAGCAAATGCGGGAGCTTTAAGAGAAGCACCACCTACCAATGCACCATCAATATCTGGTTGTGCAAATAATTCCGCTGCGTTTTTATCGTTCACACTACCGCCGTATTGAAGAATAACTTGTTCTGCGACTGCTTTATCGTTTTGTGCGATGTGATCACGGATAAATTTATGTACTGCTTGTGCTTGAGCAGGGGTTGCAGATTTGCCTGTACCAATTGCCCAAATTGGTTCATAAGCAATGACCGCCCCCATTAAAGCTTGTACGCCAAGGCTATCAATGATGGCATCGATTTGAGATGCACAAACACTTTCTGTTTCGCCTTTTTCATTTTGTTCAGCAGTTTCGCCGATACAAAGTACTGGCACCATGTCAAATTTTTTCAATGTAGCAAATTTTTCAGCAATAAAACTATTGCTTTCTTTGTGATATGCACGGCGTTCTGAGTGACCGATGATCACATATTTAACACCAAAATCTTTTAACATTTCAGCAGAAATATCACCTGTGTAAGCACCATTTACGGTAATATCGACATTTTGTGAGCCTAAAGCAATTTTACTGCCATTTAACGCCATTTCTGCTTCTGCTAAATACATAACAGGTGGTGCGATTGCAACATCACAACCTTCAACACCAGTTAATTCTGCTTTGAGTTCGGTAACCAGTTCTTTAGTAAATCTTTTAGTACCATTTAATTTCCAGTTACCCATAACTAAAGGACGACGTGCCATAATATGATCTCCATTGTAAGTTATTAAAAATCTGGGCTGATTGTAGCAAATTTTTGATCGCTTTAAGAGCAATTTTCAAATTAACTGACTAATTTTCTGACATTTTTTGATTAAAATCAGAAAGTAATCTTTGAATGATTTCTGGTATTTGTTTAGGTGCTTGAATGCGTACATATTTATGTCGGCTTAATTCACCTTTTTCCAGAATAACTGCACTTTTAGGAACACGGAAACTTTTACTTAAAAACTTAATAAGATGTTCATTCGCTTTGCCATCAATAGGTGGGGCAGTAATGGTAATTTTAAGTTCGTCATTGTGGATACCAACGAATTGGTCTTTGCTTGCTTTAGGTTGTAAAAAAAGGCGAATATGTAAATCGCCTTCTTGTAAATAAATTGGGGGCATAAATTTTTCCGAAAATTGAGGCGTAGTTAATTACGCCAAGAACCAATATGGAACATATTGATTAAATAATTGATTAATAAATAATAAAATAAATGCGAGAACCATAGGTGAAAAATCAATCATGCCAGTATTAGGTAAAATACGGCGAATCGGTTTTAAAACAGGTTCGGTTAATTGATATAAAATATATTGTAGTGGGTTAGGCGCACGATTAAACCAGCTTAAAATAGCTGCGAAAAAGAGTACATACAATAAAGTTTCACCAGCAACGCTCAGAATATGTAAGACACCAATGAGTACATAGGCAAGGATTTCACTTGGCATAAAACTCATGCTAAGCAGTGGAACCTTAATAAAACCTAATGCAAACACTACAAAAAGTGCGGCTAGGTTTACATGTTTTACAGTTGGAATAAATTTACTTAGCGGTTTAATTACGGGGTTGGTAAATTTTGCCAATGATTGTGAAATAGGATTATAAAAATCAACTTGGCAATATTGAAACCACATTCGTAATATAAAAATTACACTTAATGCACCAATAACGGTACTAAATAAAAATTGAAATGCTTGCATTATAACCATCCTTTACGTTTGAAATACCAATATGGTGCAAATGCCGCTAAAGCCATAAGAACCAGAGCGAGCGGATAACCATATTTCAAATGTAATTCTGGCATAAAACTAAAGTTCATACCATAGTTAGATGCAACAAGTGTTGGTGGTAAGAATATAACGGATACCACTGAGAAGATTTTGATAATGCGGTTTTGTTCAATATTAATAAAACCCATTGCTGCTTGAAGTAAGAAGTTTACTTTTTGGAATAGAGATTCATTATGTGGTTGTAATGATTCAATATCTCGTAAGATTTCACGTGCTTGTTCTAATTGGGTGGCAGGTAAGCGGGTTTTACGCACCAGGAAACTCAGCGCACGTTGGGTATCCATCAAACAGAGGCGTACTTTGGAGCTAGTATCTTCTTGTTCGGTTAAAGTCGCAAGTGCTTCATCAAATTCTTCCCCTTGTTTACCATCAAGAATGACGTGACTTAACTTTTCTAGATCGGCATAAACATTTTCGATGACATCAGCAAGCTGTTCGATTTTAGTTTCAAGGAGATCAAGTAGCACCTCATAGGCGTTGCATTCAGCAAGGCGTTGGCTACGAGAACGCATTCGATAAAGGCGGAAAGCAGGAAGTTCACGATCACGTAAGGTAAATAGACGACCATCACGTAGGGTAAATGCCACACTGGCTAAATCAGCATAGTCATTTTCATCTTCGCAGTAGAAAAATGAGTGCAAGTGAAGACCATCTTCATCTTCAAAGAAACGTGCAGATGCTTCGATATCTTCGAGTTCAAGAAAAGTTGCAAGGCTTTGCTTTAAGTTATCACGAAGTAATTTACGCTCGTCAGGGGTTGGCGCAATGAGATCGATCCAAATTGCTTGATTAAGATCTTGATAGGCGGTTTCATCAATATGAACGAGGCGATCATTTTTTATAGCAAAAGCATTTATCATATTTGTTGTCTCTTGTTGAAGTATAAACAAGCGGAACAGCAAAGATTTCACCACATGGTGTGGATTAATGAAAAATTTTAAAGATACCTGATGACGAGTAGGTAAATTCTACTTATCTGCGATTCCCGCCGATAAGTATAGAAAGGCGAGAGATCAAGAAAATATGATTTGGTATCGACTGTGACTGTCCAACGGGCTTATCCTTATATTGCTTAAATCGTCGGAATGTTACGCCGTAATAATAAGAGCGTCAAGATTTCCAGTAAAACTTTTAAAAAGTTGCTGAAAAATTAGTAAAATATCCGAATAAACGAAAAGCGATGGTATCCCATCGCTTTTTTAAGATTATTTGGTTGGGTATGCCCACCAAATGTCAAAAAGTTCGCTCACTTCAACTTGTTGTAATCCATTGTTTTCTAACCATGTTTTAACAAGTTCACGTTGGCTTTCATCGCATTTGCCAATTTTTTCTAAGCAAACTAGACCTTCCCAATTTAAATAACCGCTACCTTCATAAGCTAAACCGTTAGGTTGGATAACTTCTGCAATAAAACGATCTACTACACTGTCAATTTGATCAATTGGGGTATTTTCAGCAAATTGCCATTTTACTAAAAAGCCTAATTCTTCAAATTCAGCAAGATGCATTTTTTTACGTTGTCTTCTATTACGAGTCGCCATTTTTTTCTCCTTATAAATAACGATTAGACAATCTTTACCTTTTGTTAGCGTAGCTTAAATTTTTGTAAAATACAAATCCCATACGCCATGACCAAGACGATGTCCACGTTCTTCAAATTTTGTCAAAGGACGGAAATCAGGGCGTGGAATGTAATCATTGGTAGCAGAGGTATTAGTTAAACCTTTTTCTGCTTGGAGGACTTCTAGCATATGTTCTGCATAGTTTTCCCAGTCTGTTGCAAAGTGAACAAAAGCGCCTTGTTTAAGTTTGCTTAATACAAGAGTTAAGAATGCAGGCTGTACGATGCGACGTTTATGATGACGTGCTTTGTGCCATGGATCTGGGAAAAAGAGTTGTAAGCCACTTAAACTTTCATTTGGAATACAATAGTTTAGAATTTCAACTGCGTCGTGGCAAATTACACGTAGATTTTTTACCCCTTTTTCAACTGCAAGCGCAATACAAGCCCCTACGCCTGGCGTATGAACTTCAATTCCGATGTAGTTTTTATCAGGATTCGCGATAGCCATTTCAACAAGGGATTTACCCATACCAAAACCGATTTCAAGAATAACAGGATTATCGTTACCAAAAATCGCTTTGAAATCAAAGAGTGATTCTTGGAAATCTAAACCAAATTCACCCCAGTGATTATTCATCATGTTACGTTGGTATCCGCTAAAACGTCCTGTTCTTAGCGTAAAACTACGAACTTTACGTTTATAACGTCCGTCTTCGGTGAGTTCAACGGTTTCAACCGTTTTGCGTTTTTGATCAGCTAAATTCATTTGATTATCTTGCATAAGAAATGTTCATTATATAAAAAGGCAAGATTATAAGGGGTTTAAACTAAAAAGCAACGGACAATCTGTTGTCGGCAAATAATATAAATTTTTACGAAAATCGGGGCGTGAAGGAAATTTTGGTTTTTAAATGAGAAGAAGGGTGGGGGAAAAGAAAAGGTAAGGTTGCCCTTACCTTTTGTGGAATTAATGTAAGAATGTAACGATGGCTAAGAAAATTTTTAAAGCGACCGTATTTAATAAGTCGATGAAGAATGCCCCTACCATTGGTACAATAAGGAAGGCTTTATGACTTGGTCCGTAATGATCGGTAATTGCCTGCATATTTGCAACGGCAGTTGGTGTTGCACCCAAACCGAAACCGCAGTGCCCAGCACTTAACACGACAGCATCGTAATCACTTCCCATAGCTCGATAGGTGATAAAAATAGCATAAGCTGCCATCAAAATAACTTGCAGAGCAAGAATACCGAAAATAGGGAGAGCGAGATTCGTTAATTGCCATAATTTTAATGACATTAAGGCAACAGCTAAGAAGAGAGAAAGCCCAACTGAACCGAGTAAATCAATCGTGGATTCTGCCGCTTTAAATTTCATTGCATGAGTTAAGAAATTACGGATTAACACACCAGTAAATAAACACCAAACAAAGGTTGGTAATTGAAATGCAGTGTCATGGGTAAGTTTTTCTACGGTTTGCCCAACCCATAAGCAGACCGAAAGCATGGCAACTGTTTCAATCACGGAGCGGGTATTTACTTTACGGCGAAATTCTGGTTTTTCAAAAATTTCTTTTACGTCATCAACATTATCATCTTCTTTTACTTTATGGCGATGAAGACGTTTTAAAAGATAGCTAGCAACAGGGCCACCAATTACGCCACCTGCAACTAAACCAAAAGTGGCGCACGCCATTGCTAATTCCAATCCGCCCTGAATATGGAAATTACGCATTAACGTATCTGCCCATGCTGCCCCTGTTCCGTGCCCGCCTGTTAATGTCATGGAGCCTGCGATTAAACCGTATGCAGGATCTAAACCGAATAGCATAGCTGAGCTAACGCCGAGAGCATTTTGTAAGAGGATTAATCCAAAAGCCGCAAATAAAAATATAACTAAAGGCTTTCCACCTTGAATCAGGCGTGCAAAGTTTGCACTAAGACCAATGGAGCTGAAGAAAACCAGCATCATGGTACGTTGTAATGTAGCATCAAATTGAAAGCTAATTCCCCAGATATAGTGAACAAGTGTGAGGATAAGGGCGACAACAAAGCCACCAGCAACGGGTTCTGGAATGTTATACTGATTCAATAACGGAATACGTTTTACTAAAAAATATCCAAACAACAACACTAAACACGAAAGTGCGACGGTTTGATAACCATCAAAAGACATATTTTCTCCTTAAATTCTTAATAAAATGATTTCTGTAATAATAATGACCTTTTTTATCCTAAAATAGCTATGTAAGCTACCATATAATTCAGAGATTAACCAATAAAATAGGAAAATAATGTATAAAAAATACTCTTTTCTTTTGTAAAATATACAACATTTTTTATAGAAATTTAAAAAAATTAAAAAATAGTTGGCTTATGATATTGAAACAAATATAATCCTACGGATTAATCACAGTATTAATCAATCTTCATTAATTATCGTTCAATTTTAAGGATATTATTTTATTTATGGGAACTTTGATTAGTATTGTGGGTATGTTCGTACTACTCGCTATCGCATTCCTCTTATCTTCAAATCGTAAAGCTATCAATTATCGTACCGTTTTCGGTGCTTTCTTCATTCAAATTGCTATAGGTGCACTTATCTTATATGTTCCTGCAGGTCGCGATTTCCTGAAAGGGGCTGCTGATTTTATTCAGACAATTATTGATTATGGTTATGATGGGATTCGCTTCCTCTTCGGTGGGCTAGCTCCCAAAGCCGATGGTAGTCTTGGCTCCGTCGGCTTTATTTTTGCCGTAAACGTCTTGTGTGTCATCATTTTCTTCTCCGCATTAATTTCAGTTTTATATCACCTTGGTGTGATGCAATTCATTATTAAATTACTAGGCGGATCGTTGCAAAAAGCACTCGGAACATCTCGTGCGGAATCTATGTCTGCGGCAGCAAATATTTTTGTGAGCCAAACAGAAGCACCGCTTGTGATAAAACCGTATATTTCTAGAATGACCGAATCTGAATTATTTGCAGTAATGGTCGGGGGGATGGCATCTATCGCAGGCTCAGTTTTAGCTGGGTATGCCGGTATGGGTGTCCCTCTAACGTATTTGATTGCGGCTGCTTTCATGGCTGCGCCTGCTGGTTTACTTTTTGCAAAAATTGTGGTGCCGCAGACACAATCTTTCAGTGATGAACTAGATGTTGATGAAGATGAAAGCCCAGCCAATGTGTTAGATGCAGCTGCTACAGGGGCATCTGCTGGTATGCATTTAGCAATGAACGTTGGGGCAATGTTAATTGCATTTGTGGCGTTAATTGCTCTTGTAAATGGTTTATTGGGAGAAATTGGTAGCTGGATTCACTATCCAAAACTTTCTTTAGGTTTAATTTTTGGTTGGATTTTCCGCCCACTCGCATGGATTATTGGGGTGCCGTGGCATGAGTCAGCAGTAGCTGGACAGATGATTGGGACGAAATTAGCTATCAATGAATTTGTTGGTTACTTAGAATTTTCACCATACCTAACACCAGATGCACCAATGCATTTAAGTGATAAGACAAAAGCGATTGTAACCTTTGCTTTGTGCGGTTTTGCAAACTTTAGTTCTATTGCTGTATTAATCGGTGGGCTTGGCGGCATGGCACCAGCTCGTCGTGGGGATATCGCACGTTTAGGTATTAAAGCCGTGTTAGCCGCTTCTCTTGCTAACTTAATGAGTGCAACGATTGCCGGATTCTTTATTGGAATTGGTGGTGCCGTTTTATAGTTAAAATACTGTATTTGGGTTAAAGAAAAGATACGATTCTTTGTATATCGTATCTTTCTTTTTTGTCTTATTTTTGAGCTAAAAAAGATAAAAAGCGAGATCTGTGTCAAAAAATAGAAACTTGAAACGGATTTTTCCACCTAAAACTTCTAAAATTTGGACAGATCAAAAGACTTTGATCATGATTTCAGATTCTGTTTTTAACAAGGTAACATTATGGGTTCATTAATTAGTATCATTGGTATATTTGTGCTGATGTTTATCGCTTATTTATTTTCAACCAATAAAAAAGCAATCAGTGCACGTACAGTGTTTGGTGCGTTAGCAATTCAAATTTTAATTGGGGCATTTATTCTTTATGTACCTGCAGGCCGTGAATTTTTAAAAATGCTTGCAGATGGGGTACAGGCTGTTATTGATTATGGTTACGAAGGTATTCGTTTCTTATTTGGTAGCGTAGCACCGAAAAAAGATGGTTCGATGGGGTCCGTTGGTTTCATCTTTGCTGTGAATGTCTTATCAATCATTATCTTCTTCTCCTCCCTCATTTCTGTTCTTTATTACATGGGCGTTATGCAATTCTTCATCAAAATTATTGGTGGCGGATTACAAAAAGCACTCGGTACCTCACGTGCTGAATCCATGTCTGCAGCTGCAAATATTTTCGTAGGACAAACAGAAGCACCACTTATTGTTAAACCATTTATTTCAAAAATGACAGAGTCTGAATTGTTTGCAGTAATGGTAGGTGGTCTTGCTTCTATCGCAGGTTCTGTACTCGCGGGTTATGCGGGAATGGGTGTGCCACTTACTTATTTAATCGCAGCATCATTTATGGCGGCACCAGCAGGTTTATTATTTGCGAAAATCATCGTTCCTCAAACTGAAAAATTTAGCGATGATATGGCTGTAATTGATGAAGAAAAACCAGCGAATATTCTTGACTCTGCCGCTGCTGGGGCATCAACTGGTATGCAACTAGCTTTAAATGTAGGTGCAATGTTAATCGCTTTTGTTGCGTTAATCGCACTTATTAATGGATTGTTAGGCACTATTGGTGGTTGGATTCATTATCCACAACTTTCATTAGGTCTTATCTTCGGTTATGTATTCCGTCCACTCGCATGGATTATTGGGGTACCATGGCATGATGCTGCAATTGCAGGTCAAATGATCGGGACAAAATTAGCCATCAACGAATTTGTGGGTTACTTAGAATTTGCACCGTATCTTGCTGCAGATGCAACAGTGCATTTAAGCGATAAAACTAAAGCAATCGTTACCTTTGCACTTTGTGGATTTGCAAACTTTAGCTCAATTGCAATTTTAATCGGTGGTTTAGGCGGTATGGCACCAAATCGTCGTGGTGATATTGCTCGTTTAGGTTTAAGAGCCGTACTTGCGGGATCTTTAGCAAACTTAATGAGTGCAACTATCGCAGGTCTATTTATTGGAATTAGTGGTGCGGTTTTATAACCTCAGCACTCACGATTAAAATAAAAACTGTAGTATTACATTGAAAGAAACACACCACGATTTTTCGTGGTGTGCTTGCTTAAGACAGGTGTAGCCTGTTTAAAAATTAAGGAGTATGAAATGAAACGTGTATTTATCATGATGCTCGACTCTTTTGGTATTGGCGCAGCAGCTGATGCAGCAAAATTTGGGGATGAAGGTGCAAATACGCTTGGTCATATTGCACTTGAATGTGCTAAAGGACGTGCGGATAATAGCAATCGTCAAGGTCCATTACATTTACCAAATTTTGAAAAATTAGGTCTTGGCTTAGCTGCTGAAAAAGCATCAGGGGTATTGCCTGCTGGCTTTAATCCAAATCCAACATTAATTGGTGGATATACTTACGCTCAAGAGATTTCATCTGGTAAAGATACACCATCTGGGCATTGGGAAATTGCAGGTGTACCAGTTTTATTTGACTGGGGGTATTTCCCTCAACATGAAAATAGTTTTCCACCTGAATTACTGGAAGATATTGTTAAAAAATCGGGTATTCCAGGTTATTTAGGAAATTGCCATGCATCAGGAACTGCAATTCTTGATGAGCTAGGCGAAGAACATATGAAAACGGGAAAGCCTATTTTTTATACTTCTGCTGATTCAGTTTTCCAAATTGCGTGTCATGAAGAAACATACGGCTTGGATAAATTATATGAACTTTGTCAAATCGTAAGAGAAGAGCTAGCTGATTATAATATTGGTCGTGTTATTGCTCGCCCATTTATTGACAATCAAGCGGGAGAATTTAGTCGTACTGGAAACCGTCGTGATTATTCCATTGAACCACCAGCAAAAACAGTTTTACAAAAACTAGTGGAAGAGAAAAATGGTGAAGTGGTAAGTATTGGTAAAATTGCGGATATTTATGCACATACGGGAATTACTCAGAAAGTCAAGGGATCAGGTATTCCAGAACTTTTTGATAAAACGCTTGCCGAAATGAAAAAAGCGGGTACGAATACGATTGTTTTTGCAAATTTTGTGAATTTTGACTCTGATTATGGTCATCGTCGTAACGTTGCAGGTTATGCGGAAGCACTAGAGTATTTTGATAGTCGCATTCCAGAGCTTTTAAAAGAAGTAATTGAAGACGATATGATTATCTTCGTTGCAGATCATGGTTGTGATCCAACATGGGAAGGAAGTGATCATACTCGTGAGTATATTCCTGTGCTTATTTATGGTGCAAGTGTACCGAAAGAATTTTTAGGCAAATGCGATACATTTGCTGATGTTGGACAAACCATTGCAAGTTATTTTGACTTGTCAAAAATGGATTACGGTAAATCACTCATTAATTTTAACAAATAAGGAAAAATATATGACTCCACATATTAATGCCCCTGAAGGTGCTTTTGCAGATGTTGTACTAATGCCAGGCGATCCGCTTCGTGCAAAATATATTGCAGAAACTTTCTTAGACGATGCAAAAGAAGTAACTAACGTACGTAATATGTTAGGTTTTACAGGGTTTTATAAAGGTCGTCGTGTATCTGTAATGGGTCACGGTATGGGTATCCCTTCTTGCTCAATCTATGCAACTGAACTTGTAAAAGATTACGGTGTGAAAAAAATTATTCGTGTAGGATCTTGCGGTGCAGTGAGTGAAGCCGTGAAAGTACGTGATGTTATCATCGGTCTTGGCGCATCAACTGACTCAAAAGTAAACCGTATCCGTTTCAAAGATAATGATTTTGCAGCAATTGCTGACTTTGGTATGGCGCAAGCAGCTGTGCAAGCAGCAAAAGAAAAAGGTGTGAAAGCGAAAGTGGGTAACATCTTCTCTGCAGATTTATTCTATACACCAGATCCACAAATGTTTGACGTAATGGAAAAATACAATATCTTAGGTGTTGAAATGGAAGCTGCAGGTATCTATGGGGTTGCAGCAGAATTCGGTGCTAAAGCACTTTGTATTTGTACTGTATCTGACCATATTCGTACTGGTGAAAAAACTACCTCAGAAGAACGTCAATTTACATTCAATGAAATGATTGAAATTGCATTAGAATCTGTATTAATTGGTGATAAACAAGACTAATTTACTTGTTTATTCTCATTAACACGCCCCGATTTTCGCAAAAATTTTTACGGAAATCGGGGCGTTTTTATTGGAGAAAAATAAAATATAAATTGCTTTTTTTATCGCCTATTTTCGTTATTCCTATATCTATAATTGAGGATAAAGGGGAAAATATGCTATAATGACAGAAATTTTTAATTTATTCTAGGAATGTATAAATGTCTGATTTTATTCCAAATATTACTCCTGTCAGTATTGAAGAAGAATTAAAATCTTCTTATCTTGACTATGCAATGTCCGTAATTGTTGGGCGTGCATTGCCAGATGTACGTGATGGATTAAAACCCGTTCACCGCCGTGTACTTTTTTCAATGAATCAAAGTGGTAACACTTTCAACAAACCATACGTTAAGTCTGCACGTGTAGTTGGGGATGTAATCGGTAAATATCACCCACACGGTGATAGTGCAGTTTACGATACTATTGTTCGTATGGCACAACCTTTCTCTTTACGCTATATGTTAGTTGATGGGCAAGGTAACTTTGGTTCTGTGGATGGTGATGCACCCGCTGCGATGCGTTACACCGAAGTACGTATGCAAAAAATCACGCAGGAATTATTAACAGACCTAGATAAAGAAACGGTAGATTTCTCGCCAAACTATGATGGCAAAGAAATGATCCCAGATGTACTGCCGACAAAAATTCCAGCATTACTTGTCAATGGTTCATCAGGTATTGCGGTAGGTATGGCAACGAATATTCCACCACATAATTTAGGTGAAGTATTAGATGGTTGTCTTGCTTACGTTGATGATGAATCAATTACCATTGATGAGTTGATGCAATACATTCCTGGTCCAGATTTCCCAACTGCAGCACAAATTAATGGACGCAAAGGGATCGAAGAGGCGTATAAAACGGGGAAAGGTAAAATCTATATTCGTGCGAAAGCCGAAGTAGAAACGAATGAAAAAGGACGTGAAACGATCGTGATCACGGAGTTACCTTACCAAGTTAATAAAGCGCGCTTATTAGAAAAAATTGCTGAATTAGTGCGTGAGAAAAAAGTTGAAGGTATCAGCAATGTATTAGACGTATCAAGCGATACGATCCGTATTGAAATTGAAGTTAAACGTGATGCTGTGGGGGAAGTGGTATTAAATAACCTTTATGCCCTTACGCAAATGCAAGTGACCTTTGGTATTAACATGGTTGCTTTAGATCATGGTCAACCTAAGTTACTGAACCTAAAACAAATTATTGATGCTTTCGTTAAACATCGTCGTGAAGTGATTACGCGTCGTACGGTTTATGAATTACGTAAAGCTCGTGAACGTGCGCATATTTTAGAAGGGCTAGCGATTGCGTTAGCGAATATTGATCCTGTGATTAATTTAATTCGTGCGTCTAAAACAGCAGATGAAGCACGTGATGGCTTACTTTCTCGCCCTTGGGAATTAGGCAATGTCAGTGCAATGCTTGAAGCGGCAGGAGGGGAAGTTTCTCGTCCAGACGGTTTAGCAAAAGAATTAGGTATTCGAGATGGTCATTATTACCTTTCTGAAGAGCAAGCTCGTGCAATTTTAGATTTACGTTTACAACGTTTAACAGGTTTAGAATATGAAAAAATCGTTGATGAATATAAAGAAATTCTCGTTGAAATCGGTGAATTATTACATATTCTAAATAGTGCAGAACGTCTTAAAGAAGTTTTACGTGAAGAATTGGAAAATGTAAAAAATAGCTTTAATGATGAACGCCGTACCGAAATTACCATGGCATCTGGCGATATCAATTTAGAAGATTTAATTGCACAAGAAGATGTCGTTGTTACCCTTTCTCACGAAGGTTATGTGAAATATCAACCACTTGCTGATTATGAAGCACAACGTCGTGGTGGTAAAGGTAAATCTGCAACGAAAATGAAAGATGAAGATTTCATTGAACGTTTATTAGTGGCAAATACGCACGATACGATCCTTTGTTTCTCAAGCCGTGGTCGTTTATATTGGCTTAAAGTGTATCAATTACCACAAGCAAGCCGTGGTGCACGTGGTCGTCCGATTGTGAATATTCTTCCGTTAGAAGAAAACGAACGTATTACTGCATTATTGCCAGTGGCAGATTACGATCCTAATAAATTTATCGTGATGGCGACAGCTGGTGGTATGGTTAAGAAAACGGCTTTAGATGAATTTAGTCGTCCGCGTACGAATGGTATTATCGCAATTAATCTACGTGATGAAGATGAATTGGTTGGTGTAGATATTACTGATGGCAACAATGAAATTATGCTATTCTCCTCACAAGGACGTTGTGTACGCTTCGATGAAAATCAAGTTCGTGCAATGGGGCGTGGTGCAGCTGGGGTACGCGGTATTAAATTAGCCTTAACGGTTATGTCTGACGATGATAATGATTCAGACGACGTGGATGATGGTGTAGAAGATGAAACACTCGATCTGAACTTAGATAAAGTGGTGTCACTCGTTATCCCACGTACTGATGGGGCAATTTTAACTGTGACGCAAAACGGTTACGGTAAACGTACAGAGCTTGCGGAATATCCAGCGAAATCTCGTAATACTAAAGGGGTGATTGCGATTAAAACCTCTGAACGTAACGGTAAAGTTGTAGCAGCAGCACAAGTTGAAGAAAACGATCAAATTATGCTTATTACGGATGCAGGGACTTTAGTTCGTACTCGAGTTAATGAAGTCAGCATTATTGGTCGAAACTCTCAAGGAGTTCGTTTAATTCGTACAGCGGATGATGAACATGTGGTGAGTCTTGAACGAATTTGTGATGTGGAAGATGATGAAACTGAGGATGAAATCTCAGAAGAAATTCCAGCAAATAATGAATAATTTTTGATAATATACCGTGCAGAGTCTGTGCGGTATTTTTTATTTAGGATACATTATGTTTAAGCTTTGTTTATCTATTCATGTTTTTTGTGCTTTTTTAAGTTTACTTCTATTAATTATCAGAGGACGCTTACAAATTAAAGGAAAAGATTGGCGTAGTAGCGCATTATTACGTGCGCTTCCACATGCTTCTGACACGTTTCTTATTTTAAGCGGACTGACACTATGGTATTTAAGTGGCATTGGATTTGCATGGTGGTTACTTGTAAAAATTGGATTACTTATTGAATATGTCATTTTTTCTGCGAAATTCTTCAGTAAAAAAGCGACACCTAAAAATAGCAGTGCATTTTTCTTTGCATTACTTTGCTTATCATGTGCAGTGTTATTGGCCTATTATCATTAAGCGCATATCATTTGAAACGGAATGGATGTCCCATTCCGTTTTTTATATATCAAGGGCAAAATTTTGATGATATAGCGTATTAATATTTTGATTTTTCAATATCTTTTGATTCTGATTATCGACAATTTTAGGCGTAACAAAAATGATGAGTTCACGTTTTTGATGACGTTCTCCCTTGTGTCTGAAAAGACTTTTAATGAGAGGGATATCACCGAATAAAGGAACCTTTTCAATATAATGGCTTACAGTATCATGCAAAATTCCTCCGAGGACAATGGTTTCACCATTTTTTGCAAGAACTTGGGTTTCTATTTCTTGTTTTTCAATAGCGACAAATTCATTTTTCCCCATTTTGGATTGTTCACTTGGTGTATTTTCAGTAATTTTGAGGTTGAGTAGAATTTTATTACTTTGAGTGATTTGCGGTGTGACTTCAAGACTCAGTAATGCATCTTTAAACTCCACATTCTGCGTATCGTCTTTACCATTCACCACATAAGGCAACTCTGTACCTTGTTGAATTTTAGCGGGGTGCTTATATGTTGTGAGTAATTTAGGTCGAGCGATGATGCTTACAGAATTTTCTTTCTCCAATGCGCTAAGCTCGAGATCTAAGAGGCGACCATTGAAACTGCCTAATTGTAATGCGACTTTTCCTGCTGGATTAACCACACCTAAATTAATATTACTTTGTGTATTGGGGAAGGCTGGAGCATTTCCGCCAAAGGGGGAGGTGTTATCGGCTTTATCAAAAACTCCCCAGCGTACGCCTAGTTCTTTAAGACTAATATCATTCATTGTGACGATACGGGCCTCGATCATGATTTGAGGCATTGGCTTATCGAGTGTTTTTACCATAGATTGGATTTGAGCTAGGGTATGCGAGTCACTATGTACGATGATACTATTAGTTCTGGGATCGGCAGCAAGCACATTGTTTGCAAATAAGGGCGATAATTTTTTGACCATTTGTTCCGCATCACTATGTTTTAGCGGTATTGTTTTAACAACACTTGTATCGGTGGGTGCTGTAGTGGCTATGTTTACGGTATTAACGTGATCGTTTTCAGGATAAAAAGGATCTTGCCATGCCAAGACAACGTGGGGAATGAAATAAAATATATAACTTAAAAAGAGAAAGAGTTTTTTCATAAGGTATCCTTTGATTTCAAGAATTTAAGCGGTTAATCGCCAAATCATTTTGACTGAGAGCGCATCGATCACGCCCCGATTTTCGTTATATTTTTTACGAATATTTAATTGATTAAGATGTAATAAAGGAAATTTCTGTTGGACCAATTGAATAAAATGCATGAGATTTTTGTAATTGGTAATGACATTCATACTTAGATAAGGCATATCAGTTTCCCATTGCATTTGTAGAATTTTAATCTGAGATTTTTGATGCAAAAAATATTCAGTAATAAGTGTATGCGAAGGAACGGATAATGCAGACGGAAATACTTGTTTTAATGCATGATAATCATTGTAGAGTTGGGCTAATTCTTCCTGATATCCAGTTCGTTTTTGATAGACTTGATGTAGGTTATGCCATTGGGCATGCATATGATCAAAGGGAATATACAAAATAAAACCAGTCATTATTCCTATCACTAATATTTTCTTCCAAAAAGGAGCGAAAATGAGAGGATCAAGATAATGGGATAAAGAATGAAATTTTTTCATAATATTTTAATCTTTTAAAACAAAAGTAATTGTAAAGGCTATTTGATTATTTGAATTTTCAATATGTTGTAGTTGTAAGTTACTTACATCCGATTGTTGTTTTAAAAATGAGGTAATTTTATCTAATTCAACTTGTTGCAGGCTGAGTCCATGTAGCGTAATGGTGTTATTTTTTATGTTGAGATCATTTAAGATCGCTTTTCTAACAGGAATACGAGCCAGTCTGATTAGCAGTTTAGGCACATCGGGATAAATAATTTTTTGCGAATGTGTTGATGTATGCCGTTTTTTTAATTGATAGATCTGTTTACGATAACGTGCAATAAGGTGGCGCTGTTGTTGAATCTGACTATCAATGACCATTTTTTTCTGTATAAAATCATGTGATAGAACATGGCTGATATAAAATCCAAAGATCAGTATTCCAGCCCAACTCATCAGGATCACAAGTAAATTTTTGAGATGATGAGTACGATGTAATGTCCGCCATGGTAAAAGATTTATAGCGGGCTTTATCATAATCCTTCGTCTCCTCCTTCCCATAATGCGCAGCCTAATGCAATCAGTGAAAATGGCGTGATGATTTGAGTATATTTATTAGGATAGGAATAATTAGATTGCGCACAATCGTGGATGAAATGGTGTTTGGGCGTAATGTTATGTTGCAAACAAAAAGAGCTAATTAACGTCAAAGGGTTTGCACTCTTTTTTACTTGGAATAACCAGCTATGTGGTTGATTAACAAAGACAATGGTAAAGTCATCATCTCTGTACAGATAAAGCACATCGTATTTGTCTTCTTGAGACGGTAAGGTAAAGTAATGGAAACCTCGTAGTAGTGCATTAAGGGCGCAGTCGAGGACGTGTATATTAATTGGTTTATAGGGCGCTACAGTTTGGAGTGCAGTCTCCTTTATAACGGCAAAGATATCAATGCGACGGCTTTGATTTGCTTGATTTTGGGGGAGTTCTCTATCCATAAAATCAAACCAAATATCATTTAATGACAGAGGTAAATTTTCTTCTAAAGCGATTATGCATTGAGTTTCTAGCTCTTTAGGACTAATATCATGCGGAAGAATAAGTGTTTTTAGGAAAATTTTATGCGGCAGAATAGCCGTAATAAACTTTAATTGAATAGTTGTATATTGCGGAAAGCTTTCTGCAATTTTGTTCATTATTACTGCTTCATTAAGTTGGTTGACTATCAGTGACTGAGGCATATTTTCATCGTTAAACCATATACATAGCCATTGGCTAGATGTGTGATTTATTTCCCAAATTCCCACGGGGATTTGTTTACTTTTGCGTAAGTTTAGGTTGTACATATTGTTCCTTAATGGTATTAACATATTGTAAAAATGTATAAAAAATGATTTTTTACTTTTGATTTAGGGTATGAAACTTTATACTTAGGCGCTTATTTTGAAGATGTTGAAATTTACTGCATAAGACAAGAGAGACTTTTACGATGCGGATCACAAAACTAATATTAAGTAGTTTATTAACCCTGGTATTTTTTGGTGCGATTGCTGGTGGTATTCTTTTTTATGCGCTAAAAAAGGATTTACCCAAGGTTGAAACCTTAAAAACAGTGGAATTACAACAACCAATGCAGATTTATACTGCAGATGGCAAATTAATTGGTGAAGTAGGGGACCAACGTCGTATTCCAGTTCCTTTAGATCAAATTCCTGAAAATTTAATTCATGCTGTTATTGCAACAGAAGATAGTCGATTCTATGAACATATTGGGATTGACCCTATCGGGATTATGCGTGCGGTAATGGTTGCCATTACCCATGGTGGTGCAACGCAGGGTGCAAGTACCATTACGCAACAATTAGCTAGAAACTTTTTCTTAACTCGTGAAAAGACATTAACACGTAAAATTAAAGAGGCGATTCTAGCGATTGATATTGAACGTACATTAACGAAAAATGAAATTTTAGATCTCTATTTAAATAAAATTTATCTTGGTAATCGTGCTTATGGGATGGCGGCTGCGGCACAAACCTATTTTGGTAAAAAACTTAATCAATTGACGTTATCAGAAATGGCCGTGTTAGCAGGTTTACCAAAAGCACCTTCTACATTAAACCCAATTTATTCTGTAAAACGTGCTACAGAACGTCGTAATGTCGTATTATCACGCATGTTAGAAATGAAATACATTACGAAGGCACAATATGAGGCAGCGAAGAAAGAACCCATTATTTCTTCTTACCACGGTGTAAAATTGGCATTCCACGCAGGTTATGTAACTGAAATGGTTCGTCAACAAATGGTGAAAAAATTTGGTGAAGAAGCGGCGTATAATAAAGGATTTAAAGTTTACACCACTATTTTATCGAAAGATCAAATCGCAGCTCAACAGGCTGTGCGTAACAATTTGATTGCTTATGATATGCGCCACGGCTACCGTAAACCAGCTTATCTTTGGAAAGCTGATGAAACCCCGTGGACTGAAAATAAGATTGTCAATTATTTGAAAGAATTACAACCCGCTAACCCGCTTATTCCAGCAGCTGTTTTGTCAAAAGATAGTGATGGTTTAAATTTATTACTAGCTAATGGAACGAAGATGTTATTACCTAATAAAGGCATGGCATGGATTAAGCATCGTAATACGCCTGTTGCTGGGGATTTAGTCTGGATTCATCAAAAAGAAGATGGATCTTGGTTATTAGGTGAAATTCCAGAAGCAAACTCTGCGTTAGTTTCTCTAAATAGCGATAATGGAGCAATTGAAGCATTAGTTGGTGGTTTTAGCTTTGGTCAAAGTAAATTTAACCGAGCAACTCAATCACTTGTTCAAGTTGGATCAGTGATTAAACCATTTATCTATGCGGCAGCACTCGAACGTGGGTTAACGCTTTCAACAATTTTGCAAGATAGCCCAATTATTTTACGTCAGCCAGGTCAACCAGATTGGCGACCACTTAACTCACCAAATCGCTTTGATGGTCCACTACGTCTTCGTGTGGGATTAGGCGAATCTAAAAATATGATTGCTATTCGCACTATTAAAATGGCAGGTATTCCATTTACAGCAGATTTCCTAGAACGTTTTGGTTTCAAACGTGATCAGTATTTCGCAAGTGCATCTTTAGCACTAGGGGCAGCATCATTTACCCCACTTGAATTAGCACGTGCTTATGCTGTATTAGATAATGGTGGATTTTTGATTAATCCATATCTTATTCAAAAAGTGGTGAATAATAATGGCGATGTGATTTATCAAGCTCAACCGAAGATTGCATGCCCAACTTGTGATAATATTCCAGTGGCTTATAAAAAAGTACAGGAAATTCAAGGATTACAAGACTCTGATGTAGCAAATTCTGATGTTATTGATGATGATGGTAGTCAAGCGGGCGAAGGTATTGATGAAAGTACAGGCGATATTAAAGATATCACTCCTACGGATAAACCAGCCGATGATAATGCGCTAGTTGGTGTTAATGGCTTAGATAGTTACTCTGCGAATTTTATGAAATCATCGCAAGCAACATTAGTTCAAGATAATCAACAAAAAGAAGATGAAAATTCACAATATGCACCACGAGTAATTAGTGGAGAAGTTGCATATTTGATTCGCAGTGCGTTACATACAGCTGTGTACGGTGAACCAGGGCAACATTGGTTAGGTACAAGTTGGCGTATGCGTCAAAGTATTAAACGTTCTGACGTTGGTGGGAAAACAGGTACAACTAACCAAAATAAAGTTGCATGGTATGCAGGTTTTGGTGCAAATATTACTACTGCTGCCTATATTGGATTTGATAATAATGCACGTAATCTTGGACGTAGAGAATATGGTGCTAGTGCTGCGATGCCAATGTGGATCCATTACATGGAAAAAGCATTACAAGATGTTCCACAACGTCATTTACCGTTGCCTAAAAATATCGTGACACGTCGTATTGATCCAACAACAGGATTATTGGCTGGACCAAATCAACCGAGTTTGACAGAATATTACATAAAAGGTACTGAACCGAAACGAATGTATATTCCACAAGGACAGGGGTACTTACCATCTCAAAGTACAGATCCTACCCAAGGTGATACGATGGATGCCACAACGGTACCAAGCCAAGAAATCTTTTAACATTTACACCGCACTTATGTAGTGCGGTGTAATTTTTTAATTTACTATTTAATTAAGAAGGACATATATGCTGAGCTATAGACACAGCTTTCATGCAGGTAATCATGCAGATGTATTAAAACATATCGTTTTAATGCTTATCCTTGAGAACTTAAAACAAAAAGAAAAAGGATTTTATTATCTAGATACTCACTCTGGTGTGGGACTTTATCGCCTTTTAAGTGCAGAAGCTCAAAAAAATGCTGAATTTGAAACAGGAATCGGCAAATTATGGGACCGTGATGATTTACCAGAAATTGTAAAACGTTATGTTGATATGATTAAAAAGATCAATCACAACAAGCCTCAATTACGTGAATATGCGGGTTCACCATTAATCGCTGCACAAATGTTACGAGAACAAGATCGAGCATTATTAATGGAATTGCATCCAAGCGATTATCCACTTCTTCGTCAAAACTTTAGACAATATAAAAATATTATGACGAAACAAGATAATGGTTTCCAACAAGTTAAAGCGACATTACCGCCCAAAGAACGCCGAGGTTTAGTGTTGATCGATCCTCCTTATGAATTAAAAGAGGATTATCAATTGGTAGTAAATGCGATTATTGAAGGATATAAACGCTTTGCCACAGGTACCTATGCAATTTGGTACCCTGTTGTACGCCGTTCATATATTAAACGAATGGTCAAAGAATTAGAAACGACAGGGATTCGTAAAATTTTACAAATTGAGTTAGCGGTTCGTCCAGACAGTGATCAACGTGGGATGACAGCAAGCGGTATGATTGTGGTAAATCCACCATGGCAACTTGAAAGTCAAATGAAAGAAATCCTGCCATACCTTAACAAAGTATTAACACCGGAAGGTACAGGTAACTGGAAAGTAAGCTGGATTACGCCAGAATAATAAAATAATAATCACGCCCCGATTTTCAAAAAAATTTATGAAAATCGGGGCGTGACTTATTTGTAACCATATACTTTATTTTTGTAGAGAGTAGAATATTAGGGTGTCATAGTTATTGAGGTAAAATTTTTTAAAATGAATGTATTTACAGCGATTTTAATTATTTTGTTATTAATTAGTATCAGCGCCGTGATTTCATCGGCAGAAATATCTTTGGCTGGTGCACGCAAATTAAAATTACAAGCATTGGCAAATGATGGTGATGAACGCGCTTCACAGGTTTTAGCGTTACAACAATCTCCAGGACGTTTCATCACAGTAGTACAAATTGGGCTAAATATGGTGGCTATCCTAGCAGGGGTTATTGGAGAAGGAACCATAACTCCCCATTTACAGGGTATATTTTCTCAATATTTTTCACCTGATGTCGCTCAAACTTCTGCAAGTTGGCTTTCGTTTATTTTGGTAACGGTTAGCTTTATTTTATTTGCAGATTTAATTCCTAAACGTATTGCTATGAGCTACCCTGAAACCACTTCATTACGCACTGTGCGTATCATGAAATTGAGTATGTTTATTTTAAAACCAATCGTGTGGTTTTTAGATAGTATTGCTAACAGCTTTTTCAAAATTTTTGATATTTCTACTGTTAGAGAAGAAAATTTAACATCAGAAGATATAGTAGCTTTAGTCGGTGAAGGGGCTCAAGCTGGTGTGCTTAAAGAGCAAGAACATTATCTCATTGAGAATATTTTTGATATGCAAGAGCGCACTGTTACTTCATCCATGACAACCCGTGAAAATATCATCTATTTAGATAAAAAATTTAATCGAGCGCAAGTTGTCGCTACGATTCAAGAAAATCCTCACCCTAAAGTCCTGATTTGTGATAAAGGGATTGATAATATTTTAGGTTATGTAGATACGCATACACTGCTTACACAATATTTACATGTACAAGAAGTGGAATTAACCGATCCAAGTCTATTACGCAAACCACTTTTTATTCCTGATACACTTTCTTTGTTTGAAGTATTAGAACTCTTCAAGTCTGCGGGTGATGATTTTGCAATTATTGTTAATGAATATGCATTGGTGGTCGGATTGATTACATTAAAAGATGTGATGAACATCGTGATGGGTGAGTTAGTTTCTACAGAAGAAGAACAAATTATTCGCCGTAACGAAACATCTTGGCTAATAGATGGGGCTACACCGCTAGAAGATGTAATGCGAGCATTAGATATTGATGCGTTCCCAGATGACGAAAATTATGAAACGATTGCTGGTTTCATGATGTATAGTCTCCGTAAGATCCCGAAAAAAACGGATTTTGTTCTTTTTGACCGTTATAAGTTTGAAATTATTGATACGGAAAATTTCAAAATTGATCAGCTCATGGTTTCACTACGAGATGACTTAGCAGCAAAAAGTTTTGAAACGAAATTAACAGAACAATAAAAAACTTTAAAAAAATGTTAAAAATGTGCGGTGCTTCAAATTTTTTAGTTTAAGAGTTATCTATAATTTATTCGTCATACATAAAATACAAAATGAAGAGGATATATTATGGATAAACAATTAAAACAAGCTGCATTGGATTTTCATGAATTTCCTATGCCAGGTAAAATCTCTGTTGAACCAACTAAACCTTTGGTGACACCGCATGATTTAGCCCTCGCTTATTCTCCAGGTGTTGCTGAACCTTGTTTAGCCATTCAAAAAAATCCCTTAGATGCCTATAAATATACAACCAAAGGTAATCTTGTTGCTGTCATTTCAAATGGTACAGCCGTTTTGGGATTAGGGAATATCGGTGCATTGGCTGGTAAGCCTGTTATGGAAGGGAAAGGCGTATTATTTAAAAAATTTGCCGGAATCAATGTTTTTGATATTGAAGTCGATCAACTTGATCCCGATAAATTTGTTGAAGTTGTTGCAGCATTAGAACCGACTTTTGGGGGTATTAACTTAGAAGATATTAAAGCACCAGAATGTTTTTATATTGAACAAAAACTGCGTGAACGCATGAATATTCCAGTTTTCCATGATGATCAGCATGGTACAGCAATTATTTGTGCAGCAGCGGTACTCAATGCCTTACATATTGAACATAAGCAAATTGAAAATGTAAAAGTGGTTACCTCAGGTGCAGGTGCTGCCGCAATTGCATGTTTAAATCTTTTAGTTGCACTAGGCGTTAAACGTAGCAATATCACGATTTGTGATTCTAAAGGGGTCGTTTATAAAGGTCGTGATGCACACCTAACTGAAACCAAAGCACAATATGCGATTGATGATAACGGTATGCGTACACTAGCGGATGCGGTAAAAGGTGCAGATATTTTCCTTGGATGCTCCGCAGCAGGCGTGCTTACACAAGATATGGTAAAAAGTATGGCGAGCTATCCTTTAATTTTAGCTCTCGCTAATCCAGAACCAGAAATTCTTCCACCACTTGCTAAAGCTGCACGTTCAGATGCCATTGTTTGTACTGGACGTTCTGATTATCCAAACCAAGTTAATAATGTTCTTTGCTTTCCATTTATCTTCCGTGGTGCATTAGACGTTTCAGCAACAACAATTAACGAAGAAATGAAAATGGCAGCGGTCAAAGCGATTGCCGATTTAGCACGTGAGGAACCTTTGGCAGAAATCAAAGCCGCATACGATAATCCAGATTTAACATTTGGTGCGGATTATTTAATTCCAAGTCCATTTGATCCACGTTTAATCACACGTGTTGCCCCTGCCGTTGCAAAAGCTGCTATGGATACTGGCGTAGCACGTCATCCGATTAGTGACATGCAAGCTTATATGACCCAATTATTAGCACGCACTGCAAAATAATTTTGTAAGCTAAAATTAGAAAATTCACGCCCCAAATTTCGTAAAAATTTACCGAAAATTGGGGCGTGTTTTTATTTAAAAGCTATGATTAAATGCACAAAATTAAAACAGAACATATAAATAAATATGATCTAAATCAAAAAATATATGCTAAACTTTCGCAGAGATTTTACGAAGAAACACTACTTTGTTACAAAAGGAGCAAAAAATGGCATTTACATTACCACCACTAGGATATCCATATGATGCATTAGAACCATACATTGATGCACGTACAGTGGAAATTCACTATAGCAAACACCATCAAGCTTATGTAAACAATGCAAACAAAGCGATGGAAGGATTAACTGAGTTTGAAGGTTTATGTCCAGGTCAAATCCTTGCACAATTAGATAAGATTCCAGCAGAACGTCGTATGGCAGTACGTAATAATGTTGGTGGTCACGCAAACCACAGCCTACTTTGGAAATGTATGAAAGTAGGTACCGAATTAAAAGGTGCATTAAAAGACGCAATCGTTCGTGATTTTGGTTCTGTCGAAAAATTACGTGAAGAATTAACCAAAGCTTCTGTAGGACAATTCGGTTCAGGTTGGGGTTGGTTAGTGCTTTCAAAAGAAGGTAAACTTTTCGTTGCTTCTACACCAAATCAAGATACCCCAGTAATGGGTGAAAAATATGCAGGTGTTGAAGGTTATCCTTTACTTGCATTAGACGTTTGGGAACATGCGTATTACTTAAAATACCAAAACCGTCGCCCTGAATATGTAGATTGTTTCTGGGATCTCATTAACTGGGATTATGTGGCAGAACGTTTTGAAAATGCAGGTAACCCACATTTTCATCTATAATGATAATGTTCTCTAAATAAAAAAATACCAAGGTTTAACCTTGGTATTTTTGTTTGTAGATTATGATTTTTTATGAAGTAGCCACCAAATGACCCCAACGAAGAAAATACTTGGGACGATAGCACCAATAACAGGTGAGATATTATAGATAAGACTCATTCGGCTTACGACTTCATTAATTACATAGAAAAGGAAACCGAAACAAATCCCTGTTACGATACGTGCTCCAGCACTGACACCACGCAATTGCCCAAAAATAAAAGATAAGGCGAGTAGCATCATAATACTCACAGTGATAGGTTGGAAAATCTTTTGCCAAAAAGTTAATTCAAAGCGTTTTGCATCTTGCCCAGTCTGTTTCATAAATTCGACATAACGGTACAAACCAGAAATAGATAGAGAAGTGGGGCGTAAAGAAGCAATGCCTAGCTTATCTGGGGTTAGCGTAGTTTTCCATAATAAATCAGGGCGAGTAGAGGTAATGACTCGATTCGGGGTAATAGTTGATGTTTTAAGATCAATCAATTTCCACTCACCATTCACATATTGGGCTGAATTGGCATGTGTCATGCTTTTCAATTTATGTTGATCATTAAAGGCATAAATATATAAATCATGCATCTGGGTATTATCCGTAATACGTTGGATATAAACGAAATTATTCCCATCTTTAGCCCAAATACTATTTTTATTTGTTAAGATCGAACCACCATAGAATGCTTGTGCACGCATATTACGAGCATATTGTTCAGATTGAGGCACGCCCCATTCCCCCATTAGCATCGTTAAAAATACAAGAGGGATCGCTGCTTTTAATACAGATAATGCAATTTTAAAGCGAGAAAGCCCCGCAGATTGCATGACGACTAATTCACTGCGACTGGCAAGTCCACCTAGCGCAATAAGCCCGCCGAGTAGGGCAGCCATAGGGAAAAAGGTTTCGATATCTTTAGGAATAGTCAGAATCGTAAAAGCACCTGCTTTCCAAATATCATAAGTTCCTTCGCCAATACTTCTAAATTGTTCAACAAATTTAATAATCGCAGATAAACCAACAAGAGCAAATAATGTTGCAAAAATTGCGCCAAGAATACTTTTACCAATATAACGATCAATTGTACTTAATATCATTTACTACTTACTCCTGTTTTTTTAAATTTTGTATTAAATTGAGCACGCCATTTATAGACTAAAGGGGTATTCCAGCTATTTAACACTATGCCTAGGATTAAGAAAAAGATATTAACGATTGGCATTAAAATTCCAGCATCTAATTTGCCTGATGAGCCTGCTGATTTCAGTGAGCTCTGTAATAAGAAATAAATTAAGTATAAAAGTAGTGCAGGAAGAATTTTAGCAAAACGCCCCTGACGAGGGTTTACTCGACTTAACGCAATCGCAATTAATGCCATAATTGGTACAGAAACAATAAGCGTGATTCGCCAGTGTAATTCTGCTATTTCAGATTGGGAGTGCGTTTTTAACAGTTGGGGTAGGGTTTTCATTTCTTCATCTTTTCGTTGATGATCACCCACTGCCTTATATCCCAAATAGGCTTCATACGTATCAAAGTGAGTAAGCGTAAAGTTTGCAGCACCTGCTGTACCTTCTGTACGGTTTGCTTGATTTAAATGTAAAATCTGATCACCATTTTTTAATGATTTAATCGTTCCACTTTGTGCAACAGTTACTGAGGGTTGAAGTTTTTTCGCTGGAGCATTTTGGAAAATATAAATATCTTGTAATTTATTTTTTTTGATATTGTCCACAAATAGTACAATGTTATCTACAGTGACAAATTGTCCAGGCGCAACCAGACTCATTGTCGGGTTAGCTTTTGCTTCGTCCAAAATTTTAGCTTGTTTTTTTAAGCTCAGAGGCGACAAGTAAAAAGTATTATACGCTGCAAATACAGCAGTAAATAAAGAAAGAATTAAGGCAACCTTAACCAAAATGCCTTGACCAACCCCACAAGCTCGCATTACAGTAATTTCACTCTCTGCATAAAGACGACCTAGAGTAAGCATTAATGCGATAAATAAACTTAACGGTAAGATAAGCTGTATCATCGTCGGAATGCCGAGAGTGAGCAAAGAAAATACCAGATCAGTCGGGACTTTTCCGCTAGTAGCTGAGCCTAAAATTCTCACGAGTTGTTGTGAGAAAAAAATTAATAAAAGAATAAATAAAATCGCAATTTGCGTTTTAAATACTTCTTTACTTAAATATTTCGTTAAAATCACATTATTACCTTGTTTTACTTGCTTTTTTGAGAAAAAGAGGTAGTTTTATCGTATTCGTTTTACCCTAAATTAAAAGGTATAAAACGGTTTATAGTAACGCATTTTATTTATAAGATCAGTAATAAGTGAGGACAAAATGCAATATCTTGCAAAAAACCAAGCACTTAATACGGTGCAAGACAGCATCGTTATCGGGGTTTTTGAAGATCATCAGCTCACCCCGAGTGCAAAAGAATTCGATGATTTAACTCAGCATTATCTAACCAACCTTCTTAAAAGTGGTGAAATTACCGCAAAAACTGGTGAAATTACCCTTTTACGAAATGTACCAAATAGCCCAGCCAAACGTGTTTTTGTTGTAGGTTGCGGTAAAGAAAACGCACTTAGCGTACGTGACTACAAAAAAATCTACCATTCACTTTTAAAAGAAATTGAAAAAACACAAGCAAAAACAGTTGTAAGTTATTTGAATGAAATTGCATTGCAAGACCGTCATCTTTTATGGCAACTTCGTTTTGCTATTGAAAGTATGCAAGACGCACGTTATGTGTTTGATGAATTTAAAAGTAAAAAAACACCAAATACCTCTCCATTAGAAGAAGTCATCTTCGTTGTTAAACCAGAACAAGAAGCAAATGCTGCAGAAATTATCAAAGAAGCAGTAGCAATTGAATATGGTGTAAAACAAACCAAAGATCTTGCAAATTGCCCACCAAACGTGTGCAATCCAGCATACCTTGCAACACAAGCAGAAGCTTTGGCAGCACGTTCAAATAAAATTGAAGTACAAATTGTTGACGAAAAAGAGATGCAAGAATTAGGCATGACGTCTTATCTTGCTGTTTCTCAAGGTAGTGCAAACGAAGCAAAAATGTCTATCATGACTTATCGCAATAATCCGAATCCAAATGCAAAACCAATTGTACTTGTTGGTAAAGGTCTAACCTTTGATGCTGGTGGTATTTCACTTAAACCAGGTGCAGGCATGGACGAAATGAAATACGACATGTGTGGTGCTGCAACAGTGTTTGGGGTAATGAATGCACTTGCTGAGCTTGATTTACCAATTAATGTTATTGGTGTAATGGCGGGTTGTGAAAATATGCCTGATGGTAATGCTTATCGCCCAGGTGATATCGTGACAACAATGAGTGGATTAACAGTTGAAGTATTAAATACCGATGCGGAAGGTCGTCTAGTACTTTGCGATGCGTTGACCTATGTAAAACGTTTTGAACCAGAACTTGTTATTGACATGGCAACCTTAACGGGAGCTTGTGTTATTGCATTAGGTTCACATAATAGTGGTTTAATGACAGAAGATGAAGCACTTGCAGAGGCATTACTAACTGCAGCGAATGAAACTCAAGATAAAGCATGGCGTTTACCAATTGGTGAAGAGTATAACGAACAACTTAAATCAAATTTTGCAGATCTCGCAAACATTGGTGGACGTTGGGGCGGTGCATGTACTGCGGGGGCTTTCTTATCTAACTTCACAAAAGATTATCGTTGGGCTCATTTAGATATTGCAGGTACAGCTTGGAAACAAGGTGCAGAAAAAGGCGCTAGCGGACGTCCAGTTCACTTGGTAATGCAATATTTACTTAACCAAGTAAAATAATATCCATTATAAAATAGCTATTTTAAGCCCTGAGATATTCAGGGCTTTTTTTATATATAATCACGCCACGATTTTCGACAAAAATTATGCAATAAATACAAAAAAGAGTAGAGAAGTATCGGAGATGAAGGGGAAAAATAATTTATTACTTATAAATGATTATTCATAAAATAAGCGAAATATTAGGAGTAGAATGTGGAAAACTTTATAAACCAGCTGTTTTTTTATTCTTTTATTCACAAAACATGTACAAAAAAACGCTTTTTAGTTTAAAAAATAGGCAAGCAATAAGTTTTTTATAATTTTTTTGAAAAAAGTACTTGCGCTACATCGGAAAATATCTATAATACGCCCCACACAACGACGCGACGTTGTTAACAAAAATTTACTTCTCGCGTCGTTGTTTTTTGTTCTTTAACAACTAACTAGACAATCTGTGTGGGCACTTGTTGATTGACTTTGTTTAAATAATTTAACTAAGTCTTAATGAGTGTCAAACTAGAAATTCATTTTAAATGAAAGACTTTTTGTCAGCTTATTGAGCGAATCAAGCTTTGAATTGAAGAGTTTGATCATGGCTCAGATTGAACGCTGGCGGCAGGCTTAACACATGCAAGTCGAACGGTAACAGGAAGAAAGCTTGCTTTCTTTGCTGACGAGTGGCGGACGGGTGAGTAATGCTTGGGAATCTGTTTCATGGAGGGGGATAACTACGGGAAACTGTAGCTAATACCGCGTAATATCGAGAGATTAAATGTGTGGGACCGCAAGGCCACATGCCATGAAGTGAGCCCAAGTGGGATTAGATAGTTGGTGAGGTAATGGCTCACCAAGTCAGCGATCTCTAGCTGGTCTGAGAGGATGACCAGCCACACTGGGACTGAGACACGGCCCAGACTCCTACGGGAGGCAGCAGTGGGGAATATTGCACAATGGGCGCAAGCCTGATGCAGCCATGCCGCGTGAATGAAGAAGGCCTTCGGGTTGTAAAGTTCTTTCGGTGGTGAGGAAGGTTGGCGTGTTAATAGCACGTTGACTTGACGTTAGCCACAGAAGAAGCACCGGCTAACTCCGTGCCAGCAGCCGCGGTAATACGGAGGGTGCGAGCGTTAATCGGAATAACTGGGCGTAAAGGGCACGCAGGCGGTGACTTAAGTGAGGTGTGAAAGCCCTGGGCTTAACCTAGGAATTGCATTTCATACTGGGTCGCTAGAGTATTTTAGGGAGGGGTAGAATTCCACGTGTAGCGGTGAAATGCGTAGAGATGTGGAGGAATACCGAAGGCGAAGGCAGCCCCTTGGGAATATACTGACGCTCATGTGCGAAAGCGTGGGGAGCAAACAGGATTAGATACCCTGGTAGTCCACGCTGTAAACGATGTCGATTTGGGGATTGGGCTTTAGGTCTGGTGCCCGTAGCTAACGTGATAAATCGACCGCCTGGGGAGTACGGCCGCAAGGTTAAAACTCAAATGAATTGACGGGGGCCCGCACAAGCGGTGGAGCATGTGGTTTAATTCGATGCAACGCGAAGAACCTTACCTACTCTTGACATCCATGGAACCTTGTAGAGATACGAGGGTGCCTTCGGGAACCATGAGACAGGTGCTGCATGGCTGTCGTCAGCTCGTGTTGTGAAATGTTGGGTTAAGTCCCGCAACGAGCGCAACCCTTATCCTTTGTTGCCAGCGGTTTGGCCGGGAACTCAAAGGAGACTGCCAGTGATAAACTGGAGGAAGGTGGGGATGACGTCAAGTCATCATGGCCCTTACGAGTAGGGCTACACACGTGCTACAATGGCGTATACAGAGGGCAGCGAGCCTGCGAGGGTGAGCGAATCTCAGAAAGTACGTCTAAGTCCGGATTGGAGTCTGCAACTCGACTCCATGAAGTCGGAATCGCTAGTAATCGCGAATCAGAATGTCGCGGTGAATACGTTCCCGGGCCTTGTACACACCGCCCGTCACACCATGGGAGTGGGTTGTACCAGAAGTAGATAGCTTAACCTTCGGGAGGGCGTTTACCACGGTATGATTCATGACTGGGGTGAAGTCGTAACAAGGTAACCGTAGGGGAACCTGCGGTTGGATCACCTCCTTACCAAAATGAAGCGACAGTGAGTGCTCACACAGATTGTTTTAGTGGTTGTAGACAAAGAAAGACAATGCCCTGTGGGTCTGTAGCTCAGGTGGTTAGAGCGCACCCCTGATAAGGGTGAGGTCGGTGGTTCAAGTCCACTCAGACCCACCACTCTCAACGAAACGAAGGTTTAGTGGGGGTGACACAGGAATGAAAAGATGGGGATATAGCTCAGCTGGGAGAGCGCCTGCCTTGCACGCAGGAGGTCAGCGGTTCGATCCCGCTTATCTCCACCAAATTTTCATTACAAAGGGAAGAAGAAAAAATTTTTTCACTTTCTAATGATAATTTGTTAAAATTGTCGAATTGTTCTTTAAAAATTTAAAATCAAGCTGAAAACTAAAGAGACTTTCAAGTAAAGTCTGAGTAGTTAAAAATCTTATGCTGAAAAAGGCGGCATAAGTCGAGTTGTTAATCGCAACCTTGATATGAAAATATTTGAGGTTGTATGGTTAAGTGACTAAGCGTACAGGGCGGATGCCTTGGCAATCAGAGGCGATGAAGGACGTGCTAATCTGCGAAAAGCTTGGGTAAGGCGATAAGAGCCGTTATAACCCGAGATATCCGAATGGGGAAACCCGATAGATGAAGAATCTATCATCTCTTTTTGAATATATAGGAAAGAGAAGCAAACCGGGAGAACTGAAACATCTAAGTACCCCGAGGAAAAGAAATCAACCGAGATTCTGTTAGTAGCGGCGAGCGAAAGCGGAAGAGCCTGTAAGTGATAGCAAAAGCGTTAGGAGAATGAGCTGGGAAGCTCAATCATAGAGGGTGATAGTCCCGTATCTTAAAACGCTTTTGTGGTACTGAGCTTACGATAAGTAGGGCGGGACACGTGTTATCTTGTCTGAAGATGGGGGGACCATCCTCCAAGGCTAAATACTCCTGATTGACCGATAGTGAACCAGTACTGTGAAGGAAAGGCGAAAAGAACCCCTGTGAGGGGAGTGAAATAGAACCTGAAACCCTGTACGTACAAGCAGTGGGAGCCACTTCGTGTGGTGACTGCGTACCTTTTGTATAATGGGTCAGCGACTTATATTTTGTAGCGAGGTTAACTGAATAAGGGAGCCGTAGGGAAACCGAGTCTTAACTGGGCGACTAGTTGCAAGATATAGACCCGAAACCCGGTGATCTAGCCATGGGCAGGTTGAAGGTTGGGTAACACTAACTGGAGGACCGAACCGACTAATGTTGAAAAATTAGCGGATGACCTGTGGCTGGGGGTGAAAGGCCAATCAAACCGGGAGATAGCTGGTTCTCCCCGAAATCTATTTAGGTAGAGCCTTGAGCGGACACCTTTGGGGGTAGAGCACTGTTTCGGCTAGGGGGCCATCCCGGCTTACCAACCCGATGCAAACTCCGAATACCAAAGAGTGATACTCAGGAGACACACGGCGGGTGCTAACGTTCGTCGTGGAGAGGGAAACAACCCAGACCGCCAGCTAAGGTCCCAAAGTCTATATTAAGTGGGAAACGAAGTGGGAAGGCTTAGACAGCTAGGATGTTGGCTTAGAAGCAGCCATCATTTAAAGAAAGCGTAATAGCTCACTAGTCGAGTCGGCCTGCGCGGAAGATGTAACGGGGCTCAAATATAGCACCGAAGCTGCGGCATCAGACGTAAGTCTGTTGGGTAGGGGAGCGTTCTGTAAGCGGATGAAGGTGTACTGAGAAGTATGCTGGACGTATCAGAAGTGCGAATGCTGACATAAGTAACGATAAAACGAGTGAAAAACTCGTTCGCCGGAAGATCAAGGTTTCCTGTCCAACGTTAATCGGGGCAGGGTGAGTCGACCCCTAAGGCAAGGCTGAAAAGCGTAGTCGATGGGAAACGGGTTAATATTCCCGTACTTGTAATAACTGCGATGTGGGGACGGAGTAGGTTAGGTTAGCCATCTTTTGGATTAGATGGTTTAAGCCGGTAGGCGGAATATCTAGGCAAATCCGGATATTCTTAACGCCGAGAAGTGATGACGAGCAACTACGGTTGTGAAGTAACTGATACCACACTTCCAGGAAAAGCCACTAAGCTTCAGGTTATTATAAATCGTACTGTAAACCGACACAGGTGATCAGGTAGAGAATACTCAGGCGCTTGAGAGAACTCGGGTGAAGGAACTAGGCAAAATAGCACCGTAACTTCGGGAGAAGGTGCGCCGGTGGTAGTTGTAGTCCCTCGCGGACGAAGGCGAATCCGGTCGAAGATACCAGCTGGCTGCAACTGTTTATTAAAAACACAGCACTCTGCAAACACGAAAGTGGACGTATAGGGTGTGATGCCTGCCCGGTGCTGGAAGGTTAATTGATGGGGTTAGCGCAAGCGAAGCTCCTGATCGAAGCCCCAGTAAACGGCGGCCGTAACTATAACGGTCCTAAGGTAGCGAAATTCCTTGTCGGGTAAGTTCCGACCTGCACGAATGGCATAATGATGGCCAGGCTGTCTCCACCCGAGACTCAGTGAAATTGAAATCGCCGTGAAGATGCGGTGTACCCGCGGCTAGACGGAAAGACCCCGTGAACCTTTACTATAGCTTGACACTGAACCTTGAATTTTAATGTGTAGGATAGGTGGGAGACTATGAAGCGAGAACGCCAGTTCTTGTGGAGTCGTTGTTGAAATACCACCCTTTAACGTTTGATGTTCTAACGACGTACCTGAAACGGGTACTCGGACAGTGTCTGGTGGGTAGTTTGACTGGGGCGGTCTCCTCCCAAAGAGTAACGGAGGAGCACGAAGGTTTGCTAATCACGGTCGGACATCGTGAGGTTAGTGCAATGGTATAAGCAAGCTTAACTGCGAGACAGACAAGTCGAGCAGGTACGAAAGTAGGTCATAGTGATCCGGTGGTTCTGCATGGAAGGGCCATCGCTCAACGGATAAAAGGTACTCCGGGGATAACAGGCTGATACCGCCCAAGAGTTCATATCGACGGCGGTGTTTGGCACCTCGATGTCGGCTCATCACATCCTGGGGCTGAAGTAGGTCCCAAGGGTATGGCTGTTCGCCATTTAAAGTGGTACGCGAGCTGGGTTTAGAACGTCGTGAGACAGTTCGGTCCCTATCTGCCGTGGGCGTTGGAGAATTGATTGGGGCTGCTCCTAGTACGAGAGGACCGGAGTGGACGCATCACTGGTGTTCCAGTTGTCTCGCCAGAGGCATTGCTGGGTAGCTACATGCGGAAGAGATAAGTGCTGAAAGCATCTAAGCACGAAACTTGCCAAGAGATGAGTTCTCCCCGACTTAAAGTCGGTAAGGGTTGTTTGAGACTAAGACGTTGATAGGTCTGATGTGTAAGCGCTGTGAGGCGTTGAGCTAACAGATACTAATTGCCCGAGAGGCTTAACCATACAACACTCAAATATTTTTAGAGAAAAGATTTGAAAGAAAGTCGGTTTTCAGTGAAGATTTTAAAGACTTAACGAAGCGAAGAGAAAGTAAAACGCAAATAAACGTTAAGTAAAGAACGACGAAAAGACAGATTATAAAGAATAATCCTGGCGGCGAAAGTGCAGTGGTCCCACCTGACCCCATGCCGAACTCAGAAGTGAAACGCTGTAACGCCGATGGTAGTGTGGAGTCCCTCCATGCGAGAGTAGGACACCGCCAGGTCCCAACACCAACCTCTTGAGCAATCAAGAGGTTTTTTTATACCTGAAAATCAAGAAAAAAGATTAAGAAAGGCTATCCCATTTTATCCCTGCTTATTTTTCTCTTCTTATTCATATTCATCTCTAATTTTTTTAATTATTATTTTTATTTTAAAAAATTGAAAACACGCCCTATTTTTCCTAAAAATTTATGCGTTTTAAATTGCTCACAAACTTACATAAGTTTTATAGATTATTCCTCTACACACATTTGTTGCCTTTCCATCACTGACTTACACATCACGCCCCGATTTTTCGTAAATTTTATGTACTTTTTATGACCGCCTGTGATCGCATAAATTTTTAGGAAAACCCATAATTTTTATTGTTCTCTACCTAAAGACTACGATAAAAAATATCTTAAAATAGTTATTTTATAACTATTAATAGTATTTTTTTTGAAAGTATTGCTTTATAATCGTACTAATGTTATGAATTTGGTAATTATATTGGGGTAGGTTTGTTATGAATAGAATTTTTAGCGTTATTTATAGCGTTAGTCAGCAAGATTACGTGGTATGTAGTGAATTAGCTAAACAAAAGAATAAAGTAAAAAACTATTCAAGAGGTAGATTAAGTAGCAAATTGATACATATATTTTCTTTGAGTTTACTGACTTTGGCTGTGCTTGGTGTAAATACCGTAGAAGCAGCCTCTACGATTTCAAAACATACTGAAAGTTGTGTTCAAATGGAATCAGGGAAATGTGTAGCCGAACATAAAGCGGATAAACAGAAGAATGCAACTAATACAACTATAGCTGAAACCAATTTCACTACTTCTTTTGATCCTTTCTTTTCTCAAAATTTATTATTGGATGTTAGCCATTCGTTGCCAGCGAATACTCTTAATTTACGCGTTGATCCATGGGGAGACTTTGTTGATAAACTAAGATCTATACAACAATCGATAACTAATTTAAGGAGTCATACCCATTTTCATTACATTAGTATTAATGGTGATGGAAGCAGTGCAGGAAATTATAATAATGATGGTGCCCAGGTTTCAGATGCTATTGCTTTAGGAAGTAACGCAACAGCAGGTTCTAACGGGACGAGTATGTATCAACGTTATCGGGGTAATCCTTTTAACGGGTATACGAATAATCCTAGTAATCTTGCTCCTTATGGTCAAGATCAAGTTTTACAAATTGGCGGATTCCCTGGTACTCAAACAGCAGCACCAATTTCTATAGGGGCTTATACTAAATCAAACGGTGCGGGTATTTCTCTTGGATATGGAGCTAGTACCAATATTATGGGAGTTGCCATCGGAGCATTAGCAACTGCTGATAGTTCCTCAATCTCTATCGGTGCAGGTGCTTTTACACAAGGTAATACATCAATTGCATTAGGAAGACAGGCTGCAGCAATACATGATTATTCTATTGCCCTTGGTAATGTATCAGCTGCGGCTGATCTTGGTTCGCTCGCTATGGGACATTCTGCTACCGCGAAAGGATATCGTGCAATCGCGATTGGTGCTGCAGATATTCGGGCAGAACAAAATACTTCGGGCAATGATTTATATGGAGATGGTGAATACTATGCACCACAAAATTTAAGGACCTTTGCTACTGGAGATGGAGCAATTGCTTTTGGTGCAACAGCACAGGCTACAGGAACGAATAATATTGCTTTTGGTTCAAGTTCTGTTGTAAATGGTAATGATAATGTTGCAATGGGACATGGTGCCCAAGCACAAGCTAATCAGGCATTGGCATTTGGGTTTAATGCTATTGCTGGGCAGAATGATACAAATCAAACTCAAACGACTACTGGCAATGGCGGTGTGAGTGCAGTTGCTATCGGTAGTGGTGCCCACGCTTTGGGAGACAGTACTTTAGCGATTGGTGCGGGGTCACAAGCATTAGCAAGTAATTCTTTATTAAATGAAATTAACTCATTAGGACAAGGTCAGCAGCAGCTAGACGGTAAATCCATCGCAATTGGTGATACTTCGAGCGCTATTTACGATGAAAGTATAGCTATTGGAGCTAATGCACAAGCAGGCGTTAATACGAATAATACAAGTGCACAATTTAATGGAGAAGGAGGAATTCGCTCTGTTGCTATAGGAAGTCATGCGACAACAACTTTTGATAATAGTGTTGCAATTGGTTCGGGCTCTGTTACAACTGTGGATGCTGGAGTACAAGGATATGATATTCAAACTGGTTCTACAACAACACAAACAACAGGTGCATGGCAATCTACTGCAGCAGCTGTAGCTGTCGGTAATGGTACTCAAGTTACTCGTCAAATTACGGGAGTTGCAGCAGGTACTAATGATACAGATGCTGTTAACGTTGCTCAATTAAAACGTATCCAAACTTCTTATACTGGTGATAATACGACAACGATTGTTACTCGAACACCTAGTCAAAATTTACAAATTCTCGGTGGAGCATCTGGAGACACTATTGCTGATGGAATTAAGACAATTGGTAATGAAAACGGCTCTATTTCAATTCAACTAGCTCAAGTTCTTAATGGTTTGAAAACTGTAGGAGTTGGTAATATAACTATTAATTCAACCAAAGGGATTGATGCAGGTAATTTGCCAATATCTCATATTCCCGATACGCCAACATCTGGTGATCAGGCAGTAAATAGAAATTATGTATGGGGATTAGGTTGGGAACTTAGTAATAATGGTAATAGCGTTGGTAACGTTAGTGTAATGGGCAATACCGTAAATTTTAAAAATGGTAAAGGAACACTAGCTAATACAACGGTTGGGAGTGATAAGTCATTTGATGTTTCATATGATGTAAATGTTGACGGAAAAACTATCACAATTAATAAATCTGGACAATTGGTTGCTAATGCCTCAGAGAGCCCTTTCCAAGTTGGGGGAGGGACTGGTAAGCCAATTACAATCAACTCCGATAATAATCAATTTAATATTATTGGAGCGGCAGATGGCGATATTATTACGACAGTGAATGGTAATAATATTATGGTCGATTTAAATAAAGCCACGAAAACTGCCTTAAAAAATGCGCAAAATCATACCTTTATTAATAAAGCAACACTCGGTGAAGACAATAAACTTACATTAGATTATAACAATGATACTAAACCGATTAGTGTAGATTTAAGTAGTTTAAAAACTCAAATAAAATCGGGAAATAACGTAACTATTACTGGGAACGGTACTTTGAATTCACCATACTCAGTTAATGTAGCAACAACGAGTCTTTCTGTTGGTAATGGAGCTGTGAATGATCCTGATGCAGGAGCTTCACAGGATTTAGTAACAGCGGGAAATATTGTTAATGTGCTAAATGGGCTTGGGATTTATATGGAAGCTCAAAGCGCAAATCCATTTATTGTGAACCCCGGTGGTACGGTTAATTTTACAAATGGTGATAATAATATTTTAGTATCTAGCGATGGTAGTAGCTCCATTAATTTTAACCTAAGTAATCAAATACACCTTACTCAAGGGACAATATCAGGTATTGCAAATAATATTAATTTTGCCGATGCCGGTAGTGTTAGACAACGCGGTAGTAATGCTGCAAGTCTAAATGATGTTCTTCGCATGGGATGGATATTGCAAGCAAATGGTAAGAAAAAATTACAGGTTAATCCATATAGTACGGTAAATTTTGAAAATGGTAATGGTACGACCATAAGTATTAGACCAGCTGGTCCTACAGCTAAGGTGAAATACGATGTGAATGTTGATGGAACTACGATCAAAGTTAATAGTCAGAATCAACTAACAGCAGATTTAAGTAGCGCTAAGACAGTACTAGTGAGTGGTTCCAATACAACATTATCTGGTGACGGTACTGCTACAAACCCATATAAAGTCAATGTTGCAGATATGCACGTGAAATCAGGTGCGATGGCATATAACGATCAAGGTGAGGGGACATTAACCTTAACAAGTGGCGACGGAACAACAACCACAATCACGGGCGTAGATAACACCTTTGTCAATAAAGCTACTCTTGGTTCAGATAACAAACTCAGTTTGACTTACAATAACGGTCAGGCTCCATTAAGTGTTGATCTAAGTGGCTTAAAAGCCCATATGGTAGCTGGTTCCAACACAACCTTAGATGGTGACGGTACTGCTACAAACCCATATAAAGTCAATGTTGCAGATATGCACGTGAAATCAGGTGCGATGGCATATAACGATCAAGGTGAGGGGACATTAACCTTAACAAGTGGCGACGGAACAACAACCACAATCACGGGCGTAGATAACACCTTTGTCAATAAAGCTACTCTTGGTTCAGATAACAAACTCAGTTTGACTTACAATAACGGTCAGGCTCCATTAAGTGTTGATCTAAGTGGCTTAAAAGCCCATATGGTAGCTGGTTCCAACACAACCTTAGATGGTGACGGTACTGCTACAAACCCATATAAAGTCAATGTTGCGGATATGCACGTGAAATCAGGTGCGATGTCATATAACGATCAAGGTGAGGGTACATTAACCTTAACAAGTGGCGACGGAACAACAACCACAATCACGGGTGTAGATAACACCTTTGTCAATAAAGCTACCCTTGGTTCAGATAACAAACTCAGTTTGGCTTACAATAACGGTCAGGCTCCATTAAGTGTTGATCTAAGTGGCTTAAAAGCCCATATGGCAGCGGGGACTAATACAACATTATCTGGTAATGGTACTGCCATAAATCCATATAAAGTCAATGTTGAGGATATGCACGTGAAATCAGGTGCGATGGCATATAACGATCAAGGTGCTGGGACATTAACTTTAACGAGTGGCGATGGTACGAAGACAACAATTACGGGCGTAGATAACACCTTTGTCAATAAAGCTACCCTTGATTCAGATAACAAACTCAGTTTGACTTACAATAACGGTCAGGCTCCATTAAGTGTTGATCTAAGTGGCTTAAAAGCCCATATGGTAGCTGGTACCAACACAACCTTAGATGGTGACGGTACTGCTACAAACCCATATAAAGTCAATGTTGCGGATATGCACGTGAAATCAGGTGCGATGTCATATAATGATCAAGGTGAGGGGACATTAACTTTAACGAGTGGCGATGGTACGAAGACAGCAATCACGGGCGTAGATAACACCTTTGTCAATAAAGCTACCCTTGGTTCAGATGACAAACTCAGCCTAGATTACAACAATGGACAAACACCATTAAGTGTTGATCTAAGTGGCTTAAAAGCCCATATGACAGCAGGCACTAACACAACCTTAACTGGTAATGGTACTGCCATAAATCCATATAAAGTCAATGTTGCGGATATGCACGTGAAATCAGGTGCGATGTCATATAACGATCAAGGTGAGGGTACATTAACCTTAACGAGTGGCGATGGTACGAAGATAACAATTACGGGCGTAGATAACACCTTTGTCAATAAAGCTACCCTTGGTTCAGATAACAAACTCAGTTTGACTTACAATAACGGTCAGGCTCCGTTAAGTGTTGATCTAAGTGGCTTAAAAGCCCATATGGTAGCTGGTACTAACACAACCTTAGATGGTGACGGTACAGCTACAAGCCCATACAAAGTTAATGTTGCTGATATGCACGTGAAATCAGGTGCGATGTCATATAACGATCAAGGTGAGGGTACATTAACCTTAACAAGTGGCGACGGAACAACAACCACAATCACGGGTGTAGATAACACCTTTATCAATAAAGCAACCCTCGGTTCAGATAATAAACTTAGTTTGGATTACAACAATGGACAAACACCGTTAAGTGTTGATCTAAGTGGCTTAAAAGCCCATATGGTAGCTGGTACTAACACAACCTTAACTGGTAATGGTACGCAAGATAATCCATTTATAGTGAATGTTGCGACGACACCACTAACTATTTCAAATGGTAAAGTCATGACTCCAGCGACGACTGACGCAGGCAAACTTGCAACAGCGGGTGATATAGCGAAAGCCTTAAATGGTGTTGGTTTCAATATTGAAGGTAATGGTGCATCTCCTGAATTTATCTCAAGTGGTGCAACGGTTAACTTTGTGAATGGTAATGCGACGACTGCGACAGTATCGAAAGACGGCACAACACCAACCGTGAAATATGATATTGCGGTTGATAATGACACCATTAAGATCGAAAACGGTAAATTGACTGCAACCGTGAGTGCAGGTGATTTAGATCTTCATTACAAAGCAAATAGTAAAGCACCAGACAACACAGTATCTTTAGCTGAGGGACTCAACTTCATGAATGGTGCCAATACCACCGCGAAAGTTGAAGCAGATGGTAAGGTTACTTATAGTGTTAATCCAGCATTAACCAATATTAAGAGTATTAGTAACGGCACTGATGGTAAAGGTGCAACGATTACCCTTGGTAGTGCAGAGAAAACCGTTGATGTCGGTGGAAGTCGTATCACCAATGTAGGTACACCAACCGCTCCTACAGATGCTGTAAATAAAGGTTATGTAGACGGACAAACTTTTGGGCTTAGTGGCGATAGTGGTAAAGCGACAACCCAACTTAATAAAACTATCGCGGTAACTGGCGTGAAAGACAATAGTGGTGTTGGTATTCAAACCACTGCAAGCGGTACGAGTTTAACCATTGGTTTAACTGAAGCGACTCAAAAAGCGATAGCAGATGGTCAAAAACATACCCAAGTGTTGAAAGGCACGAATGTTACAAGCATTACGTCAGGTGCAGCAAAAGATGGTGCACCAACATATACCGTCAACGTTGATGATATGCGCGTGAAATCAGGCACCGTATCTTATAGTGCAGATGGTGCAGGTACAGCGACTCTACAAATGGACGGTACGCACACTGCAACCATTACGGGATTAAAAGACACGTATGTAAATGGTGCAACCTTCGATGCTTCAAAAGATGAACTCACCTTAAATCATAATGATGGTAAAAACCCTGTTACTGTTGATTTAAGTGGCTTAAAAGCCCATATGGCTAACGGTACAGATACAACTGTTACCGGTACGGGAACAGAAGCGAAACCATTTGTTGTGAACGTTGTGACTACACCGCTAACTGTATCAAACGGTAAGGTAACAGCGCCGACAACAGCAGATGCAGGTAAACTTGCAACAGCAGGTGATATTGCAAAAGCCTTAAATGGTATTGGTTTCAATATTGAAGGTAATGGTGCATCTCCTGAATTTATCTCGAGTGGTGCAACGGTTAACTTCGTGAATGGTAATGCGACGACTGCGACAGTATCGAAAGAAGGTACAACACCAACCGTGAAATATGATGTTGCGGTGGATAATGACACCATTAAGATCGAAAACGGTAAATTGACTGCAACCGTGAGTGCGGGTGATTTAGATCTTCATTACAAAGCGAACAGTAAAGCACCAGACAACTCAGTATCTTTACCTGAGGGACTCAACTTCATGAATGGCGCTAATACCACTGCAAAAGTTGAAGCAGATGGTAAAGTTACTTATAGCGTTAATCCAGCATTAACCAATATTAAGAGCATTAGTAACGGCACTGATGATAAAGGTGCAACGATTACCCTTGGTAGTACAGAGAAAACCGTTGATGTCGGTGGAAGTCGTATCACCAATGTAGGTACACCAATCTCTGGTACAGATGCTGTAAATAAAAATTATGTAGATGGACAAACCTTCGGGCTTAGTGGTAATAGTGGTAAGACAACGGCTAAACTTAATAGCACTATCGCTGTTACTGGTACAAAAGATGGTAACGGTCTTGGTATTCAAACCACCGCAAGTAATACTGGTTTAACCATTGGTTTAACTGATGCAACGCAAAAAGCAATAGCAGATGGTCAAAAACATACCCAAGTATTGAAAGGGGCGAATGTCACCAGCATTACTGTGGCTAAAGCAGACAATGGTGCACCGACATATACCGTCAACGTTGCCGATATGCGCCTGAAATCAGGCACCGTAACTTATAGTACAGATGGTGCGGGTACAGCGACTCTACAAATGGATGGTAACCACACTGCAACCATTACGGGATTAAAAGACACTTATGTAAATGGCGCAACTTTCGATGCTTCAAAAGATGAACTCACCTTAAATCATAATGACGGTAAAAATCCTGTTACTGTTGATTTAAGTGGCTTAAAAGCACATATGAGTGCTGGGAGTAACACAACCTTAACTGGTAATGGTACGAAAGATAATCCATTTATAGTGAATGTTGCAACGACACCGCTAACTGTATCAAACGGTAAGGTAACAGCGCCGACAGCAGCGGATGCAGGCAAACTTGCAACAGCGGGTGATATTGCAAAAGCCTTAAATGGTGTTGGTTTCAATATTGAAGGTAATGGTGCATCTCCTGAATTTATCTCAAGTGGTGCAACGGTTAACTTCGTGAATGGTAATGCGACGACTGCGACAGTATCGAAAGAAGGTACAACGCCAACCGTGAAATATGATGTTGTGGTTGATAATAACACCATTAAGATCGAAAACGGTAAATTGACTGCAACCGTGAGTTCAGGTGATTTAGATCTTCATTACAAAGCAAATAGTAAAGCACCAGACAACTCAGTATCTTTAGCTGAGGGACTCAACTTCATGAATGGCGCTAATACCACTGCAAAAGTTGAAGCAGGGGGTAAGGTTACCTATAGCGTTAATCCAGTATTAACCAATATTAAGAGCATTAGTAACGGCACTGGCGGTAAAGGTGCAACGATTACCCTTGGTAGTGCAGAGAAAACCGTTGATGTCGGTGGAAGTCGTATCACCAATGTAGGTATACCAACAGCAGATAGCGATGCCGTAAACAAAGGTTATGTCGATGGACAAACTTTTGGGCTTAGTGGCGATAGTGGTAAAGCGACAACCCAACTTAATAAAACTATCGCAGTAACTGGCGTGAAAGACAATAGTGGCATTGGTATTCAAACCACCGCAAGCGGTACTAGTTTAACTATCAGTTTAACTGATGCAACGCAAAAAGCGATAGCGAACGGACAAAAACATACCCAAGTGTTGAAAGGTACGAATGTCGCCAGCATTACTGCAGGTACAACTCAAGATGGTGCACCAACATATAAAGTTAATGTTGATGATATGCGCGTGAAATCAGGCACCGTAACTTATAGTACAGATGGTGTGGGCACAGCGACCCTTCAAATGGATGGCAACCACACTGCAACCATTACGGGATTAAAAGATACTTATGTGAATGGTGGTAGTTTCAATCCTGAAAATGATACTTTAACTTTAACGCATAATGATAATAGTAATCCTGTTGCGATTAATTTAAGTGGTTTGCGTATTAATATTGTGAATGGTGACAGTACAACAGTAGAAGGTAACGGTTCTGCAAACGATCCATATCGCATTAATATCAACACAGGTGATGTAACGATTACGCCTGATGGAAAAGCTCAAGGTCCATCAACATTACCATCAGATCAAATTAAGACATTGAAAGATAATTTGAATAAAGCGCATGGTGGAGTGACGAGTGCTGAAAACGCTTTGAATAGTGCCAATAAAGCTCTCGCTGGTGCGAAAACACCTGCTGAAAAACAACAGGCACAAGCGAAAGTGACGGCAGCTCAGAATGCGTTAAAAGCAGCCCAAGATGCATTAACTAAAGCACAAAATGCCTACAATGGTGCTGGCCTTAATAAAGTTGCGACAGCACAAAGTGTTGCAGATGCGATAAATCATAGCGGTTTTAATGTCCAAGCTGCTGCAAATGGCGGTGAGTTAATAGGTTCTGCGAATAAAACGATTGTTCATAATGGTGCTTTAGTGAAATTTGAAGCAGGTAAAAATCTTCAAATCCAACAAAATGATCAAAACTTCACCTATTCACTTAATCCGAAGATTGAAGTTCAACAAGTGACTGTTAAGGGTACAGATCCAAATGATAATGGCGTTACGATTACCAGTGGTGTTGGTAGTGATAAGACACCAACCCTACAGCTAGGTAGTCAAAATAAACCGGTGCGTATTGCGAATGTTGCGGATGGTACAGCGCCGAATGATGCGGTGAATCATAAACAACTTGAACAAGTTGCAGCTGGTATTACGAATAAAGCAATTAATTTTGGTGGTGATAGTGGTAAGGCAGTCTCAACAAAATTAGGTGATACACTTAATATTCAAGGTGGTGTTAAAGATCCGACTAAATTAACAGACGGTAATATTGGTGTTGTAACAGATCCTACAACTCATAGTTTGAAAGTGAAATTGGCAAAAGATCTCAAAGATCTCAGTTCTGTACAGCTTACTGATGCGAAAGGTAAACCGAATATCAAACTTGATGGACAAAGCGGTACGATTGCTGGATTAACAAATACGAAATTTGATCCGAATAATATTAATCCAAGTCGTGCGGCCACTGAAGGTGAGGTGAATGATGTTTACAATGCAGCTAAAGTGAAAACGAAAGTTACAGCTGGAAAAGGTGGCGTGATTGTCGATAATATTGGTACCGAGCAGGCTCCAAATTATCAAATTAGCATTGATCCTAACCAAATCGCACAAGGAACGAATATTCATTACCGTGCTAATGGTGGAACCGTACAAAGTGTAAGTTTAGATACTGGCTTTAATTTCACCAATGGTACGAATACAACGGCGGTTGTGGGTAAAGATGGTAATGTTACTTACAATATTAATCCTGATCTTAGTGGTATTAACAGCATTAGTAACGGTGCGTCTGGTACAGGTGCAAAAATTACTTTAGATAAAGGCGATAAGAATATTAGTGTTAATGGAGGTAAAGTAACTGGCGTTGCGGATGGTACGGTGGCTCCAAATTCTACTGATGCGGTTAATGGCAAACAACTTTACCAAACTCAACAACAGATAGTGGCTAACAAAAATGCTATTGCAACTAATGCACAACATATAGCGGATAATGCAAGCAATATTGCATCCAACAAACAAAGTATTGCACAAAATATGCAAAAAATTACGGATAATAGCAACAAGATCGCTCAAAATACTCAAAAAATTGATCAAGTAAAAAATCATATAGATCAGGTTGCTGGTGATATTGATAAGAATAGTCAAGCCATTAAAAAAGGCATAAATATAGCAGGTAATGCAGGAAATGGAGATCAGGCATTAGGTAGTACGGTCAATATCGTGGGTTCAGCTAAAGCACAAGATAGTAGCTATTCTAGTGATAATATTACGACAACTTATACTCAGGATAAGGATGGTAATGGTACTGTAAAAGTAGAAATGAAAGAAAAACCGACTTTCAAAGGCGTTGAAGTGACGGATAGCCAGGGTAAGAATAAAGTGAGTATTAGTACGACCTCAACCCGCTATCAAGGCGATAAAGATGCCGTACCAACTGTATCATTAAGTGGGGGTACGGATAAGAATGGTAAAGTTGTTCCTGTTCGTATTGAGCATGTTGCTGATGGTGTCCGTGATGATGATGCAGCTAATATGGGGCAAGTGCGTCGATTGGCACAGGGAGTCAGCAATGGTTTCACGAAGTTAAGTGAACATGTTAATGATGTTGATAAACATGCTCGTGCTGGTATCGCTTCTGCGGGTGCAATTGCGACTTTACCGCAAGCCATTTATGCAGAACGTTCACAAGTTGCGGCAGCGGTTACACAATATCGTGGACAGTCTGCATTAGCTATCGGTTATTCAACTGTATCTGATAATAGTAAATGGACAGTACGTTTTACTGGCTCCACTAATACCCAAAAAGACACCATGGTTGGTGTTGGGGCAGGTTATAGTTGGTAAAATAACTGTCTAGTAAAAGATAAAAACGCATCTCATTGGGATGCGTTTTTTATATAAATTTTTCCGAAAATCGGGGCGTGATACATAAATTTTAAAATTTTTCTAAAAACTGCGAGTAGCATTTTATTTTTTATGACTTTTTCGCTAGAATTACCCCCTTTATATATTTCTTAATCAATGCAGAGTCTTTATGCCACAAGCACAATTTTATTTAATTCAAGAAGCCGTTCCTGAGAATGATGAGCTTTCACTCGTAGAGAATAAAGCTTGTGATTTAGCTACCTCTTATTTTCGTGCTGGGAAAAAAGTTCTCCTGTGGTGTGAGAATAAAGAGCAGGCAGAACGTTTAGATGATGCACTTTGGCAACGAGATGGAAATGCTTTTGTTCCACATAATCTTGCAGGAGAAATAACTAAAATCCCTACTCCAGTAGAACTCGCCTGGGCAGGGAAACGCAATAGTCAACGCCGAGATGTCATAATTAATTTAAGTGTACAGGTACCTGAATTTATCAATAGTTTCAACCATGCTATTGACTTTGTACCTCTTGATGAGGCTGAGAAAGTTTTAGCTCGAGAACGCTATAAATATTATCGTCAATTAGGTTGGCAATTAAAGATGGAACAATAATAAACGCTAGAATTCAATCAACAGAGAAAAACAGATGAGTAAAAAAATTGAAATGGCGGATCGTTTTGATCCGAGTGCGGTAGAGCAAGGGCTTTATCGTCATTGGGAAGAAATGGGTTATTTTAAACCAACAGAAGATATCAATAACCCAAGCTATTGTATTGCTATTCCGCCACCGAATGTTACTGGTAGCCTTCATATGGGGCATGCGTTCCAACAAACTTTAATGGATACCTTAATCCGTTTCCACCGTATGGAAGGGGATAATACCTTATGGCAAGCAGGGACTGACCATGCAGGTATTGCAACCCAAATGGTGGTGGAGCGTAAAATTGCTGCCGAAGAAAATAAAACTCGTCATGATTATGGACGTGATGCTTTCATTGAAAAAATTTGGCAATGGAAAGGTGAGTCTGGCGGTAATATCAGTCAACAAATGCGTCGCTTAGGTGATAGCGTTGATTGGGATCGTGAACGTTTCACAATGGATGAAGGGTTATCAAATGCAGTAAAAGAAGTATTTGTTCGTTTACATGAGGAAGGACTTATTTATCGTGGTAAACGTCTTGTAAACTGGGATCCAAAACTTCACACTGCTATTTCTGATCTTGAAGTAGAAAATAAAGAGAAAAAAGGTAGCCTTTGGCATTTCCGTTACCCACTTGCAAATGGTGCAAAAACAGCGGAAGGCTTGGATTATTTAGAAATTGCGACAACTCGACCAGAAACCATGCTTGGGGATACGGCAGTAGCGGTACACCCTGAAGATGAGCGTTACCAAGATTTAATCGGTAAATCTGTGATCCTTCCAATCGTTAATCGTGAAATCCCAATTATTGCAGACGATTACGTGGAAAAAGATTTCGGAACAGGTGTTGTGAAAATTACTCCAGCACATGACTTTAACGACTACGAAGTGGGTAAACGTCATCAATTACCAATGGTTAACGTAATGACCCCAAATGCAGATATCCGTGAAGAAGCAGAAATCGTAGGTAGTGACGGTAAAGTTTTAGCGGATTATATTGCTGAAATTCCAGCAAAATACCGTGGAATGGAACGTTTTGCTGCGCGTAAACAAATCGTTGAAGATCTTGACGCATTAGGTTTACTTGGCGAAATTAAACCACATGATCTAAAAGTACCATACGGCGATCGTGGTGGCGTGCCTATTGAACCAATGCTAACCGACCAATGGTATGTAAGCGTTAAACCATTAGCGGAAGTTGCAACCAAAGCCGTTGAAGATGGTGAAATTCAATTTGTACCAAAACAATATGAAAACCTCTATTTCTCTTGGATGCGCGATATTCAAGATTGGTGTATCTCTCGTCAATTATGGTGGGGACATCGTATCCCAGCTTGGTATGATGCAGAAGGTAATGTTTATGTTGCACGTAATGAAGAAGAAGTACGCAGCAAATATAATTTACCAGCAGACCTCGCCCTTCGCCAAGATGAAGATGTGTTAGATACTTGGTTCTCATCTGGTCTTTGGACATTCTCAACCTTAGGCTGGCCAGAAAATACCAAAGAACTTAAAATGTTCCATCCAACTGATGTATTAATCACTGGATTTGACATTATTTTCTTCTGGGTCGCTCGTATGATCATGTTTACCATGCATTTCATCAAAGATGAAAATGGTAAACCACAAGTACCATTTAAAACCGTTTATGTTACGGGCTTAATCCGTGATGAAAATGGCGATAAAATGTCTAAATCAAAAGGTAACGTTATCGATCCGATCGATATGATCGATGGTATTGATCTTGAAAGTCTTGTTGCAAAACGTACAGGCAACATGATGCAACCACAACTTGCAGCAAAAATTGAGAAAAATACCCGTAAAACCTTCCCTGAAGGTATTGCCCCACACGGTACAGACGCATTACGTTTTACCTTAGCTGCACTTGCAAGTAATGGTCGAGATATTAACTGGGATATGAAACGTCTAGAAGGTTACCGCAATTTCTGCAATAAACTTTGGAATGCGAGCCGTTTCGTATTAACGAACGATAAACTAGATCTTTCTGAAGGCGAAGTTGAATACAGCTTAGCAGATCGCTGGATTGAAGCGGAATTTAATCATGCAGTAGAAACCTTCCGTCAATCTTTAGAACAATATCGTTTTGATATGTGTGCAAATGCACTTTATGAATTTACTTGGAACCAATTCTGTGACTGGTACTTGGAATTAACCAAACCAGTATTTGCAAAAGGTACACAAGCACAAATTCGTGGAGCAAGCCGTACTTTAATTAACGTATTGGAAAAACTATTGCGTTTAGCTCACCCAATTATGCCTTTCATTACTGAAGAAATTTGGCAACAAGTGAAAGGTTTAGCGGGCGTTGAAGGTGAAACTATCATGTTGCAACCATTCCCGAAAGCGGATGCGAGCAAAAATGATGAAAAAGCCGTAGCAGAAATGGAATGGTTACAAGCGATTATTACTGCTGTACGTAATATCCGTGCAGAAAGTAATATCGCACCAAGTAAACCATTAGAACTTGCGTTACGCTATTTAACCGCAGAGCAAAAAGCAACACTTGAAGCAAATGTTGATTTACTTAAAGCCATGGCGAAATTATCTGATATCAGTGTATTGGCAGATAATCAAGAACCACCACTTTCTGTAAGTAAACTTGTTGAAAACGTTGAAGTATTTGTACCAATGGCAGGTTTTATCGATAAAGATAAAGAACTTGCACGTTTACAAAAAGAACTTGATAAAACAGCAAATGAAATTTCACGTATCGAAAATAAACTAAATAACGAAGCTTTCGTAGCAAAAGCACCAGAAGCCGTTATCGTAAAAGAACGTGAAAAAATGCAAGGCTATCAACAAGCCCAAGAAAAATTACAACAACAATATAAAGCAATTGAAGCGTTGTAGTTTTTGATGATACTAAAAAAGGGATTAACTTGTTAATCCCTTTATTTTTGCGTTATATTTAGGAGAAAATGAATATGCGTTATCAACGCACAGTTTATATACGGATTATCTTAGTTATTTTATATTCTATTTTTACTGTTTATGCATTAGGGCTAAATTATGACCTATTTAGAAATAGAAATATTACTAGTATGATAACATTGATACTATCAATCTTTATTTTAAGAAGATTATCGTATCCTATATTTTGTATTTATTTTGTGTTTAATACATTATTAGCTGTTTTATTACTACCTACTTCTTTTGTTTATAGAGAAATAAGTAGTGATATGATTATTGCAGGATTTAGTACTAATATTGCGGAGGCAACCGAATATATTTTAAATTTACCTGTAACTGCATTTTTGTTAGATACTATATATGTTATATTGTCAATACTTACATTTCTCATATGCAAGAAGAATATTATTAAGAATAATAAACTTATGTATGGGATATGTTCTATTTTTATTATATTAGTTTTATTTTCTCCTATTAAGCATTATTTAAAGGGGAAATATGATATGCCATTAGAATTAATAACTTATATTAATCCACCGATTGTAAAGGTTTTTACAAAGTACTATTATGTTCATCATAATTATGAGAAAACATTACAATTAATTAAAAATAAGAAAAATGAGAATACATGGGTATTAGATAAGGAAAATAATTTAGATAGTACTAGTATTCATAAATATCATACTTATGTTGTTGTCATTGGTGAGAGTAATCGAAGAGATTATATGTCTGTATATTCTTACCCTATTGATGATACACCTTTCCTGGATAAAGTGAATGGAGTATTTTTTAAAAATTATATTTCAGCACAATCCCATACAGTAGCTTCATTAAAAGCAATGTTTATAAAAAATGATATTATCCATTATGATTATACTAAGAATGTGATTAATTTAGCTAATAGTGCAGGATATAAAACTTATTGGATTTCTAATCAGGGATTCATAGGTGTTTTTGATACGCCTACAACATTAATTGCAACAAATGCAAATAAAACATATTTTTTAAATAAAGGTGATTATACTTCAGATTTACATAGTGATGTAATTGTTGAAAATACATTGAATACTATTTTAAAAGAATCCCCAAATAGTGATAAAGTAATTTTTATTCATATTATGGGTTCTCATCCAAGATTTTGTCGCCGTCTTAGTCCTGATTTCCATATTAAAGATTATCATAATATTTTAAATCCAAATATGGATTGTTATTTAAGTTCTATCAAGCAGACTGATAAATTACTTTCGGATATTTATACGATGTTAGAAAATACGCATCAATCTTTTTCTATGATGTATTTTTCAGATCATGGATTAAGTCACACAAGTTTAGATGTTTCAAAAACATCGCTTGTTCATGGTGATTTACATAAATCAAACTTTAATGTACCAATGATAGTGCTTTCTAGCGATAGTAAAAAACGTACTTTTATCAATGCTTATAAATCAGGGTTTAATTTTGTAAATCAATTTGCACAATGGTTAGGTATTAAGGCTGAAGGATTATCTGATACACCAAAATTTTTTAGTGAAGAGTCACCGAAGAATATTTATGTTTTGGATAAAAATCACTTGTATAAAAATTTAAAAGATGATCCTGCTTTTTTACCTGTGAATAAATAACAAAATCCCCCAAAAATTGGGGGATTTTTTATTGTGTAACGTTAGCCGATGACGGAAGGCAGATATCCTGCTTGTATTAAAAAAGGAACGCAAGCAATGCTGATACCAATGATTAAAGTGATGATAAGTGCGGGTTTACCACCAATTACTTGATAATTTAAATTAGGATATTGGTTACGTAGTTTCCATGCCATGGCTACGGGAAGAACAATGGCATAGCATGCAAACATTTGTCCTGCGTATCCGAGTGCGAGAATAAAGCCTTGTGGAAAAAAGAGCGCAAAGGCGAGAGGCGGAACAAAAGTTGCTAGCCCCACCGCCTTGCGAGAATGAGAAATTTTCATTCTTTTGAACAAGTCTTCTAATGTTTCAAATAGTCCGAGTGCTACGCCCAAAAAAGAGGTGATAAGGGCGAGTGCTGAGAAAAGGCGTACAACAATACCGATAGTTTGACTTCCCGTACTTTGAGTGATCGCTACAACGAGTCCATTTAAAGTAGGATCTTTGTCGAGAATTTGTAAAAAAGCGGATTGATTTAATACACCATGTGTTGCAAATTGCCATAAAATATAAGCGATTAAAGGAATCAAAGTTCCTATCAAAATAGCAAGACGTAAGGCTGAAGTATTGCCTTTTAAGTAGCGATTTAAACTGGGAATTGAACCATGAAATCCAAATGCTGTAAAAAAGATAGGGCTAGCTGAAATCAGTAGGGCATTATTTAGTGGGATTTCCATGAGATTTTGCCAAGTAATATTGGGTAGTAAGAGTAGAAGTACTAATGCAAAAAAGCTAAATTTCAGAGAAAGGATTAAACGATTAACTCGATCGACCGTACTCGTTCCGAGGAAAATAATCCCACCAAAGATGAGTGTAAATAGTACGCCACTGAGTTGCAGCATAAATGTATTCGTTGCTAGGTGTGGTAATAGACCTGCAAAGATGGCGCTTCCACCTGAAATATAGGCAGAAACGAGTGCATATAGAAAAATAAGTAAAATACTGGTGGCAAAAACACGCCCCGATTTTCCGAAAAATTTTTCAGCAAGCGTGCCAATACCTGCATCACTTTCGACAGTTTGATATACTTCAACGAATAAAAGAGCAGAATAGGTTAGTAACGCCCATAAGGCAATTAAGAGGAAAATTGTAAAACCAAAGCCAATCCCTGCTGATGTGAGAGGCATAGCAAGCATCCCGCCACCGATAGTTGTACCGGCAACAATTAAGCTACTACCAATCATTTTGTTCATTTTGCACTCCTTTGTTGTGTAAAGGAAGTTTAACAAAAATAAATTTAAGTTGTAAACTTAATAATACATAAAATGTAAAAAATAAATTACATTTTGTTTATGGAGATTTTATAAGTAATGGATGAACAGATAACGTTATGTTTTTTACATGGATTACTCGGATCAGGGGAAGATTGGCAGGAAGTTATTCAGTATATCCAAAAAAATGCACCTTTAATTAAGTGTATTACATTAGATTTACCTTTTCATGGAGATGAAAAAAAGACTTGTGTTAAGGATTTCGCTGAAACTGAGATATTCATTCAAAAAGAAATAGAGCGAAAAATTGGAAATGAATCTTATTGGTTAATCGGTTATTCTCTTGGCGGACGGATTGCATTGGATTTTGTTTTACAAAAAAATGTAAATAAAAATTTACAAGGATTAATTCTTGAAGGAGCAAATTTTGGATTATCTAGCGAAGAAGAAAGAAAAGCACGTTGGGCAAATGATGTGAAATGGGCTAATCGTTTTGCCACAGAGGCACTTTCAAATGTGCTAGCTGATTGGTACCAACAAAAAGTATTTTCTCATTTAAATGATAAGCAACGTCAGGCATTAATAACGAAGCGAGCGGGAAATAGCGGTACAGGGATTGCTCAAATGCTAAAGGCGACCTCATTAGCCAAGCAAGAATATTTTTTATCACCTTCATGGATAATAAAATGGGAGATATTCCGAAAACAGCACCATGTTGTTTATATTTGTGGCGAACGTGATGAAAAATTTAAGAAACTTGCCAAAAATATTCAAATTCCAATGAGGGTAATTCCAAATGCGGGGCATAATAGTCATCAAGAAAATCCTGAAGCTTTTGCACAGTCTTTATTGGATTATGTGAAATCTTGTTATGAAGTATAATTCTAGTTGATATTTACTTGTAAGAAAGGATAATATTTAGCAGAATTTTTGAAGGAATAATCTTTCAGTACTTAGAAATTACAGCAATGTGCGAAATATTGCTGTTATATTTTTTTTGTGTGTGAAATTTACAAGGAACTCCATTATGCAACAAATCCCTATGACCGTGCGTGGTGCAGAATTATTAAAACAAGAACTAGATTTTTTAAAAAATACCCGTCGCCCAGAAATTATTAAGGCAATTGCGGAAGCACGTGAACACGGTGATTTAAAAGAAAACGCAGAATATCATGCAGCCCGTGAACAACAAGGATTCTGTGAAGGTCGAATTCAAGAAATTGAAGGTAAATTAGCAAATTGCCAAGTTATTGATGTGACTAAATTACCGAATAATGGACGTGTTATTTTTGGTGCGACAGTTGTTTTAGCTAATACTGAAACGGAAGAAGAAGTTACCTATCAAATCGTAGGTGATGATGAAGCAGATATCAAAGCAGGTTTAATTTCTGTAAATTCACCGATTGCCCGAGGTCTTATTGGTAAGGAAGTTGATGATACAGTAAACATCCAAACTCCGGGCGGTAAAATTGAATTTGATATTCTTGAAGTAGAATATAAATAGAAAAGTAACAAAAGGACATCTTGTCCTTTTGTTTTTACGTTAATAAATTAGCGAGGAAGGTGAATTTTTTTATCTTCGCTTTGTCTATAAAGCACAAGAATATGTCCAATTTTTTGAACTTCTTGTGCTTGTGTTTCACGGATGATGGCATCAATAATAAGTTGTTTGGTTTCGCGATCAGCGCCAGCAATCTTTACTTTGATTAATTCATGATGATTTAAGGCATTGTCAATTTCAGCCAATACCCCCTCTGTTAAGCCATTGCCACCTAGCATCACAACAGGATTTAAGTGATGAGCAAGGCCTTTTAGATATTGTTTTTGTTTGGTTGATAATGTCATGTATATTTATTCCTAATAAATAAAGAAAAAAGTCGTGAATAAAATTCAAGATGACTCATTGAAGTACAAGATTTTACCCTTATATTGGGTAAATCGCTATAAGAATTGAGAAATTATGGGAAAGAAAAAACGTTCAGCGAGTTCATCTCGTTGGTTAAATGAACATTTTAGTGATCCTTTTGTACAAAAGGCACATAAACAGAAACTACGCTCTCGTGCGTATTTTAAATTAGATGAAATACAGCAAACTGATCGATTATTCAAACCTGGAATGACGGTTGTTGATCTTGGTGCTGCGCCAGGTGGTTGGTCGCAGTATGTTGCTAGTCAAATTGGCGGTAAGGGTCGTATTGTCGCTTGTGATATTTTAGAAATGGATCCGATTGTAGGCGTTGACTTTTTACAAGGAGATTTTCGTGATGAAAATGTCCTTAATGCATTATTAGAACGTGTTGGTGATGCAAAAGTGGATGTTGTTATGTCGGATATGGCACCGAACTTTAGTGGCACTCCAGCGGTGGATATTCCACGAGCTATGTATCTAGTAGAGTTAGCATTGGATATGGCAAAAGATGTGTTAGCTAAAGGTGGTTCTTTTGTTGTTAAAGTCTTCCAAGGGGAAGGGTTTGATGAATATTTACGAGATATTCGATCTTTATTTACAAAAGTAAAAGTACGTAAACCCGAAGCATCACGAGGACGCTCTCGAGAAGTGTATATCGTTGCTTCTGGATTTAAAGGTATGTAATTAAATCGACCTATTGCGGTAATTGCTTTTACTTTTCTATTGAATATAGTAGTCTTTACTAACAAATTTTAACTTATAAAAAAGGGGTATGAACCTTGAACGATATGGTAAAAAATATAGTCTTATGGGTGGTGATTGCCATCATTATGATGACGGCATACCAAGGTTTTAGCGACCATTCTTCAGCGGACAATCGTGTAACCTACACGAATTTTATTAGTGATGTGGCTAAAAGTGATGTCGCTGCGACAAAATTTACGGATCGCGGTGAAATTTATGTTACACGTAAAGACGGTACAAAATATACAACCGTTTTACCGAGTCCATTACGTGATAATCAATTGTTAAATGATTTACTTAAAGAAAAAGTACAAATCCAAGGTGCATTACCGCAAGAGCGTAGTTTATTAGCATCAATTTTTATTTCTTGGTTCCCAATGATTTTATTAATTGGAGTATGGATTTTCTTTACTCGCCAAATGCAAGGCGGTGGTAAAGCGATGAGCTTTGGTAAGAGCAAAGCACGTATGCTTACCAAAGAACAAATTAAAACACGTTTATCAGACGTGGCGGGTTGTGAAGAGGCGAAAGAAGAAGTTGGCGAAATTGTTGACTTTTTACGTGATCCACAAAAATTCCAAAAACTGGGTGGGCGTATTCCGAAAGGCGTACTTATGGTTGGTCCTCCAGGTACAGGTAAAACTCTGTTAGCAAAAGCGATCGCAGGTGAAGCGCAAGTACCATTCTTTACTATTTCAGGCTCAGATTTCGTTGAAATGTTTGTTGGTGTGGGTGCCTCTCGTGTGCGTGATATGTTCGAACAAGCGAAGAAAAATGCACCTTGCATTATCTTTATTGATGAAATCGATGCGGTAGGTCGTCAACGTGGTGCTGGTCTTGGTGGTGGACATGACGAACGTGAACAAACTCTAAACCAAATGCTTGTTGAAATGGATGGTTTTGAGGGCAAAGAGGGAATTATCGTTATCGCAGCGACTAACCGTCCAGATGTACTTGATCCTGCTTTAACTCGACCAGGACGTTTTGACCGCCAAGTGACTGTAGGTTTACCAGATGTGCGTGGTCGTGAGCAAATTTTAAAAGTACATATGCGTAAAGTACCCCTTGCTCCAGATGTCGATCCAATGGTGTTGGCTCGTGGTACACCAGGTTATTCTGGTGCCGACTTGGCGAACCTTGTAAATGAAGCAGCACTATTCGCAGCCCGTGCAAACAAAAATCTTGTGACTATGCAAGAATTTGAACTTGCAAAAGATAAAATTAATATGGGTCCTGAACGTCGTACGATGATCATGACTGATAAACAAAAAGAATCGACTGCTTACCATGAAGCAGGACATGCGATTGTAGGTTATTTAGTACCAGAACATGATCCAGTGCATAAAATTACTATCGTGCCTCGTGGACGTGCATTAGGTGTGACTTTCTTCTTACCAGAAGGCGACCGCATTAGCATGAGCTATAAACAACTTGAAAGTAAACTTTCAACTCTTTACGCAGGTCGTTTAGCTGAAGGCATTATCTATGGCGATGAAAATGTGTCTACAGGTGCATCAAATGATATTAAAGTAGCGACAGATATTGCTCGTAATATGGTAACGCAATGGGGCTTCTCTACTGAGTTAGGTCCGATTCTTTATGCTGAAGATGACAATGAAGTATTCCTTGGTCGTTCAATGGCGAAAGCAAAACATATGTCTGATAGTACAGCACATACGATTGATGAAGAAGTACGTAAGATTGTGGAACGTAACTACAACCGTGCGAAACAAATTCTTCTAGACAATATGGATATTCTTCATGCAATGAAAGATGCATTGATGAAATATGAAACTATTGAAATGGAACAAATTAAACAACTTATGGAACGTCGCCCTGTGACTCCACCACCAGGTTGGGATGGAAATGACAAAACTACATCTACTTCTTCAAATGAAGGCTCTCAAGGGAAAGGTACTGTAAGTGAAGAAAAAAATGAAAAGACAACAGAAACACCTGCCTCTGATGTAAAACCAGCAAGTGTCGCTGAAAAATCAACAGATGTAAGTTCTGAGTCTTAATAAATTCCTGTTCGTAGTTAAAAGCCTAATATGTTGTGTGTATTAGGCTTTTTTATTGGAATAACATAATTTTTTACGAAAATAGTGGCGTAAATATTCAAACAATTGTCCTTAAAAAGGACTCACGGTATGATAGAGATCACGTAAATACAATTTATTTTGCGATTTAAGGCTAAAAAAGGGTAAAATACACGCCTTTAACAAACAACCCCATTATTTTGAGGAATTTATGGCTACATATAGCACTACAGATTTCAAACCAGGTTTAAAATTTATGCAAGACGGTGAACCATGCGTTATCGTTGAAAATGAATTTGTAAAACCAGGTAAAGGTCAAGCGTTTACACGTACTCGTATTCGTAAATTAATTTCTGGTAAAGTTTTAGATATCAACTTCAAATCAGGTTCTACTGTTGAAGCAGCTGATGTTATGGATAGCGATTATACTTATTCATATAAAGACGAAGCTTTCTGGTACTTCATGCACCCAGAAACTTTCGAACAAATCGCAGCTGATGCAAAAGCAGTTGGTGATGCTGAAAAATGGTTATTAGATCAAGCAGAATGTATCATTACTCTTTGGAATGGTAGCCCAATTACTGTAACTCCACCAAACTTCGTAGAATTAGAAGTGGTAGATACAGACCCTGGTCTTAAAGGTGATACAGCAGGTACTGGTGGTAAGCCAGCAACTTTAAGCACAGGTGCTGTGGTTCGTGTTCCATTATTCGTTCAAATTGGCGAAGTAATTAAAGTAGATACACGATCAGGTGAATACGTTTCTCGCGTTAAATAATTTTTTTAAAAGCCAGTATTTTTAATACTGGCTTTTTTTTTGCGTCATTTTTACACACAACAGATATCATACAGAGGATTTAATGGAATTTAAGATGAAGGCTTGTGCACTACAATTATTGGTTCTTGGTACAGCAGGATTGGCTTATGGACAAATAGCACATGCAGCACAAGTTGCTCCAACGCAAGATAAAACGGTAGAAATCACAATTTTACATACCAATGATAATCATGGGCACTTTTGGAAAAATCAGCATGGTGAATACGGTATGGCGGCGCGTAAAACCTTGATCGATAGTATTCGTAAAGAAGTACAAGCTAAACATGGTTATGTATTGCTATTCTCTGGCGGTGATATTAACACTGGCGTACCAGAATCCGATATGCAAGATGCCAAACCAGATTTTATGGGTATGAATGCACTAGGATATAATGCAATGGCGGTTGGAAACCATGAATTTGATAATCCTCTCTCAGTATTAATGAAACAGGCTCATTGGGCAAACTTTCCATTTTTAGCTGCAAATATTTATGATAAAAAAACGGGTAAACGTATTTTTCAACCGTATAAAATTTTTAATGAAGGTGGGGTACGGATTGCCGTAATTGGTTTAACGACGGAAGACACTGCAAAAGTCGGTAATCCAGCTTATGTAAAAAATATCGTCTTTAAAAACCCTATCGAAGAAATTAAAACGCTCATTCCAGAAATTAAGAAAAAAGATCATCCTGACTTGATTTTTGCCATTACGCATATGGGGCACTATCACAACGCTGAACACGGCGTTAATGCGCCCGGAGACGTAACGTTAGCACGTTCTTTACCGCAAGGTGAGTTAAATATGATTATTGGCGGACATAGTCAAAATCCAGTGTGTATGAATCCAGATCTTAAAACCTACGATAAAAACTTTAAACCAGGGGCAGCTTGTCGACCAGATAAACAAAATGGAACATGGATTGTGCAAGCCTACGAATGGGGTAAATATGTTGGACGAGCAGATTTTAAATACAAAGATGGTAAATTTACTTTAGTCAATTACCAATTAATCCCAGTTAATATGACGGAGAAAAAACGCATCGATGGTAAGGAAATTTATCAAGTTGTGGGGAAAACAATCCCAGAAGATCCACAAATGCTAAAAATTTTGAAGCCGTATCAAGAGAATGGTAAAAAATCACTCAAAATTAAAATTGGTGAAGTGCATGGATTATTATTAGGTGATCGTGACGTCGTCCGTTTTAAACAGACAAATCTCGGTAATTTTATTGCTACGATACAATATAAAAAAGTGAATGCCGATTTTGGTATTAAAAATTCTGGAGGGATTCGCGATTCTATTAATTCTGGGGCAGTGACGTATAAAGATATTTTAAAAGTACAACCATTTGGTAATACTATTGCTAAGGCAACTTTAACAGGTGCTGATTTAATTAAATATCTTGATGTTGTGGCGAATATGTCAGTTGATTCTGGGGCCTATCCACAGTTTTCATCAAATATTTCGATGATTGTGACCAAAAAAGGTGTGCAAGATGTAAAACTGAATGGTAAACCGATTCAAGCAAAAGCGACTTATACTTTTGCATTACCGTACTATAATGCTGTGGGTGGCGATGGTTATCCAAAACTTAAAAATGTTGTAAATACAGGATTAACCTATGCGAATGTATTGAAAGAATACATTCAAACCCATAGCCCTATAGATGCAGAGGCATTTATGCCAAAAAATACTGTAATTTTTAAAAACGAGTAGTTTGTTATTTTCACTTTCTAAATATGAGGATAAGAAGATGAAACTTAAAGCAAAGCGTTCTACTATTGGGTTGTTAGTACTAGGGGTGGCAACATTAGGAGCAAGCAATATGGCATTTGCTACTCAAGTTGCACAAACACAAGATCAAGGTATTGATATTACGATTTTACATACCAATGATAACCATGGGCATTTTTGGAAAAATCAACGTGGTGAGTACGGTATGTCTGCTCGTAAAACCTTGATTGATAATATTCGTAAAGAAGTACAGGCTAAACATGGTTATGTACTTTTATTTTCTGGTGGCGATATTAATACAGGCGTACCAGAATCGGATATGCAGGATGCGAAACCTGATTTTATGGGAATGAATGCGCTAGGTTATAACGCAATGGCGGTTGGTAATCATGAATTTGATAATCCACGAGCTGTTCTTATGAAACAAGCAAAATGGGCTAAATTTCCATTCTTAGCTGCGAATATTTATGATAAGAAAACAGGAAAACGCTTATTTCAACCATATAAAATTTTCAATGAAGGTGGAGTGAAAATTGCTGTTATTGGTTTAACGACAGAAGATACCGCTAAAATTGGTAATCCTGCGTACGTGGGGGATTTAGAATTTAGAAATCCTGTTCAAGAAATGAAAACCCTCATTCCTGAAATTAAGAAAAAAGATCATCCTGATTTGATTTTCGCAATTACGCATATGGGACACTATCATAATGCAGAACACGGTATTAATGCACCGGGCGATGTAACAATGGCTCGTTCTTTACCACGTGGCGAATTAAATATGATTGTAGGTGGGCATTCACAAAACCCAGTTTGCATGAATGCGGATTTAAAAACCTATGATACTAACTTTAAACCGGGTGCTGCCTGCCGACCAGATCAGCAAAATGGTACTTGGATCGTTCAAGCCTATGAATGGGGTAAATATGTAGGGCGAGCTGACTTTAGATATAAAGACAGCAAATTAACGCTCTTAAATTATCAATTAATCCCTGTGAATATGACAGAGAAAAAAGTAGTTAATGGTAAAAAAGTTTATCAAGTTGTTGGGAAAACTATTCCTGAAGATCCACAAATGCTCAAAATTTTAAAACCGTATCAAGATAATGGCGTGAAATCGTTACAAATTAAGGTCGGTGAAGTTGAGGGTACTTTAATGGGTGATCGAAATGTTGTACGTTTTAGACAAACCAATTTAGGAAATCTTATTGCCACTGCACAATATAAAAAGGTCAATGCTGATTTTGGTATTATGAATTCTGGCGGTGTGCGTGATTCCATTAATTCAGGCGATGTGACTTATAAAGATATTTTAAAAGTTCAACCATTTGGTAATACGATCGCTAAGGCAACCATGACAGGTGCAGAATTAATTAAATATCTTGATGTTGTCGCAAATATGTCAGTCGATTCAGGAGCATACCCACAATTCTCATCTAATATTTCTATGGTCGTGACTAAAAAAGGGGTTGAAGATGTGAAAATTAATGGAAAACCACTCCAAGCAAATGCGACCTACACCTTCAGTGTACCGCATTATAATGCGATTGGTGGTGATGGCTATCCAAAACTTACACATGCAGTTGATACAGGATTTGTGGATGCGAATGTATTAAAAGAATATATTCAAACCCATAGCCCGATTGATGCTGCAGCCTATGCACCAAAAGATACGGTGATCTTTAAAAATAACTGATCCTAAATTTTTATTCACTATTAATAAAAGGATTAAGCCGAAAGGTTTAATCCTTTTTTACTGCTAAACTGGCTTAACTTTGTTATAATCTCAGGTATTTTTAGATTTAGTGTAAGACAAATTATGAAACAACTTTTTGCTACCACTGCACGTGGATTTGAAGAACTTTTAAAAGTGGAATTGACCCAACTGGGTGCCCAACAATGCCGTATCGCACAAGGCGGGGTACATTATGAGGCGGATCAAGAAACACTCTATCGAACCTTATTATGGTCACGTTTAGCGTCACGTATTTTACTACCTCTTACACAAGCTAAAATTTTCAGTGATATGGATTTGTATTCCTCAGTTTATAATCAAAACTGGAAAGATATTTTTGATCCTCGTTGTACTTTTTTTGTTGATTTTAATGGAACAAACGAAGTTATTCGCCATAGTCAGTTTGGTGCAATGCGTATCAAAGATGCGATTGTAGATTACTTTGAACGTCATGGTTTTCCTCGTCCAACTGTGGATAAACAAAATCCTGATATCCGTATTCATGCTTATTTAAATCGTGATGAATTAATCCTTTCTCTTGATTTAAGTGGTGAGGCTTTACATTTAAGAGGTTACCGTACGGCAGCAGGTGAAGCACCACTACGTGAAACCTTAGCAGCCGCAATTATTTTGCGCTCAGGTTGGGATAAAGTAACGCCATTAGTTGATCCAATGTGTGGTTCAGGAACACTTCTGATTGAAGGTGCGCAAATGGCTGCAAATATTGCACCAAATTTAAAACGCCAACATTGGGGATTTGATTTCTGGAAAGATCATGATGAAACTATTTGGACAAAAGTAAAAGCCGAAGCTGAGCAACAAGCAAAAGATGGTCAAAATATTCCTGCACAATTCTATGGCTCAGACTTGGATTCGAAAGTTTTAGAAAAAGCAAAACGTAATGCCGAACAAGCCGACGTAGGGCATCTTATCCATTGGCAACAAAGTGACATCGCAGATTTTAAAAATCCTTGTGAAAGTGAAGTTACGGGAACCGTCGTGTGTAACCCGCCATACGGTGAGCGACTAGGCACAACCCCAGCACTAATTGCACTTTATTCTGTCTTTGGACAAAAATTAAAAACAGAATTTGCTGGTTGGAATGCATCGATTTTTAGTAGCGAACCAAGTTTATTAGATTGCTTACGTTTACGTTCTCATCGCCAATTTAAAGCGAAGAATGGACCGTTAGAATGCTTACAAAAGAATTATAAAATCAGTGAAAATGCGAAAGATCGAGCTGATCAGCAGTTAACTTTTGAGAAAAATGCACAAGTGGCGCCTGATTTTGCTAACCGTTTACAAAAAAATCGTAAAAAAATTGAAAAATGGGCGAAAAAAGAGGGGATTGAGGCATATCGTTTATATGATGCGGATTTGCCTGAATATAATCTCGCTGTCGATGTTTACGGGGATCATGTTGTTATCCAAGAATATGCTGCACCTAAGAATGTGGATGAAAACAAAGCTCGTCAACGCTTATTAGATGCAATTAGTGCGACATTGTCTGTTTTAGATGTTGAAACAAATAAGCTTATTTTAAAAGTCAGACAGAAACAAAAAGGAACCAATCAATACGAAAAATTAGCGCATAAAGGCGAATATTTTTATGTGAAGGAATATAACGCAAATTTATGGGTAAATTTAACTGATTACTTGGATACAGGCTTATTCCTCGATCACCGTAAAACACGCAAAATGCTAGGCGAGATGGCTGCAGGAAAAGATTTCTTAAATCTTTTTGCTTACACGGGAGCAGGAACCGTTCACGCAGCAATAGGTGGGGCAAAATCCACAACGACCGTTGATATGTCGCATACCTATCTAAACTGGGCAGAACAAAACTTAGAGCTGAATGATATTCATACAGGACGTAAACACCGACTTATTCAAGCTGATTGTTTGCAATGGTTAGATGAATGTAAATCTGATTTTGATCTTATTTTCGTTGATCCACCAACATTTTCGAATTCAAAACGTATGGAAGATAGTTGGGATGTTCAACGAGATCATCCAAAATTATTCACAAATCTAGCGAAGATCTTACGACCGAATGGGACGATTATTTTCTCAAATAATAAACGTGGATTTAAGATGGATTTTGATGCTTTAGAAAAATTAGGTTTAAAGGCCATTGAAATTTCTAAAAGAACATTGCCATTAGATTTTGAACGTAATCCTAAAATTCATAATTGCTGGCAAATTATTTGGCAACCAATGCCAGTAGATAACAAATAGAACGGGGATTGGATGTTAGATTTTGATGGGTATCGCCCAAATGTAGGGATCGTTATTTGTAATGCTCAACGACAAGTTTTGTGGGCAAAACGCTTTGGACAAAATTCATGGCAGTTTCCGCAAGGTGGCATTAATGAAAATGAAACGTTAGAACAGGCGATGTATCGGGAACTTTACGAGGAGATTGGTCTAAGACCACAAGACGTAAAAATTCTTTATGTATCAAAATATTGGTTGCGTTATAAGCTACCTAAACGCTTATTACGTTACGATACAAAGCCTGTGTGTATTGGTCAGAAGCAACGTTGGTTTTTATTACAATTTATTGGTGATGAAAAACAAATTAACATGCAAACAACGAATACGCCTGAGTTTGATGGATGGCGCTGGGTAAGTTTTTGGTATCCCGTGCGTCAAGTGGTATCTTTCAAAAAAGATGTTTATCGACGTGCGATGAAAGAATTTGCTCATCAGCTTTTTGATAAAGACAGTGCAATAGGAGCTGGACGGGATGACCAGAAACGCTACCAAAGCAAAAATACAAACCGTTATCATGGCGATAAATCGAAACGACATATGATAGAGGAGGTATAAATTGGTAACTTTCTTAGGCTTTTTCATTTGTTTCCTTATCTTGGGGGCGTTTTCAGGCTTTTTAGCGGGATTATTTGGTATTGGTGGGGGAATGGTAGTTGTTCCCGCACTATTCTATCTTTTGCCGTGGCTTGGCATAAATAGCCCTTTACAAATGAGTATTATCCTTGGTACTTCATTTGCAACAATTGCCATAACGACCCTTGCCTCAACAGAAAAACATTACAAATTAGGTAATATTCAGTGGGAGGCAGCAAAATATTTAGCTCCAACTTTAGTATTAACAGGTTATATTGCGAGTGATTTTATTACGAAACTTGATAAACATTTGGTTGTCAAAATTTTTGCTGTATTGATGATTTATCTTGCGGTAAAAATGTTCCGTTCTATCAAGAAAGTCTCACAGGATAAAAAATTAACCCCTTTTTCTGCAATTTTAGGTGGAATTGGAATAGGTCTTGCTGCTAGTGCTGCAGGGATCGGCGGTGGCGGTTTTACCGTACCATTCCTAAACTCTCGTGGTGTATCTATTAAAAAAGCGATTGGGACTTCAGCATTTTGTTCTATGTTATTAGGGCTTTCTAGCGCTATTAGCTATATGATCCATGGTTGGGGCGTTAAAGCATTACCACCGTATTCTTTAGGATATGTTTATGTACCTGCCGTTGTTGGTATTACATTAGCATCATTTTTTACAGCAAAATTAGGCGCAAAAATGGTAGATAAGTTACCAGTGCCAACCTTGAAAAAGTGTTTTGCAGGATTATTGATTGCGATCGCAATTGATATGTTATTTAGATAAAGGAATTTTATGGCTCATCATTTTATTACTTATCCTCATTTTAATCCCGTCATCTTTGAATTTGGACCGATAGGTTTACGTTGGTATGGATTAATGTATTTAATTGGTTTCTTGTTTGCTCGCTGGTTAGCTGTAAGCCGTGCTAAGCGTTCAAACGGGGTATGGACGGTTGACCAAGTTGATAATTTATTATTCAACGGCTTCTTAGGCGTTTTCCTTGGTGGTCGTATTGGCTATGTTTTATTCTACCAATTTGAATATTTTATTCATAACCCATTGTATTTATTTAAAGTATGGGATGGTGGCATGTCTTTCCACGGCGGCTTAATCGGTGTGATTTTAGCCATGTGGTGGACCGCACGTCGCCAAAATCATGGATTTTGGCAAACTGCTGATTTTGTTGCCCCGCTCATTCCATTTGGATTAGGTGCAGGACGTATCGGTAACTTTATTAACGATGAATTATGGGGACGAGTGACAGATGTACCATGGGCAGTGCTTTTCCCATCTGGTGGTTATTTACCACGTCATCCTTCGCAATTATACGAAGCATTTTTAGAGGGTGTAGTTTTATTCTGTATTCTTAACTGGTTTATTAAAAAGCCACGCCCAACAGGCTCAGTTGCAGGTTTATTTTTATTCTTTTATGGAATTTTCCGCTTCTTTGTAGAATTCTTCCGTGAGCCGGATCCGCAGCTTGGATTGTTCTTTGGTCACCATGTGTCCATGGGACAAATTCTTTCTACCCCAATGATTATTTTAGGTGCCTTCATTATTTGGTACTCTTATTCGCATGTAGGACGAGTAGGGCTCGATCCTGTTTATACTAAAAATAAAGAAAATCAAGGGGAAAAATAATGCGTCAATATCTTAATCTTTGTCAGCGTATTGTTGATGAGGGCACTTGGGTTGAAAATGAACGAACGGGAAAACGTTGCTTGACCGTGATTAATGCGGATCTCACCTATGATGTAGAAAAGGGTGAATTTCCTTTAATTACAACCCGTAAAAGTTTTTGGAAAGCAGCGATTGCGGAACTATTAGGATATCTTCGCGGATATGATAATGCAGCTGATTTCCGTGCTCTTGGTGCAAAAACTTGGGATGCTAATGCGAATGAAAATAGCGCATGGTTGAATAATCCACATCGTAAAGGGCATGATGATATGGGGCGTGTTTACGGTGTGCAAGGACGTCGCTGGCAAAAACCAAATGGTGGTACATTGGATCAACTTCAAAAAATTGTAGATGATTTAAATCGTGGGATTGATGATCGTGGTGAAATTCTCACCTTCTATAATCCAGGTGAATTTGAACTTGGTTGTTTGCGTCCATGTATGCATACGCACACGTTCTCCTTATTAGGCGATAAACTTTATTTGACGAGTTATCAACGTTCTTGTGATGTACCGTTAGGTTTGAATTTTAACCAAGTGCAAGTTTATACCTTACTTGCATTGATGGCACAAATCACAAATAAACAGCCTGGACAGGCATATCATAAAATTATCAATGCTCATATTTATGAAGATCAGTTGCCGTTAATGCGTGATGTGCAATTAAAACGTGAGCCATTCCCATCGCCAAAATTGGAAATTAATCCTGATATCAAGAGCCTGCGTGATTTAGAAACGTGGGTGACGATGGATGATTTTAAGGTGACGGGCTATGAATGCCATGAACCGATTCGCTATCCATTTTCTGTATAATTTTTTACGAAAATCGGGGCGTGATAGCGTTTATTTATGACTGAACAAACGGTATGTATTGATGAGCAATTTATGCGTCATGCGATGCGACTTGCTCAGCGTGCTGAAGCCTTAGGTGAGATTCCTGTTGGTGCAGTGTTGGTGGATGCGAATGGGACGGTTATTGCCGAGGGCTTTAATACCTCAATTATTCAACACGATCCAACCGCCCATGCAGAAATGCAAGCCTTACGACAAGGTGGGCTTGCACAGCAGAATTATCGCTTATTAGACTGTACATTATATGTAACGCTTGAGCCTTGCACGATGTGTGCAGGTGCAATTTTGCATAGCCGCATAAAACGGTTAGTCTTTGGTGCGTATGATTATAAAACAGGGGCAGTTGGTTCACGCTTTCACTTTTTTGATGATTATAAAATGAATCATGAAGTTGAAATTGTTGGTGGCATATTGGCTGATGAATGCGGTACGATGCTCAGTGAATTTTTTAAGAAACGGCGTGCTGCCAAAAAACAAGAGAAGTTGACAGCACGAGTTGATTAAATAGTGAATGAAAGCCTTATTTTTTTAAGGCTTTTTTACTTCCTTTCATCTTTTTATTTTTCTTCTGTTTTTTATGTTCGTTCTTATTTTTTTGAGTAGTAGACATCTCTTTTTGCATATCTGGCATAATTTGGTCATCAATTGTTGATGTTTCAAGGAATCCATTGTGGGCTAAGTAATTTAATAAATTAATGAGTTGTTCATTTAATATATGACGTAATTCTTTTTGAGAAAAATCGGGAATTGATGTTAGAGCTTGTGAATTATCATGGGTTACTTCAAGAGTGTAATTTCCATTTTCAACGCCTTGGATAATGTGATCGATAATTTCTGCCAAACTGTGTTTACCATCGCATAGCGTCATAAATATTTTTTCTATTGGTGTAAAAGAAACGATATGGTGGTAACAGTTTGCAAAATTGATATCATCATACGTGATTAGATGCTCGGCAAGAGAACGATAGCTTGCGGGAATATATGGTTTTTCATGAAAGGTATCGTTAACTTTAACGCAATGAGGTCGTAATGTAATATCAGCGGCCGCCGCTAATAACGCTACGCTGGAAAAGAAAGAATTGATCGATATTTCAGGATAGCTTTTCTGAAATGCCTGATAAATTTCAGAAACAGGCGTAGTACTCAGTTTTTTATCAAAAATATAATCTAAAATAAAACGGGTAGAGGGATCATCTGCCAATTTTTTTTCATTATGATAATAACTCACCATCCCTTCTTCATCTTCACGCTTAGTAAGATTAGATGCAATATGCAAATTTAGCCATTCATTTGGCATATCTTTCATGTTGTTAAAATTATTTAATCTCGTTATAACAGATTGGCGGAAATGGCGATTATTTATAAAGTCTTTTAATTGTTCTTCATAAATAACATCGCCATTTGCTAAAGATTGCAATTGAGCAATTTGCTCTTGCGTTAAATGTGATGGGTAGTTGAATTGTGGCAAGAAATCTGCATCAACAAGATGGAGTAGATTATGTTTTTTTAGCATATTGTTGAATTGCATGAAGTAGAGTGGCATATTGCAAGGCTCTAAATATTCATGAAGCATGTAATAACTTGGTTGCTGGGTTAAGGAATCATAATTATTATCTAAAGCAGTGCCTAATGGGGTAGAAGATGGGACTGTATCTTTTAAAAACCCGAACGTTGTCATCATATTTTGATAGCGTGTTTCGGCGGTTTCAGTCGGAAGATCTTGAAAAAGGGCAATATCACGATAAGCAATCGAAGTATGCCACCCTGGATAAGTATTGTAAGAGACAAAGGCAATACCACTTGGACTTAATGCTTTTTCGATGAGTGCTAGAATACTTTCTTGTACTGCAGGTGGTACCCATGAAAACACACCGTGACAAATAATATAATCAAATAGTCCATCATCACAAGTGACTTGAGAAATATCCGCATTAATTAACACGATATTTTTTAATCCCATTTTTTGAATAATCTCATTGCCTTTTTCCACTTGAACAGAAGATAGATCAATGCCAACGATATTCATTTGAGGGTATTGGATCGCAAGGGGAATAATATTCCCACCCATTGAACAGCCAATTTCTAAAACACGTGCTGTTTCTATTGGTGCAGATCTGATATTACAGAGCGCCAGAATGCTTTTTAAATAAGCAGGATGGCTTTTAAAAAAAGGATTAGAAATGTATGGAATTTGATTGTAAGTATTATTGCTCATATTAAAACTGTACCCTTATTCAGATAACTAAGATAGTTATAGAGGTTGAAAATAAAATATTTATGAGGTGTTTTTATGATCGTAGTATGCCCAATAAATATAGTAATACTCAGATAAATTATGTGGAGAGTTAACTGAAATTGAGAATTATAAGTTATTGTTGTGACAAGTAATTCGCTAATTATTATCAGAGGAATTAGAAATGAAATTACGTAGCTTATAATTCTAAGTTGAATGGTGATGTTTTTTCTAGAGAGAGGTAAAAAAGTTTGTTTCTTACTTAACGGGAGTGACATGATTAATGACCCCATATAAATAGAGAAATGTATAAAAACAGTTGTTGGACATTTTATATCTCTCTCGTAAAAAAATAAAAAAGGCAATTTTCAGTAAGTTTTGATTAATTTTAGTGCATTATATAAATAAAATAAATAGGATAGGAAAGAGAATAAAAAAATCCCCTCAAAAAGAGGGGATTCTTATCAGTATAAATTATGCAGTTGCGCTATTACGCATTGCACGGCGACGATCTAATTCAGTTAAGAATTTTTTACGAATACGGATAGAGTTTGGTGTAACTTCTACTAATTCGTCATCATCGATAAATTCTAATGCTTGTTCAAGGGTAAAGTGGATTGGGGTAGTTAACGCAATCGCATCATCTTTACCAGATGCACGCATATTGGTTAATTTTTTACCTTGAAGCGCATTAACGGTTAAGTCGTTAGTACGGCTGTGGATACCGATAATTTGACCTTCGTAAACCTCAGTACCGTGATCGATCATTAATTTACCACGTTCTTGTAAGCCCCATAATGCGTATGCAAGTGCTTTACCTGTTGCATTAGAGATCAATACACCATTTTTACGTTGACCGATTTCGCCTGGGCGAACGTCATCGTAGTGGCTGAAGCTTGAATATAATAAGCCAGTACCAGAAGTCATAGTCATAAATTCGTTACGGAAACCGATTAAACCACGGCTTGGGATAACGTATTCTAAACGTGTACGACCTTTACCATCTGGAACCATATCTTTTACTTCACCTTTACGGATACCTAATGCTTCCATTACGGCACCTTGGTGTTGTTCTTCGATATCGATAGTAACTTGTTCAAATGGTTCTTGTTTACGACCATCAATTTCACGGAAAATTACTTTTGGACGTGATACTGCTAATTCATAGCCTTCACGACGCATATTTTCGATTAAAACAGATAAGTGTAATTCACCACGACCAGAAACACGGAATGCATCTGGATCTTCTGTTTCTTCAACGCGTAATGCTACGTTGTGAACTAATTCTTTTTTCAAACGTTCAAGAATTTGACGAGAAGTTACGTATTTACCTTCTTGACCACAGAATGGAGAAGTATTTACGCAGAAATACATCGTTACAGTTGGTTCATCAACAGTAAGTGCTGGAAGTGCTTCTACTGCATTTACATCACAAACGGTATCAGAAATATTAAGTTCACCAAGACCAGTAATTGCGATGATATCACCCGCAGTTGCTTCGTCTTCTTCATAACGTTGTAAACCAAGATGACCTAATACTTGACCAACGCGACCGTTACGAGTTTTACCTTCTGCGTCAATAATTGTCACAGCTTGGTTCGGTTTAACGCTACCGCGTTTGATACGACCAATACCAATAACACCTACATAGTTGTTATAGTCAAGTTGTGAAATTTGCATTTGGAATGGTTCATCTAATTGAACATCTGGTGGAGATACTTTTTCCACGATAGCTTCGAATAACGGAGTCATATCTTCCGCCATATCTTCGTGATCTAAACCAGCAATACCATTTAATGCAGAAGCATAGATGATGGGGAAGTCTAATTGTTCATCAGTTGCACCAAGGTTTACGAAAAGATCGAATACTTGATCTACAACCCAGTCAGGACGAGAACCTGGACGGTCAACTTTATTGATAACAACGATTGGTTTTAAACCGTGCGCAAATGCTTTTTGAGTTACGAAACGAGTTTGTGGCATAGGACCATCAAACGCATCCACAACTAAAAGTACACTATCAACCATAGAAAGAACACGTTCTACTTCACCACCGAAGTCCGCGTGTCCCGGAGTATCTACGATATTAATACGGTAGTCATTCCAGTTAATCGCAGTATTTTTTGCAAGGATAGTAATACCACGTTCTTTTTCAAGTGCGTTTGAATCCATTACACGTTCATCAACATCACCACGAGATTCGCCAAGGGTGCCTGATTGTTGTAAAAGTTTGTCCACCAGGGTTGTTTTCCCATGGTCAACGTGCGCAATAATCGCAATATTACGCAATTTTGATGTATCAATTGTTTGTGTCATTTGATTTGTCTTTTTCTGAAAGAATGAAATTCGATGGCATTTAGATTAAGACTTTGAATGCGTAAATGCCATCGAAGGATAAAGGATAAAATTATAACGTGTTTTATAAAAACTGGCTAGAAAATTGTCCGCCAATTACGCCCCTTTATTCGGAAAAATTTATGTGATTTATCTAAAAAATTAGGCAACTTTAAGTTTTTGTTTAAGAATTTTTAATGCATTCGCACGATGAGAAATTTGTTTTTTCTCAGTTGGTTCTAATTCAGCAAAGGTACAATTTTTTTCAGGTGAGAAAAAGAGGCTATCGTATCCAAAACCATTTTCGCCTTTTTCTTCAAAAGTAATTTCGCCATAACACTCGCCTTCAGCAATAATCGGTGAAGGATCGGTTGGGGTTTGCAACATAACGATACAGCTTACAAATTTTGCTTCACGTTCATTTTTAGGCACGTTTGCCATTTCTGCTAAAAGTTTTTTACGGTTATGAAAACCAGGATCTTCATCATCTACGCCAGCATAACGTGCAGAATATAAGCCTGGTGCATTATTTAGTGCTTTTACGACAAGACCGCTATCATCCGCAATGGCTGGTAATCCTGATTTTTCGCTCGCATAGCGGGCTTTTAAAAGTGCATTTTCAACAAAGGTTAATCCTGTTTCTTCAGGGCTTTCAATACCGAGTTCAGATTGAGCAACCACTTCAAAACCAAAGTCTGCTAAGACATCGGCCATTTCTTTTACTTTACCTTTATTGCTTGTAGCAAGAACAATTTTCTGTTTCATAATTCCTCAATTAGACTATTGTTAGTTTGCAAAAATTATAGCAACAAATATAAAAAAGCGCTTATCAATATTTGATAAACGCTCTATTGAATTTCTTAACGGTTTGAAAAATTATAAATCAATGTGTGATTTATTTTTTGCAAAAATACTTTCGCCGATACCTTTAACATCCATTAATTGTTCTGCTTTGGTGAATTTACCGTGTTCTTTACGGTATTCAACGATAGCTTGTGCTTTCTTTTCACCGATGCCAACTAAAGCTGCTTGAAGTTCTGCTGCTGATGCAGTGTTGATATTGACTTCTTTAGCAACTTTTGAGAGGCTTTTTCAGTTTTTTTAGCCTTATTTTCTTGTTTCTTAACAGTGGATTTTTCTTCATCCATTGTTTTTTTCACTTCAAGTTTTTTGTGTTTCATCTCTTTATGAGATGTTTTTTGAGTCATGTGAGTTTTTACACTTTCTACTTTCGATTTATCTGAGTGGTGTGCTGCCATTGCATTTGAAGTCGCAAAAAGTACAGAACCTGCAAAGATAGCTGTAAGTAGTGGTTTAAAAGATTTCATAAATTTCTCCTTATCTGTAAATTAAATGAAATACATGTTTAGCTACATAAATTGTAATTTGTCAAAACACATCTAACTTATCTATTTAATTCAATTTGCGAGATTGGTCACAAAGTGAAAAAAATAACAGCCCGAAAGTAAATATATTTTGCGATAATAAAAAACGCCTTCTCATATAAAACAAGAAGACGCTTTTTAAATTTTTAATCTCGGAAATTAGTAAATTGGAATGGTTGTTCAAAATCCGCAGTTTTAACAAGTTGGATCGCCGCTTGTAGATCATCACGAGATTTACCCGTTACTCGAACTTGTTCTCCCTGAATTTGCGGTTGAACTTTTAATTTATTATCTTTAATGAGTTTAATAATTTGTTTTGCAACGTCTTTTTCGATTCCTTGTTTAAGTTTAATGGTCTTACTGTAAGATTTACCATTACGTTCTGGTTCTTCAGGAATATCAAGAGAATTGCGTTGAATATCACGTTTAACACAGGCATTGATTAACATATCAAGTAATTGTTCTAATTGGAAATCAGATTCTGTGCTGATAGTGATAGTTTCATTTTTTTCGTTTAACTCAATGCTCGCTTCTACGCCACGAAAATCATAGCGAGTACTTAATACACGATTGGCATTTTCTACGGCATTACGCACTTCATGAAGTGTGATTTCTGAAACAATGTCAAAAGATGGCATAATTTTTCCTTAATATTGTATTTAAACCTATAACTTGGCTTGAGAGTCTAGCATACTTCAATGGATATAAAAATTATGTATCCGACTAGAATAATCCTTATTGATTAAAATGTGAATCTGAAAAGAAAGATATTTTCTGTTACACTATGAAGAAAGTTTAAGAAAAATTGACGTAAAATTAACTAACTTTTTGTAATTTAAAGATAAATTAAGTAAACGAATGTAAATAGAGAGAGGATAGAATTGCAGACTACGCGAACTAAATTAATTCATACAGGATTCTTTTTCCTTATTGCTTTTATTTGTTTTTGTACCTGTGTTGTAATTTTTTATGGTGTGAAATCATTGGAAAATCATTCTCTAGAATTTGAACGTAATGAGTTTTCCTATTTTTTACAAAAATATTTAGCAAAAGAAGATGAGCTACTTGGTTTTATGATTAAACAGGGAGCAAGTACACAGGTATTGCATCAGCAATTGGTGGAACTTGTTCAAGAACCTTATATAGTGAATGCTAAATTATACAGTGATAACGGTAATTTACTAACCGAAGCAAATAGATCCACAGAACAGGCAGATGCCCCGCAGATTTTACAAAAAGAGGTGACGACGATCTATTCGGATCACGCTGTTCAAGGTTTTTTGGAAATTCAAAAAATCACTTTAGAGAAAGCGAAGAAAAAACAAATGGATAGAGTCTTTTTGCGTTTTTATGCCTTGCAAATCATTTTATTTTTACTTGGTTGTGCATTTGGTATCGGGCTTTATCGATTATGTAAACATTGGTTTATGAGCATGAAATAACGTAGTGATACAACGTCAAATAAGTGGGGTTATGATGAGTAATCCCGCTTATTTATTTAGGAATAATGGAGATTTAGGCGCTTTTAAATTGAAAAAATCATCAAAATAACGCAAAATAACTGCTATTTTTAATTAGAATCAGTTTAATCAAATAAACAATTATGACATATCCTCAACAAGTTAATAAACGTCGCACCTTTGCGATTATCTCTCACCCCGATGCGGGTAAAACCACCATTACTGAAAAAGTATTGTTGTACGGACAAGCAATTCAAAAAGCAGGTTCGGTAAAAGGAAAAGGTTCGCAACAACATGCGAAATCTGACTGGATGGAAATGGAAAAAGAACGTGGAATTTCCATTACCACATCCGTGATGCAATTCCCTTATGGCGATTGCCTAGTAAATCTTTTAGATACTCCAGGGCATGAGGACTTCTCTGAGGATACTTACCGTACATTGACCGCCGTAGATAGCGCATTGATGGTTATTGATAGTGCGAAAGGGGTTGAAGAGCGAACCATTAAGTTAATGGAAGTTACCCGTCTTCGTGATACGCCTATTCTTACTTTTATGAATAAACTTGACCGTGATATTCGTGATCCAATGGAATTATTGGATGAAGTGGAAGACGTATTGAAAATTCACTGTGCGCCGATTACTTGGCCAATTGGCTGTGGAAAACTATTTAAAGGGGTTTACCATCTTTATAAGGATGAAACTTATCTTTACCAAACTGGACAAGGACATTGTATTCAAGAAGTCCGAGTTATCAAAGGATTAGACAATCCAGAACTTGATGCAGCAGTAGGAGAAGACTTAGCTAGTCAATTACGTGATGAGTTAGAATTAGTAAAAGGTGCAAGTAACGAGTTTGATGAAGAATTATTCTTACAAGGTGAATTAACGCCAGTATTCTTTGGTACTGCGCTTGGTAACTTCGGTGTTGATCATTTCCTAGATGGTTTAACCGCATGGGCACCAGCACCACAAGCACGCCAAGCGGATACACGTTTAGTTGAGCCAAGCGAAGAAAAACTCACAGGATTTGTATTTAAAATTCAAGCAAATATGGATCCAAAACATCGTGACCGCGTTGCTTTTATGCGTTTAGTATCAGGTAAATACGAAAAAGGCATGAAACTTAAACATGTTCGCATTGGTAAAGATGTGGTTATCTCTGATGCGTTAACTTTCATGGCAGGCGATCGTAGTCATGCTGATGAAGCGTATGCAGGGGATATCATCGGTTTACACAATCACGGTACCATCCAGATTGGGGATACTTTTACGCAAGGTGAAATGTTGAAATTTACGGGTATTCCAAACTTTGCCCCAGAACTTTTCCGCCGTATTCGTTTACGTGATCCGCTTAAACAAAAACAATTACTGAAAGGGCTTGTACAACTTTCAGAAGAAGGTGCGGTACAAGTTTTCCGTCCACTTATCAATAACGATTTAATCGTGGGTGCGGTGGGTGTACTTCAGTTTGATGTCGTTGTAGCACGTTTAAAATCAGAATATAACGTTGAAGCTATTTATGAACCTGTAAACGTAGCAACAGCTCGTTGGGTGGATTGTAGTGATGCGAAGAAATTAGAAGAATTTAAACGAAAAAATGAACAACATCTTGCACTTGATGGTGGCGATAATCTTACTTATATCGCACCGACAATGGTAAATTTAAACCTTACACAAGAACGTTACCCAGACGTAGTATTCTTTAAAACTCGTGAACACTAATTATAGTTCAAATAAAATACGGTAAATTTTTTGCCGTATTTTTTTATGCTAGAATACCTCCATTTGATAGGAATAAAATCAGGATTTTGCATGCGTGTATTAATTATTATTCTACTTGGCTTATTAGCCTACTTTCAGTATGAATTTTGGTGGGGAAAAAATGGCTTCACTGATTATCGCCATTACCAGCAGGAAGTGGTGCAATTAAAACAAGAAAATGCAAAAAAAACGGCACGCAATAATCAAATGTTTGCACAAATTCGTGACTTAAAAGAAGGCACGGATGCCATAGAAGAGCAAGCTCGAGAAGATTATGGCATGGTCAAGCCTGATGAAACGTTCTATCGTATCGTAAAAGATAAATCATAAAGATGAAAAATAATAAAGAAATTATTGCTTTAATCCCAGCTGCAGGCGTTGGCGCTCGTATGGGAAAAGGCATAGCAAAACAATATTTGCAATTAAATGGGAAAACAATTTTAGAACGCAGTATCGAAGTTTTTTTAGATAAACCAGAAATTGGTAAAGTGATTATCGCCGTTGCTTCAGATGATGAAAATATAAAAGGCTTGGGCTGTTTTTTTCATCCTAAAATTCAGTGGGTAATTGGTGGTGAAACCCGTGCTGAAAGCGTACTTAATGGCTTAAAAGCGATTGATAATCCAGAGAATAAATGGGTATTAGTACACGACGCAGCTCGCCCTTGTGTTCGTTGGGCTGACATTTTGCGATTATTAGCAATTGAAAACGAACAAGGTGCTATTCTAGCCGTCCCTGTTGTGGATACATTAAAAAGACAACACGCCACAAAAATCGGAGAAAATTATGCAATTTCTGAGACTGTTGATCGCCAAGGGTTATGGCAAGCACAAACACCGCAATTTTTTCCTGCATCTACATTGACCACGGCGTTAGAACAAGCCTTACATGAAGGAAAAAATATTACTGACGAAGCAAGTGCAATGGAATTAGCTGGGTTTAATCCCGAACTTGTAGAGGGTAGCAAAACAAATCTGAAAATCACTTATCCAGAAGATTTGGAATTAGCTGAGTTTTATCTTTCTCAACAACAGGAGAAATAATCATGTTTAGAATTGGTCACGGTTTCGATGTACATAAATTTGGTGAAGGTACATTTGTCACATTGGGAGGGGTTCAAATTCCATTTTCAAAAGGATTGATTGCCCATAGCGATGGTGATGTCGCATTACATGCACTTATTGACGCATTAATTGGCGCAGCTGCATTAGGTGATATTGGTAAACTTTTCCCAGATACGGACGATAAATATAAAGGGATTAGTAGCCGTGCTTTATTAAAAGAAACATTTAAAACGCTAACAGGTTTGGGCTATAAAATTGGCAATGTTGATATTACGATTATTGCTGAAGCACCAAAAATGCGACCTTATATTGATGAAATGCGCTTTAATATTGCAAATGATCTTAATTGCGAAGTCGATCAAGTAAATGTAAAAGCAACTACGACTGAAAAATTAGGTTTTACAGGTCGTGGAGAAGGCATCGCATGTGAGGCAGTTGCCTTATTATTAAAAGAGATTTAAACATAAATGGAATTAACATATTTAAATGACGTTCCTGAACAAACAGGACGGTTAAAAGCGGAAAATAAAGATTTTATTGTACGTGAAAGACTTGGCTATGAAATGTCAGGCGATGGTGAATTTGTCGCTTTATATGTCCGTAAAAATGGTGCGAATACACTTTTTGTTGGAGAAAAACTGGCAAAATTTGCTGAAGTTTCTGTAAAAAATATGGGATATGCGGGCTTAAAAGATCGCCACGCAGTGACAGAACAATGGTTTTGCCTCCAAATGCCAGGAAAACCTACACCTGATTTTAGCCAATTTGAACTGGATGGCGTAGAAATACTTACCGTAACACGCCATAACCGAAAAATACGTGTCGGTAGCCTGGAAGGTAATGAGTTTGAATTATTATTGCGTGATGTAAAAGAAACGGAAGAATTAGTTTCACGTCTAAATGCAATAAAAACGCACGGATTCCCTAATTATTTTGGTGAGCAGCGTTTCGGTCAAGATGATAACAACCTGGCACAAGCGTTGCGTTGGGCGCAAGGTGAAATTAAAGTCAAAGATCGTAAAAAACAAGGTTTCTATCTTTCGGCAGCACGTAGCTATATCTTCAACCTGATTGTGGCAAAACGTATTGAAAAAGGTTTAGCACAGACAGTTTGTTTAGGTGATGTTCTACAATTGGCGGGTACGCATAGTTGGTTTGTTGCTGATGAAACACAAGATTTAGCACAGCTACAACAACGAGTGAATGAAGGTGACTTACTTATTACTGCGCCACTTATCGGTGAAAGTGATAATAAGGGAAGTGAATTCGAACAAGAAATTATTGCAGAAAATGCTGACTTCTTAGCGCTTATGCAAAAAGAAAGAATGAAAGCAGCTCGCCGAGCAATTTTAATGAAACCTGAAGATTTTACCTGGCAATTTGAAACAGAAGGTTTACGTCTTAAATTTTATCTGCCCGCAGGAAGTTATGCGACGGCTTTAGTGCGTGAACTCATCCATGCACAAGAGGAACGATAGATGAATAATAAATTACATATTTTACTGTCTAATGATGATGGTATTCGTGCTGAAGGTATTCAAACTTTAGCAAAAGAATTACGTAAATTTGCTAAAGTCACTATTTTTGCGCCAGATCGCAACCGTAGTGCAGCCTCAGGTTCATTAACACTTACCAATCCATTACGTCCGCAAAATATGGGTAATGATGATTATTGTTTAAATGGGACGCCAGCAGATTGTGTCCATTTAGCTCTAAACGGCTTTTTAACTGAAAAAGTAGATGTGGTGGTATCAGGGATTAATCACGGTGCAAATTTAGGTGATGATGTACTTTATTCGGGTACTGTTGCCGCAGCGTTGGAAGGTCGTCATCTTGGATTACCAGCAATTGCGGTATCATTAGTTGGTGATAAACATTATGCTACGGCTGCACAGATTGTGGCGGAACTTTTACAAAAAGCCCCAAAAGATGTGCTAAAACCGCAAGAAATTCTAAATATTAATGTGCCTGATTTACCACGCGATCAAATTAAAGGAATTAAAGTATGTCGCTTAGGGGCTCGCTCTTCAGCCGCTCAGATTATTGCGACGGAAGATCCACGTGGTGATAAAGTATATTGGATTGGCGCACCAGGTGAGCCGAAAGATTGTGAAGATGGAACAGATTTTTGTGCCGTTGAAAATGGATTTGTCTCCATTACTCCAATTCAGCCAGATATGACAGCATATCAATCATTAACTCAAGTCAGTGAATGGTTATTAAAAGAATAATTTTTTTATAGATTTAAAATCAGAAAAGGGTATCAGATGATATCCTTTTTTATTAAAACATGGTTGTAAAATAGACTATTATTTTGCTTGTAAATAGATATAATTTGGAAGGGATAGAGTTTTATAAGTGAAGAAGGCTAAATTATGATTGATGAAAATTTTAAGTTTGTTTTAAATCTATGTATTTATGCTATTGATGTTGTATCTATTATTGTACTGCTTTGGGGTGTTATTTTAGTAAGCCAAAAATTTATCCGTATTGAATTTACAGCAAAAATCCGTGCTGAAGCAGTGGAACATCTGATGGTCGCTAAAACTAATTTAGGGACATATATTTTGTTAAGTTTAGAAATTCTGATTTGTGCGGATATTTTAGAAACGATTTTAAACCCATCTTATCGTGATTTAATTGTATTAGGTGCGATTGTCGTTATCCGTACGGTTATTTCTTTTTTCTTAAATAAAGAAATTGAAAGCGCTCGTAAAGTTCATTTGGGAGTACATTCGCCTAAAGATACGGTATCGGAATAAAATATGGTTCATACGGTTATCAAAATTATCAGTGACCTCCTGCAACTAATGTGTGTAGTAGTCATGATATATGGATTGATACGTGAATTAATTTGGTTTCTGATGGAGCGTGCGAAAGGAGTTGTTTTTGATTGGCATAAAATGCTAGTGCTACGTTTTGCAATTGGCCAATATTTTTTATTTGGACTTGAATTTTTAATTTGTTCTTTTGCGCTAGTATCTATTATGCATCCTAGTTTTTCACAGATTGCATGGTTAGCTGGTACGGTTTGTCTTCGAGTAAGCACACGTGTTTTTTTAGGTACTGAACTAAAAGAATTAAAAGAACGATAGAAATAAAAAGGTATTCGTTATGAATACCTTTTTTCTTTCGTATTATTACTGGGTGAAACTACGTTTTTCTTCGAGTTCTTCCCAACGTATGAAAGCATTTTCCAGAGCTGCCTCAGCTTCGCTTAACTCAGCAAGTTTTTTATCCGTTACGGTATGATCTTGTTGGAAAAAGGCAGGATCAGCCATTTCAGCTTGAAGAGTAGTAATTTTTTCTTCAAGGTCTTCTAATAATTGTGGAAGTTTTTCTAACTCACGTTGTTCGTTATAACTCAATTTAACTTTTTGCGTAGATTTTACTTTTCCGACTTTGGCATTATCTTCTTGGGGTTCATTCACTTTAGTATTTTTGGCAACTTCTGCTGCTTTTAATGTAGCAACATTTGCTTGTTGCTGTTTTGCATCAAAGAACCCGCCCACGTATTTATTGATTTCGCCTTGCCCTTCAAAAATAAAGCACTCGGTTGCCGTATTATCAATAAATTGACGGTCGTGGCTTACAATTAAAAGAGTACCAGGATAATCGCTTAATAATTCTTCAAGTAATTCTAAAGTTTCTACGTCTAAATCATTGGTTGGTTCATCGAGAATAAGTAAATTGTTCGGTTTGAGTAAAATTTTTGCCAATAATAAACGATTACGTTCACCACCAGATAGTGCTTTAACAGGCGTCATCGCACGTTTAGGAGGGAATAGGAAGTCTTGAAGATAACCAAGAACGTGACGTTTTACCCCATTGATTTCAACATCTTGCTTACCATCTGCCACATTATCCATTACCGTTTTTTCAGGATCAAGGCTCGCACGGTATTGATCGAAGTACGCAACATCGAGTTTTGTTCCACAATGTACGCTTCCGCTTGTGGGTTGGATTTCACCAAGCAGCAATTTAATCAAGGTTGTTTTACCGCAACCATTTGGACCGATAAAGGCGATTTTATCGCCTCGCATAATACGGGCAGTAAAATCTTTGATTAAGGTTTTACCATTAATTTCGTAACAAAGATTTTCTACATCAAAGACGATCTTACCGCTACGGCTCGCGTTATCTAATTGGATTTTTACGTTCCCCTGAACATCACGGCGTTGGCGACGTTCTTCACGTAAGGCTTTCAATGCACGCACACGCCCTTCATTACGAGTACGACGTGCTTTAATGCCTTGGCGGATCCATGCTTCTTCTTGGGCTAATTTTTTATCAAAAAGGGCATTTTGCTGTGCTTCGACACGTAAATCATCGGCTTTGGTTAGAAGATAACTATCATAATCTTCATCATAAGATTGGAGTTTACCGCGATCTAAATCGACAATGCGGGTTGCCATTTTACGAATGAAAGCTCGGTCATGGGAAATGAAAACGATACTGCCTGTAAAATCCATCAGTAAATTTTCAAGCCATTCGATAGTTTCAACATCCAAATGGTTAGTCGGTTCATCTAAAAGCAGAACATCTGGCGAGCTAACTAAAGCACGCGCTAATGCAGCTTTACGTAACCAACCACCTGAAAGTGATTTTAATTCTGTATCGGCATTGAGTCCGAGTTTTTGTAAAATTTCGTTAATTTTTTGTTCAAATTGCCAACCATTAGCGTGATCGATCTCAGCTTGAACCTGTTCTAATGCTTTTAATACGGAATCAGAAGCATCGGTTGCTAATTGTTGGACAATATGATGATGTTTTTTTAAGAGATTGGCTAAATGTCCGATACCCTCAGCGACATAGTCAAACAATGTACCTTCAGCATTGCGTGGCGGGTCTTGTTCTAAGCGTGAAATTACTAAGTCTTGTTCAAAAATAAGTTGCCCATCGTCTAGTTGAATTTCGCCACCTAATACTTTTAACAACGTTGATTTTCCCGCACCGTTACGTCCGACTAAACAAACCCGTTCCCCTGGTTCAACGAATAAATCACTTTTATCAAGGAGAGGGTGATCACCAAAGCTTAATTCGCCTTGATGTAAATTAATTAATGCCACAAGTTTATCCTTTAAATAAATACCAAAATATCCACAAATTCTAGCAAAAAACTGTGGTCTTTTCTAATAAGAACAATCGGTGAAAAGTGTTAGAGTTATCGTTGATTTTTAAACGGATTTGATAGACTTAATCGTACATTTTGTTTAGACTAGTGTTCAATTTTTTGACTTTGTATCAATGGAGAACAGTGAATGTCAATGAACAATTCAGACCAGGATCCGTGGAGCAAGCCAGGTGAACAAAAACCGAATGGTAACCAACGCCCACAGCAGAATGGACAAGGTAATCAAGAACAATCGCCTCCCGATTTAGAAGAAATGTTCAATAATCTACTAAAAAAATTAGGTAGTGGCGGACGAGGCAATAAAACACCACGCTCATCTAATGCGTCCCCATTGAATTGGAAAAAAATTATTCCCGCAGCGATTGTGGTTGCGGTAGGAATTTGGGGTGCAAGCGGTTTTTATACAATTAAAGAGGCTGACCGCGGGGTTGTTTTACAATTTGGTAAATTAGATGGAGTAGTTCAACCAGGATTAAACTGGAAACCAACTTTTATTGACCGTGTTATTCCGGTTAATGTTGAGCAAGTAAAAGAACTACATACATCAGGCTCAATGCTTACGCAAGATGAAAATATGGTTAAAGTCGCAATGACTGTCCAATATCGAGTTGAAGATCCAGCTAAATATCTCTTTAGTGTGACCAATCCAAATGAAAGCCTAATGCAAGCGACAGATAGTGCATTACGTTATGTGATCGGTAACATGAATATGGACGAAATTTTAACAACAGGTCGTAGCGTTGTACGTGAAAAAACTTGGAAAGCGATTGAACAAATCATTAAACCTTACAATATGGGGCTTGAGATTTTAGACGTGAACTTCCAGTCAGCACGTCCACCTGAAGAAGTGAAAGCTGCGTTTGATGACGCGATCAAAGCACAAGAAGACGAACAACGTTATATCCGCGAGGCAGAGGCTTATGCCCGTGCGAAAGCACCAATTGCACGTGGTGAAGCGCAACAAATCGTCCAAAGCGCAAATGCATATAAAGAACAGGTTGTCTTAAATGCACAAGGTGAAGTAGAGCGTTATCAACGTCTATTGCCAGAATATTTAGCAAATCCAAAACTTTTACGTGAACGTATTTATCTCCAAACCATGGAAAAAATTATGGCGGAAACACCAAAAGTTGTGATGGATAATAGTAATGCGTTAAATATATTACCGTTAAATAAACTGATGGAAACCATGAAAACTGCACCTAAAAAAGCAGAACAAAAATCTGTTGTGGTGACGCATGCAGATACACCTGCTTTGGAGAAAAAAGTCGTTACTACATCGGATTCTGATGGGACATTTAATATCTATTCAGATAGAAAAGGGAGATTTAACTAATGCGTAAATTAGTACCTAGCTTGATTGTCTTAGTATTAATCCTACTTTATTCGAGTGTCGTAGAAGTACAGGAAGGTACGCGTGGAATCATGGTACGTTTCGGTAAAGTTCAGCGTAATGCAGAAAACCAAGTTGAAGTTTATCAACCAGGATTACATTTTAAACTTCCGTTTATTGATCAAATGAAGATCTTAGATGCACGTATTCAAACTTTAGGCGATACGGCAGACCGCTTCGTGACAGTTGAGAAAAAGGATCTGCTGGTTGATTCTTATGTAAAATGGCGTATTAGCAATTTTGGTCGTTTCTATACCGCAACAGGTGGTGGCGATTATAATCAAGCATCAAATTTATTACGCCGTAAAGTGAATGATCGCCTACGTTCTGAAATCGGTTCTCGTACGATTCAAGATATCGTTTCAGGCACACGTGGTGAATTAATGGCAGATGCGAAAAAAGCCTTAAATACTGGACCAGATAGTACATCTGATTTAGGTATCCAAGTGATTGATGTTCGTGTTAAACAAATTAATTTACCAGACGAAGTATCGGCATCAATTTACCAACGCATGCGTGCAGAACGTGACGCAGTGGCACGTGAACACCGCAGTGAAGGTAAAGAAAAGGCGGCATTTATTCAAGCTGATGTGGATCGTAAAGTAACCGTAATTCTTGCTCAAGCAAATAAAACCGCACTTGAATTGCGTGGGGAAGGGGATGCTCAAGCAGCTAAACTTTACACCGATGCTTTTAGTAAATATCCAGATTACTTTAGCTTTATCCGTAGCATGCAGGCTTACCAACAAGCCTTCAAAAATCACAATAACTTGATGGTGGTGAACCCACAAAAAGGTGATTTTTTCAAATATATGCAAAATCCTGATGCAGATATGGCAGCCGCGAAGTAATTAGGTTATTTGTCAAAATAACGAATCACGCCCCAATTTTCGTAAAAATTTTTACGATTTTCGGGGCGTGATTTTTTGTGCTTAAATTTTCCTATCCTGTCTCAATTTTATTTCCAAAACGCTTTAAAGGTTTATTCAGGCTGCTCATTCGTAATAAAAGTTCAGAATTCATACAAAATCAATAGCGGTTCGACCTGTTAATAAAAAATAGCTATTTTGTTTTTTTTTGTACAATCCGTAAGCTTTAAGCAAAGGCTCAGCGGTTATCCGCTGAGAAATGAAAACAACACGATAGGAAGAAAAAATGCACTTCAAACATCTTTTAAAAGGCTTAACCATCACCACACCAATTTTAGCCACTGCGGTATTAACCGCATGCCATGATAATACTAATATTGCGGGAAAATATGTAAATTCAGATAACCCGAAACAAATACTTGATGTATTAAATGAAGGACGATATCAAGATGATAAAGAATTTCTTTTTATTGAAAATATGCACTGTGGTTCTATAAGAAAGAGAACTGGGGTTAAATTGGTAAAAGATAAGTTTATTACTATGGGAGATTACTTTACTCGTGGTGGAGATAAAATAGGAAGTATCAATGGGGATGATATTACTATTTATGATAGTAAATGTAAGCCAGTAATTTATGAGAAGGTTCAGGATTACAATAGAGAAGATCAAGAAAAAATAGAAGAAAGAGAAAGTATTTTACAAAGAAATGCTTATATAGAAGCTAACGGAGGCTAATAAATTACTTATAAAGAATTATTTTCCGTTTTTATAAAATCACGCCCCCATTTTCGTTTAAATTTATGTGTTTTTTAATAAAAGTCATAAAAATTTCCGAAAATCGAGGCGTGATTTTTTATTTAAAAAAAACAAAAACCCCCGTTTGCACGAGGGTTTTTTATTAAACGTGAGTTATCAATTATAGGCTTTCAGTGAAAGTACGAGTGATAACGTCGCGTTGTTGTTCAGGGGTTAATGAGTTGAAACGTACTGCGTAACCTGAAACACGAATAGTTAATTGTGGATATTTTTCAGGGTGTTCAACCGCGTCTAATAAAGTTTCACGGTTTAATACGTTAACGTTCAAGTGTTGACCACCTTCGATTGTTGCTTCGTGGTGGAAGTAACCATCCATTAAGCCCGCAAGGTTGCGTTTTTGTGCTTCGATGTCTTTACCTAACGCATTTGGAACGATAGAGAAAGTATAAGAAATACCATCTTTCGCGTAAGCAAATGGAAGTTTAGCCACAGAAGTTAATGACGCTACCGCACCTTTTTGGTCACGACCGTGCATTGGGTTAGCACCTGGACCGAATGGTGCACCAGCTTGACGACCATCTGGGGTGTTACCTGTTTTTTTACCGTACACTACGTTAGAAGTGATGGTTAATACAGATTGAGTTGGCACTGCATTGCGGTAAGTTGGGTGTTTTTGAATTTTTTTCATGAAACGTTCAACTAAGTCGCAAGCGATTTCGTCAACACGTGGGTCATTGTTACCGAATTGTGGATATTCGCCTTCGATTTCGAAGTCTAATGCCATGTTTTCAGCAACGACATTACCGTCTTTGTCTTTGATGTCGCCACGAACTGGTTTAACTTTTGCGTATTTGATTGCAGAAAGTGAGTCAGCTGCAACAGAAAGTCCTGCGATACCGCAAGCCATTGTACGGAATACATCGCGATCGTGTAATGCCATTAATGCTGCTTCATAAGCATATTTATCGTGCATGAAGTGGATGCAGTTTAGCGCAGTTACATATTGAGTTGCTAACCAATCCATGAATTCATCCATACGTGCCATTACTTTATCGTAATCTAAAACTTCATCTAAGATAGGTTCAGATTTAGGACCGATTTGTGCACCAGATTTTTCATCGCGACCACCGTTGATTGCGTAAAGCATAGTTTTCGCTAAGTTTGCGCGCGCACCGAAGAATTGCATTTGTTTACCAACAACCATTGGGCTTACACAACAAGCAATTGCGTAGTCATCGCTGTTGAAGTCTGGACGCATTAAGTCATCGTTTTCGTATTGAACTGATGAAGTGTCAATAGAAACTTTCGCACAGAAACGTTTGAATGCTTCTGGTAATTTTTCAGACCAAAGGATAGTTAAGTTTGGTTCTGGAGATGGACCCATGGTGTAAAGGGTATTTAACATACGGAATGTATTTTTAGTTACTAAAGTACGTCCGTCTAAGCCCATACCACCAAGACTTTCAGTTGCCCAGATTGGGTCGCCTGAGAATAATTGATCGTATTCTGGAGTACGTAAGAAACGAACCATACGGAGTTTCATTACTAAGTGATCCATTAATTCTTGAGCTTCTTTTTCTGTTAATGTGCCTTCACGTAAATCACGTTCAATGTAGATGTCTAAGAAAGTAGAAGTACGGCCGAAAGACATTGCAGCACCGTTTTGTGATTTAACAGCTGCTAAGTAACCGAAGTAAGTCCATTGGATTGCTTCTTTTGCGTTTTGTGCAGGACCAGAAATATCGCAACCGTAAGATGCTGCCATTTCTTTCATTTGTCCTAATGCACGATGTTGTTCTGCGATTTCTTCACGCAATTGAATAGTCATTTGTAAATCTTCGCCAGCTTCTAATTTGCTTTGTAAAGATTTGAATTGCGCAAATTTGTCTTTCATTAAGTAGTCGATACCGTATAGAGCAATACGACGGTAGTCACCAATGATACGACCACGACCGTAAGCATCTGGAAGACCAGTGATTACGCCTGATTTACGGCAACGTAAGATGTCTGGGGTGTAAACATCAAATACGCCTTGGTTGTGGGTTTTACGATAGTCAGTAAAGATATGCTCAATTTCAGGATCTAATTCACGACCATAAACTTCGCAAGAACCTTTAACCATACGGATACCACCGAATGGCATGATTGCACGTTTTAATGGTGCATCAGTTTGAAGACCAACGATTTGTTCAAGTGCTTGGTCAATGTAACCTGCTTTATGAGAAGTGATAGTTGACGGAGTATTTGGATCAATGTCATAAGGTTCGTGAGTTTGGTTTTCAACCTTAATTTTTTCCATTACTTCGTTCCAAAGCTTAGTAGTCGCTTCAGTTGCGTCTGCTAAGAAACTTTCATCACCTTCATAAGGGGTATAGTTTTTTTGGATGAAGTCACGAACGTTAACTTCTTTTTGCCAATCACCACCTTTAAAGCCTCTCCAGGCTTCAATTTGTTGTTCGGTTAGTTGAGACATATTCTTCTCCTATAACGAATTAAAAAATAAATTTTAAAAAAATTTTTAAAATAAAATTGCTTATGGATTCTGCGGAGATTTTAAGGACAACATGATAATTGCCGCAATAATTGAGAATACGAGGATTAAATAGAAAGTTGCTGTGAAGCTTCCCATGATACTCGCAATAGCTCCGCCAAGTAATCCACCAATACCAAAACCTTGATAGATAATGCCATAGTTTTTGGTATGGTTTTGTAGGCCAAAATATTCACCAACGATAGCAGGGAATACTGGTAAATTGCCACCAAATGAGAAAGCAATTCCGCCTACAGATAATAAAAATAAACTATAATTCAATGGCACGAATAAAATGATACTGACTGAAATAGCGATAATTACAAATCCTAATGCAGACACCTTTGTACGTTCGATTTTTTCTGATAGCCATCCGAAGATAAACCGACCTAAGGTGTTAAAAATAGCAATGATAGCCACCGCATTAGCTGCATCTTCTAGAGATACATGTGCAAATTCTACTCCAATATTTTTCGCAATACCAATGACATATAAACCACTTAAACATGATGCTAAAAAGCAAATAAATAATAAGTAAGCTTGTGGACTTGAAAAGAGTTGTTTAGGGGTAAACTCTTTGATTTGTCCTTGATTGTTACGTGTTGCAGTGGTTTTAACGACTGCATCTTTTAGTAGGAGTGCCCCGATAAACACAAGGGCAAAGGTTAAGATTCCCCAATACATAAAAGATGCTTCGAGTCCAACAGACTTGAGTAGGGCAACATTGATGTATTTGAACCCTAATGAACCAAGACCGTATGCACCAACTGAAATACCCGAAATCACCCCCTTCTTATCTGGAAACCATTTCATGCAGTTAGAGAGTGTAAGCATGTAAGCGATACCATCGGAAGCACCAACAATAATTCCGCAGATATAAAGCATAATAAGAGAGTGTGTTTTCGGAATGAAAACTAACCCAAGACCTAAACCTATTGCACAAAGGATAACGACTTTTTTTATCCCCAAATATTCTTGCAATTTTCCTGAAAATAATGTCGAAAAAGCAAGCGCAAAACTTATAATTGAAAAAGTTAGCGTAATATTGGGCAATGCAGCATGTTCAAACTCTGCTAATTGCGAGTTAAATAAACTCCAAGTATAAATAGAACCTAATCCAAACTGCGCAATAATCGTACCAAATAAAACAATATTTCGATTTTGATCCATCGTGTAAGTTCCCGTTATTTCATGGAGTAGTTCTACTCAATAAATGAGTAAAACTACAAGTTTTTAAATTAATGATGATGTGGCTTGTTAAGATAATATTGGACAAGCGAAATACAAACTCCACCGCCGATTAAATTTCCTAAAGTCACAGGAATAAGATTCTTAACAATAAAATGGTAAATATCTAGATCTGCAAACTGAGCTTGATTGATACCAAGTTGTTGCCAAAAATCAGCACTGCCAAAGTGAGCAACAATGATGCCCATTGGAATCATGAACATATTTGCAACACTATGTTCAAAGCCAGATCCTACAAACATACCAATTGGTAAGATCATAACTAAAATTTTATCTGTCAGTGTTTTACCTGAATAGCTCATCCATACTGCAGCACATACCATAATGTTACATAACATACCTAGACAGAAAGCTTGCCACCATGTATGGTGAATTTTGTGTTGAGCTGTTTTTAAAATCGTTAATCCCCATTGACCATGATCAGCTAAGGTTTGTCCAGACCACCAAATAAGCATAACGATAAACATAGCACCAACAAAGTTACCTAAATAGACTACGATCCAGTTTCTAATCATTTGAAACGTAGTAATTTTGCCTGTTACACGGGCTACCATTGACATGGTTGATGAGGTAAAGAGTTCTGCACCGCAAACAACAACCATAATTAAACCTAATGCAAAGACCATACCACCAACTAATTTAGTAAGTCCCCAAGAGGCAGTAGGTGATATACCAGTTTGAGTTGTTGTATAAAATACGAAAGCAAGGGCTATGAATGCGCCAGAAGTGATAGCTGAAACAAAAGATAAAAATGGTCTTTTGCGTGCTTTATATGCTCCAACGTCTTCGCCAATTTGAGCCATTTGTGTCGGCGAAGCCATAAGTTCAATAATTTTTTCCATAATTTTTTTGATAACTTTCCTTGAAAAAACAGTTGCAAATATTCTAAAGGATAGAAACATTTTTTAAAATGCTAAAAAAAAGCAGAAAATTGATCGAAAACAAAATAAAGTCATTTAATATAAGGCAATCTACTGTTAATGAGGTAAATCTGAAATCGATATAGACAATTATATAAAGTATTCAAATAAAAGCTGGGTAAAATTTATAAAAAATAACTTCACATTTTTTATAAATTTTGTATAACAGGGAAAATAACTTTATGTGACGTTGTATGTACAGAAGAAATAGGATTATGAATCGCTATTCAAAGTAACTAAAATAACCTATAATTCACAGTTTAATAATTTACGGAGAAATAGGTGATGTTTGAAATTAATCCACTAAAAAATCACCTCGCAGATTTGACGCAACGAACGCAGTCAATTCGGGGGTATCTTTGACTTCGACAGTAAATTAGAACGTTTAGAAGAAGTTAATGCTGAATTAGAGCAACCAGATGTTTGGAATGAGCCTGAACGAGCACAAGCATTAGGGAAAGAGCGTTCTACGCTAGAAGAAATTGTAAATACCATCAATCAACTTAATCAAGGAATTGATGATATTGAAGGCTTGATTGAATTAGCCATTGAAGCTGAAGATGAAGAAACTTTCTTAGAAGCAGAAGCTGAAGCAAACACATTAGAAGAACAGCTTGCAAAATTAGAATTTCGCCGTATGTTTAGTGGTGAAAATGATGCAAATGATTGCTACCTCGACTTACAGGCTGGCTCAGGTGGTACTGAAGCACAGGATTGGACTGAGATGCTTTTACGAATGTACCTGCGTTGGGCAGAAAGTAAGGGATTTAAGACAGAACTTATAGAGGTTTCAGATGGTGATGTGGCAGGAATAAAATCTGCGACTGTAAGAATTTCAGGTGAATATGCTTATGGATGGTTGCGTACAGAAACGGGTATCCATCGTTTGGTTCGTAAATCACCTTTTGACTCAAATAATCGTCGCCATACTTCTTTTAGTGCTGCGTTTGTTTATCCTGAAATTAACGATAATATTGATATCGATATTAACCCTGCAGATTTACGTATTGACGTATACCGAGCATCAGGTGCAGGCGGACAACATATTAATAAAACGGAAAGTGCCGTACGTATCACGCATATTCCATCAGGTGTTGTAGTGCAATGTCAAAATGATCGCTCTCAACATAAAAATAAAGATCAAGCGATGAAGCAATTACGTGCTAAATTGTACGAACTTGAAATGAAAAAGAAAAATGCGGAAAAACAAGCGATGGAAGATGCAAAATCAGATATCGGTTGGGGTAGTCAAATTCGCTCGTATGTGCTTGATGACGCTCGCATTAAAGATTTACGTACCGGTGTTGAAAACCGGAATACTCAGGCAGTTTTAGACGGCTCTTTAGATCCTTTTATTGAAGCAAGTCTTAAAATGGGACTATAACATTCATTTAATAATACATTAAGGAGTTATTATGTTTGAAGAACAAAATACAGAACTTGATTTTAATGGTGAAATGGCGGTACGCCGTGAAAAATTACAAAAATTACGCGAAAAAGGAATTCCATTCCCAAATACTTTTCGTCGCGACGCATTAGCGGCCGACTTACATAAGAAATATGATGATGTTGACAATGAAGCACTTGAAGCTGAATCAGTAAAAGTTGCTGTAGCTGGACGTATCATGATGCGTCGTGCAATGGGTAAAGCAACCTTTATCTCATTACAAGATATGAGTGGACGTATCCAACTTTATGTTGCGAAAAATAACCTTCCTGAAGGCGTATACGCAGACGATGTGAGCCAATGGGACTTAGGTGATATTGTTGGTGTTAAAGGTGAATTATTTAAAACTAAAACTGGTGAATTAACGGTTCGTGTAAGTGAAGTTCAACTTTTAACTAAAGCATTACGTCCATTACCAGATAAATTCCATGGATTAGCGGATCAAGAAGTGCGTTATCGTCAACGTTATTTAGATCTTATTTCTAATGAAGAATCACGCCGTACTTTTATTATTCGTTCTAAAGTGATCGCGGGTATGCGTGAATACTTCTTAAGCAAAGGCTTTATTGAAGTTGAAACTCCGATGTTACACGTTATTCCGGGCGGTGCGGCAGCACGTCCTTTCGTGACACACCATAACGCATTAGATATTGATATGTATCTTCGTATTGCACCAGAACTTTACTTAAAACGTCTAGTAGTCGGTGGTTTTGAACGTGTATTCGAACTTAACCGTAACTTCCGTAATGAAGGGGTATCTGTTCGTCATAATCCAGAATTTACTATGCTTGAATACTACCAAGCATACGCGGATTATCATGATTTAATGGATAATACGGAAGAATTATTACGTAAACTTGCATTAGATATTCTTGGTACAACTATCGTTCCTTACGGCGAATATGAATTCGATTTTGGTAAACCATTTGAACGTATCACTATGCATGACGCTATCGTGAAATACGGTAATGGTATTGCGAAAGAAGAACTTTACGACTTAGAAAAAGCAACTGCACGTTGTAAACAACTTGGTATTGAAGTTCAAAAATCTTGGGGCTTAGGTAGCATCGTTAATGCTATCTTTGAAGAAGTGGCAGAACATCACCTTATTCAACCAACATTCTTAATGGCACACCCAGCTGAAATTTCACCATTAGCACGTCGTAATGATGAAAACCCAGATGTTACAGATCGTTTTGAATTATTCATCGGTGGTCGCGAAATCGGTAACGGTTTCTCAGAATTAAACGATGCAGAAGACCAAGCAGAACGCTTTGATGCACAAGTTGCTGCAAAAGAAGCGGGTGATGATGAAGCGATGTTTAAAGATGATGACTTCGTAACTGCACTTGAACACGGTTTACCACCAACAGCAGGTGAAGGTCTTGGTATTGACCGTTTAGCAATGTTATATGCTAATGCGCCGTCAATCCGTGACGTGATTCTTTTCCCTGCAATGAAACAAAAAGCTTAATTAATTTAGCGGAAAATGGCTTAGCCTAAGGCTAAGCCCTTTTTTTATGGATAAAAGAAAATGCCAGAGAATCAATTACCAATAAAAGATGACAGTCGTGTCGGTAAAATTGAACAAGTTTTACCGCCAATTGCTTTATTAGAAAAATTTCCAGTTTCACCAGTTGCAGCTACAACAGTGAAGCAAGCACGCCGTGCGGCGAGTGAGATTATCCAAGGAAAATCTGATCGTTTGCTTGTCGTTATCGGTCCTTGTTCTATTCATGATCCAGAATCAGCGGTTGAATACGCAAAAAAACTTAAAACAATGCGTGATAAATACCAAGATGAATTAGAAATTATCATGCGTGTCTATTTTGAAAAACCACGCACAACGGTAGGTTGGAAGGGATTAATTAATGATCCTTATTTAAACCATACTTATGCGCTTAATGATGGTTTACAGATTGCACGTAAATTGCTAGCTGAAATTAACGATCTCGGCATGCCTACTGCAGGGGAATTTTTGGATATGATCACGCCCCAATATTTGGCAGATTTTATGAGCTGGGGTGCAATTGGCGCACGTACTACAGAATCCCAAGTCCATCGTGAATTGGCATCAGGATTGCCTTGTCCAGTAGGTTTTAAAAACTCGACAAATGGTAGTGTTAAAATCGCATTAGATGCGATTCGTGCAACTCGCTCACCACATTCTTTCTTGTCGGTTACAAAATTTGGACATTCTGCCATCATCTCAACGACAGGGAACGAAGATTGCCACATTATTTTACGCGGTGGTGAAAATGGTACAAATTATGATGCAAAATCTATCGCAACAGTCTGTGAAAAAATCCAAGAAATGAATGGGTTAGCCCATGTAATGGTCGATTTTAGTCATGCAAATAGCCAAAAAGATTTTAGAAAGCAAATGGTTGTTTGTCAGGATGTATGTCAACAAGTCAGCCAAGGATCTAAACAGATCTTTGGAGTAATGATCGAAAGCCATCTTAAAGAAGGACGTCAGGATCTCATCGAAGGACAACCTTTAACATACGGACAAAGTATTACTGATGCGTGTCTAGGTTGGGCAGATTCAGAAAATGTATTAGGCGAACTTGCTGCGGCGGTTCGAGCACGTCGCCAAAAATAAGCATAAATTCTCACGAAAAACGTGGCGTGATTCTCTTTTAAATTTAAAAGGTATGATTAATGAAATTAAATCCACAGCAACAACAGGCTGTTGAAAGTGTAGAAGGTGCGTGTCTCGTTCTTGCAGGTGCAGGATCGGGAAAAACACGTGTGATTATCAACAAAATTGCTTACCTCATTCATAAAGGTTTTTATCGTCCGCATCACATTGCTGCGGTGACATTCACGAATAAAGCCGCACGTGAAATGAAAGAAAGGGTAGCAAGTTCTATTGGTAAAGATCAAACACGTGGATTACGAATTTCTACTTTTCATACCTTAGGATTCGAGATTGTTAAACAAGAATATCGTGAATTAAATTTTAAGGCGCATATTACGTTGCTCGACGATCATGATCAATTTGCTTTATTAAAAGAATTGACCTCGGATCTGCTACAAGAGGATCGAGAAAAAGTGCGTGCCGTGATGGCTCGGATCAGTAAATGGAAAAATGATCTGATTTTGCCTAAGCAAGCCTTGGCATTAGCAACAATGCCTGATGAGCGCTTAGCGGCGACCTGTTATGCGCGCTATCAAAATCAAATTCACGCATATAATGCGTTGGATTTTGATGATCTGATCATGATGCCAACACTTTTACTAAAAAATAATGAAGAAGTCCGTATGCGTTGGCGTGATAAGATCCGTTATTTACTCGTCGATGAATATCAAGACAGTAACACCAGTCAATATATGCTAATTAAAATGTTGGTGGGAGAAAACGGGAACTTTACGGTTGTTGGCGATGATGATCAGTCTATCTATGCGTGGCGTGGTGCTGAACCACAAAATATGATGCGCCTTAATCAGGATTTTCCGAACTTACACGTTATAAAACTCGAACAAAATTATCGTTCAAGCCAACGTATTTTGCACTGTGCTAATATTCTCATTGAAAATAATGAACATATTTTTGAGAAAAAATTATTTTCTGTTCTTGGTGAAGGCGAAAAATTACAGGTTATTACCGCAAAAAATGAAGAGCATGAAGCGCAACGTATTGCAGGGGAAATCCTAACGCAACATATGCTTTATCAAATGCCTTATAAACGTTTTGCCGTATTATATCGTGGTAATCATCAATCACGCTTGTTAGAACGAATTTTTGTGCAAAACCGCATACCTTATAAAATTTCTGGCGGAACATCCTTTTTCTCTCGTCCAGAAGTCAAAGATATGATGGCATACTTGCGTTTGATCGTGAATCCCGATGATGATGCCGCTTTCTTGCGAATTGTGAATACACCAAAACGCTCAATTGGTCCCGCAACGTTAGAAACGTTAGGTTCATTAGCAAAAGAAAGACATCTTAGCTTATATGAAGCAATTTTTGATTTTGAATTAATCAATCGCTTAACCCCTCGCAATTATGATGCCTTACAGAAGTTTGCAAACTGGATCCAAGGGCTTTCTGAGAAAGCTCAACGAACCAGTCCAGAAAGTATTTTACGTAGTATGCTAGGTGATTTGCATTATGAAGAATATCTTTATGAGCAGGCGAGTAGCCCGAAAATTGCAGAAATGCAAGCTCGTAACATTGCGACACTCTTTAATTGGGTGGAAAACATGCTTACTGGTGATGGGTTAAATGACACGATGACCTTAGCGCAGGTTGTAGTTCAATTAACCTTACGTGATATGTTGGAACGTAACGCTGCCGATGAAGATGCCGATCAGGTGCAATTAATGACATTACATGCTTCGAAAGGTTTAGAATTTCCGCATGTTTTCTTGATGGGAATGGAAGAGGGTATTTTGCCACATCAAACCAGTATTGATGAAGATAATGTGGAAGAAGAACGTCGTCTTGCTTATGTGGGGATTACACGAGCAAAAGAAAAATTGACCTTCACATTATGTAAAGAACGTTCTCAATTTGGTGAAACCGTACAAACTGAACCAAGCCGTTTTTTAGCTGAATTACCGCAAGATCATATTGAATGGGAAAAAAATGTAAGCGAGCGAGATAAAAAACGTGATGAAGAAGTTGCAGCGAATGCCTTTGCAAGTATGCGCGCAATGTTGGGGAAATAAACGCAAAATGTTTCTTTTAAAAACAAAATAGAAACAGATTGATAATAATGATCTTTTTTTATGCAAACAAATGCATAAAGTAAAAAAACTATTTGACTTATTTCTATAAAACCGTATCATACGCCGCACAAACCAATTGCGGTGAGATGGCCGAGAGGCTGAAGGCGCGCCCCTGCTAAGGGCGTATAGGGCAAAACTCTATCGAGGGTTCGAATCCCTCTCTCACCGCCATTTTTTTATTACGCACCCATAGCTCAATTGGATAGAGTACTCGGCTACGAACCGAGCGGTTAGAGGTTCGACTCCTCTTGGGTGCGCCATTTAAAAATTGGTTTTAATGATACGCACCCATAGCTCAATTGGATAGAGTACTCGGCTACGAACCGAGCGGTTAGAGGTTCGACTCCTCTTGGGTGCGCCATTTCAAAATAGATTTTATGATACGCACCCATAGCTCAATTGGATAGAGTACTCGGCTACGAACCGAGCGGTTAGAGGTTCGACTCCTCTTGGGTGCGCCATTTCAAAATAGATTTTATGATACGTACCCATAGCTCAATTGGATAGAGTACTCGGCTACGAACCGAGCGGTTAGAGGTTCGACTCCTCTTGGGTGCGCCATTTCAGATTCCGCATTGCACTTCTTAATTCCTTAGATTCCTATATAGTAAAGAATTTAATATTTTACCTTCTAATTAACATTTTAAACCTTTTAAAGATATAAATTTACTCCTTTTAAGTATTATTTTATCTAATTAAAGAGCCAAAAAAGATTGTTTTTTATAATTGTACTAGTAAACTAGTACAAAGTAATAAACAATAGGGTAGGTAGTAAATGAACAAAGATACTCGCAAACCGTCATTATTAGGCGGAATAATGATCATCACGGGAACAACTGTTGGTGCAGGAATGTTGGCAAATCCTACTTCAATGGCAGGTGTTTGGTTTATTGGATCAGTAATTTTACTTGTTTATACCTGGTTTTGTATGATGACATCGGGATTAATGATCCTTGAGGCGAATCTTCATTATCCCAAGGGGGCGAGTTTTCCTACTATTGTAAAAGATCTATTAGGGGATCATTGGAATTGGATTACGGGACTCTCGATTGCCTTTGTTCTTTATATTTTAACCTATGCTTATGTGACCTCAGGTGGAGGAATGACGCAAGCATTATTACAGCATCTTTTTCCTACGTTACCCATACCACGGAGTATAGGCTCCCTTATTTTTTGTTTTGGACTCGGGTTTTTTGTTTGGATATCTACCAAAGCAGTGGATAGGTTTAATGTCATTTTGCTAGGTGGGATGGTGATAGCCTTTTTATATTCAAGTTTAGGTTTGATCGCATCGGCGAAAGCAACGATTTTATTTAATACCTTATCGCCAGCGAACGAACATTATTACCCCTATATTCTTGGTGCATTACCTGTATGTTTAGTATCTTTTGGATTTCATGGCAATGTACCGAGTTTGGTGAAGTATTATCGTCGAGATGGAAAGCGCGTAGCGAAGGTTATTTTTTTAGGAACAGGGCTTTCGTTAGTGATTTATTTGTTATGGCAATTAGCAGTACAGGGTAACTTGCCACGTGCTGATTTTGCACCTGTTATTGCGAAAAATGGTGATATTCATGCATTATTAACCGCACTTTCAAACATGATTAAGGTCGAAACGCTAACTATTGCTTTACGTTTTTTTGCTTATATGGCGATTGCTAGCTCATTTTTAGGCGTAACACTAGGGCTTTTTGATTATATTAGCGACTTGTTTAAATTATCTGATAATACTAAGCGTGAACGCATTAAGATTTGTATGATAAGTTTCTTGCCACCGCTTATTCTGAGTCTATTATTTCCATACGGATTTGTCATGGCGATTGGATATGCTGGGCTGGCTGCAACGGTGTGGACAGGGATTGTACCTGCGCTATTGGTTAAAGCAGCACGTAAGAAATTTAATCCGCCACGTTACCAAGTGTATGGTGGTAATTTTATTATTTATTTTATTATTGTTTTCGCTATGCTAAATATTTTTGCACAAATTGCGCAACAGTTTCACCTTTTGCCGATTTTTACAGGATAAGGAAGACCCATGCAACAAAAATCAGTTTATGACGAAGAAGAATTTTTTAAGCTATACCAAAAATTACGCCAAAATCCGCACAGTTTGAATGAAATCGTTGAAAAGAAAACGATGTTAGAAATGGTACCTAACCTTACAAATAAACGTGTCTTAGACTTAGGTTGTGGCATGGGAGAACATTTAGCCCTTTATTTGAAAAATGGTGCGGATTTTTTAGCAGGCGTAGATTTATCTGAGGCTATGTTGAGTGTAGCGCAAGAAAATTTACATAAATTTTGTGGAAAATCGGGGCGTGATGAAAAAGAAACGTTTTCGTTAAATCAGTGTCCGATGGAAAAATTTGATGAATTACATTTACCGCTGATGGATGTTATCACTAGCTCATTTGCTTTCCATTACATTGCCAATTTTCCTGATTTATTAAAGAAAATTACGCAACAATTGAAAACAGGAGGAACACTAGTCTTTTCTCAAGAGCACCCAATCGTTACATGTCATAAAGATGGGGATCGTTGGCAAAAAGATGAACAGAAACGCCCGCTTGCTTATCGTTTAAATTATTATCGTGAAGAAGGGGAGCGCGACAGAAATTGGTTTAAAAAACCGTTTAAAACCTATCATCGTACAGTTTCTACCATTATTAATGACTTAATTTCTGCAGGGTTTACGATAGAAGAAATGCGTGAGCCGATGTTGCAAAATGAGCCTGAATGGCAAGAAAATTTCAAAGATCTTGCTCATCGTCCCGTGCTTTTATTTGTGAAAGCACGCAAAAATTAAGTTTTACCTCTAGTTTTTACTTAAATTTAGACAATATCATGATCTTTTTTGGATAGATAGGGGAACTTTCCGCTATAATGAACCATTTATCCATTATATTTAATGAATTTTATTAATGAGGTTTCTATGAATATGCCTGTGGTGGCGCTAGTTGGGCGTCCAAATGTAGGGAAATCAACCCTGTTCAATCGCTTAACGCGCACACGTGATGCGTTAGTCGCGGATTTCCCAGGTTTAACACGTGATCGTAAATATGGTCACGCAAATGTAAATGGTTATGACTTTCTCGTGATTGATACTGGTGGTATTGATGGGAGCGAAGAAGGTGTTGAAGAAAAAATGGCTGAACAATCTCTCCAAGCGATTGAAGAAGCAGATATTGTATTGTTCCTTGTTGACGCGCGTGCGGGGCTAATGCCAGCTGATATTGGTATCGCCCAATATTTACGTCAACGCCAAAATAAAACTACCATTCTTGTTGCAAATAAAATTGATGGGATTGATGCTGATTCTCATTGTGCTGAATTTTATGCATTAGGATTGGGGGAAATGGCACAGATCGCAGCGAGCCAAGGGCGTGGTGTAAATAATTTAATTGAAAATTTATTAGCCCCATTAGCTGAAAAAAATGACACATCTGAAGAGTCATCCGAGGAAAACGAAGAAAATATTGATCAGGCAGAACAAGATGAATGGTCAAAAGATTTTGACGTTGAAAACGAAGCCGATGCAGAAATGCTTGATGAAGCCCTTGAAGCGGAACAAGAAGAGCAAGATAAAAATATTAAAATTGCGATTGTTGGACGTCCAAATGTGGGTAAATCGACATTAACTAACCGCATTCTCGGGGAAGATCGTGTTGTGGTATACGATATGCCAGGTACAACACGTGACAGTATCTATATTCCGATGGAGCGTGATGGTCAAGCCTATACCTTAATTGATACAGCTGGTGTGCGTAAACGTGGTAAAGTACACTTAGCTGTTGAAAAATTCTCTGTAATTAAAACCCTTCAAGCGATTCAAGACGCAAACGTGGTGTTATTAACAATTGATGCTCGGGAAGGGATCTCGGATCAAGATCTTTCTTTACTCGGTTTTATTCTAAATGCGGGTAAATCATTAGTAATCGTGGTCAATAAATGGGATGGGCTAGATCAAGATATTAAAGATCAAGTGAAATCTGAACTTGATCGTCGTCTTGGTTTCTTAGATTTTGCTCGTGTGCATTTTATTTCTGCATTGCATGGAAGTGGCGTAGGTAACTTGTTTGGTTCAATCAAAGAAGCTTATGCATGCGCAACTCAAAAAATGACAACTTCTATGCTCACACGTATTTTGCAGATGGCAACTGAAGAACATCAGCCACCACTTGCAAATGGTCGTCGCATTAAACTTAAATACGCTCACCCAGGTGGTTATAATCCACCAATTATTGTGATTCACGGTAACCAAATGGATAAATTGCCTGAAAGCTATAAACGTTATCTTTCAAATTATTTCCGTAAAAGTTTGAAAGTTATTGGTACACCAATTCGTTTATTATTCCAAGAAGGTGATAATCCATTTGCAGGTCGTCGTAATAAATTAACACCAACGCAATTGCGTAAGCGTAAGCGTTTGATGAAATTTATTAAGAAAAATAAACGATAACAAAAAGTTAACATTTTAGAAATTAAACAAATCCCTGATTTTTATAGGTGTTTTTATAGGAATCAGGGGTTTGTACATAAATAAGCAAAATAGACTAATAAGTAGTCTATAGTAGTTTACTTTTAGGAAACTTTAGAAATAGAAAAGTGAGGAATTAAAATTTATTTTGAGAAGTAATGTAAACTAATTATTTGTAGTTAAATTAGAGGTAAAGTTTATAAATTTACACGATTTTAACAAAAAATAAACAAGATTTTAAAAAAAAATCCTGTTTGTCTAAATAATATGCTTTGCAAATTGTCTAAAAATGCGTATTATAACGGGCCTTGCCGTTAGGCTAAAATACGACGAAATAGCAACCCTTATGAGGTTGCTATTCTTCTTCTTAAATAGGGGGAAATGAAATGCGAATTGGTTGTTATCAATTACGGAATCCTGTTTTTTTAGCACCAATGGCAGGCATTACAGATCAACCTTTTCGACAATTGTGTAGTGAGTTTGGAGCTGGATTAACATTTTCAGAAATGATGTCTAGCAACCCTCAAGTTTGGCACACAGAAAAGTCGAGGTTAAGATTAGCCCGTGTCACGGATTCAGAGATTAATGCCGTGCAGATTGCTGGTAGTGATCCTGAGGAAATGGCACAAGCTGCACAAGTAAATGTGCAATATGGTGCAGATCTAATTGATATTAATATGGGGTGTCCTGCTAAAAAGGTTAATCGCAAGTTAGCAGGTTCTGCATTATTGCAGTATCCCAAATTGGTGGAAGAGATTTTGCACGCTGTCGTTAAGGCAGTAGATGTCCCAGTTACGTTAAAAATACGTACAGGGTGGAATAAAGACAATCAGAATTGCGTGGAAATTGCCAAGATTGCCGAGCAAGCGGGAATTAGTGCTTTAACTATTCATGGACGAACAAGAGCTTGTTTATTTAATGGGCATGCGGAGTACGAGAATATTAAAGCGGTAAAATCGCAAGTGAGTATGCCAGTTATTGCTAATGGCGATATACAAACTGCAGAGCAAGCGTTAGCCGTGTTAGATTATACGCAAGCTGATGGTGTAATGATCGGTCGAGCAGCCTTAGGAAATCCTTGGATTTTCCAAGAAGTTGTTGCAAAGCTGACTCATGGCGAAACGATAAAGGCGTTAGACTTAGAACAAAAATTTGCAGTGGTATATCGGCATATTAAAGATCTTCATCAGTTTTATGGTGAAGCGAAAGGATATCGCATAGCACGTAAACACGTTGCTTGGTATTTAAATGGCCTTGTACCCGATACTGATTTTAAGCATAGCTTTAATGCAATCGAAAGTGCTGCGGAGCAACTAGATGCATTAGAAAATTTTTTTACATTACAAATTTTGGAAAAGAAACGATGGTAGAACAACGTAATCCAACTGAAGCATTAACAACTTCAGTGTTAAATTCTCAATCACAAGTAACTCAAAAACCATTACGCGATTCTGTAAAAATTGCGGTTAAAAACTATCTAGCACAATTAGATGGTCAAGATGTAGATGATCTTTACGAATTAGTATTATCTGAAGTTGAACATCCAATGTTAGATATGATTATGCAATATACTCGTGGTAACCAAACTCGTGCAGCAAACATGCTTGGTATCAACCGCGGTACATTACGTAAAAAATTAAAAAAATACGGAATGGGTTGATTTTAAACCAGTTTCTTGACAGCGCACTGTGTAAACAGTGCGTTTTTTTATGTCTATTATTAAGACATTCCGTGAATAGTGCTAAAATGATTCATCATGTTGGACTTACGATAAGATTAAAAAAGATGAATTATTTTAAATTCCCTCTCCCTCAAACAGCTGCTGATCATAAAATTCTTGGAAATGCCTTACGTGGTGCAGACAGTTTTGCTATTGCGACAGCTAGCCAAACCCACCAAGGTGTGATTTGTGTTGTTACGCCTGATACTCAAACCGCAATTCAATTACAGAAGGTTCTTGAAACTCTGGTTACGACACCGATTGTTTTATTTCCAGATTGGGAAACGCTTCCGTATGATAATTTTAGTCCACATCAAGATATTATCTCGCATCGCTTAAGTGCATTATATTTTTTGCGTACGGCAAAAGCAGGGATTTTTATTCTACCGATTAATACGCTAATGCAACGTCTAGCACCGCCAGAATTTTTGCAACAAAACGTATTCTTAGTCAAAAAAGGCGAGCAACTAGATTTTACGAAACTATGCCAACAACTCGCCAAAGCAGGCTATCGTGCAGTTGATCAAGTGTTATCACACGGGGAATATGCATTACGTGGTGGCTTACTCGATCTTTTTCCAATGGGAAGCGACGTACCATATCGTTTAGATTTTTTTGATGATGAAGTGGATTCTATTCGGATTTTTGATGTAGATAGTCAGCGGACTTCTCAAGAAATTGATGAAATTCGCCTTTTACCCGCACATGAGTTCCCAATTAACGATCAAGGCATTGAGACTTTTCGCCTCAATTTTCGCCAAAATTTTCCTGAAATTCGCCGTGATCCTGAGCATATCTATCAACAGGTCAGCAAAGGGACATTAGTTGCTGGGATAGAATATTGGCAACCGTTATTCTTCGATCATATGGCAAGCTTTTTTGATTATTTACCAGCGAATACCTTATTTATCAACTGGATGGATAATCAAGAAAAAGGGGAACTCTTTTACCAAGACGCGGAAAAACGTTACGAAAGTCGTCGTGTGGATCCGATGCGACCATTATTGCCACCTTCTGTGCTATGGCTTTCAATGGAAACGATCAATAAGCAGTTAAAACAGTATCCTGTCTTAAGTTTCAAACAAGAAAAAGTGCTGCGCCAAAGCGTTAAGCAACAGAATTTACCTGTTGCGACTGTTCCTGATATTACGCTACAAGCTCAATCTAAACAGCCGCTGCGTGAACTTTCTGATTTCTTAGATAATTTTAAAGGACGAGTAGTATTTATCGCAGAAAGTGCAGGGCGTCGTGAAACACTTTTAGAACTATTAGCACCTTTAAAATTAGGTTTAAAACAAATCACGGATTTAGAAAAACTTACTGAGAAATATTCACTTTGGATAAGTCCGCTTGAATATAGCTTTATTATTGAAAATGATGAACCGATAGCTTTTATTTGTGAAAGTGCCTTACTTGGTGCAAAAGTGCAAAATCGTCACCGCAAAAGTATGTCGGTTAATCCAGATACGCTAATTCGAAATCTGGCTGAGTTAAAGATCGGTCAACCTGTGGTGCATTTAGAACAGGGAATTGGGCGTTATCAAGGACTTGTTTTTATGGAAAATGGGGGAATTTCCTCTGAATTTTTAATGTTGGAATATGCTAATAATGCCAAACTGTATGTGCCTGTTGCCAATCTCCATTTAATTAGCCGTTATGTTGGTGGTAATGAAGAACATGCGCCATTACATAAATTGGGAAGTGATAACTGGGCAAAAGCCAGAGCGAAAGCGATTGAGAAAATTCGAGATGTTGCTGCAGAACTTTTGGATGTCTATGCACAACGTGAATTGAAAAAAGGTTTTGCGTTTGAATATGATCGTGAGGCTTTCCAACAATTTTCTGCAAGTTTCCCTTTTGAGGAAACCGATGATCAAAAACGTGCGATCGATGCTGTCATCAGTGATATGGCACAAGCTAAAGCTATGGATCGTTTGATCTGTGGGGATGTGGGGTTCGGTAAGACGGAAGTTGCAATTCGGGCTGCCTTTTTAGCGGTGATGAATCACAAACAAGTTGCAGTGCTTGTGCCAACAACCTTATTAGCCAAACAGCATTATGAAACGTTCCGTGATCGTTTTGCGGATCTGCCAATTAATGTCGCAATGTTATCACGATTTAATTCAGGCAAAGCTGAAAAACAAATTCTAGCGGATCTGGCAGAGGGTAAGGTCGATATTTTGGTGGGGACACATAAAGTCCTGCAAGAAGACGTGAAATTTAAAGATCTTGGTTTATTGATTATTGATGAAGAGCATCGATTCGGTGTACGCCAAAAAGAAACGATTAAAGCGTTGCGAGCGAATGTTGATATTTTAACGCTTACCGCCACGCCAATTCCACGGACGTTGAATATGGCGATGAATGGGATTCGTGATTTATCTATCATCTCCACGCCACCCGCACGCCGTTTAACCGTGAAAACCTTTGTTCGTGAAAAGGACGATAATCTTATCCGTGAGGCAATTTTGCGTGAAATTATGCGTGGTGGGCAAGTTTATTATTTACATAATGATGTTGCAAGTATTGAAAATTGTGCCGAAGAAGTCGCAAAACTGGTGCCAGAAGCACGAGTTATAGTCGGACATGGACAAATGCATAAACGTGAATTAGAGCGCGTGATGACGGATTTCCATCATCAACGCTTTAATGTATTAGTTTGTTCAACCATCATTGAAACAGGAATCGATATTCCAACAGCGAATACGATTATTATCGAACGTGCGGATAAATTCGGTTTAGCACAATTGCATCAATTACGTGGGCGAGTCGGCCGTTCTCATCATCAAGCTTATGCTTACATGCTCACGCCTCCGCCTAAATTAATGAGTACGGATGCACGTAAACGTTTAGAAGCACTAGAAAGCCTTGATACGCTCGGTGCAGGGTTCTTATTAGCCACACAAGATTTAGAAATTCGTGGAGCAGGGGAATTACTTGGCGATGAGCAAAGCGGACAAATTGAAAGTATCGGTTTTGGTCTTTATATGGATCTGCTCGAAAATGCGGTGAAAGCGTTACAAAGTGGGAAAGAACCGACATTAAATGAATTAACAGGTAACCAAAGTGAAATTGATTTAGGTATGCCTGCCTTAATTCCTAAAGAATATTTAGGTGATGTAAATATGCGGTTATCTTTCTATAAACGGATTGCGAGTGCCGAAAGTGCTGCAGAACTTGATGAACTAAAAGTTGAATTGATCGATCGTTTTGGATTATTGCCAGAACCTGTGAAGAACTTATTCAATATTGCTTTATTGCGTTTGCAAAGTAAGGACATGGGGATTAAACGGATTCAGATGAATGATAAAGGCGGTTTTATTGAGTTTTATCCGAATGCTGATCTTGATCCGATGAAGTTCCTTGCACTGATTCAGCAAGACCCTAAAGTATATCGATTTGATGGGCAAACAAAATTCCGCTTTACGCAAGATTTGGAAAATCGGGAGGCCCGTTTGCGGTTTATGCAAGATCTCCTCGCTGCACTCAAATAGTACATAAATTTTGGGGAAAATTGAGGCGTGTTTGTAAAGAAAAAGGACGGTTTCCCGTCCTTTGTTATTATTCAATGCCGACTAATTTATGAGTTTGTAAACTCAAAAGCCACGGCATTTCAGAATGGTTTTGATTGAGTTTGCCGAGATAATTTAATGTTTGATGTAAATTCATTTCACCCTCGTTATCGCAAGGGGAAAGGAAATAAAAACGTGCAGGAATATTGGCACGAATAAATTCACAAAATTGCACAAATTTCTCTGGGTTATCTTTATCATCCACCACGATACGCACTTCATCAGCATGCGAAAGACATTGTTTTGCATACATTTTTGCATATTGTGCTTTTGGGCTTGTGGCAATGTAATCAATTTCAGCGGGAACTTCCTGTAAACCATTGGTTTCAATGGCAAGAAAGTAGCCACGTTTTTTAAGAGCCTGTAAGATAATGTCAATGTTTGGTACAACGGCAGGTTCACCACCCGTTACGATAATATTTTTAGCATTAAACGCCTCAATTTTCGTTAAAATTTCTGACATTGTCATGCTTTGATATTCTTCGTATGGCGTATCACACCAGGTGCAACGGAGATTACACTTGCCAAAACGTAAGAAAATTGCAGGCATACCACAATTTGCACCTTCGCCTTGTAAGCTCTCAAAGATCTCTACGATCGCATAGCTTGGATCCACTAAATTTTGCATTAATCCTCACGATATTCACAAAAAGAAGTTGGGGTTTCCCAAAGACGAATCGCACTAATCGGAAGTTGGCTATGTTGTTTTAATTGGGTAAACATAAAATGGGCCATATTTTCTGCTGTACTGCGACACGGAAGGGCAAATGTTTTTGAATTGAGCTCTTGAAGTAAGCGTGCAATTTTTTGCTCACGTTCGCTGTTTTCATCATAAATGAATGCATGATCCATATGATCGAGCAATAAACCTTTTACAACCGTTTTCACTTCGCTAAAATCTGCGACCATACCTGATTTTGGTCCATCTTGTACCAGATTACCGCTTAATTCGACTTGCAATTTATAAGTGTGACCGTGTAGATTTTTGCATTTACCATCATGACCATCTAAAAGATGAGCCATATCAAAACTAAATTCTTTACTAATTCTAAACATCAATCATTCCTTATTTTTTACTTGCAAGATATTCTGCTAAGCCTTTTTCACGTAATTTACAACTTGGGCATTCACCACAACCACCCTCAACACCCATATAGCAGGTATGAGTGTGATGGCGAACGTAGTCTAGTTGTCCCAGTTCATCTGCCATTTGCCAAGTTTGCGCTTTAGTTAAGTACATTAGTGGGGTGATAATGCGAAAATCATATGCCATCGCAAGATTTAATGTCACATTCATTGATTTAATAAACACATCACGACAATCTGGATAGCCACTAAAATCGGTTTCACACACGCCCGTAATGATGTCGCTAATGCCTTGCCCTTTTGCATAGATTGCCGCATAGAGTAAGAATAACGCATTACGTCCATCAACAAAGGTATTCGGTAAACCATTATCGCCTGTTTTGATTTCTTGTTCGCTCATTAAAGCGTTATGGGTAATGGCTTTCATTAAACTGGTATCGATAAACGTTTGTTTTACCCCAAGATCTTGAGCAATCCATTTGGCTTTTTCAAGTTCAATCGCATGACGTTGACCATAGGCAAAAGTCACGGTTTCGACATTTTCAACACCATAATCAGCAATCGCTTGTAATAAACAGGTGGTGGAGTCTTGTCCGCCAGAAAAAATGACTAATGCTTTACGATTATGGTTTGGATTTAAAAAATTCATATATTTTCCTAGTTTTTTAAAGTGGGAGGGTTGCGAACCACACGGTTAAAGAAAAGTATTGTAGACGGATAAAAATAAATTACTACAAAAAAATCGTAAGAAGTGGCATTATTGATACACTTAATTGGTATAATTTTTTATCACGACGATATGTAAGAGATATCGTTATTTTTTGATAGTTCTGTGAGGAGTATTATGGGCGAAGCATGTCCCTGTCAGTCGGGAAAAACCTACCAAGATTGTTGCCAACCTTATCATCTAGGCGAAGATGCGCCAGATGCCGAAAGCTTAATGCGTTCCCGTTATAGTGCCTTTGTTTTAGGGAATATTGATTATATTGTAAAAACCACCTTTCCACGTCAACAATCTGCAATGGATATCGCAGCGCTAAAAAAATGGGCGCAAGAAAAGCAATGGCAAGGGCTTTGTGTGTTAAAAGTGCAAGACGAATTTGCTAAAAATAAAAGTAGTGTCGAATTTGAAGCTTATTTTGCACAAGACGGTGTTGATGAAATTCATCACGAAAAATCATTATTTATTCATCAAAATGGACGTATTTATTTTCTTGATCCTACATTAAATCTCCCTGCTGAGAAATCCCCTTGCGTTTGTGGAAGTGGACGCAAATTTAAACTTTGTTGTGGAAAGTTACTGCGTGAGTTTTATTCATAATTAGCAGATTTTTATTATGTAAATTATACAATACATAGAATGAACTACTTCGAGAAGGTAATTATTTTTATGTATTGTTTTTTTTTTGTTCAATGAGTATATAATGCCTCTTTCTAATTAGTTAAAAATAGAGGTAAATTTGAATTACGCATTTGTAGATTATGAGAATGTCGGCACATTAGATTCGCCAATTCTTAAATCAGAAATAAATTGGAATGATTATAGTAAAATCTTTGTTTATATTGGTGCAAAACAATGTAGTTTTACGTTTCCAGAGGAATGGGATGATTTAAGAAATGTCGATTTTATAAAAATTTCCGATTGTGCAAAAAATAATTTAGATTTTCATATTGCTTTAGATCTCGGTCGTTTAGATGCGACTGTTGATAAAACTATTGAGTTCCATATTCTTTCACAAGATAGGGGCTATGAAGGCATTTGTAAAACATTGACCAAACATGGGCGTATAGCCAAAATTGCACTTCCACCTAAGAACTCACCTTCCCCAACAGCAGAGTCTCTTCCAAAACCTGCAAAGACAAATGTTCCTGAACAGCCTATCATTACGCCAAGACCCTATACAGTAAAGTATTCTGAGCAAACATATCTGCAACTAAAAGTATTTTTGGATAAGTTTTTATCTGATCTATCTTTGGATACGAACGAAGAACGTAAATTACGTTTTTATGATAATTTTATTGGTGGTTTAGTAAAATGTAATCTTGCTAAGGAAGTTGATGGTGAAGTAGTATTAGATGGTTTTGAATTATCTAAAAAGGAAACGAGACAGCCTGTTGTTAATAATCAAAAGCCACCTGTTGAGCCACAAGAATCGTTTAATATTGAGTGTGTGGCTGTACCTGGAAACACAAATAAACCAGAGCCTGTCGTTGTAGAGGATGAAGGTAAAATTAATGCGTCTAATATAGAAAGCGTTTTACAAGAAAAAGTGGAGATCATTCCTGGATCAACGATTAACACTGGATGTTCTAAAGAAACATTTTATTTAGGATTGAAAGAGTCCTTTTTACGGACCTGTAATTTACCTGGTAGTATAACAGCATTACATAACGTGATACGTGTTAGATTACGAGGGATATTTCTTTTAGGACTTATAGAACTTACTACAGAACAAATACAATCATATTCAGATTATTGCTGCTCAATGTTTAAAAAAGAAGGGCTTGTACGGCAGAATAACACAAAATTACAATGGTTAGTTAATAGTGATAGTAGTATTACTGAAACTAAAGAGCTTATTAGCTCATATAACAGATATTGTGATTATATTCATAGTAGAGGGCATTATCCTAAAACTAAATTAACATTATTCAGAAATATCCCAAGTGTGATTACAAAAACAATATCTAAGGAGTATTTTGATATTGCTTGCCAATATATTTATGAAAAATTACTCAGTAGTTCGAGGTTGACTGTAGCTAATGATGGGAATACGCTTACCTGGCACAAAAATAAATTCTGATAATAAAAAAACCGCCATGAGGCGGTTTTTTATTATGCTGGGTTTGGGATATCTTTAAATTCGACATCTACATCGTAGTTTTCGGCGAGCCATTTACCGAGCGCCATGATACCGTAGCGTTCGGTTGCGTGATGACCGCCTGCGTAGAAGTGAATGCCTTGTTCGCGAGCGGAGTGGATGGTGCGTTCGGATACTTCACCAGTGAGGTAAGCATCCATACCTTTTAATGCAGCAAGATCAATATAGTCTTGACCGCCACCTGTACATAAACCAAGGCGTTTGATTTGCGTTGGAGCGTTATCGTGGCTAGTTAGTGGCGTTTGCCCAAGCAAATTTTGTAAACGTATTTGTAGTTCTGCTGGAGAAATAGGGGTATCAAATTCTCCCCAAACTGGAATGCTAGGTGTTTTATCTTCAAGAGGTTGCAGGGTATTTAAACCAAGTAACATAGCCAATTGTGCGTTATTACCTAATTCAGGATGCACATCAAGTGGTAAATGGTAAGCATAGAGATTGATATCATGTTGCATTAACGTTTTAATGCGTTTACCTTTCATACCAATAAGGCGTGGGTCCTCATTTTTCCAAAAATAACCGTGATGTACGATTATTGCATCGGCATTTTGGCTAACAGCATAGTCGAGTAGAGCTTGGCAGGCAGTAACACCTGTAATAATTTTTTTTATGTCTTTTTTACCTTCGACTTGCAAACCATTAGGGCCGTAGTCACGAATGGCATTGATATTCAATTTTTCATTTAAAATCGTTTCAAGATGACGATTATTCATATTCCTGATCCTTATAAAATAAATTTCTGCGAAAAAGTGGGCGTGCCATTTCTTCATTCTACTCTAATTACGGTTAAAAAGAGGGAATTAGTCTATTGAATGGCTGATAGATATTGATTATATTTTACAAGTTTTTCTCAAAGAAGGATGCAGAAAATGAAATTGAAATTAACTGGATTATATATAAGTTTAGGTTTGGTTTTTGCTACCCCATTGTACGCTGTAACAGCAGAAGAAGCACCTATTAAAGTGAGTACACAAATGGTTCATTCACAGATTATTAAAAGCCAAAATGATAAACGTGATTATGCATTTACGACTTTACCAAATGGCTTGAAACTATTAGTTGTGTCGGATAAAAATGCACAGCGTGCAGCCGTTGCAGTAGATGTGGCAGTGGGAAGTGGCAATGAACCTGAAACCTATCCTGGACTTGCTCATTTTCTTGAACATATGCTGTTCCTAGGAACGGATAAATATCCGCAGCCTGATGAATTTATGCAATATATTAGCCAGCACGGCGGGACTAATAATGCGTTTACAGCATTTGATCACACCAATTTCTTCTTTGATATTGATCCGCAATATTTAGAACAAGGCATGGCAAGATTTTCACGTTTCTTTGTAGCTCCTTTAATGACATCAGAATATGTGGATCGCGAACGTCATGCGGTAAATGCGGAATATCAATCTAAAATGCGGGTTGCAGGTTGGCGTAATTTAGATGTGTTTAAGCAAGCATTAAATCCAGCAAATCCATTTTCACGTTTTAGTGTTGGTAGCTTAGCGACATTACCAACAGCGACAGTACGTCCTGCTTTATTAAAATTCTATAAAGATTATTATTCGGCTGATCGTATGTCAGTGGTGATTATTGGTAAAGAAGATACTGCGACTTTGATGAAATGGGGTAAAGCGATGTTCTCTGAAGTACCGAGAGGACAAAATCTAGCGAGTACCAAAATTACTGCGCCATTATTTAAGAAAGATCAGCTTCCTGTTTTCATCCAAAATCAGTCGCTTGATCAAGATAAAACATTAAGTGTAAGCTTCATGTTGCCTTATCATTTAAAAGAAATCTATTCTAAAGTTTTTACATATATTGCCTATAATCTTGATTATAAAGGTGCGGATAGTCTAGCGGGAACGCTTAAAAAAATGGGCTATATTACGCAAATGAGTTCTGATTTTTCCGAAAAAATTGGAAATGAATTACCTTTTGGCATTCAAATGGTACTCACTGATAAAGGGTTTGCTCATCGTGATGAGGTCTTGGCTGTAGTATTTGATTATTTACATTTATTGCAACAACAAAGTGCTAAAGCGGGTGAGGAAAATTATCAAGAATTGGCGATGATTGCGAAACGTGATTTTCAATTCCAAGAAAAAACAGGTGCAATGGATGAGGCTTCGGATTTAGCTGCACGAATGAATAATTATCCTATAAAAGATATTCTTGCTTTGGATTCGACCTATAGCGGTTATGATCGCCAAGCTATTATGCAAAACCTTGCATTAATGACACCACAAAATGCCGTTGTCCAGCTCAGTGCTCCTCAGTTACATTTTAAACAACAAACGCATTATTTCCACGTGCCTTATTCAATTACCCCGTTGGATACCAAAGCAATTTTAGCCGCTAAAATTCCTGATCATGCCGCATTAAAAGCGATGCAATTACCAGGTAAAAATACCTTTATTGCAACGAACTATGATTTACAAAAATCTGCAATAAATGCAAAACAAGAAACGCTTTCTGACGGCATTCATCTTTTCTATCAATTCAATGGAAAATTCGATGTGCCTCGTAGTACGGTAGCGATTAGTCTTGAACCGCAAGGCAACTTATCCTTGCAAGAACGTGTCGCAATGGCGCTTTGGTCTAGTTTTAAAAATGAAGAACTTATTCATACTTTTTATGAAGCATCGCTTGCTGGATTGCAAGGAAATTTTGATGCAGATGGACAAAGTTTACAACTCAGTATTTCTGGTTACAGTCAGAAAATACCATTGTTATTACAAACAATGTTACAAAACTTCAAAAATTTTGACGAAAATCCTGGCGTGTTTAAACGAATCAAACAAACCTATGTGCAAACATTAGAAAGTTTTCCAACGCTCATGCCATTTAGACAAACACTAGCATACTTAAATCATAGCTTATTACCGACATCCGACTTACCGCAAGAAACTTTACAAGTTTTGCGCAATATGAATGAAAAAACGATGCAAGAGTTGGTGAAAAAAGCCTTATCAAAATTGAATGTACGCATGATGGTATATGGCGATACAACACTTGAGCAAGCAAAATTGTTGGCTAAAGAAGTGAGTAGCAGTTTTAAAGATAGTCAGCTAAAAAATAAATGGATAAGCCCTAAAGTAAATATCATCAATAAAAATGAAGTCGTACATTTTGATGTTCCTCATCACGATAGTGCAGTGACTTACTATTTACAGGGCAAAGCAGGGTATCAGGCAAAAGCGGAAGTGGCATTACTTGCACAGATGATTAGAACACCATTCTTTAATCAATTACGTACGCAACAACAATTAGGCTATATCGTGGCGGCTTATAATAAACCTTATTATGATTACGCAGGGTTAGGCTTTAGTGTTGAGTCACCACAAAGTACAAATGCACAGTTGGTAGAGGCTATCCAACACTTTAAACAGAATTTCGCAAAAGGTTTAGCAAATTTAACGGAAAGTGATTTTACTCACTATAAAACAATCGTTAAAAATGAATTATTGCAAAAACCAGAAAACTCCGCTGCTGCTGCAAATCGTTATTGGAATGATATTTTAATGACGAATAAAACAGCATCACAACGTCAAGCTATGGTTGACGCAATTGATAAATTATCGTTAAAACCTTTTACCCAAAATATGCAACAATTCTTACTACAAAAAGATAGATTAATCATTGAAGCAAATCCACTTTTAAAAAAGAATTAATCTGAGATAAATAAAATGCCACAAATTATTGTGGCATTTTAGGGTTTAGTTAGATTATGCATCTAAATTACAGTTTTTATTTTCTGTTACGGCATTTGATGTATCTTTACAATCAAAACGAGGTGAGATGAAGCCATATAATGTCCAACCAATAAAGGTTACTAATGAACCATAGAACATTGCTTCTTCTCCTGAAGCATACATAGCATATAAGCTATATAAAGAGCCAATAAATGCAACACCAGTCGTAATTTTAACTTTAGATACAGAAGCATTTCCAAGTTTGAGCAACACTGTCAATGCAGCCATTGATAATAGATAAGGGACAAGGTTAGTTACTACTGCTAGATTAACTAGCACATTGAATTGAGCATATAAGTTAGGGCTAATAGTCATTAAAGATAATAACGTTTGAATAATAGTAAGAACGATCATACCAATAATTGGGGCATCTTTGCTTGTAACTTTTTTAAAGAAAGCAGGGAAATAACCTTCTTCTGCTGATGCTTTAAATACTTGTGCAATTGTAAATTGCCAACCTAACAATGAGCCGATACATGCAATTACCATTAATGCCATGATAATTTTACCAGTAATAGGATTAAACATATACGCAAAAGCTAAACCAAACGGAGCTGATGATTTAGCTAATTCCATATTTGGAACAATACCAGCAATTACATTAGTAGAAATAATATAGATGATAGCTGCACCAATAGTAGCACCTAAAACTGCGATAGGAATATTTTTTTCTGGTTGATCTACTGCATCAGAGTTTGCACATGCAGATTCTAACCCTAAAAATGACCAAAGAGTCATTGAAATTGAGGCACTAATCGCTTCAAAAATTGGGGTATGATGTGGATTCCATGAGTCTACATACATTTTACCGCTGAACCAGAACCAACCAATGATACAAACACCAACTACTGGAATAATTACCCCCCAAACAGTTACGCCTGAGATATTACCAGTGATACGTGCGCCCCAGAAATTTAGGATAGTAGTGATCCAAAGAACAACAATGGTCCACATCGCTGTTTGGACAGGAGATAAATTAACGTTTAAAACTTCTACGGCATAACCAACCGCACTGATAGCGATAGCCACATTGGCAATTAATAAGGAAAGTGCATAGGTATAGTTTGCTAAAAAATTACCAGATTTTCCAAAAGAGTATTCTGAATATCCTCCCATTCCACCTGTTTTTTTACTAAACATACCACATTGTGCGAAAGCGTACGCAAGGGCACATGAGCCTAGTGCTGTAACTAGCCATGATACGATAGAAATGGTACCTACTTGTGCTAACTTCGTTGGCAACATAATAATACCAGACCCCATCATATTAACCATTGTGATGATTGTCAGTTGTCCAACACCCATCTTATTACTTTTTGTAGTCATAATTTTTCCTCCAGTTTTATAGTGCGGTAACTGAATTTATTTAGATACCGCACTTATTTTCTATTAATTTTCTAAAACATAACCATATGCTCTAGTTCTACCATCGGGATCTTTTTGTAGATAAACTCCTTGAATTTCTGGTGCAAAACCAGGGAATAAATTAATACCTTCTTCAAGAGCTAAGAAATATTGTTGAGCTGTATTGTTCCATTTTTCTCCAGGTACAACACAAAGGACACCCGGAGGATAAGGTAATGCACCTTCTGCAGCAATTTTTCCTACAATATCAGATAGAGGAACTAATTTAGCTTTATTACGGATATATTCAATATGAGCTTTTTGAGGCAACATAACATATTCAGGGAAATGATCTCTTCTAAAAAGATCTTTCTGTAGTGTTTTTACATTACGACTAACATAGAGATTATGCATTTCTTGACATAATTGACGGATTGTATAGCCAGCATAACGTTCCTCATTATTTTTATAGACAGTAGGAAGTACATCTTTAAGTAATGAGTTATTTTTAATATGTTGTTCAAATGCTTTAATTTGGGCTACAACAGTTTGCATCTTAGTTAATGTTTCTGCTGGAGTAAGCAAGAATAAAATAGAGTTTAAGTCACATTTTTCTGGAATAATGCCATTTTCGCGTAAGTAGTTAGCTAAAATTGTGGCAGGAACACCAAATTTTTCATATTCACCTGTTTTTAAATCAATACCTGGAGTTGTTAGCATGAATTTGCACGGATCAACGAAATATTGGTTTTCTACATATCCATCAAATTTATGCCAATTATCATTTGGATGGAATTTAAAGAAATCTAGACTATTAGCAATTTCATCTGTTGAGTATTCTTCCCATTTTTTACCTCGTACCATATCAGGGATAAATGGACGAATAAGTTCACAACTATTTAAAACCATTTTTCTAGCTTCAATACCGATACGAACGCAATCATCCCATAAGCGTACACCAGCAGGTGTACCTTGGATTTGGGCATTAACATCTAGTGTTGCAAATAATGGATAGAAAGGACTAGTTGATGCATGTAGCATAAAAGCATTATTAAAATGTTTATGGTTACAATATCTTTCTTGGCCTTTTATATGTTTATCTTTTTTATGGATCTGTGAGGTTTGAGAGAAACCTGCTTGTTGTTTATGAACTGATTGGGTAACAATAATACCAGGGTCATTTTCATTGAGTTCTAAAAGAAGAGGTGAACAGTCACGCATAATTGGAATAAATTGTTCATATCCTACCCATGCAGAATCAAATAAAATGTAATCACATAGGTGTCCAATTTTATCAACAACTTGACGTGCATTATAGATAGTACCATCATAGGTACCTAATTGAATAACTGCTAAACGGAATGGACGTTGTTGATTTAATTTTTCTGGTGCTGTTTCTTTAATTAGAGATTTTAGGTAATCTTCATCAAAACAATGAGCATCAATACCACCAATAAAACCAAAAGGATTACGAGCAGTTTCTAAGTAAATAGGAGTCGCTCCAGCTTGAATAAGAGCCCCATGGTGAATAGATTTATGATTATTACGATCAAATAATACAAGATCACCCGGTGTTAATAGAGCATTTAAAACGACTTTATTTGAAGCAGATGTACCATTAAGAACGAAATAAGTTTTATCAGCATTAAATACTTTAGCTGCGTGACGTTGAGCATCTAATGCCGCACCTTCATGAATAAGTAAGTCTCCCAATTTAACATCAGCATTACAAATATCAGATCTAAATATATTTTCACCATAAAAATCGTATAAATATTTTCCTGCAGGATGTTTACGGAAATATTGACCACCTTGATGTCCTGGACAATCACATTCGATATTTCCCATATCTACATATTCACTCAGCATTTTAAAAAATGGAGGTAGAATATTTTCCTCGTATAGATGGGCTGCAGTCTCAATTTGGCGACTATACAGGTTAATATCAAAATTATTAAGATCTTGAATATGATAAACTTTATCAAAGTATTTATTATCAACTAATTGACCATTAGGTACGACAACAAAAATTGGAATCTTAAACTCTGTAGCAAGAATTTTATCAATATAATTATCTAAATCGTTATAACTTAAAACAATAGCACCAATATCTGTAAAATCAGTTTGATTTACAGGAACTAAAGTTCTATTAGTATGGAAATAGACACTAATTTCTGGACTATATGCAATTTTTAAATTTAACATAATAGGCTCCTTTTAAAATTTAATTTAAATAAAACATATAAGTCTATGTAATAAAAATTACAAAGACGAGCCGACCTACTTTTGAATATAATCAAAAGTAAAGTATTCATATAGAAACGTAAGAATATACTAATAAAGTAGACTATTAGTAATACGGATTAGATATATGGGAATTAAAAAAAGAATAAGAAAAGCAAGGGCGAAAGAAAGGCATTGTTAAGTGTCTTGTTCTTCGAATATGAGCCATTATAGATAGGCCTCGATCGGGTGAATACTGAGTATTCAAATCAATGTATGACATAAGAACTCCATACCTTAAAATATAGAAACATGTATAAAATGATTTATTACTATCTATTTATGGCTCATAGTTTAAAACTTTATTTGAATAAGTATAGTATTTTTTTTTATTTTGTGATGTAGGTCAAATATTCTAAGCAAATTTATAATTTTAAAGGATTACCCTCCAGCTATTTTAACTTGATAATTTTGGGATTCTAAGTAGCTCTTAAGCAGTTCACGGTTATCAGATTGTATTTCAATCACACCGTTTTTAACGGTACCGCCACAGCCACAACGTTGTTTGAGGGTTTTGGCTAATTTTTTTAGTTCAATATCATCAAGATCTAGTCCTGTTATTAAACTTACGCCATTACCTTTACGACCACTTGTTTGGCGGCTAATGCGAACAATACCATCCCCTTTGGGGCGTGCAATCGTTTTAGGTTGAGGTTTAATACGTCCAGTTTCAGTAGAGTAAACGAGGGTGCTCATAGTAGTTTTGGCTCATGATTAAATTAATGAATGGATTTAAAGCTGGAAATGGGTTTAATACCTTCCCACTTTTGACAGGATGGGCAACACCAACTTAATTTGTGGCTTTGGTATCCACATTGTGTACAACGGTACTCAGCATTTTGTTTGATATATTCATTTACCATTTTTTGCAATAGAACCAGGCTATGTTGTGATTTTTCATCTGTCGTTTGTTCTATTTGATACTGGATAAAACGCTCAAATAGTACTGGAGTACGGTTAGTCTTTATTTGTTGGTATAGCTTCATTTGCGCTGCTATTGGACCTTCTTTTTGTTCAATAGTATCAATCAAAGCAAGTTCAACAGCGCTATTATTTTTTAAGTGTTCTGCTCGAATTAAAAATAACTCGAAATTATCTTCTTGGTTAAGCTCCGTATAAAGGTATTGTACAGGGAGAATGATTTCACTAACATAATCTGGGTTTTGTTCTAGTGTATTAGTGAAATAATTTAATGCCTTTTGGTAATCAAGGTTCATTACAGCAATTTCTGCAAGAAGAATGGAAGCTCGTACGCAAGTGGGGGAAACTTTTAATGCTTGTTGCAACAATGCTTCGCTTGCGACGGGATTACTTTTCAATACTTTTTGTGCTTCTTCACAATAGTAATGTGCAAGAGGAATATTATTCTCTTGCGGGTTTAGAACCTGAAGTTTTTCAGCCACATTAATAGCCTTTTTCCACTCTTTTGTTTTCTGATAAATTTGAGTCAATTGTTGCAAAGCATTTTCTGCAAAATCTGGCTCATCTACGAGAAGAATGTATAAATTTTCTGCTCTATCATAAAAACCGACACTGATAAAATCTTTCGCTAGTTGTTGTTTGGTAAGAAGTTTTTGCTCAAAGCTATATGCATCACTTCTGTTAAGGTTTTGGTGAATACGGATAGCTTTATCTACTTCCCCTTTAGAGCGGAAGAGGTTACCGAGTGTCAGTTGAGCTTCAAATTGAGCTTGAACGTCAGATTCATCAGGATTATCGGGATTAGCTTCTTGTTTTTGTATGATATCTAAGAATAAATCAACAGCTTTATTCGTTTGGTTTGACAACAGGAAGTTAACCCCCGTCATATATTCACGGGAGAACTTATTATTGGCATCCTCTTGTTGTTTTTTTACACTTCTATATCCCATGAACCAACCATAGGCAGCAGCGATAGGAAGTAACAAGAAGAGAAGATCTAACATAGAGTAATTATGCCTTAGGAGTTGAAGTCACTGCCGTTGTATTAGTTTGAGTCTGGTTTTTTTGGACATTCATTTGACGTTTTAATTGGCGGGTAAGTGCCATATGTTTTAGACGTAATTTTACATAAAAGAAAGATGAAATAAGCCAACCAAGGATTAAACCAATACCAAATAAGATTGCAACGAGGGTAGATAGTTGAATATCTGTTTGTGCAATAATGTAATTGAAAGTAATAATCTGATCATTATTCGCTCCCACAGTCACACCGACTAAAAGTAAAGCAAGAAGGATAATGAGAGCAATAATATATTTGAACATTTTTCAACTCCTTTAATAAATGCATGCAGAGGTACATATTATGCCAAAAATACATAAAAAAAACGACACTTAATGTGTCGTTTTTAGGAAGTCATATTATTACATTATGCGGAGAAGTCCACTCGTTCGCGTAATTCCTTACCAACTTTAAAATGTGGTACTGATTTAGCGGGAAGTTGAACACTTTCCCCAGTTCTTGGATTTCTACCTGCGCGAGGTTGATGAAAGTGCAAGGAAAAACTTCCAAAGCCACGAACCTCAATTCGCTTACCTTCTTCCAAGCTTTCAGACATTTGGTCAAGAATCATTTTTACTGCTAAATCAATTTGTTTGAAAGACAAATCTGGATTGGTAGTAGTCAATTTTTCTACAAGTTCTGATTTAGTCATAATACGCTCCTAAACTCTGATGGATAATTAGCTTGGTAATTATACCAAGCTAATTTTGTTAAAGAGAATAACTTAATTATTCACCTTTTGCTGCTTTGAATGCTTCAGCCATTGCGTTAGGAATTTCTACTTCTTCTTGTTTGTTTACATTTGCAAGAGCAGTAGCTTCGTCTGCTTGGTCTTTAGCACGAACAGATAAATGAACGATGCGAGTTTTACGATCTGCACCAGTGTATTTAGCTTCGATTTCTTCGCCAGCAGCAACTTCAGAAGTTAAATCTGCAGCACGGATGTAACCTTCAACACCGTCAGCTAATTCAACTTTAGCACCTTTAGCGTCAGCTTCAACTACAGTTGCTTTTACGATAGCACCTTTTTTGGTTGCTGCAACAAAGTTGTTGAATGGATCTTCTTCAAGTTGTTTGATACCTAAAGAGATACGTTCTTTTGCTGAATCTACTTGTAACACGATAGCTTCAACTTCGTCGCCTTTTTTGTATTGACGAACTGCTTCTTCACCTGGGATATTCCAAGAAATATCAGATAAGTGAACTAAACCGTCGATACCACCTTCAAGACCGATGAAGATACCGAAATCAGTGATAGATTTGATTTTACCGCTTACACGTTCACCTTTTTGGTGAGTTTCAGCAAATTTTAACCATGGGTTAGGTTGGCATTGTTTTAAACCTAGAGAGATACGACGACGTTCTTCATCAATGTCTAAAACCATAACTTCAACTTCGTCACCTAAAGAAACAACTTTAGATGGGTGGATGTTTTTGTTTGTCCAATCCATTTCAGAAACGTGAACTAAACCTTCAACGCCTTCTAAAATTTCAACGAAGCAACCGTAGTCAGTTAAGTTAGTTACTTTACCAGTTAATTTGCTGTTTACTGGGTGATTTTCAGCGATTGCAATCCATGGATCTTGACCTAATTGTTTTAAGCCTAAAGATACGCGGCTACGATCTTTGTCAAATTTTAATACTTTAACATCAATTTCGTCACCAACATTTACGATTTCGCTTGGGTGTTTAACACGTTTCCAAGCCATGTCAGTGATGTGTAATAAACCGTCAACACCACCTAGGTCTACGAATGCACCGTAGTCAGTTAGGTTTTTAACAACACCTTTAACTTCTGCGCCTTCTTCTAGGTTTTCAAGAACTTGTTCACGTTCTTGGCTGTTTTCAGATTCGATTACAGCACGGCGAGAAACAACAACGTTGTTACGTTTTTGATCTAGTTTGATTACTTTGAATTCTAATTCTTTACCTTCAAGGTGAGCAGTATCGCGTAATGGGCGAGTGTCAACTAAAGAACCTGGTAAGAATGCACGAACACCGTTTAACTCAACTGTGAAGCCACCTTTAACTTTACCGTTAATTAAACCAACAACTGTTGCTTGATCTTCGTATGCTTTTTCTAGTTCAATCCAAGATTCGTGACGAACTGCTTTTTCACGAGAAAGTTTAGTTTCACCGTTACCATCTTCGAAAGCTTCTAAAGCTACTTTAACGGTATCGCCGACTTTAACTTCTAATTCGCCTTGAGCGTTTTTAAATTCTTCTTCAGAAATACGTGCTTCTGATTTTAAACCTGCATCAACATAAACGTTGCCTTTTTCGATAGCAACAACAGTTGCATCGATGATGTCGCCTAGGTTAGGTTGTTGGGTTTTTAGTGATTCTTCAAATAGTTGAGCAAAAGATTCTGTCATAATTAATCTTCAATATATAAAAAATAACGACCACGTTCCATCCATGAAATGTGGGGTTGATAACACAAGTTTATTTGTCCATAAATAAACTCAACGGAAATTTTAGAGAGATTCTGATAATTTTTGCTGGATAAACGAGAGAGCTTGTTGAATGACTTCATCAATACTCAATGTTGTACTATCAAGCAATAGTGCATCTTCCGCAGGTTTTAACGGTGCTACAGCACGGTTTCTATCACGGAAATCACGTTCTTGAATCTCGGTTAAAATCTGGGCAAAGTTACCATTAATTCCCTTGCTTTGCAACTGTTTATAACGTCTTTTGGCTCTTTCTTCTGCACTAGCATCTAAAAAGAGTTTTATTTGAGCATTTGGGAATACAACTGTACCCATATCACGACCATCAGCAATTAAACCGTTACCTTTTGCGAAGTCGCGTTGTAATTGTAAGAGTGCAGCCCGAACGCCTGGATAGGCCGCAACTTTAGATGCGGCTTCGGCAACTTCTTGAGTGCGAATTTTTTTGCTGACATTTTCATCGCCTAGAAATGCATTTACTTCACCATCTTGTGGGCAAAAACGAAGGTCGAGGCCTTTAGCAAGGGCTGTAAGAGCTTCTTCATCGTCTAAATGAATATTTTGTTGTAATGCGGCTAAACCACATACACGGTAAATGGCGCCACTATCAAGTAATTGATAATTAAAATTTTCTGCAAGTGCATAGCAAAGGGTACCTTTACCTGCACCGCTTGGTCCATCTACGGTAATAATGATTGTCATACGTTCTCCTTAAAGAAACGAGTAATTTGCTGCGCAGTTTCATCTAACATAGCGTAGCGTTTTTTATACATGGAACGTTTTTTACTTTGGATTTCTTCTAGTGGTTTACGTTCAATGTCGAGCGGGAGATGCCAATAGCCATCTGCATTTAATACGCCCTGATTTTCGCTCCAAAATTCATCATAATTGAAAAGTAATTTGGTGTGATCGTTAAAACGGTATTTACCTTGGTTTTTATGAGCAATACCTTCAAGGTCGAGCTGTAAGTCTTGGGCAAGCATTTTGAAAATATTAACTAGCATAAACATTGGGCGAACGCCGAACAATGATTTTGTTGCGGTTTTTACAAGTTGTGCTGCATCTTCACCTTTTGGACCTTGGATACTTGCAATAAGGATCTTATTGGGCGGTAAGAAAGTGAAGGAGGCGTCATAGACTCGTTCTTTTTCACTCGTCAGAATATTTAATGAAAAGAATCCTTCAAAAGGATCGATTCGGTTGATATTCAAATAAACTTGTAAATCTTCAGTTAAATTAGCGAGTAAAAGTTTTTGTTCACTAATGAGCTTTTGACAAAGTGGTTTTCCAAGATAATTTTCAGCCAAAATGAAATTATGGCAAATCATACGCAAACGTTCTTCAGCTGAGAAACGGTTATCACAATATTTACGTAATAATGTATTGCAACGATATGGCTCTTCATTAAAAAGTGGTTGCCAAAGAGCATTTTGATTTAAAAATGTCTCGAAGGTATGGATTTGTGAGCGAATCGTTGTTTTTGCATAACAAAAGCGTATCCATGAGCGGAAACGTTTAAGAACACGTTTCTCATGTGGCATAAATTGTGCAAATGAGGGAAATTTATATACAGAATTCTTTGTCATAAGTACTCACTATTTGAAATAATTGCGAGATTTTAACAAAAAAAAATAAGACTTTATAGACAGGAGAGATTTTATCCTGTCTTATTGAGTAAACAAATCAAAAAAATTTTTCCGAAAATTGAGGCGTTTAGGTAATAATTTCAGGATTTTGATAAACAAAACCAAGTTCTTGGCAAATTTTTGTGCCTTCAATAATTTGTTGTGCTGCTTGTTGGCGATCCTCTAGGCTTGCGTGATGGTTTAAGAAGTATTGAATTTGTAGCGTTGGGGCAACAAGGTGATATAGTCGACGTCCACATGGCATTTTTAGTAATAAATAAACGGCACGGCAGCAATCTTCAGCATGGATAAGATTAAGCGATGAAAGAATATCATCTTTTGTAGAATGGTGTGGAATGAGATTCGGATCAATAAATTTACCTAAGCGTAAAATATCACAATGAATAGTATCTAATTGATTTAGCATAGATTCAATTTGGCTAAGAGCATGAGTAACTTCATTATAAGGTTTAGGTAATGTCGTTTCGTTAAGGATACCAGGTTGGCTACCCAGAATGGTGGTAGAACTAATAAAGATGATGTGGGAAACAGTATGGAGAAGGGCTTCATTGATGATATTTTGAATACTTTTTACATAGTCATGGTTATGAAAGAAATATCGACTGGGAGGAATATTGATAACTAGCGCATCAACATTAAAAAGCGCATTAATATCTTCTGGAGATGCATTGATTTCAGGCGTTAACTCAAGTTGGTAAGCCTCTAATTCTTGCAGACGAGCGCTTTCTACTTTCTCGTAAGTGCGAGTACTTCCTTTCACATCATATCCGAATTGCTTCAGGTATCTTGCTAATGCACGACCCCATGTATTTAACCCTATGATAGACACCGATTTCATATATTATTATCCTTATGTAAAACGCAGTAAATGAATAAAATTTACTGCGTTTATTTTAAGCTACATTACAATATTTACCAAATCTGAGATGTTCGTTATTTCAAATGTTGGTTTGATATGTTCTGGTGAGGTTTGTTGGTGTTGATTTAGCCAACAAGTATCAAAGCCAAACGCATTTCCCCCCGCAATATCTGACGATAGGCTATCACCGACCATCAAAATCTGCGATTTTTGTACTGGAAATCTTTGTTGTATTTGATCAAATGCAGCAGAGAAAATACCTGTTTGTGGTTTCGGAACACCAACTTCTTCAGAAATAATGAGCAAATCAAAGAACTTAGCGGTTTTGGTAAAATCCAAACGTGCTTGCTGCATTGATGCAAAACCATTGGTAATAATACCCATATTCACTTTACCGTGGAGTTTTTCAAGCATAGGGATAGTTTCACGATAAGCAGGGCTTAGCGTTGCCATTTGATCCATTAACTCTGCATTTATTTGTAATGGATCAATACCGATTTTTTTACTTAAATTCTGAAAACGATAGCATTTTAGTTGATTAACATCGATTTTCTGTTGCTGATATTGCAACCATAGTGGCTGATTAATATTTTCATATTCTTCAAAATCCTGTTTTGTAAAGTCCATGCCATATTTGGCACAGACATTTACAAGACCTTGATAAGAGCTGAATGAAAATAACGTTTGATCGGCATCGAATAAGATCCATTTATATTTCATGATTTAGCCCTTAATGCCTTTATGACGAAGTAATGCGTCTAGTGTTGGTTTACGACCACGGAAACGTTCAAAGAGAACCATTGGTTCTTCGCTACCACCACGACTTAAAATTTCTTTTAAGTAAGATTGTCCTGTGACTGGGTTAAAAATACCTTCTTCTTCAAAGCGAGAAAATGCGTCTGAAGATAATACTTCTGCCCAAAGGTAACTATAGTAGCCTGCTGCGTAACCTCCAGCAAAGATATGGCTAAAGCTATGAGGCATTCTTGCCCAATCCACACCTTTTACGACAGCCACTTCATCTTTGACTTTTTTCAAGGTTTCTAAGACTTGGCTTGGATTATTTGGATCGATGTTATGGTGGAGGCGAAAATCAAATAAACCAAATTCTAATTGACGTAAAACAAACATTGCTGCTTGGAAGTTCTTAGCATCAATAAGTTTTTGTAATAGATCTTGTGGTAATGGTTCGCCTGTTTCGTAATGACCAGAGATAAATTCTAGTGCTTTTGGTTGCCAGCACCAGTTTTCAAGGAATTGGCTTGGTAATTCCACCGCATCCCATGGTACCCCATTAATTCCAGCAACATCTGGCACGTCGATTTCTGTTAGCATGTGATGGATACCATGTCCAAATTCGTGGAATAGGGTGGTCACTTCATCGTGAGTAAATAATGCTGGTTTATCACCAATTGGTGCATTGAAATTACAAGTTAAGAAAGCAACTGGAGTTTGAATATGATCTTTATCTAACACTTTACGACCAATACAATCATCCATCCATGCACCACCACGTTTATGTTCACGCGCATAGAGATCAAGGTAGAAACTTCCGAGCAATTTACCGCTTGTTTTATCCTTAAGATCGAAGAAACGAACAGATTTATCCCAAGTATCTACGTCAAAACGTTCTTCAGCTTTAATATTGAATAAGCGTGAAATTAACTCAAATAACCCTGAAATAACGCGATTTTCTGGAAAATATGGGCGAAGTTGCTCATCGCTAATTTGATATAACGCTTGTTTTTGTTTTTCGCCGTAGAAAGTGATATCCCATGGGTTAAGCTGTTCTACACCGTATTGTTCTTTACAGAATGCTTGTAAATCTTGTAATTCTTTTTCGCCCTGAGCTTTTGAACGTAATGCAAGATTATCTAAAAATTGCATCACTTGATCGGGTGTTTCTGCCATTTTGGTGGCAAGAGAAAGTTCGGTATAGGTATCAAAGCCAAGAAGTTTAGCCAATTCTAAACGTAAAGTGAGAATTTCTTGCATAATCGCAGTGTTATCCCATTTTCCTGCGTTCGGACCTTCATCAGAAGCACGGGTTGCGAAAGCACGATACATTTCTTCACGAAGAGCCGCATTTTCTGCATACATCATAACTGGCAAATAGCTTGGAAATTCAAGAGTAAAACGCCAGCCATCTAAGCCTTTACTTTGTGCCGATTGCGCAGCAGCTTGTAAAGTACTTTCTGGTAAGCCTTTAAGCTCATTGATATCAGTAATAATTTTTTCCCAGCCCATAGTCGCATCAAGAACATTGTTGCTGAATTTTGAGTTAAGTTCAGATAAACGAGCAACAATTTCTGCATAACGTGCTTGTTTTTCATTATCGAGGGCAATACCTGATAATTCAAAATCGCGCAGTGCATTTTCAATGGCTTTTTGTTGAGCAAGCGAATAAGTTGAAAACTCAATGCTATTTTTTAGAGAGAGGTAGGCATCATATAAACCTTTGTGCTGACCAAGCCAAGTGCTGTATTCAGATAATAAAGGTAAGCAAGCTTCATATGCGTCACGGAGTTCAGGGCTATTTTTTACTGAGTTTAAATGGCTTACTGGTGACCAAGCACGTTGTAATTTTTCACCGAGGTTATCCATCGGTTCAATAAAATTTTCCCAAGTGAATTGTGATTGGGTAAGAAGTTTTCCAATTGTTTCTCTGCTTTCTTTTATGATTTGTTCAATGGCAGGTTGAATATGTTCTGGTTTGATTTTTGAGAATTCTGGTAAACCAGTAGTTGTAAGAAGTGGATTAGACATAATTGTTCCTTTTAAAATAAATCTCTATTGTTGAGATCGTTAAGAAAACTAAGTTAATTCCGCTTAAAATAACAAATTTATATAGAGCTTAAAAGCAAAAAATTTTCTGAAAATACAGGCGTCATAAAAATAAAAAACCTCATTTAAAAATGAGGTCTTTTGAGTTGAATTTGTGGTTATTTTTTTAGTGTAAGGATAACACTTTCCCCAGCAACAACTGGACCTGATTTTTTTTCAAGGTGACAAATTTCTTCCATATTAGCGATAACAACTGGCGTTAATAAAGATTTATCAGTGTGTTGCAATTCATCTAAATGAAGTTCAATGATGGGATCGCCACATTTCACTTGCTGCCCTTCTTTTGCGATACGAGTAAAACCTTTCCCCTTAAGTTCTACAGTATCTACACCAAAATGTACAAATAACTCAACACCATTTGTTGTAGTCATTGAAAAAGCATGGTTGGTTTCAAAAATTTTATTAATCACGCCATCTGCTGGTGCTACGAGAAGTGAACCAGAGGGACGGATTGCAATACCATCACCAACGATTTTTTCTGAAAAAACAACATCAGGTACATCTTCAAGACTAATTAGCTCGCCAGTGACAGGGGCATAGATTTCAACATTGATGGTTTTTTTTTCTTTTGAACCAAATAATTTACCTAAAAAGCTCATTCTGTACTCCTACTTTATACAAAATCCCTGTCATTTTAGCGAAAAAATGATGAAATTAATATTTATTTAGCCTTTGTCTGCTAAAAAATCTGCAATAAGGTCAGCAATTTCTTGTGCTGTCGGTTTTTGTAATGCTTCTTTAGCAAGAGTTTGTGCTTCTTCAAACGTTACGTTACGAATCAGTTTTTTAATACGAGGGATTGAAATTGCACTCATACTAAATTCGTCAAGTCCCATACCGAGAAGAAGTAGGGTAGCACGTTCGTCACCAGCTAATTCACCACACATACCAGTCCATTTACCTTCAGCATGAGAAGCTGAAATAACTTGGTTAATGAGGTTTAAAACAGCAGGAGTCATCGGGTTGTAGAGATGAGCAATTAACTCATTACCACGGTCAACGGCAAGGGTATATTGAGTTAAATCATTTGTCCCAATACTGAAGAAATCGACTTCTTTTGCTAAGAATTTTGCGTTTACTGCGGCTGCTGGAGTTTCAACCATTACACCGACTTGAATATTTTCATCGAATGCAATGCCTTCTGCTCTAAGATCAGCTTTAAGTTGTTTAATAACTGATTTTAACTCACGAATTTCTTCAACTGAAATAATCATCGGGAACATTACAGCGAGATTACCGAAAGCAGAGGCACGAAGTACAGCACGTAATTGTGTATTGAGAATCTCACGGCGATCAAAAGCAATACGAATAGCACGCCAGCCAAGGAATGGATTCATTTCTTTAGGTAGATCCATATAAGGGAGATCTTTATCACCACCAATGTCCATCGTACGAAGGACAACTAGGCGACCATTCATTGCTTCAACGACATCTTTATACGCCTTAAATTGTTCTTCTTCACCTGGTAATTGGTCACGATCCATAAATAAAAATTCGGTACGGTACAAACCGATACCTTCAGCTCCATTACGTTCTGCACCTTCGCAGTCACGTAATGTACCGATATTGGCTACTACGTCAACCTGATGACCATCTAATGTAACGGCGGGTAAATCTTTTAATTTAGCTAATTCTTCTTTTTCTTCATCAAGACGTTTCGCTAAAGTGTGAAGACGTTTTACTTCTTCTTCAGATGGATTGATATAAACGCGATTATCCGTTGCATCTAAGATGATATAATCATTAGTTTTAATGGCTTGAGTCGCATTGTTTGTTCCAACAATGGCAGGAAGTTCAAGTGAACGGGCCATAATTGAGGTATGTGATGTACGGCCACCTAAATCAGTAATAAAGCCTAATACATTTTCCAAGTTAAGCTGAGCTGTTTCAGATGGTGTTAAATCTTTAGCAACAAGGATAACTTTATCTTTGATTTCCCCAAGATCGATGATTTTGATACCTAAAATATTTTTAATTAAACGATTACCAATATCTCGAATATCGCCAGCACGTTCTTTTAGGTATTCATCATCCAATTCGGAAAGCATGGCTACTTGAGAAGCAATAATTTTCTCTGCTGCAACGGCTGCGGTAGTCTTATTAGAACGAATATACTCGATGATTTCTTCTTCTAATTCTTCATCTTCAAGAATCATCAAATGACCTTCAAAGATTGCCGCTTTGTCTTCGCCAAGCGTTTTTTGTGCACGATCTTTGATCGCATTTAACTGGGCGATTGCCTCAGTTCGACCTTGATAAAATTGTGCGATTTGTTCGCCTACTTCAGAATCTAAAATTTTGCGAGTATCGAAAACAATTTCATCTTCTTTTAAAACAAGTGCGTTTCCAAAGACAATCCCTGGAGATGCCGGAATACCTGACAGCATATGAACCTTCCAAATTTTGAGTTACGAGAATAGAAAATGCCACAAAATGAATGAGGAAATTTTGTGGCATAATGGTTTGATTTTTTTATTCTAATGTTGGAATGAGAGCCACTAAGTGATCAACTGCTTCTTTCTCATCATCACCTTCAGCAGAGATGGTAATGACAGTACCTTGTGTTAAACCTAAGGTTTGAAGTTTAAATAAGCTTTTTGCACTTGCTGTTTTACCACCTGAGGTAACATTGATATTAGAAGTAAAACCTTTTGCTTCTTTTACAAATTGTGCAGCAGGGCGAGTATGTAAACCATTTGGGGCTGTAATTTCAACTTCTTTTGAGTACATGTCTGTGTCCTTAATCAAATAAAAATGGATGAGTCTTTCACCCTAGGAAAAGATGCATAAATCAACTTTCTTAACTTAAATTTTAAGCGGAACAAGTATCTAATGGGCACTTTAAATAATCAATAAAAAAGGTTGTAAAATTTGAAGTACATCACAAAAAAGGCAAAAAAAAGAGTGTATCGGACACTCTTTTGGTTATTTTTTGTTCATTTGTTGTTGTTAGATATCGCTAGAAAAATGACGTTGAGACTTTGTTTCGGACAGGCTAGTTAATAAACGATGGTAATTTTCAAAGCGGATTGGGTTTATTTTCCCAGCCTCTACCGCCTCTCTTAATGCACATTGTGGATCAGTAAGATGTTTGCAATCACGGAATTTGCATGTTCCTAGGAAATCATGAAACTCACGGTAACCATCAGTAATTTGCGTTTCAGTAAGGTGCCATAAACCAAATTCACGGATTCCTGGACTATCAATTAATTCGCCGCCTTGGGGAAGATGGTACAGACGTGAAGATGTTGTGGTGTGCTGACCTAAACCCGATACTTCACTGACATCTCCAGTTAGGACATTGAGGTCAGGGAAAATTTGATTAATCAGGCTTGATTTTCCGACGCCAGATTGACCGACAAAAATACTTGTACCTTGTGCAAAAAGTGAGGTGAGTGCATTCATGTTTTCGCCTGTTTTGGCGGAAACGAGTAATACTTCGTAGCCAATGTCTTGGTAAATTTTTAATTGTTCTTCTACCTCATGGCGACTTTTAGCATCTAGCAGATCAACTTTATTTAAGACAATGGTGGCGGGAATTTTTGCATTTTCACACATGACTAAATAACGATCGATAATATTTAGAGATAATGCTGGAATAACGGCAGAAACTATAATAATGCGATCGATATTTGCCGCAATAGGTTTTAAACCATCATAATAATCAGGGCGTAAAATTTCACTTTTTCGAGGATAAACGCCCTCAATCACGCCACTTATACCTTGTAATTGCTCATTGCCTTCACGCCAAATTACGTAGTCCCCAACAACTAAGCTAGATAAAGTACGGCGAAGATTACAACGGAAAATTTCACCATGTGCATTCTCAACATCTGCATGTGATGCATAGCGAGTAACGATGCGCCCATCTTGGGTTTCACCAAGCATTTCATCTTGCCATTCGACATCTTGTTTTTGATGGCGATGGAGGGTTTTAGAACGGTTTGCCTGAATACGGCGTTTTTGGTTTTGAGTTAATTTGCGTTTAGCCAAAGAGAATCCTTACAGAAAAAAGCTTTTTCCGCTAATATAGGGAAGTAAATTTCTATAGGATACCGAAATTATGAGTACAGATAAAGCAAAACAAAAAGACCGCCAAAACTTGATTTGGATTGATTTAGAAATGACGGGATTAGATCCAAATAAAGAACGTATTATTGAAATTGCAACGATTGTTACGGATAAAGATCTAAATATCTTGGCAGAAGGTCCCGTATTAGCCGTACATCAATCGGATGAGTTATTAAATAAAATGAGTGCATGGTGCCAGACAACACATAGTCAAAATGGTTTGATTGATCGAGTGCGAGCAAGTAAATTGACGGAAAGAGCCGCTGAATTACGCACACTAGATTTCCTAAAAAAATGGACTGAAAAAGGAGCCTCGCCAATTTGTGGGAACAGCGTGGCACAAGATAAGCGTTTTTTATATAACTATATGCCTGAGCTTGCCGATTATTTCCATTATCGCCATTTGGATGTGAGTACGTTAAAAGAATTAGCCGTACGCTGGAAACCTGAAATCCTAGCTGGATTTAAAAAGAAAAATACACATCTTGCTTTAGATGATATCCGTGAATCTATTGCCGAACTTGCTTACTATCGTGAGCATTTTATTGATTTGGATAAGGCATAATTGAATAAATTTAGACCATTTTTAATAATTTTTTCCGAAAATCGTGGCGTGGTTAAAATCGTCACGATTTTTTTGTTGGTGGGATGGATGAATAGAAATTTGAGATTTAACTGCTATACTCATCACTTTCTATTTATTGTTTGAAAATTGAGATTATGAGTAACGAAAATAAAGCGATTGTTTATGTGCTGATTGCTTATGTCAGTATTGCGATTATGGGGATTTTTGTAAAATTTGCCTCAGCGACCGTACCATCAAGTGAAATATTGTTTGTCCGTTTTTTCTTAGGGGCAATATTTCTACTACCTTTTGTCGTGAAAACAAAGCAGCTAAAGATTAATTTTACTAAACCTCAGTATTTTATCTTACGTAATGCGGCGGGGATTTCGGCGATGTTGTTGATGTTTTATATCATAAAGCATTTACCAGTCGCGATTGCCATTTTATTGATGAATACATCTGCACTTTTCGTTCCGATCATTTTATTGTTCTTGGGGATCCGTACCACGTTAACTCAAGTAATATTGATTTCTCTTGGTTTTATCGGCGTATGTGTCATCTTGTTGGGTAGCCATTCACAAGCACATATTGATAATTTTTATGTATTTATCGGGATAGTGAGCGCTATTCTTGCTGCCATTGCTTATTGTAGTTTACAAGAATTGAATAAATATAATTCTCCTCAAAATATCGTCTTTTACTTTCATACCATAGGGTTTCTCTCTATTGCACTAATTTTTGGGCATGACTGGGTATGGGTATCATTATCTAGCTTTATCTTATTGATTTGCGTTGGAATTTTTGGATTAAGTTTCCAAATTTATGTGACGAAAGCATTTAAATATGCAAGTGCCAGTACACTTACCCCCTTCACCTTTATCGGGGTGGTTTTTTCAGGGTTGTTTGATGCTTTTATCGTGAAAGATCATCTTCCCACTACATTTTGGATTGGCGCATTAATTATTGTTATCGCTGTAAGCCTTTTAGCTAAAGATAATGCGAAACGTGCAAAATTAAAAAAATTAGCCGAAAATCATGGCGTGATTTCTAAAAAATAACTAAAAAAGGGCGGTCCATTATCTGCCCTTAATTTATCTTTTCATCTGCCATCAAATCTTATCTAACAACGAATGATATTCATGAGTTTTCCATAACTTTTTATTTATTTCTATTTTAATTAAACAGATTCAGACATCCTACTCACAATTTATCTTCTATTTTTTAATAAATTTAGTTTTAAAGATCTCGTGTAGGTATATATTTTATATAAATTAAAACATATACAATAATGATTGTTTATTTTTAAAATTCGATTATAAAGCAATCATTATAATCAGTTATCATAATTTTTTTTAATATAATAAAAAAGTAGTATTTGTGTAACTCTTTTAAATTATTTATTTTTTATGTTTATACACTTTATCTGCGCTTGCACGGATAAAAATATCGCTATATACTAATTTTGATTAACATCATGGAGTTAACACTTGAGTTGTAATTAGTAGTGTAGAAGGCGGTTATGAATAGAATTTTCAACATTATTTTTTCTAGAACGTTAAATAGTTTGGTTGTTGTGTCTGAATTAGCTAAAAATCATGGAAAAGGACAAACGACACGGAATGGAGTTATTTTAGATACTGCAGTTGATGTAGTGAAAATGACGCCTCATCTATCTTTACGAGGGCTTATAAGGAAAGCTTTAATTCTAGGAATCTCTGTAGGTTTTATGAATAATGCTTTTTCAGAAGACTTTTATCATTACTTTAATAGCATTAATGGTGGACAGAGCTGGATAAGTTCTAATAAAAATACAAAAAGTTATAACTATGAAAATAATGTCACAGTGGGAAATAATGCTGTTGCAGAAAGTCCAGATAATTTGTTAATCGAATTTAAAAAAAATTACGATAATTTGGATTATCTCAATCCTCGCCATAGCGATGTAAAGAGTAAGAAAAATATTGTTAAACTTGTTTATCTGATGTCGCGTGGTTTCGGAAAAGATTTAGCCACGATCAAACTCCCCGATCCCAATAATCCTAGAAATAAAATTTCAGCAATAAATTTATTAAAAAACTTTTGGGATAATCCAACAGAAGAAGGATTTATTCAAAATGTTGGTCCAATTTTGCAAAAGGTTCAGGCTCATTATAAACGTAGTGATGAATTAATAGATCACATATTTACGGGTAAACGGGATCCAAAATCGGGACAACAGTTATATGCGTATGGAGATTCTGCAATAGCCATGGCACAGATGGGAAATGCAGTTGCATTTGGACCATTTTCTATCGCTAGAAGTGGAGATACTATTTCTGCTGGGATTAATTCAGCTGCTTCAGGCTTTGAATCTACAGCATTAGGTAGCTCAGCCGAAGCGCAAGGGGTTCGTTCATTAGTATTAGGGTACAAAGCGAAAGTTTATAAAGTAAAAGGTGCGCCTGATCGTCAGGATGATATGACAGATGGGCAACGAATAGGCGGATCAGTTGCGTTAGGGAGTTATTCTAGTGTTTCACAAAGCGATTTAACGTCATTATTGAAAGAAGTTGGACAAAATTCAGAAGAATCTTTATCAGACCCTACTTACCATCCTACTGATGGCTTGGTGTCTATTGGTGGTCAATACGATGATGGAACTGAGCGCACTCGCCGTATTATTCATGTTGCTGCTGGGGTGAATGATACAGATGCAGTTAATGTTGCACAGTTGAAGAAAAAATGGGGTGAAACTTATTGGACGATTTCTGGTAAGCCTAGTGAAGATAGTAAGAGCGTAAAGAATAATGTTTATCCATATGGAGTAATTAATTTTAAGAATGGACGCAATACACAGGCTTTTGTCACGAGTGATGATAATGGTATTCATATAACTTATGATCTATCTAAGACTTTAAGTGATATTCAAAGCATCAGCAATACCAAAGATGGTGCAAGGATTACGTTAAATACCGATAAGACGATAGATTTTAATCAAAGTCGTTTAACACATATTGCTAAGGCGAAAGCAGATGATGATGCTGTTACCTTTGGGCAGCTTAAAGACGAATTATCAAATGTAGAAAATAAGCTTAATCAAAGTATCGAAAATAAATTAAAGGATCTTTCAAAGCACGATGGAGAAATAAGTCAATCTGTACAGAAGAAGATTGATCAAGTAGTTCAAAAAGCAACAGGTAAGATCGAGCAAGTAACAATAGCTGCAACGAATACTGCAAAAGTAGATATTACCAAGGCGGGTAAACAAGCAACAGATGATATCGCCAAAGCCTCTAAAGATGCTAAAGAAGCCATTAATACAGCAAAAACTGATGCCACTGAAACATTGCATCAAAATGTAGAACAAGCTAAAACCGATATTGGTACTGCGACTACCAAAGCAAAAGGTGAAATCACCCAAGCAACGCAGACAGCAACTGGTGCGGTAAATAAAGCTGGAAATCAAGTGAAAGCGGAGATTAGTAAAGCGGGTACCGATGCAACGAATAGTATTGCTACAGCTAGCCAAACAGCAACAGATAGTATCGCTAAAGCCTCGAAAGATGCTAAAGAAGCCATTAATACAGCAAAAACTGATGCCACTGAAACATTGCATCAAAATGTAGAACAGGCTAAAACCGATATTGGTACTGCAACCACCAAAGCAAAAGGTGAAATTACCCAAGCAACGCAGACGGCAACGGGTGCGGTAAACAAAGCTGGAAAACAAGTGAAAGCGGAGATTAGTAAAGCGGGTACCGATGCAACGAATAGTATTGCTACAGCTAGCCAAACAGCAACAGATAGTATCGCCAAAGCCTCGAACGATGCTAAAGAAGCCATTAGTACAGCGGCAAATGATGCTACTAAAACAGTACATCAAAATGTAGAACAAGCTAAAACCGATATTGGTACTGCAACCACCAAAGCAAAAGGTGAAATTACTCAAGCAACGCAGACAGCGACGGGTGCGGTAAATAAAGCTGGAAATCAAGTGAAAGCGGAGATTGGTAAAGCGGGTACCGATGCAACGAATAGTATTGCTACAGCTAGCCAAACAGCAACAGATAGTATTGCTAAAGCCTCGAAAGAGGCTAAAAAAGCCATTAGTACAGCGACAAATGATGCTACTAAAACAGTACATCAAAATGTAGAAGATGCGAAAGTCGATATTGGTACTGCGACTACCAAAGCAAAAGGTGAAATTACCCAAGCAACGCAGACAGCAACGTGTGCGGTAAATGATGCTGGAAACCAAATGAAAGCGGAGATTAGTAAAGCGGGTACCGATGCAACGAATAGTATTGCTACAGCTAGCCAAACAGCAACAGATGATATCGCCAAAGCCTCGAACGATGCTAAAAAAGCCATTAGTACAGCGACAAATGATGCTACTAAAACAGTACATCAAAATGTAGAAGATGCGAAAGCTGATATTGGTAGTGCGACTACCAAAGCAAAAGGTGAAATTACTCAAGCAACGCAGACAGCAACGGGTACGGTAAATGATGCTGGAAACCAAATGAAAGCGGAGATTGGTAAAGCGGGTGCTGATGCAACGAATAGTATTGCTACAGCTACTCAAACAGCAACACAAAAAGCCCAAGAGGCGATTAACACTGCGACACATAATGCCACTAAAACAGTACATCAAAATGTAGAACAAGCTAAAACCGATATTGGTACTGCAACCACCAAAGCAAAAGGTGAAATTACCCAAGCAACGCAGACGGCAACGGGTGCGGTAAACAAAGCTGGAAAACAAGTGAAAGCGGAGATTAGTAAAGCGGGTACCGATGCAACGAATAGTATTGCTACAGCTAGCCAAACAGCAACAGATAGTATCGCCAAAGCCTCGAACGATGCTAAAGAAGCCATTAGTACAGCGGCAAATGATGCTACTAAAACAGTACATCAAAATGTAGAACAAGCTAAAACCGATATTGGTACTGCAACCACCAAAGCAAAAGGTGAAATTACTCAAGCAACGCAGACAGCGACGGGTGCGGTAAGTAATGCTGGAAACCAAGTGAAAGCGGAGATTAGTAAAGCGGGTACCGATGCAACGAATAGTATTGCTACAGCTAGCCAAACAGCAACAGATAGTATCGCTAAAGCCTCGAAAGATGCTAAAGAAGCCATTAATACAGCAAAAACTGATGCCACTGAAACATTGCATCAAAATGTAGAACAGGCTAAAACCGATATTGGTACTGCAACCACCAAAGCAAAAGGTGAAATTACCCAAGCAACGCAGACGGCAACGGGTGCGGTAAACAAAGCTGGAAAACAAGTGAAAGCGGAGATTAGTAAAGCGGGTACCGATGCAACGAATAGTATTGCTACAGCTAGCCAAACAGCAACAGATAGTATTGCCAAAGCCTCGAAAGATGCTAAAGAAGCCATTAATACAGCAAAAACTGATGCCACTGAAACATTGCATCAAAATGTAGAACAGGCTAAAACCGATATTGGTACTGCAACCACCAAAGCAAAAGGTGAAATTACCCAAGCAACGCAGACAGCAACGGGTGCGGTAAGTAATGCTGGAAATCAAGTGAAAGCGGAGATTAGTAAAGCGGGTACGGATGCAACGGATAGTATTGCTACAGCTACTCAAACAGCAACACAAAAAGCCCAAGATGTGATTAGTACAGCGACAAATGATGCTACTATCAAAGCAAAAGGTGAAATTACCCAAGCAACCAATACAGCAATCGGTGAAATTGGTAAGGCTACGGGTAATAGTAAAGATGAAATTGCTCAAGCGACTACAAGTGCTGAAAGTGCAATTACGGCAACGGCGGATAGTGTGACAAGTAACGTAACTAAAGTGGTAGAGGGAGCTAAAACGGCACTTGATCAGGCGACATTAAAAGCAAAAAAAGCGACTCATCACGCTGAAGATGTAACAAAAGATCTAAGCAATATAGTAGAACAAGCTGTGGATACTAAGAACGGGATTATAACGGCAACTGGGGAAGCTAAAAAAGCAGCAGAACATGCAAATGGTGTAGCGGAAAAATGACAGAAGAAGTAAAAAATACACTTAAAAAAGTCGATTTGGTTTCTTCTAAAGCTCAGGCTACTGCAGATTCGGCTGAGCGTACGGCTCGTTCTGCTAAAATTACTGTTGATAAAGCCGATGGTGTTGCTAATAAGGCGAAGGAAATAGCACAAACTGCCAAAGAAATTGTGACTAAAAATGCGGCGAGTATTCAAGCTGTAAAAGATAAAATTAAAAATCAGACAATCAAAGTCAATGGAAAAAATGTATCTCTTGAAAAAGGTTTAATTTTATCTGGTAATGGTGAAGTTGTTATTGACACATCGTCTGAAAAACCTGGAGCTATCAAAGTAACATTAAATAAAGATTTTGTGAACAAAGTGGATGCAACGGCGACAAAATTAGCTAATTTGGAAAAGGCACAAAATGAGACGAAAGGTTTCCGTATTCATGGTGATAATGGTCTTGAAAATGCATTAAATACCGAATTAACTGCAGAGTATGGCGTACGTATCGGCGGTAAGAAAAAAAATGGTCATCAAAATATTTATGTCACAGCTGATAGTAAAAATAATGAGTTAGCGATTAGCCTTGATGCAAATGTTAAAGTTGATGAAAGTATTACTGCGGGGGATGAGCACGGTCAGCATACGAAAATTGCGAAAGACGGTGTAACTGTTGCGGATAATGCAGGTAGTACTGTGATAGCGATTAAATCTAATCAAGAACGTAAAGTGATTAGAAATGGTAAGGCTACGATTGAACGTCATAATGTTATTGCCTTTAAAGAAGGTCCACATGGAGAAGGTGCGACTGGGGAAATAACGGGGATTGCTACTCCAACAGCCGATCAAATTACCCATGTTGCCAATGTAGATTATGTCAACCGTACCGTTTCACAGGGAATGCAACAGGTGAATCATAGGATAGATAATCTAAGTAATACGGTAAGCACCATGAATAAAGATCTTCGTGCGGGTATTGCAGGATCTACTGCGATTGGCTTTTTGCAACGACCAAATTCAGGAGGGAAAAGCATGATTTCAGCAGCATTAGGTGGCTATCGTGGACAACATGCTGTGGCATTGGGCTTTGCTAGAACCTCTGAAGACAATGGTATTTCATTTAAGGCAGGTATTAGTTTGAATACACGTAATGATTTTAACTACGGAACAAGTATTGGTTACCAATGGTAGTAAACAAAAATGTGGCAGAAATGCCACATTTTTATTTTTAGCACGCCACAATATTCAAAAAATTTTATGAAAATTGGGGCATGATTTTTATTTTAATCTTGCTTTAAAACAAGCAACTTTATGATTTGTTACGCCTTCTAAAAAAGGTTTTACGGTAATGCAATGTTCATAGGCAAGCGGACAGCGAGTACGGAAAACACATCCTGATGGCGGATTGATTGGAGAAGGAAGATCACCTTCAATAAGTTGAATAGTTTTATTGCGTTCTAATTCAGGATCAGGAATCGGTACAGCAGACATGAGTGCTTTCGTATAAGGATGAAGTGGCGTGTCATATACTGCTTTTTCGGTCCCCATTTCAACGACATTCCCTAAGTACATAACCAAAATACGATTGGATATATGTTTTACTACCGCTAAATCATGAGCAATAAAAATCAATGATAAGTTCATTTCCTTCTGTAACGATTTTAAAAGGTTTACTACTTGTGCTTGAATGGAAACATCAAGTGCTGAAACGGGTTCATCGCAAATGATAAGTTTAGGTTCTACGATAAGCGCACGGGCAATTCCAATGCGTTGGCATTGCCCACCAGAAAACTCATGTGGATAACGGTTAATGAGGTTAGGCAAAAGCCCAACTTTCATCATCATTGCTTTAACTTTTTCTTGCACTTCATTTGCAGTTAAATGGGGTTGATAGATTTTTAATGGTTCGGCAATGATATTACCAATAGTCATGCGTGGATCGAGCGAGGCAAGAGGATCCTGAAAAATCATTTGTAATTGGCTACGATAAGGTTTCCACTGACGTGCATTTTTGTCAGCAAGATCTTCACCTAACCAAAGGATTTGTCCTTGGGTACTTTTTACTAAACCAATAATAGCGCGTGCAAGGGTTGATTTACCACAGCCAGATTCGCCCACGACTCCTAATGTTTCTCCCTCATATAGTTTAAAAGATACATCATTAACTGCTTTAAGTGTTTGTTTCTTATTCAAAAAGAGATTTTTATTATCAATTATGTTGAAGTAAACACTTAAATTTTTTACATCAAGAAGTAATTTTTTTTCCATAATATCTCATCTCCTATTTAAATTTTTGCACAATTTCAATCAGTTCTGATTGGGGAATGAAACACGCTCTTAAGCGATTATCAGGAGTACGTTCTAACGTTGGTGCTGTGACACATTCAGAACGTGCATATTGGCAACGTGGCATAAAGGGACAGCCTGATGGTAATTTCAATAAATTAGGCGGATTTCCTGGGATTGTGGTGAGCTCAGTTTGTGACTCATTTAATCGAGGGACTGCCTCAATTAAACCGATTGAATAAGGGTGAGAAGGAGAATAGAAAATTTGTTCTGCCGTGCCATATTCCATGGTACGTCCTGCATACATCACGAGAACATTATCACAAATGCCTGCCACAACACCGAGATCGTGTGTAATCATAATAATAGCCGTGTTAAATTCTGTTTTTAGTTCATTTAATAAGGTCATTATTTGGGCTTGAACAGTTACATCAAGTGCAGTGGTAGGTTCATCTGCAATAAGTAATTTCGGACGACAAAGTAATGCCATAGCGATCATGACCCGTTGCCGCATTCCACCAGAAAATTCATGGGGATACATGCCCATACGTTTGCGAGATTCTGGTATTTTTACTGCATCAAGCATGGCAACGGATTGTGCGAATGCTGTTTTATGATCCATCCCTTTGTGGATTTTAAGCACTTCCATCAGTTGATCGCCGATTTTCATATATGGGTTAAGTGACGTCATTGGATCTTGGAATATGATCGCCATTTGCTCAGCACGTAAACGATTGAGCTGTGTTTCTGGCAAGTTTAAGATTTCTTGCTGATCAAAACGCGCAGAACCACTGATAGTCCCGTTTTGAGCAAGCAGTCCCATCAATGCAAAAGCCGTTTGTGATTTACCAGAACCTGATTCGCCAACAATGCCAAGGGTTTCGCCTGCATTTAGCGAGAAGGTGAGATTATTTACCGCAGTGACAGGACCATCAGGAGTTTTGAAACTGACGAAAAGATCCTGAACATGTAATAAAGGTTGGTTGTTATTTATCATTGTTATTCTCCGAATCTATTAGCGATCTTTGGGATCTAAGGCATCACGTAACCCATCCCCAATAAAGTTAAAACAAAAAAGAGTGATAACTAGAAAGAGAGCGGGGAAAATTAATAACCATGGAGCAGCTTCCATAGCATTCGCCCCATCATTTAATAATGCCCCCCAACTGCTGAGCGGTTCTTGAGTGCCTAGTCCAAGGAAACTTAAGAATGATTCAAAAAGGATCATTGAGGGTACGAGTAAAGAAGCATATACAACAACGACACCGAGTACATTTGGAACAATATGTTTCCAAATAATTTGTGATGTAGGTACACCACAAACTTGTGCTGCTTCAATAAATTCTTTCTGTTTTAAGCTAAGGGTTTGACCACGGACAATACGAGCCATATCGAGCCATGAAACCATACCGATCGCCACGAAAATCAGAAAAATATTTCGACCAAAAAAGGTGACTAATAAAATCACGAAGAACATGAATGGAAATGAGCTTAGGATCTCTAAAATACGCATCATGATGATATCTGTTTTACCACCGATATAGCCTGATGTTGTCCCATAAAGCGTTCCCATAATAACGGCAATTAAGGCACCAATAATGCCAACGAGCAAGGATATACGCCCGCCAATAGCCACTCTGACTAAAAGATCACGTCCAGATGAGTCTGTTCCAAAATAATGATGAGAAATAAAATCAGGTGATGCTGACATCATATTCCAATCTGTATCGTAATAATGGAATGGCATTAGCATCGGTGCAAAAGAAACAAAAAGTAGGATACCTAATAGCACAACTAAGCTAACAATGGCGGCTTTGTTATGGAAAAAACGGCGACGGGCATCTTGCCATAATGTGCGGTTATCTACCTCAACCAGTTCCTCTGTAATTCTTTCTAGTGCTTCACGGTTTTCTTTTCTAAGGTTTAGCATTGTTGACCCCTTTTTAATATTTAATTTGCGGATCGACAATGGCGTAGAGAATATCTACAACAGCATTGACGGCGATAGTTAAAGTACCAATTAAAATCGTGAGACTAAGCACTAAAGCATAGTCACGATTTAAGGCACCATTTACGAAAAGTTGCCCAATACCTGGGATACCAAAAATACTTTCAATAACCATTGAACCTGTAATGATTCCAACGAAAGCAGGTCCCATGTAGGAAATAACAGGGAGCATGGCTGGGCGCAAAGCATGAACCAATAAGATTCGACGCATAGGTAAACCTTTGGCTTTAGCGGTACGAATAAAATTTGAATGCAAAATTTCAATCATTGAACCTCGGGTGATACGAGCGATACTAGCGATATATGAAAGACAAAGTGCAATAACGGGTAAAATCATAAATTTTACGGCACCATCATTCCATCCACCTGCAGGTAGCCAGCCTAATGTAATTGCGAAGAGAAGAATCAACAGGGGAGCTACAATGAAACTTGGGATAACAACCCCTGTCATTGCAAAAGCCATGATGAAGTAATCTATCCATTTATTATGTTTCAAAGCTGCGATGGCACCTGCACTAACTCCAAAAATAAGTGCAATAATGAAAGCGACAACGCCTAGTTTGAGCGACACAGGAAAAGCATGATCCACTAATTGATTTACCGTGTAATCTTTATATTTGAACGACGGTCCGAAATCGCCATGCGCAAGATCTTTAAGATAGATGAGATATTGTTTAAGAATAGGCTCATCTAAGTGATATTTGGCGTTAATATTTGCCATAACTTGCGGCGGATAACTTTTTTCTGAGGAAAAAGGACTGCCTGGCGCAAGACGCATGAGGAAAAAAGACAAGGTAATTAAAATAAAGAGCGTAGGTATTGCTTGTAATATTCGGAAAAAGATAAGTTTTATCATAATAATTTTATCCCTAAAAGCAGACGATGAAAGAAGAGGGTGATAGAAAAACTATCACCATTTCTTTCTATAAATTTGATTTAATGTTCTTCAATATAAACGTTTTTTAAATAATAATTGTTTGCTGGATTATCTACATCAAACCCTTTTACATAAGGCTTAATCATGCGTGCATTCACACTATTGAAAATAGGAATAACGGCAACATCCTGATCTAAAATTGCTTCCGCTTTCGCATAATCTTCAGCCCGTTGTGTATTTGTTTTGGCACGGTAGCTTTGAGCAACTGCCTCGTCATAGAATTTATTATGGTAGAATGAAGAGTTTGTCGTAGAATGGGAAAGAAAATAATTCAGGAAACTACTTGCATCATTGTAGTCTGCACACCAGCCAGCACGGGCAACGTCATAGTTACCTTGATGGCGAGAATCTAAATAAGTTTTCCATTCTTGATTTTCTAATTTTACCCTTACTAATCCTTTCAAATTTTGACGCAGTATCGCAGAGGCGGCGATAGCAATGCGTTTATGGTTCTCGGAAGTGTTATAAAGCAAATTAAACGTGAGCGGATTGGCGCTTGAGTAACCAGCTTTTTCTAATAATTCAATCGCTTTTTGATTACGTTCTGCTTGTGTCCAAGAAGCCCATTCTGGATTTTTAATTTTTTCTCCACCATTAATATAATTTGGGGTAAATGTGTAGGTAACTTGTTGACCTTGCCCCATAACTTTATTGGTAATGATATTGCGATCAAGCGCCATTGAGAGTGCAAGACGAACATCACGATTATTAAATGGTGCACGTTTATTATTGATTTCATAATAATAAGTACACAGTGTTTTGGGCGTATATACTTGATTTGGATAATCTTTTTTTAAACGATTAAATAAATCAACAGGTAATGCACCACCTGTAATATCAATTCCACCAGAACGATAGCGATCGACATCCGTATTTGCAGATGCAATTGGATAAAGAATCACTTGTTTCAATTTAACGTTTTTGGCGTCCCAATAATAAGGATTTGGGGCTAGCTCAATTTTTTCATTCACAATCCAATTACTTGGTTTGAAAGGACCATTTGTGACGATATTTTCAGGTTTTGTCCAGGCATCACCATATTTTTCAACAACTTTTTGATTCAAAGGAACCATAGAATAGTATTCTAAAAGCTCATCCGCATAGGGAATGCTTTGAGATAAGTTCAGTTGTAATCGATTATTATCTAATGCAGTCACGCCCAAATTTTCGGGAGATTTTTTGCCAGATATGACTTCTTCAGCATTTTTTAATTTTAAGAATGTCAGATAACTCGCATAAGGGGAGGCAGTTTGTGGATCTGCTAAGCGGCGGAATGCATACACAAAATCATTTGCTGTTACTGGATCGCCATTTGACCATTTAGCATCGGGTCTTAGATAAAATGTCCAAACCGTATAATCATCATTATGTTCCCATCTTTCTGCCACACCGGGTAAAAGATGTCCTTGATTATCAGAAACGACCAGGGTTTCAAAAATATTTTGTGCGACATGACCTTCAGGAACGCCTTCAATTTTATGTGGATCTAATGAAGCAGGATCGGCACCAATATTCCAACGTACGGTTTGGTTGGATGAAAGTTTAGCATTTGCCCCAGTATTTTCTGCCCAAAGAAACGGATTTATACCCAAAAAGACAGAGCTAACAACGACGGATAACGTAATTTTGCGATTGAATAAACGCATATTTCACTCCTATTATGACTCTATATAAGTATATTTTTTATTAAGATGCCTAATCATATATACCATTCAAATTTGAATAGTCAATAAAAAATTTTATGTAATATATTAGTTTTTTTAATTCAAAAGACAGGTTATTTACATAAAAGACTTGTTAAAATTATTCTAAAAAGTGATAATTTCCTTTGACTAATAGAACATCAAAAGGTAATATTCACGGTCTATGCAAAAGGTAAAACTACCCCTAACTACTGACCCGGTAAAAGATGCACAACGTCGTATTGATCTTAATGGGGTTTATACGGCAAATATGTTGACGCGTTTGGCGGAATCAGTAAATAAAGTGCTTAGTGATGCACAGGTTTCATTATCATTTTTTATTGATGCGCAAAAATTGCCGGTCATGAAAGGTAATGCACGTGTTGATGTAGAATTAACTTGTCAACGTTGTGGAGAACCATTCATTGACACACTGGAATGTGAATTTATTTATAGTCCAGTTAGATCAGTAAGTAAAATAGATGAGTTACCTGAAATTTATGAACCAATCGAATTAAATGCGTTCGGTGAAATAGATTTACTTGGTATCGTAGAAGATGAGCTTATTTTAATGCTCCCTCTGGTACCAAAGCATACATCTGAACACTGTGAAGTGTCCATAGCGGAACAGGTATTTGGTGAATTGCCTGAAGAACTGGCAGAAAAACCAAACCCTTTCGCTGTATTAGCTAATTTAAAGAAAAAGTAAATTTAGGAGTATGGCCAATGGCTGTTCAACAAAACAAAAAATCTCGCTCACGTCGTGACATGCGTCGTTCACATGATGCCTTAACAACTGCTGCAGTATCTGTAGATAAAACCAGCGGTGAAACCCATTTACGTCACCATGTAACTGCTGACGGTTACTACCGTGGTCGTAAAGTAATCAACAAATAATCGTTGTTGCTTAAGGTAATCCATTGAGTCGTCTAACTCTTGCGTTAGATGTAATGGGCGGGGACGTAGGTCCCCGTATTACTATGCCTGCTGCAATTAAAGCGGTGGGAGATGATCCTCAACTTTCTCTTTTATTATTTGGTCATCGGGATCAAATATCTCCGTATTTAAAGCAAATCCCCGAGCATTTAAAAGATGTGAAAGAGCGGCTTGTGCTTTGTCATACATCTAAACAAATTCAAAGTGAAGACGGAATTTTACGTGCTATGCGTCGTAGTCACGATACGTCAATGTATCTTGCCTTAGAATCGGTTGCCAATGGCGATGCGCAGGGATGCGTAAGTGCGGGAAATACTGGCGCTTTAATGGGATTAGCAAAACGGTTAATTCGGCCATTGTTTAATATTGAGCGGCCAGCACTGATGTCTATTATTCCGAGTCTAGATAATACTCCCCAAGTGATGTTAGATTTGGGGGCAAATATTGATTGTTCTGCCAAAAATTTATATCAATTCGCATTAATGGGCACAATTTTTGTAGAACAATATTTTAAACTTTTTCACCCACGTGTTGCCTTATTAAATGTCGGTACTGAAACCTATAAGGGTACTGCAACTATTCGCCAAGCTTCACAAATGCTAGAGGCGGATAATCGAATAAACTATATTGGTTTTATTGAGGGGGATAATCTTTTAGAAGGCAAAGCAAATGTTATCGTACAAGATGGTTTTTCGGGGAATATTGCACTAAAAACTCTTGAAGGGGCGGTAAAAAATTTACAAATTTTGCTTAAAAAACAACATTCACTTTTTAATCCTGAACAATATAATGGTGCTTCTTTGCTTGGTTTACAGTCAGTTGTTGTAAAAAGCCATGGGGGTGCTAACATGTCAGCCTTTTATTATGCGATTTTGAATGCAGCTAAACAAGTGCGTTCGCATATCCCACAACAAATTGCCAAGGCGTTGACAATTAACTCTTTTATTTAGAAATTTAGATTTAATGTGAGAATAATATGTATAGTAGAATTTTAGCCACCGGTTCCTATTTACCAACAAAAATTAGAACCAATGCCGATTTAGAAAAAATGGTAGATACCAGCGATGAATGGATCACAGCACGCTCTGGTATCAAAGAACGCCGTATTGCTGAATCAGAAGAAACCGTTGTGAGTATGGGTTTTACTGCAGCTCAAAATTGTTTACAAATGGCTAATATTGATGCCAATGATATTGATTTAATTATCGTGGCAACCACAAGTGGTGAAAACGCTTATCCAAGTGCTGCTTGTGATATTCAGGGGTTATTAGGTATTAAAGATGCAATTTCTTTTGATATTGCTGCAGCTTGCAGTGGTTTCGTATACGCATTAGGGATTGCCGATCAATTTATTCGTGCTGGACAAGTAAAAAAAGCATTGGTGATCGGTTCCGATCTTAACTCACGTAATTTAGATGAAACGGATCGTAGCACAGTGATCTTATTTGGTGACGGAGCAGGTGCAGTGATCTTAGGAGCGAGTGAAGAGGCAGGAATCCTTTCTACTCATTTACATGCAAACAGTGAGAAAAGTGATATGCTACGCTTACCGCATAAAAAACGTGGTGACGCGCAGTCTGGCTTTATTCAAATGCAAGGGAACGAAACCTTTAAACTTGCTGTGCGTGAATTATCTAACGTTGTCGTTGAAACATTAGAAAAAAATCAATTAGCAAAAACAGATATCGACTGGTTAGTGCCACATCAAGCGAATTTACGCATTATCACAGCAACTGCTAAAAAACTCTCCATGGATATGTCACAAGTTATTGTTACCCTTGATCGCACAGCGAATACAAGTGGTGCGAGTGTGGCTATTGCACTGGATGAAGGGGTACGTGATGGACGTATTCAACGTGGACAACTGCTACTTCTTGAAGCATTCGGTGGTGGTTGGACCTGGGGTGCAGCACTCGTTCGTTTCTAATATAATTAAACACGCCTCAATTTTCATAAAAATTTTCGAAAATTGGGGCGTCATTTCTTTCTATAAAATAACCTTCGTAAAAAGGATAACATATGAAAAAATTTGCAATGGTATTTCCAGGACAAGGCTCTCAAGCTGTTGGTATGCTTAGCGAATTAGCTGAGCAATTTCCTATCGTGAAAGCGACTTTCCAAGAAGCAAGTGATGCGTTAGGCTACGACCTCTGGAAATTAACTCAAGAAGGTCCAGCTGAAGAACTTAACAAAACTTGGCAAACTCAACCAGCCTTATTAACTGCTTCCGTTGCGATTTTCCGCCTTTGGCAACAACAATATCCTGATGCAAAACCAAGCATGATGGCAGGACATAGTTTAGGGGAATATTCTGCATTAGTTTGTGCGGGTGTGATTGATTTTAAAAAAGCAGTAAAACTTGTAGAACTGCGTGGACAACTTATGCAACAAGCTGTACCTACTGGTGAAGGGGCAATGTTCGCAATTATTGGTCTTGATAATGAAAGTATTATCAAAGCGTGTGCGGATGCTGCACAAGGTGAAGTTGTTTCTGCGGTAAACTTTAACTCACCAGGTCAAGTGGTTATTGCGGGTCAAAAAGCAGCGGTAGAACGCGCGGCAACGCTTTGTAAAGAAGCAGGGGCAAAACGTGCGCTACCATTAGCTGTAAGCGTACCATCTCACTGTGCATTAATGAAAGAAGCAGCAGAAAAATTTGCAGAAACCCTTTCAGAAATTACATTTAATGCGCCTGTGTTTGAAGTCATGAATAACGTAGATGTAGAAACACCAGTAGAACCTGATGCAATCCGTGATGCGTTAGTACGTCAACTTCATAGCCCAGTACGTTGGACTGAAAGCGTTGAAAAAATGGCTCAGCAATTAGGTATTGAAGTATTACTTGAAATGGGACCAGGTAAGGTATTGACTGGTTTAGCAAAACGTATTGATAAATCATTAGAAGCAGCTGCAGTAAATGATGATGCAAGTCTTAAAGCGGCATATGAATTAGTTTCAGCATAAGGAATTAACAATGGAAAAGAAAATTGCATTAGTGACAGGCGCAAGCCGTGGTATTGGTCGTGCTATCGCTGAAAAATTAGCAAGCCAAGATATGTTTGTTATTGGTACAGCAACTACTGAACAAGGTGCTGAAAAAATTTCTGCATACTTAGGTGAAAATGGTAAAGGTATGGTACTAAACGTTACCGAACCAGAAAGTATTGATACTTTATTAGCACAAATCAAAGAACAATTCGGCGATATTGATGTGCTTGTTAATAACGCAGGAATCACTCGTGATAACCTTTTAATGCGTATGAAAGATGATGAATGGTTTGATATTCTCCAAACTAACTTAACGCCGATTTATCGTCTATCTAAAGCTGTTTTACGCCCAATGATGAAAAAACGCTTTGGTCGTATCATCAATATCGGCTCGGTAGTGGGTAGCATGGGTAACCCAGGTCAAAGCAACTACTGCGCAGCAAAAGCGGGTGTGATCGGTTTTAGCAAATCATTAGCAAAAGAAGTGGCAAACCGTGGTATTACAGTAAACGTTGTAGCACCAGGCTTCATTGCAACTGATATGACAGATGCACTTACTGAAGATCAAAAAAATGCGATTTTAAGCCAAATTCCAGCAGCGCGTCTTGGTGAAGCGAAAGATATCGCAAATGCCGTTGCGTTCTTAGCATCAGAAGATGCAGGCTACGTAACAGGTACAACCATGCATGTTAATGGCGGTTTATACCTTGCTTAATTAATGCGTATCAAATATAAAAATACCGCTTTAGTTAGCGGTATTTTTTTGTGTTTTAAATATAAAAAACGCTGTAGAAATACAGCGTTTTATTCAAATTAAGAAACTATGAACGTTTCATAATATCAAAAAACTCTTCGTTAGTTTTACCTACGGCAAGTTTATCGATAAGCCATTCCATACTTTCCACTTCACCCATTGGATTAAGGATTTTACGAAGAATCCACATTTTTTGAAGTTCATCTGGGGTAGTAAGAAGATCTTCTTTACGTGTACCAGAGCGGTTAAAGTCGATAGCAGGGAAGACACGTTTTTCGGCAATTTTACGAGAAAGGTGTAATTCCATGTTACCAGTACCTTTAAATTCTTCGAAAATAACTTCATCCATTTTTGAACCTGTATCAACAAGTGCAGTTGCAATAATGGTTAAGCTACCACCTTCTTCAACGTTACGCGCAGCACCGAAGAAACGTTTTGGACGATGTAATGCATTCGCATCCACACCACCAGAAAGGATCTTACCAGATGCAGGGGTTACGGTATTGTAGGCACGTGCAAGACGCGTAATACTATCTAACAAAATAACCACATCTTTTTTATGCTCTACAGCACGTTTTGCTTTTTCAATTACCATTTCAGCAACTTGTACGTGACGTGATGCAGGCTCATCGAAGGTTGATGCAATCACTTCACCTTTTACGGTGCGACGCATTTCGGTTACTTCTTCTGGACGTTCGTCAATCAGTAAAACGATTAATTCAACGTCTGGATAGTTATGGGTAATGCTTTGTGCAATATTTTGAAGAAGCATAGTTTTACCCGCTTTTGGTGGCGCAACGATAAGACCACGCTGACCTTTACCGATAGGGCTTGCTAAATCTAAAATACGAGCAGTTAAATCTTCTGTTGAACCGTTACCACGTTCCATACGAAGGCGAGAGTTTGCGTGTAAAGGAGTCAGATTTTCGAAAAGGATTTTATTGCGGGAGATTTCAGGACGGTCATCATTGACACGGTCAACTTTTAGGAGGGCAAAATAACGTTCACCTTCTTTTGGTGGGCGGATTTTCCCCTCAATCTTATCACCCGTTTGTAAATTAAAACGACGAATTTGACTTGGGCTTACGTAAATATCATCGGAACCTGCTAAGTATGAACTATCTGCAGAACGTAAGAAACCGAAACCATCTGGTAAGATTTCTAAAACGCCACCGCCAAAGATATCCTCACCACTTTTAGCGTGTTGTTTTAAAATTGCGAAAACAATATCTTGTTTACGTAAACGAGCAAGATTTTCTAATCCCATTTGTTCGCCTAAAGCGATCAAATCAGATACAGGAGTATTTTTAAGTTCTGTTAAATGCATAATACTTGATTGGTTTAAATAGAATTGGTTAATAGAAGTGATATCTTTTTATTTCGCTGGATTTTAGCATTAAAAGAGCAGAGTGTCTAAATAAAATTACAAAACCCATAATAAAAAAGCACCCGAAGGTGCTTTGATTTATTATTTTTTACTCGGTGGGTTATTGCCACGGCTACCGCCTGATGGATTACCTGTGCGAGAAGGCCAGTTTGGATTTGAATTTCCAGTGCGATTAACTGCCATACATTACTCCTTGTAAGTTAATTATTGCGAGTTAATTGTACAAAAAAAAAACAAAACGCAACCACTATTACGCACTTTTTTTCGGTGTTTTTTTAGATTTATGCTATCATTTCGTCAATATTTTATTTTTTTATCAAGAAATTATGTCTGACACTTATTTAACTCAACAACGCTTTTCCGATCTTCCTTTAGAAAGTAGTATAAAACAAGCATTAGCACAGAAAGGCTTTGAGTTTTGTACCCCTATTCAAGCACTAACGTTACCGCTTAGTCTAGCAGGACGTGATATTGCAGGACAGGCTCAAACAGGGACTGGTAAAACAATGGCATTCTTAATTGCTGTTTTTCACCAACTTCTTTCCAAACCTCAAAAAACGAAACAAATTCGATCACTGATTTTAGCTCCTACTCGCGAACTCGCCGTTCAAATTCATGATGACGCAAAATTTTTAGCGAAAGCAACTGGCTTACGTTTAGGCTTGGCTTATGGTGGCGAAGGGTACGATCAACAATTGCAAACGCTTGAAAAAGGCGTTGATATTTTAATTGGGACAACGGGACGGGTTATTGATTACGTGAAACAAGGTGTAGTTTCATTAAACCACATTCAAGCCGTTGTATTGGATGAAGCTGATCGCATGTTTGACTTAGGATTTATCCGTGATATCCGTTATATCTTGCGTCGCTGTCCTAAACCGCAGGAACGCTTAACCTTACTTTTCTCTGCAACTTTATCTTACAAAGTACGAGAATTAGCATTTGAGGATATGAATGAACCTGAATATGTTGAAGTAGAGCCAATGCAAAAAACGGGACACCGTATTCAAGAAGAACTTTTCTACCCATCTAACCAAGATAAAATGGCACTCCTGCTTACCCTTATTGAAGAAGAGTGGCCAGATCGTGCAATTATTTTTGCTAATACTAAACATCAATGTGAAGAAGTTTGGCGTTATTTACAAGCCGATGGACATCGTGTCGCTCTATTAACTGGCGATGTTGCACAGAAAAAACGTTTAGCGCTACTTAAAGCCTTTACGGATGGTGATCTTGATTTGTTGGTGGCAACCGATGTCGCCGCTCGTGGATTACATATCCCAGATGTGACTCACGTATTCAACTACGATCTCCCAGACGATCGAGAAGATTATGTTCATCGTATTGGTCGAACAGGGCGTGCTGGTGAAAGTGGTGTATCTATTAGCTTTGCTTGCGAAAAATACGCAATGAATTTACCCGCGATCGAAGAGTATATCGAACACCAAATCCCAATTAGCCAATACGATCCAACCGCATTACGTACGGATTTGCCAAAATTAACTCATTCTTATGTAAAACGTAGAAAATAATGAATAAGAATAATAGGAATAAAATATGACAAAGACTATGTTGCCACCCATTTTTATTATTAGTTTAAAACATTCTGATCGTAGAGAATTTATTAGCGATTGTTTAAGTAGTTTAGGGTTAAGATTTCAGTTTATTGATGCTGTATATGGTAAAGATCTTACAGATGAAGATTTGTCTAAAGTCGATTTTGAATTTTATCCTCAACGTTTTGGAGCTAAAAAGCCATTAACCAAAGGAGAGTTAGGTTGCGCACTGAGCCATATTAGTATTTATGAGAAGATGGTGAAAGAAAAGATTCCAGAGGCAATTATCCTAGAAGATGATGCTATCGTGAATTTGTATTTTCCTGAGATTTTAAAAAAGGCGTTAGAGAAGTTACCTAAACGTGCAGAAATGTTATTTTTAGATCATGGTAAAGCAAAAGTATTTCCAATTATGCGTTCTTTACCTGAGCGTTATCGATTAGCACGATATTTGACACCTTCTAAAAATTCAAAACGTACAATTACATGTACAGCCGCTTATTATCTTAAATTAGATGGTGCTAAAAAACTTTTATCAAAAGCCTATCCATTGAGATTGCCTGCCGACTATCTAACAGGACTTTTACAATTAACTGGCATTCATGCGTATGGTATAGAACCTGCTTGTAGTACCAGTGGACATCGTTCACAAATTGATGATCAAGGGAATAGGTACGATTAATGTCACTTAAAAAAACTTTACAAAATTTCCGTATTAAAATTGGAAAGGCATTATTAGATAAAACAATTGTTCGTGATACGCCCACTACTCCAAAACGTTTTTTATTCTTGCGACAAGATGGGAAAATAGGGGATATCATAGTTAGTTCATTCGTCTTTAAAGCGTTGAAGAAATACTTCCCAGATTGTGAAATTAGTGTAGTTTGTTCTGAAACTAACAGAGAATTACTCCATAAATTTCAGGAAATTGATAAAATTTACACCTTACCCAAACGTAGCATCAAAGCTCGATTTCATTTAGGAAAAGTTCTTCGGAAAGAAAAATTTGATTATCTATTAGATCCAACGGTATTTTTGCGTAATAGGGATCTCTTTTTTATCCGTCTTATTGGGGCGAAGAATAATGTTGGCTTTTTGAAAGCAGATTATAAGATTTTTAATTTTAATATTGAGAATAGTTCACAACATTTTGCAACGGTGTATGAACAAATGTTGAAATATTTCATTAAAGATAATTTTGATACACACTACATTATTCCGCAAGATGAAAAGGCAGAACAAAATATAGTTAATTTTTTGCATAATAATCAATTAGAACATTATATTGCTTTAAACCTTTTTGGCGCAGGTTCCAATAGGCAATTTAGTGAAGAAAAAGCGATTGAGTTGATTAATTATGTTCTCAATTCTTCAATGAAAAATATTGTATTGCTAGGCTATCCAGCAGTTATGGATAAATTAAAAAATTATCGTCAAAAATGTGTAGAACCAGAGAGAACATATCTCTACAAGGATACAAAAACTATTTTTGATAATATCAGTTTGATCAAATATGCGGATTTATGTATTTCTCCTGATACATCAATCGTACATATTGCAGTCGGATTGGATAAACCTTTAATTAGTTTCTATAGTGAAGGCGAAGAAAATTTCCAACACTGGAACCCTAATACAAAAAATCCAAGTTATATTTTACGTTATAGTAAACATGTTAATAATCTGGATATAAAGGATATCAAACCCGATTGGCTCAATTAGAAAAAATCCCTTTACCACTCAGTAAAGGGATTTTTTATATAAATTTTTACGAAAATAGGGGCGTGATTACACAGTTTGTAAGCGGCGGGTGAGGTTTTGTAAATGGTGCATGATGTAATTAAGAATTACACCATAAGCTGGTACAAAGAGCACTAAGCCAACAAACAGTTTAAAGCAATAATCTACTACACCAATTTCAAACCAATGATTTGCCATGAATATATCAGTGCTTGCATAAAATGCCACGCTAAAGAATACGTAGGTATCTGCCATGGAACCAAAAATCATTGAAGATGTTGGCGCAATCCACCACCATTTTAATTGACGTAAGCGATTAAATACAGTTACATCTAATAATTGTCCCACGGCATAAGCTGCAAAACTTGCTGCCGCAATACGGAATACAAAGAAATTAAAATGTGTTAATGCCGAAAAGCCTTGGAAATGGGCATTATCAAATAGCGTAGAAATCACATAACTGATGAGCAATGCGGGAAACATCACAGAAAAAATAATTTTTCGTGCTAAGGTTGCCCCAAAAACACGCACAGTCAGATCCGTTGCCAAGAAAACAAATGGAAAGGTCAATGTTCCCCATGTTGAATGGAACGTAAAATCCTGAAACCCAAACCAATGTAGTGGAAGTGTGACAGGGAAAGAAATTTGCACTAAATAGTTACTGGCAGTGATAACCAAAATATGGAAAAAACTCAGAATGATAAGTGCGTAGATTTTTTGTTGATGAGAAAGGGTGAGTGTTTTGTTATGCATAAAATTATCCTTTTTAAATAAAACATCATTGAGGTAAGGGAACTCAATTTCTTACGAAAATGCGTAAAAAATACACATTAATTAAGGGGCGACATGATACAAGATAAAGAAAATAATTCAATAGGTTAAATGGAAAAAATAAAATTGGCGTATAATGATCGTGCTTTATTTTTTATTTTTTGTTTGGATCATACACATTATAATTATGAAAGAAGAAATTTTAGTATCAAAAAAAACTTCTCAAGAAAGTACCGATTTTGGTTTCCAACAGGTTGCCAAAAATGAAAAACAATTACTTGTCGCTAATGTCTTTAATTCGGTGGCGACAAAATACGATTTAATGAATGATTTACTGTCTTTCGGCATTCATCGTCATTGGAAAAAGTTTACGTTAGCACATTCTGATATTCAACAAGGACACCACGTATTGGATTTAGCAGGAGGAACAGGCGATTTTACTGCTAAACTTTCACCACTCGTTGGTGAAAATGGGCGAGTTGTTCTGGCGGATATCAATCCACGCATGTTAGCGGTGGCAAAAGAAAAATTAGCGCATTTTTCACTTTTAGATAATGTTGCCTATCAACAAGCAAATGCGGAAGCGTTACCCTTTAAGGAAAATAGCTTTGATCGCATCATTATTGGCTTTGGATTGCGTAATGTTACAGACAAAAATAAAGCCCTGCGTTCTATGTTGCATGTATTAAAACCGGGCGGACAGTTATCTGTTTTAGAGTTTTCCCATCCTTGCCGACGCAGTCTCGCATCAGCATATCATTTCTACTCTTTTCATATTTTACCGCATTTAGGACATATGATTGCACATGATGCGGCGAGTTATCGCTATCTCGCAGAATCTATTCGCATGCATCCCACTCAAGAGGTTCTGAAAAAAATGATGTTGCAAGCGGGCTTTAAAAATGTACATTATAAAAATCTAAGTGGGGGCATCGTAGCACTTCACACCGCTAAAAAATAAAATATCCAACCTTAGGAGGCAATATGCCCAAAACGTTCGCTAATTCAAAGCGTCTTTATCATATTTTACGAACTTTTTTACGTTATGGATTAGATGAAAAATTACCGAAACAAAACATCATATTGCCTTTTAAACTCGGACGAAAATTGATTTTTTGGGAAAAAAATCAATATCCCGATTTAGCTTATGGCGTGCGATTACGTTATGCGCTCCAAGAATTAGGTCCTGTATGGATCAAGTTCGGGCAAATGTTGTCAACTCGCCGTGAGCTTTTTCCTCCAGAAATTGCTAATGAATTAGCTTTGCTTCAAGATAAAGTACCTCCTTTTTCTGGGGTATTGGCTCGAGCTGAAATTGAGAAATCGCTTGGAGGAAAATTAGAAACCTGGTTTTGTGATTTTGATGAAATCGCATTAGCCTCAGCCTCACTTGCTCAGGTACATACTGCCAAATTTAACGCTACGCAACCAAATGCAGGAAAAGAAATTGTTATTAAAATTTTACGCCCCGATATTCGAGAAAAAATACAGGCTGATTTAGAACTTATGCATCAATGTGCTGAAATTCTTTTAAAAATTGCGCCAGAATCTTACCGCTTACGCCCTGTTGAAGTGGTTAAGGAATATGAAAAAACATTAAATGATGAGCTTGATTTACGAGTAGAGATGAAAAATGCACAAAAGCTTCGTCATAATTTTCTCAATAGCGATAAACTTTATATTCCCGAAATGTATCCGCAATTTGCCCACCAAAATATGATTGTGATGGAGCGAATTTATGGTATCCCAGTGGGGGATATTGAGGCACTTAAAACAGCAGAAATAAATTTACCTATCTTAGCGGAACGTGGCGTAGAGGTATTTTTTACCCAAGTTTTCCGTGACAGTTTTTTCCATGCCGATATGCATGCGGGTAATATTTTTGTTAATCCTGATAAAAAAGAAGATCCCCAATATATTGCTGTCGATTGTGGGATTGTCGGTTATCTTAATGAAAAGGATAAACGCTACTTAGCAGAAAGTTTTGTTGGCTTTTTTAATCGTGATTATCGTCTTGTAGCAGAAATGCATGTGGCTGCAGGCTGGACACCGCCTGATACAGATATTAATGCATTTGAGGCAGCATTCCGCCAAGTTTGTGAGCCGATTTTTGAAAAATCGTTGTCGGAAATATCGTTTGGTGAAGTGCTAATGAATTTATTTAATGTCGCACGTGACTTTAATATGCAAGTGCAACCCCAATTAGTTCTTCTTCAGAAAACAATGCTTTATGTTGAAGGATTAGGAAGACAGTTAGATCCTCATCTTGATCTTTGGAAAACGGCAAAACCATTCTTGCAAAATTGGCTAGAAGAGCAGATGAGTCTTAAAAAGGCACTTAATAAATTAAAAGTACAGTTACCTTTTCTACAAGAACATTTGCCTGATATGCCTGTTAAATTTATTGAAGCACTAGAACAACAGAAAAACCTGTCGTATCAATTAATCCAGATCAATAAACAATTAATTGCTCAACAAAAGTGGCAGAAAAAGGTGTTATTATTGGTAAGTAGTGGAGTATTTTTTCTTGCGGGATTATGGCAATTTCAGACCTCTTCTAGCCTCATGGCGAGTGTATTTTGGCTCATGAGCGTTTGTTTCTTCCTATTCGGGTGGCGACGCTAATAAGTTAAAAAATTGTAAAGAAAATTGTCCTTTATACTTTTTCATTCACAGCAAAAGGGTTATACTTCGCAAGTTATTACTATTATCTAATTATTTTATGGAGGAACATTATGTTCGCAGGCGTTAGTATTTGGCAATTACTTATCTTATTACTTGTTGTTGTTGTAATTTTTGGTACCAAAAAACTTCGTACCATTGGTTCAGATCTTGGTGGTGCCGTACGAGATTTCAAAAAAGCAATGAGTGAAAACGATCAAGAAAACAATGCAAGTAGCGTGAACAATGATGCTAAATTCAATAAAATTGAAGAAAATGCACAACCAAGCGCACAAACTACCGAAAAAGCAAAAGATAAAGAACAGGCATAATCCGTGTTTGATATTGGTTTTTCAGAAATACTGTTACTCTTGGTGATAGGGCTTATTGTACTTGGTCCAAAAAGACTACCAGTAGCAATCCGTACGGTAATGGGGTGGATCAATACCGCACGAAATCTTGCTAATACAGTACAAAATGAACTAACCCAAGAGTTAAAACTTCAGGAACTGCAAGAAAGCATTAAAAAAGCAGAGCAGCTTAATGTGGAAAAACTTTCTCCAGAATTAAGTCAAACTGTTAAAGATTTGCGTGCTTCAGCAGAAAAAATGAAAGCGGATTTAAGCAAGGGTATCCAAGAAACTGAAAAAAGTTTTAATGATGCAGTAAATCCTCCTTCTGCGCCTGTAAAAGATACCTCTACTGCGGAAGTTGCAGAAAAACCTTCTACAAATGAAGAAAAAGCACCAGAAACAGAATCTGATGCAACAGCAGTTTCGACAACGAAAACAGTGGAAAATCAAGCGTCAGAATTGGCAAAAAATGCCGAGGAAGAAGAGGCGGTTGCTGCAGCAGAGCAGGAAGTGGAATTTATTCCTGAAAGTTGGTCAGTAGAACCATTCAATGCTTCTCCGACTGCAAATATCCCAATGCCTCCGCCAGATGAACCAGAGTATGTGCAAAAACCTGCACATAAAGAAAATGAAAATACAGCAGAAGAAAAGCAAGCGAAAGAGATTGTGATTAACCCTGCCTATTTTACCTCTGATGACTTAGCGGATTACGAAGAAGTTGAACCTGCATCGCATGTTTCAAATAGCCCATCACAGCAGAAAAAAACAGTATGACAAAACAAAGTGAAGAAGAACGTGTTGAGCAAACACAACCGCTAATCACCCATTTACTTGAGCTACGTGATCGTTTATTACGTAGCATTATTTTTGTGGCGGTCGTTTTTTGTTGTTTGATTTATTTTTCAAATGATATTTATGGCTTTGTGGCAGCGCCATTATTAGCTGTTCTGCCAAAAGGCTCAACAATGATTGCAACCAGTGTGGTAACACCATTTTTTACCCCACTCAAATTGACAGGTGTTGTTGCCGTTTTCCTTTCTGTACCTTATTTACTTTATCAGGCTTGGGCATTTGTCGCTCCCGCTTTGTACAAGAAAGAAAAACGTTTAATTTATCCATTACTGATTTCAAGTACGATTTTATTTTATCTTGGTGTCGCTTTTGCGTACTACGTCCTTTTCCCGATGGTTTTTGCGTTTTTAACCAAAACCACGCCACATGGCGTAGCGATTGCGACGGATATTAGCAGTTATCTTGATTTCGTATTGACGATTTTCTTAGCATTCGGTGTTTGTTTTGAAGTACCCGTTGCAATTATCTTATTAGTATGGGCAGGGATTACGACACCAGCAGATTTACGTAAAAAACGACCATACATCATTGTGGCGGCATTCTTTATCGGGATGTTATTAACCCCGCCAGATGCGATTTCACAAACTTTACTTGCTATACCAATGTGGCTTCTTTTTGAGATTGGTGTTGTTTGTGCAACATTCTATCAACCAAAAGAAGACAAGGAAGAAAAAGAAGATGTAGATGCGGATAAAACCTCAGAAACATCACCAGTTGTAAAACCGACAGAAGAGGGAACCGCAGAGGGAAGCTCAACCCACCCTACGGATAAGCAGTAATTTCCGTATAATTTTTTATAGGAAAATACCATGGAAAATCAAGTAATTACTGAATCTTCTGAGCATAATCAACAAATTATGCAAAATAATAGAATGTGGATGATCGCCATGTACATTTGTTTTATTGGCGGGATGACGATTCTACCTGGCATCGCTGCGATTGCAGGTCTAATTATCGCTTATGTAAAACGTGATGATGTGCGGGATACGATTTATTATTCGCATTGTAACTGGTTGATTAAGACGTTTTGGTATCCGTTTTTCATTGCCATTTGTGCTTTTATCGTTGTTGCAATTGGAATGGTGATTCCATACGTGGGTATTATCCTAGCAATTTGTGCATATTTGGTCTTATTCGTGATTTCAATTTGGTATATCGTGCGTGTTATTTACGGTTTTATCAAATTGTTAAATGATCAAAGTGTCAACGCAGATTCTTGGTTACTATAAATGAACACGCAAGCGATTTCAGAACAACAAATCATAAAGGAAAATAGAGCGTACATGATTACGATGTATGTATTCTATTTTCTCGGTATGACATTTTTGCCAATTGTTGGGACACTCGTTGGCGTGATTATGGCGTATTGCAAGCGTCGTAAAATGCTTGGCACGATCTACTTTGAGCATTGCACATGGTTAATTAGAACCTTTTGGTATCCGATTTGGGCAAATATTATCCTTGCCCTCCTCTTTATTACGGTATGGATTATTCCGATTGTGGGGGGATTTGCGATTGCTACAATTCACGTTCTTTTCCCACTAGTAGGGATTTGGTACATTGCTCGTGTGATATTTGGTTTTATAAAATTACTCATGAATCAAGGAGTTAATGCAGATTCTTGGTTCTTTTAATTTTTAAGTTAGACGCCTCGATTTTCGCATAAATTTTTGTGAAAATTGGGGCGTGTTTGTTTTACTTTTAAGGAAATTTCATGCCACTTTTTTCCCAGCCTCCTAAGTCTATTTGTATCTTACGCCTATCTGCGATTGGGGATGTTTGCCATGCCTTAGCGGTTGTGCAAGCGATTCAACGTTATTGGCCAGAAACCAAAATTACCTGGATTATTGGTAAAGTTGAACGCCAATTATTTGCACAAGTGGATGGGATTAATTTTGTCGTTTATGATAAAAAGGCAGGGATTAAAGGTATCTTAGCCCTTTGGAAACAACTTAAAGGACAACGTTTTGATGCGTTGTTAAATATGCAAACCGCATTGCGTGCCTCCATTCTTTCTTTAGGCATTAAAGCAAAATATAAAATTGGTTTTGGAAAAGTGCGCAGTCGAGAAGGGCAACAGTGGGTGGTGAATCGTCGTATTCAAGATCCAGAAAATCCGCATGTACTCAATGGATTCATTGCTTTTGCAGAAATGCTTGGTGCCCCCGTTTCTCAGTTGACCTGGCACTTAAATATTCCAGAAAGCACTCAGCAGAAAATGGCGCAGTATATTGATACGAGTCATCAAACTTTGATCATTGCGCCTTGTTCGAGTAAAGCAGAAAAGGACTGGTTGCCAGAGCGTTATGCGGATATAGCTAACCTTGCCCATGCACAAAATAAACAAGTGATTTTATGTGGCGCTAATTCTGCAAGGGAACAAAAAATGTTAGCGGATATTGAAAAAGCATGTAATTTCAAACCACTAAATTTAGCGGGTAAAACCAGTTTGCTTGAGCTTGCAGCGTTAATTCAACAAGCGGACTTAGTTTTAGCGCCAGATAGTGGACCAGCCCATATCGCCACCGCTGTTGGCACACCAGTTATCGGACTTTATGCTTATCACAATCCAAAACGTACTGGACCTTATAATGATTTGGATAAAGTGATTTCCGTATATGATGACTTTCTGGCTAAAGAGCAGCCACAAGCAAAAAAATTACCATGGGCATATAAATTAAAAACGCCCCGTCTTATGGAAAATATCACGTCTGAACAAGTGATTGCCAAGATGCGAGAAATCGGATTTTTGGCATAAAATAAAAAAGCACAAAGAATTGTGCTTTTTTATTACCAATGTATTTAATTTTTTTGCATAGTCGCCAGATTTTGTGGCGCAGGATCTTGCCCTGCTGGATTTTGCGTAACAAAAAGTTGTTGTGTCGGAAATGCAAATTCTGCACCATGGCGATCCACAATATCACGAATTAATAATAGGATTTTTTGTTTCACTACATAAAATTCCACCCAAGCGGTTGTTTTCGTAAAGGTATAAACCATAATATTGAGTGAAGATGCAGCGAATTGATCGAATGCCACAATGATTGTTTGTTGATTATCAATATCAGGATGGTTGTAAAGCATTTCTTTGATTTCAGCGACAATTTTATCAATAACATTGATATCATCGTAACGCAATCCGATATTCTCATAAATTCGGCGATGGAGCATACGGCTTGGATTTTCCACGGCAATATTCATAAATGTACTGTTTGGAACATATAACGGACGTAAATCAAAGGTACGGATACGCGTCATGCGCCAACCGATATTTTCAACCGTTCCTTCAATTTGACGATCAGGTGAGGAAATCCAATCACCCACTCGGAAAGGTTTATCAATAAAGATCATGAACCCACCAAAAAAGTTGGCGAGTAAGTCTTTTGCGGCAAAACCAATTGCAATGCCACCAACGCCACCAAAAGCGAGTACCCCAGAAATCGAAAAGCCAAAATTTTGCATTATCATTAAAATAATAATAATAACGATAGATAATCGTAATAATCGCCCTACGGCCATAATAGTCGTACTATCATATTTAGGCTTTGTGCGTTTTATCATATTAAGCTCAAAGGCTTTGATGAGTGAAAGCAGAAATGCGCCGAATAACAGGATAACCCCAAGATTCCAAACTTCTAATAAAAAACCGCTCCAATCAATTTGATGATATTGTGTAATGGTTTGGCAGATCCAAATAAACGCACCGAAATTGATGAAATAATTAATCGGCTTACGTGCTGCCTCAACGACACTTTCATCAAGTAGAGAATGGGTATGATTTACCCAACGTTTCATGCGGTTGAGTACAAGTTTAAGCGTAAGGCGAAGTAGAACGGCGAGTCCTAAAATAACCAAAATCATTAAGACCCAGTTAAATTTAGTGGGAAAGAATTGATTGAACTTCATCATCATGTTAATTACGAATTGATTGATCGTATCAAAATGCGAAAAGTTCGATAATGTATTCATAAGATAACTTCCTTATTTTAGCTGTAATAACGTTATACGCTCTTTTTTATTGTGCCATAAATAAGAAAGTGGAGAAAGCATATGAAAATACGCCCCGATTTTCGTAAAAATTTTTAGGAAAATTGGGGCGTGAATTAAAAAAATAGAATTATGCTTTACGCCATGTTGTGCCGTTAGCGGTATCTTCTAAAACGATATTCATCGCTTTAAGTGCATCACGAGCTGCATCGGCTGCCGCCCAGTCTTTGTTTTGGCGTGCAGTGTTGCGTTGTAAAATGAGCGCTTCAATTTTAGCCACTTCATCATCTTCCGCATCACCTTTTAAGAAGGCATCTGGATCATTTTCTAGTAAGCCTAAAACACCACCTAATTGACGTAAACGAGCTGCCATTGCATCTGCTTCAGGTGCTTGTTGTGCTTTTAAAGTATTGACTTCACGTGCTAAGTCGAAAAGGACAGAGAAAGCGTTTGGCGTATTAAAATCGTCATTCATCGCTTCTTCAAATGCACTTACAAATTGTTCGCCACCCGCAGGTTGTGCGTTTTTATCAGTACCACGCAGGGCAGTGTAAAGACGTTCTAACGCACTTTGCGCTAAGTTTAGGTTTTCTTCCGTATAATTTAATGGGCTACGGTAATGCGTGCTTAATAAGAAATAGCGCACGGCTTCTGCGTTGTAATGTTTTAATACATCACGAATAGTAAAGAAATTGCCAAGTGATTTAGACATTTTTTCTTTGTTTACCATAATCATACCACTGTGCATCCAGTAGTTTACGTATGGGGTTTCAAATGCACAGCAAGATTGGGCAATTTCGTTTTCATGATGAGGGAACATCAAGTCGCTACCACCACCGTGGATATCAAAATGCGTTCCCAATTCTTTGCTATTCATTGCAGAACATTCGATATGCCAACCTGGACGACCTTTACCCCATGGAGAGTCCCAACTTGGTTCATTCGGTTTTGACATTTTCCAAAGTACGAAATCCATTGGATTTTTCTTGATCGCAGAAATTTCAACACGTTCACTCGCACCCGCTTGTAATTGTTCAAGATTTTGGCGAGAAAGTTTGCCATATTCTTTAAAACTTAATACGTCAAACATAACATCGCCGTTTTCTGCAACGTACGCATGATTTTTTTCAATCAAGCGCGAAACGAGATTGATAATTTCTGTAATGTGGTAAGTCGCACGAGGTTCGCTATTCGGTGGCAGAATATTAAGGGCTTCGAAATCTTTATGCATTTCTTTTACCATGCGATTCACTAGATCTTCGCAGCTTTCACCATTTTCTAATGCACGTTTAATGATTTTGTCGTCCACATCGGTAATGTTGCGCACATAGTTTAAGTCATAACCTAAGTGACGCAGATAGCGTGCTACCATATCGAAACAGACGAAAGTACGACCATGTCCAATATGACATAAATCATATACCGTTACGCCACAAACATACATGCCCACTTTCGGCGGATTAAGGGGCGTAAATTCTTGTTTTTCTCGGGAAAGTGTATTGAAAATTTTTAACATAATATTTCTCGGTTATAAGGAAAATCTTTTAAGCTTTCTAGCACTGATTAGTAATTTATGGAATAATATTTTTCTTTTTAGTAAGGAAAAAACAATATGATTACACTACATACTAACTATGGCGATATCAAATTAGAATTAGATTTTGACAAAGCACCAGCAACGGCAGAAAACTTTTTAAATTACTGCAAAGAAGGCTTTTATAATAACACAATTTTCCATCGTGTAATTGATGGATTTATGATTCAAGGTGGTGGTCTAGAATCAGGTATGCTTGAAAAAGATACCAAAGCACCAATCGCAAATGAAGCAGATAATGGTCTTTCTAACAAACGCGGTACAATCGCAATGGCACGCACAAGCGATCCGCATTCTGCGACTGCACAATTCTTTATCAATACTGTAGATAATGGCTTCTTAGATCACAAATCTAAATCAATGCAAGGTTGGGGCTATTGTGTATTTGGTAAAGTAGTAGAAGGTATGGATGTTGTTGATAAAATCAGCAAAGTAAAAACTGGCAATTACGGTTTCCATCAAGATGTACCAAAAGAAGAAGTGATCATTAAAGACGTCACTATCGACTAATTTACATTTTTTAAAACAATCACGCCTCGATTTTCCTAAAAATTTTTACGAAAATCGGGGCGTAGTTTTAAAAATCGCCTTTTAGATTGCGATTTAAAATATCAAGCAATCCCATCAATTCTGCTTGTTCATCGTAGGTTAATTTTTTCGGTAAACTAGCGTACAAGTTCTTTTGCATTTCATAGGCTTCGGGTTTAAGTGCCAACGCTTTTTCTGTCAATTTCACTTTTTTACTCCGTTTATCACTTTGTTGTGTCACAATTTCAATAAAGCCTTTTTCGACTAATTTTTTAAGCATGACACTGAGCGACCCGCAATCAATTTCCGTAATAGAATGGAGTTCCCCGATCGTCAAATCATCCTCTTCCCAAAGTGCTACCATCGTCAAATATTGCGGATAAGTCAGGTTTAGTTTTTCTAAAAATGGGCGGTAAAGGCGAGTAATACGGTTTGAAACCACATACAAGCGGTAGCAAAGCAAATTTTTTAAAGAGGGTGTTTTTGACATAAAGTGTTCCTATGAAAATGATGTCTTATTATACGTTGCAGACAAATTCTTGCAAAACCATTCTTAGCTAGCGTAAACTGCTGGGATACAAAAAGCATAAAACTTAAACAAAAAGGGGAGAAAAATGCAAAACTTCATTTACCAAAACCCAACCAAAATTCTATTTGGGGAAGGACAAATCGCTAATTTACCTGCACAAATTCCACATGATGCCCGTATTCTTTTGTTATACGGTGGTGGCAGTATCAAGAAAAATGGCATTTATGATCAAATTCAAAAAGCCTTTTCGCATTTTCATCTTGTAGAGTTTTCAGGTATTCCCGCCAATCCAGAATATGAAGTCTTACTGCAAGCCGTTGAAAAAATCAAAGAACAAAACCTTGATTACATCTTAGCAGTCGGTGGTGGCTCAGTAATTGATGGGGCAAAATTTATCGCTGCAGCGGCGAAATATGAAGGGGATGATCCTTGGCAATTATTAGCAAAAAGAAATGAAATTAAAATTACGGATGCCGTGCCATTCTCTGCAATCCTAACTCTCCCTGCGACAGGTTCAGAAATGAATAGTGGGGCAGTCGTTTCACGCCGTGCGACCAAAGAAAAATTATCGTTTAATTCACCGTTGTTATATCCAAAATGTTCCGTGCTTGACCCAACGGTTATCCGCTCTTTACCACGTCGCCAATTAGAAAACGGAATTGCCGATGCCTTTACTCACGTCTTGGAACAATATATGACCTATCCTGCTGGTGGTTTATTACAAGATCGCTTTGCAGAAGGCATTTTACAAACCTTAATTGCGGTTAGTCAGCCTGTGTTAGAAGATCAAAGTAATTATGAAGCGGCAGCTAACTTTATGTGGAGCTGTACTATGGCATTAAATGGCTTAATTGCACAAGGCGTGCCACAAGATTGGGGCGTGCATGCGATTGGGCATGAATTTACCGCACTTTTCGGCATTGATCATGCGCGCACCTTAGCGATTGTCGCACCACGTTATTATGAACATTGCTTTGAGGATAAAAAAGCCAAATTAGTACAATACGCAGAACGTGTATGGCAAATTACGAGCGGTTCGGACGATGAAAAAGCACACCAAGCGATTCAAAAAACGGAAACTTTCTTTAATTCTATTGGGATTAAAACCGCATTATCTGATTACACAGAAGATTATGCGACTGCGCCAGAAATTATTGAGAAACGTTTCCAAGATCGTGGCTGGGTAGGCATTGGCGAAAATCGTAAAGTCACACCTGCGGAAGTAAAAGATATTGTGAAACGCACTTTTTCACCCGCAGTAAAATTTGATTAAGCATAAATTTTAACGAAAATGGGGGCGTGGTTGATTTTTTGTAACCCGCCCCCATTTTTGTGGAAACTATTTATCGTTTATTAACCATAAGGATAAAAAATGAGTCAAGATCAACAAACACTCGGTTTCCAATCCGAAGTCAAACAACTTCTCCAATTAATGATCCATTCTTTGTATTCCAACAAAGAGATTTTTTTGCGTGAATTAATTTCAAATGCTTCTGATGCGGCGGATAAATTACGATTTAAAGCGCTTTCTGATCCTGCTTTATATGAAGGCGATGGACAATTACGTGTGCGTATTCAAGCAGATAGCAACGCAAACACCATTACTATTAGCGATAATGGTATCGGGATGGATCGCCAACAAGTGATTGAAAATTTAGGGACGATCGCTAAATCTGGCACTAAGGAATTTTTAGCTGCTATGGGCGAAGATAAAGCGAAAAATAGCCAACTTATCGGGCAATTTGGGGTTGGATTCTATTCCGCATTCATCGTTGCGGACAAGGTGACAGTAAAAACTCGCTTAGCGGGCGATAGCAAAGCGAATGGTGTACTTTGGGAATCCACCGGGGAAGGTGAGTATACGATTTCTACTATCGAAAAAGAGGATCGTGGGACTGAAATTACCTTACATTTACGTGATGAAGAAAAAGCCTTCGCCAGCGAAGGGCAGCTTCGTGCAGTAATCAGTAAATATTCCGATCATATTGATTTACCTGTTGAATTATGGGTTACACAATATGATGAAAAAGGCGAAGTATCAGGGCAACAATGGCAACAAATTAACAAAGCACAAGCCCTTTGGACGCGCAATAAAAACGATGTTACCGATGAAGAATACATTGAATTTTATAAACATCTTACCCATGACTATCAAGCACCGCTTACATGGGCACGTAATAAAGTAGAAGGAAATCTAGAATATACCAGCTTACTTTATGTACCAAGCCAAGCACCATTCGATCTCTTTACACGTGACATGCAACACGGCTTAAAACTTTACGTACAACGTGTATTTATTATGGATGATGCGCAAGCCTTTATGCCGAATTATTTGCGTTTTATGCGTGGTCTTTTGGATACCAGTGATTTACCGCTTAATGTTTCCCGTGAAATTTTGCAAGATAACAAAGTGACGGCTGCGTTACGTCGTGCTTTGACAAAACGTTCTTTACAAATTTTAGAAGATTTAGCGAAAAATGATGTAGAGAAATATCAACGTTTTTGGCGTGAATTTGGCGTTGTGCTAAAAGAAGGGCTAGCTGAAGACATGGCGAATGCGGAAAATATTGCAAAATTACTGCGTTTTGCCTCTAGTAAAAATGAAGGCATTGACCAAACTACTTCGCTTGAAGATTATGTTGTACGTATGCAAGAAGGGCAAAAAGCGATTTACTATATCACTGCCGATACCTATGTGGCTGCGAAAAATAGCCCGCATTTGGAATTATTTAATAAAAAAGGTATCGAAGTACTTTTACTCGCAGATCGTATTGATGAATGGATGTTGAGTTTCTTAACTGAATTTGATGGCAAACCGTTACAATCTGTAACCAAAGCAAATCTTGATCTGGGTGATCTTGCAAATAGTGAAGAAAAAGCGCTACAAGAACAGCAACAAGAAGAGTTTGGCGGCTTTATTGAGCGTGTACAAGCTTATCTTGGCGATCGTGTAAAAGGTGTGAAATTAACGAATCGCTTGACAGATACCCCTGCGATTGTTTCTACCGAACAAGATGAAATGACAACGCAAATGGCAAAACTTTTTGCAGCCACAGGACAAAGTGTGCCTGAAATTAAGTACACCTTGGAAATTAACCCAACGCATCCATTAGTCAAAAAAGTCTCTGAAATAGGGGATGACACGACCTTTAATGATTGGGTAGAATTACTCTTTGAAGAAGCGCTCTTTACGGAATGCGGTTCACTTCAAGATCCAACTGCATTTGTAAAACGTATGAACAAATTACTTGCATAATGCAAGCAAATTAAGGAGAAAGCTCGTTTCGGCGAGCTTTTTTATTGGAATGACAAAGTATTCTATCGCCTATGCGAATTTAAATGACCCCCAAAATTGGCAAGATTTCCCTGAACATGCATTGCCAAGTTACGTTCATTTACCTGAAAATCCCAATCCTGCCCAGCAGAAAAGTTATCAGCGCCGTCGTTTAGCTTATTTTCTCCTATGGCAACTCGGGAAAACCTATCCTGATTTTGCTAACCTAATGGCAAAAATTGAAAAAGACGAATTAGGACGCCCGCAAATTCGGAGTAATTTTTTTGATTTTAATATTAGCCATTCAGGAGAATGGGTGATTGTTATCTTGGCTAAGAGTCCAATAGGGATGAAACCTTTAGTCGCAATTGATATGGAATCCGTAACTCATAAACGGAATTATATTGCGTTATTAAAGCATTTTGCGAACCCCATGGAATTAGCATGGTTTCAGCAACAAAAGCATCAGGAAACAGCTTTTTATGAATTATGGTGTATTCGTGAAGCAGTTTTAAAAGCGACAGGAATTGGATTGCGAAAACTTTCTGATATTCAATATTCCCCGCAAAATCAATGTCTTACTACAGATTATTGTCCAGTGGGTAAACTGGTCTTTTGTTCTGAACTTCCTTTCTATCTTGCCGTTTTCATTGGCATGGTATCAGCAACCGAGGTGAATCTACTTTGTTATCATCTCACTACTAGCCAAAAGACCTTTCAACGCTTAAATCGGACTAAATTAATTCTAGTTAATTAGAATACTACCTATTTTTGATTAAAAAATTGAGTTTTTTTGCTAGATCAAATTTTTATATAACTATAAACATTAACAAATGTAAATTAATCGTACTAAATACGTTAAAAAATACACTTTTATTTAACATTTATCTATCGAACAAAGAGATGTCATTAGAATAAAATTAAGAAAATAATTTATTTTTAGTTTAATTTTAAACGATATTTAATCTTACTAAATCATATTTAATAAAATAGAGAATCTTTATAAAAATCTTAAAATCGATGTTATTTAACAATTAGTATAAAAAACACCCTTTTAAAGTGTGTTTTTTAAGCGTTTATAAATCCTGATGAAATGAATCGGAAATCTATTTCTATTAAAAATTGCTTAAAAAAAAGCAAAATTCAGAAAAGTTGACCTAAAAATGTAAATAAAAAATGAAAAAATATAGGTAATTTTTAGGTTATTTTGCTTAAAAATTAATCGTTATAAGTAAAATTTTAATAGAATTTATCTATTGTAGCAATTATGTTTTTAATTGTTTTGTATATTTTTTAATCATAATAAGAAATATATAATTATTCTTATCCTACCCTTTATGAAGTACTAAATCCTAGTGATATAAGGCTTCACGCCAAGTTTTTCGCAAAAAAATATTCCTTAATAGTTAGTAAGCTATACAAAAAGCCAAAAAATACCGCACTTGATAAGAAAAATAAGAATGATATTCTTGTAACCACTTAGAGGGAGTATGGGACGTATCCTTCTACGGAAAGAACATATAAGGGTTAATCTTCGATTACGAAAATTAGGTAGGTTTAAAAATGTTGAACAACTTTTCAATAAAGGCATACGTCATGGCAAATGAACTTGCTGATGTCGCCACAACGAAAATCGTTCGATATTTTGCTAAAAACGAACGTGGTGTGACGTCTATTGAGTATGGATTGATCGCTTTTGCTATTTCTGCAGCTGTTATTTTTATTGCCTACGGTAAGGGCAGTTTTGTCCAAAGCTTAGGTGCAAAATTGAATGGTATGGCGGATGCAATCAAAACAGCGCTACTCACGGTAAACGACCACTAATTATACATAATTTTGAAGAGAATGCGATTAGAAGCAGATATGTGACCTATAACGTGTTCTTAATGTGTATTGGAAGAACTCCAAGTTAATAGTTATTAATTTTCATAAATGAAAATTGAGTGAGGTAAAAAATGTTAAATGAACTTTCTACAAAAGCATACGTAACAGTAACTGAAAATGTACGTTCAGCAGTACGTTCTGGTATCCGTGCATTCGCTAAAGACGAACGCGGTGTAACTGCAATTGAATACGGTCTAATCGCTGTAGCTGTAGCTGCAATGATCATCGCAGTATTCTACAACAAAAATGGTTTCATCCATAAATTAGAAGACCGCTTCGGTAGCTTAAGCTCTGCAATCAGTACAGCTACATTAAGCGTTACTGGTGCATCAACAAGTTCTACACCAGCTTAATAGTCTATTGTTTTAATATAGATGTATAAATAGTAATGAGGTTGTCATCTTAAAAGGTGGCAACCTATTAATAGTTTTGAAAAATTTTCATTTTTTATAATTTTTGTATTTTTAGGTCGTAAGTATGCTCCCTGCATCATATAGCATTAGTTTGGGAATGGTGGGAATCTTTTTCATTTGTTCGGTTGCCATCGTTACAACACTTATTATGATTAGCTGCTCCGATGTTAGACACCGTTTGATCAGCAATCAGCTTGTGTTTGCGTTAGGGTGTGCGATTCTTCCTTATTCCATTTTATTGCACGGAAATATTTATTTTGTTCCTGCACTTGTAATTTTGGCCATAGGCTTTTTTCTTTTCCTTATTCACATTATTGGTGCTGGCGATATCAAACTGTTATCGATACTCGTTTTAGCAATCCCACCATCACAGTTAATGTTCTTTTTCTTCTTTGTGACCGTCTTAGGTGTCATTTTGGCGCTCGGTGGTCTGATATTTTTCCGCAGAAATGTTAAAGAGAGAGGACTTCCTTATGGAGTAGCTATTGCTGGTGGGTTTCTTTTGCAGGAGGTTTTGTTTTTTCCTCTCGTGAGTTAGTAAAGGGTTTTCTTCGTTATTAGGTTTTTAATTTGTCACAAAGATCTAAGGATTTATTATGAATTATCGTCTTTTATTTATCATTTCGTTTCTAATATTAGGGGTAGGTGTAGTTGGTCTTGTTGTGATGAATAAGTCACACGACGATGAACGTGCGGAGATCCGCCACCAAGAACAAGTTGTTGCACAAAAACCAGTATATAGAAATGTTGTTCTTGAAACGGCAGTTGCCACAAAAGATCTGGCGAAAGGAACCGTTTTACAAGTAGGTGATTATAAAGTTACAACAAAAACCTATTCTATTCCTGTTAAAGCAGATGAAAAAAAAGCAATTCCACAAATTGTTTTCAATATCCGTCCAGACTTAGATCAAACAGATAACGGTACATTAAGCGCTTTCTTACTTACGGAAAACGTGACTAAAGGTAGCATGATTGATCCTAAAGTACTTATTTCTCCGAAATCTGATGATTACATCGTAGCTAACTTAGATCCAAATAAAGATATTGCTTATACGCTAACAATACCTCTTGATCAGTCTTATCTTTTGACCACCCTAAAAACAGGGGCGCATGTTTCATTATTCGGTCAGTTTTACCGAGATAACAAAAGTAATCTCGTCAAAGTTTTGGATTACCTCCAAGTCTTGCGTATCGACAAACCCAATGCAAAATCAAATAGCGGTATTGCAGGTCGCATAGTGTTGAAAATGACACTTAAACAATTAAAACAGTTATACCGACTAGAATCTGGTATTTCATTAGTTGCTCTTCCAGCTGCAGCCCCTGCAGCCGTAAATAGCGAAAGTCTATTAATCCGTCAATTAAGAGGATAGGTATTATGCGTAAGTTATTTCTATTTGTTATGACACTTGCGGTGATGGTCATGCCTGGAATTTTACAGGCTCAGACTATCACGCTAGCACCGGGTGAAAGTCGTGAAATGACGTTTAACCAGAAAATTGACACTATTTTTGTGACTAATCCAAGTATCGCAAATTATAAAATTTTAGGTGACAAACGCTTACTCTTTTATGGATTAGCTGCAGGGATGACAGAGGTTAATGTATTAAGTAATACAGATAAAAATTTACTTAGTGCAAATATTATTGTAAGTGATCTTGGTAATGCTTCTGACTCCAATCGTCAGCTTAAAATTAAGTTACCGAATACTAATTTACAAGTTGTAAAAATTGGTCAAGCTTATGTCATTAAAGGTAAAGCAAAAGATCAAGCAGAGTTGGAAAATGCTCAACGCATTGTAGCAGCAGCCGTTGGTAATACCCCAGATAAAGACACAGATACTATTGGTGATGATTTAGGTAAAGATATTTTAACTCACTATACATTTGATAATGTTATCAATGATGCCCAAGTATTGGATCCTAAACAAATTAATGTGCAATTAACAGTAGCGTCTATTAATAAATCCTTAGTTGATAATCTTGGCATGTCTTGGTCATATCTTGGTGGCAAAATTTCTGATGCATTTGATCATGCATTAAGTAGTGCTTCAGCGATAGCATCATTTAATAAAGATAATTCAGGTGCAACACAAATATCTTTCAATGCGGCTAACTTTCAAGGTTTCATCAATGCATTACACAACAATAATGATGCCAAAATTTTAGCTCAACCTAATCTTTCTATGTTGTCTGGACATAAAGCGAACGTATTAATTGGGGGACAAATTCCTGTTGTTCAATATACGTCTAATGGTACGCCAACAACCAGCTATCAAAATTACGGTATTGATTTACAAGTTGCTGCCAAAGTGGAAAACAGTGGTCGTATCCGTGTTGCACTTGCTCAAAGTGTATCTGATGTGGTGGGTACATTAGCGGGTGCGCCAATTTTAAATACAACAAGTAGCCAATCTAGTTTTGAAGTAGCCAATGGGCAAAGCTTTGTTATCGGTGGATTGTATAGTACGACTCGTAGTGAAGGCTTATCAAAAGTGCCACTTCTTGGCGATGTTCCAATTTTAGGCGCATTCTTCCGTAATGCCTCTACTTCAACAAAAGAACAAGAACTCGTTATCGTAGCAACCGTACATCTTGTTAACCCAGTTGATAAAAATAAAATTGTTTTACCTAACTTTGATAACACAGGAACTTTACAAAGCTTCTTCAATCTTCGTCCATTAAAAAAAGTTTACGATAAAACGCAAGTAAGTAATTTCTTACAACGTGGAGGATTTATTCAATGAGAAAATTAGTATTAGTCGCCGTTTTAGCAGGCTACTCAGTTTTCGCCAATGCGTTGGATAAGAATGTTTCTGATAACGTTTATGTTTATGGAAGTTTAACTCAACAATTGGCACATCATCCAGCTTTTGGAAATACATTAAAACATAATGTTTATGGCGTAACTGTCTATAACAGTGCCTACGTACGTAGCAAACTTAAACATAATGAACATGGACCTGTATCGCCACAAGGCGGTCAGTTTGCACCTGTCGTACTCCAAGAAAATATTTATCCATTATATAGCGGAACACTTTATGGATTAAAAAATCTTGAATATCAGTTAACACAAGCAATATCTGAGCCGACAGAAACTGGTGCTAGGGTTATCTATAGCTATGCGTTACGTCAAATTGCGCCAAAAGTAAAAGTGTTTTTACTTGAGCAGGGGCTGGATCCAAGAAATATTCAAATGATAGAACAGGCACATCCTCTCTATCCACTGTATGTAGGATTAGGTACTTTCGGTAAAAGTAGACCAACTTGTACTTATTCGACAACAGATTCTAGTTTTATTGAGAGTATTGGTGCGGTGGATGATCTCACCCCGTGTTCTGTTGAAAACAATATGATTATTCAAAGTGCATATTAAGGATAAGGAGAAGATTTATGTTATTGCTTGATGGTAATAATGCTACCGTTGATAGTTCAAGGAAAGTCGTTGTCATTTCTCCTTCAAAACCGATTCAAGATGAATTGGCAGAGTTACTAAGATCGCATGGCGTTGAGTATGTTGAGGTCGTTGGTAAGTCCTTTGAAAGTGAAGATATTTCCTTAGATGCTGAAGAAACCGTTGGTGTCGTCATTGATATTGAAAGTGATACGAACGTTTCTGAAATTGTTGAACGTGTCAGTGCTATTGTACCGCAAAAAATTTGGTGTTGTTTGGTTGGTGAAAGTGATTCTATTTCACTTGCGCAACGTCTTGCGGAATCTAACATTCTGTATTTTAACCGTAAAAGTCAGCTTAATTTAATGGTAACTCGCATTACGGCGAGTAAGATGACTGTCCCAACCATCCGTAATACCGTAAAAGTTTGTGTTTTAGGATGCAAAGGTGGGATTGGTGCGACATTTGTATCAGCACAGATCGCTAACAAAATTGCAAAAGATAAAAAAGTACCTGTTTTACTCGTACAAGGAAGTCATGGTTCGCAAGATCTTGACCTACTTTTTGATAAAAAATTGCAAGGCGATATTGTAGAGTTTGAGAAAAATCTTGATATTTTTATGGGAGATTTTGAACATCTTCCAGAAGATGAACTAGAAAAATATAACTTTATCATTTATGACCAACCTATTTTCAATGTAACGAAAGACGAATATATCCATTACTTTAATGTAGCAAGTAGTTTCGTATTAGTTGCAGAACGTCATCCTGATTCATTGCGTGTAGCGAAACGATTTATGGAACAGTGTGAACGTCAAAGATCTAACAATAATCAATTAATTAGAACATTTGTTTGTGTGGAAGACAGTCGTTTAGAACATTCACGATTGATGTCTAAAGCGGATATTGAAAGTTTATTAACCTGTAAAGTGGATGCCATTGTTCCATTTTTAAAAAATACCAATGCAAAAACGGTGCTTGATATAAAAATGCCAAAATCAAATCAAAAGATTATCAAGCAACTTGCAATGCTTATTATTGGTGCGTTGTCACGTGAAGAGGGTAAAAAAGAACAAAGTAGTTTATTCAAAACTATTTGGCAAAAACTCATTAGTTAATAGGTGGTTGGTATGTTAACGCTAGAGCAACAAGCAGAATTTCGTGATGGAGTTTTAAGTAACTTAGAAGTTAATAAACTCGATCAATTAAAAGAAGATCGAGAAAAACTCGTCAATGAATTGATTCAGGTCGCCTATCAGGTTGCGAGTAAAACCAATAATTATCTTACTGCTGCCGATGCCGTAACAGTTGCGGAGATGGTTGCAGATGAAATTTTGGGATTCGGTCCACTTCGTACACTTATGGAAGATGAATCAGTCAGTGATATTTTGGTTAATGGACCTTATAACGTTTGGGTTGAACGTCGAGGTTTGCTAGAAAAAACTGACAAGATGTTCATTAATAATGATCAATTGACAGAAATTGCTCGCCGATTGGTAGCAATGGTTGGGCGTCGTATCGATAGTGGTTCTCCGTTGGTGGATAGTCGTCTGCCAGATGGTAGCCGTCTTAACGTTGTTATTCCGCCAATTGCGCTTGATGGGACATCGATCTCTATTCGTAAATTCTCTAAAAACAAGAAAAGTTTACAAGAGTTAATGAATTTCGGCTCTATGAGTTTAGAAATGGCGAATTTCCTTATTATTGCTGCACGTTGCCGTGTCAACATTATCGTGTCAGGTGGTACAGGTTCGGGTAAAACTACTTTGCTGAATGCACTTTCTGCATATATTTCGCATACAGAACGTGTCATTACTATGGAAGATACCGCTGAATTGAAACTAGAGCAGCCTCACGTAGTTCGTTTGGAAACACGTATCGCAGGGGTTGAAAATACTGGGGCGGTTACAATGGGGGACCTTGTTATCAATGCACTACGTATGCGTCCTGAACGTATTATCGTAGGGGAATGTCGTGGTCCTGAAGCATTTCAAATGTTGCAAGCGATGAATACTGGTCACGATGGTTCAATGACAACCCTTCACGCCAATAGTCCACGTGATGCGATTTCTCGTGTGGAAGCAATGGTTATGATGGCAAGTTCGAGTCTTCCTCTAGAAGCGATTCGCCGTAATATTGCTTCTGCGGTCAATATCATTGTTCAAGCCTCTCGTCTAAATGATGGTTCTCGTAAGGTAATGAATATTACTGAAATCATGGGGATGGAAGGCGGACAAGTGGTGCTTCAAGATATCTTTAGTTTTGAAGTCGGTCATGACAGGACTAAAGATGGAAAAATTACAGGGCGTTTTATCAATCATGGGTTAATTTCTCGTAGTTGTGTAGCGCAAAAGGCACAAATGTTCAATTTAGAAAATGAATTGAAATCAATCTTTGCTGGGGTGGAAACAGAATGATTCTATACTACGTCGTATTAGCGTTCGGTGTATTGTTGTTACTCTACACTGCAGTTCAGTTCTCAGGAACGAAAAAGAAGATTGTGGCGAAAGAGTACACCACAACTTTTTGGAGCAATCTTTATCATAAAACCAAAGATAAGGTTTTGTTGTGGAAGTATTATTTTGTTAATGGTAAGCCACAAAATCTAATACGAAATAGTGTGATTACCCTCCTTATTTATATGGTGGTGTATTTTGTAAATGCACAATTTATCCGTTTTAACTCCACAATTATTAGTGTGATTTATTTCCTGCTTTTCTTTGTGTTTGTTTGGAAATGGGGACGCCGCCGTAATCGGAAGGAATTTGATAGTAGTTTCCCTGAAGTTATTCAGGTATTGAATAGTGCAACAACAGCAGGGGCGGGGCTATTACAGGCCATTGAGCGTTGTGGTCAAGACGTTCGAGGACCTTTTGGCGAAGAGTTTAAATACATTTATAAACGTTTAGCTATCGGGGAAGATGTTGATACGGTAATGGCAGATAGTTATACACGTTGGCCTTACCGTGAATTCTATTTCTTTATCACTATTTTGAAGATCAACCTTGAGAAAGGTGGTCAGATGAAAGAAATCATTAAACGTCTTGGTCGTGTAATTGCGGACGGACAAAAGATGGAACAAAAGAAAAAGGCAATGACATCTGAAGCACGTATGTCTGCGATGATTGTTGGTGTATTCCCGTTATTTTTCTTCTTCTTTATGAAGTTCCAGATGCCAGATAACTTTAATTATATTATTACCGATCCGAAAGGTCGTCTTGTGTTGTACTACGTACTCGGTTCTGAATCCTTGGGTATGGGTATTATTTGGTGGTTAATGAAGAAGGCAACCTGATTATGCTTACACAGATTCTATTTTTTGCACTTATTTTCGGCTGTTTTATTGTTGTTATTATCTTTGCCATTATTGCGAGAAAAAAAATGCAAGGGTACCGTGAAATTCTTGCAGGTATTCGACCAATGGAAACTAAAGAAGATGATAACAAGAAAGGGAAACGTAAAGAACAAATTGAATTGGAATTACTTATTATTAGTAATAATAAATTCTTACGAGTATTGGGGTTAATTGATAAAAATTTAAAACTAAAATTATTGTTCGCAGGGTTAGTAGTATTTATTACTTACATTATTACTTCAGATACTGACCAAGGCGATGCATTAATGACATTCTTTATTGCATTAATTGCTTCTATTGTATTGCCGGGCATGATTACTGGGATGGTAATTAATGCACGGGTTAAATCCATTATGGAAGATTTACCAGGTTTTATTGATTTAACTGCGGTATGTGTGCAAACAGGGATGACTATCGATATGGCATTAAAACGTGTGGCGATCGATTTTAAAGTATTAAATCCAGATTTAACTTATGTAATGCTCCGTATTTTACGTAAAGCAGAATTAACTTCATTAGTGGTTGCACTTGATGAATTATCCGTTTCATTACCGACAAAAGAAATTCGTATGTTTACTACAGTAATGCAACAAAGTTTAAATTTTGGTTCGGCAATTTATGATCAGTTAATTCAGTTATCAGCAGATATTCGTGAAATGCAGTTACTTAGAATTGAAGAACATTTAGGAACATTATCAGCGAAGATGAGTATTCCACTTATTCTTTTCATTATGTTCCCGATTATTATTCTAATCTTAGCACCAGGTTTCATGCGTGTATTTCCACAAATGGGCTTCTAAGAATAGTATTAAAGAAATTTTCCAGGTTAGTAAGGATGAAATTATGGCGTTCAAAAAAGTATGTAAAAGTACTCTCGTACTCAGTGTTATTTTAGGTTTAACTGCTTGTGTTAGTAACCACCGTGGGAATAGTACATCGCAACGTTATACATTGAATAAAACACAATTAACTCCCGAAAAAATAGCAGTATCTGAAACACTTTATAATTCGACAGGAAATTATGCGAGTTTAGTATCGTTGTATCGTACTGTATTAGAGAATACGGATAAGAAAAATTCAGTAACGTATAACGGTTATCTTTATAAATTAGTTAAAGCTTATTTTGATGAAGGGGATTACACCTCAGCATTACTTTATGTGAAACCATTATTAACTAATCCACAATTTAGAGAACGTGGATTACTTATTCAATTACGCTCGCTTGTACAACTTCAACAATATAATGAAGCGTTAAATGTAGCGAAAACACTTATTAGCCAGTATCCAAATAATTCACAAGCATACAACAGCCAAGGAATTGCTTATGCACAATTAGGTTATTTACGCAAAGCAACACAAAGTTTTAATACTGCTCGTACTTATTTCTTAAATGATACGATTGCTTTGAATAATCTGGCAATGATTTCTATTTTAGAAGGAAATTATAGTAATGCAGTCCGTTTATTATTACCACAATATTTAAATGGACAACATGATCAACGTTTACTCTATAACTTAGTTTTTGCATTGGTGAAAAGTGGTGATGTGCCTTATGCACAAAAAGTTATTGAACGTGAAAGTATGAATACTAATCCAGATGAGTTGATTAATGCATTGAAAAATACAACCAGAACTTCAAATCATGTTATGCCAACAATGTAAGAACATAAATTTTTCTGAAAATTGAGGCGTATAAGGAAAAGAAGATGATAGGAAATTTAACACAAAGGCTCCGTCAATTCTTAAAACAAGATAAAGGCGACATGATGGTTGAGGTTGGCTTAACCATTGGTATTTATTTTCTGATCATCTTCATGATCTTTGAACTAGGACGCATGGCAATTACCAATGCCTATTGGACATATGCCGTTTCTGAAGGTGTACGTTTAACACAGACAACGGATTTACATGATGAAGGGGGCGATTATCAAGATGCCCTTCGCCGTAATATTTTGAAAAGTTATGACAGTATTGTTGGTCAAACCACAATGGGGTTATTTGCAGCGAATATTGATGGATTAACCGTCCATATAGATTATGCAAGTAACTTAGCAAATCTCGTTGATGCCGTAAAAAATAATCAAGGTAGCGATTCATCGGATTACATCCATAATTGCTTAAAAGGTAAATCTTGTAGTTACGATGCCCCCCTCGCACGTTATGTTATTTCGTATAAATATCATTTTATCGTGCCAATACCTTTTATTAACTCAACGGTAGAACACTTATTTACTCGACAATTTTTCGTGGTACAAATTTATGAACGTTCATACTTTAATAAAACTTCTTAACCCCATAAAGCGATTTCTCCGAGAAACCAAAGGGGCCGCAGCGATAGAGTTCTTATTGACGGTGATGTTTTTAGTCTTAGTCCTCTTTTTTATGATGGACTTAGCCATTACACGTGCGACAGTGGCACAGCTAGATAATATTTCTTATTCGTTAGTGACTGTCTTACGGGAACGTACCCAACTTTACCGTACAGCGGACGGTAAAGGGAAAGTAGAAGCGATATCTGAATCAGAAGTCAAACCATTAAAAATTTTGGCTAAGGCGATGTATTACGGTAATCCAAATGATTCAAGACCGCTTTATTTAGTCATTCAATCTTTACAATTTAAACAAACCTCGGCGATGAAAGAACCCGTTGTAGATATGTCACTTTCACAACCGTTAGGGGATACACAACAATGTGTTCCAACCACAAATTTATTAAATTTTCAAAATATAGCTCCTCGTAGTGAGCAAAATGATGAGAGAACTATACCACTGTACCAGGTTACAGTTTGTGTTCCTGCTTATAGTGTATTTAGATCATTAGTAGTAGGACCTGCTTATGCGAACGGAACGTTACGTTCTTCTTCCCTTGCAGTTGGGCGGTAGTATGTTTTAGGAGTGGAGTTAGGGTATTAGTATGGACGCACGCATTTTAGAAAAACAAGCGCAATCTTTACTAAGTAAAAAAATCAGTGAGTTTTACCGTGATGAATCAGGTATTTACGGGATTATCACAGCTTTATTATCAGCAGTAATATTGGGATACGCAACATTCGTTGTAGATGGAACAGGAATTTTATTTGATAAGGTACGTTTTACACAAGGGTTACAACAAGCAGGATTATTTTTAACTGCGGAAGATAATCGTTTTCGTGAAAATCAAAATATTATAGGAGTAAATTCACAACCGAAATTGCAGCAGGTATCTGATGATATTCCACCAATGCCTGAACCTTTTACTCAAGAATTTCCAATATTTCGTAACGATAAGTATGTTGGAGAGGATGGATATGATGATAATGGTTGGCCTGTTTGGCTTTGCCCTGTAAATAGTAGTTATGAAGATTGTAAGCAGAATTACTATCAAATTGATGATCCTAGCAGTAAACAAAAAAATAGTTGGAAGAGTTTTCAAAAGTATTATCAAAGATATTACGCTAAACAATTACGCCCTTATTTAGCAGCGAAAAATAAATATGATGAGAAAGTGAAAGCTCATGAACAAGCGATTCAAGCACGTAAGAGTTATCCAGCCTTTCAGGAACATGCTAAGAAAGTGGGCATTCCTCTTGAAGGATGCTCAGAAAATGATGTTGATTCAACAAATTATAAAAAATGTGATCTCGCATTTAGACAGTATGGACGCAATATTCAAATGATTACGAGTATTGTGCGTAGTTATTATTTACCGACAAGTTATAAGCATTATATGGCAAATGGTAATTTAAAAAATAACTATAATATTAAAGATGAATTTTATTATCACTGTGATCATACATTAAAAAATGGGGTTATTACTAATGATATTGCTTGTGTAGTTGATGGAGGATTTGAAAGACCTTCATGGCTATATTGGGGAGATACATTTAAGAAAAATCATCGGCTATCATTTAATCGCACACAAAAAGTAAGTGTTGATAATACAGTTTATATTGGTAAAAGTCGGGCGAATATTCCTGTAGATATTGTATTTGTGAATGATTTTTCAGGATCAATGAATAATTCGATATGTCGTAATAAGAAAGGATGTAATTCTAAAGATCCTAAAAATATAAAAATTACAATTTTACGTAATGTAATTGAACAAATATCTAGTGAGATACTTAAATCTCCGACAGATCCTAGAGCACCGAAAAATTATAACCGAATTGGATTTGTTGATTTTGCATATGGTGCACAATTATTAAAGGATCCAGAAAGATGCGCTCTCCCTTATCAGTATGATCAAGGTAACTTACTTGAATCAAATGTTCTTATTAAAGGAAGTAAAAAAGAATGTGATAGGTTAGATGCTGATATTAAAAAATTGAAATCGAATATTGAGGATATAAAAGGAATTTTAGAAGACGGTAAGTATAAACCAAGTAATTTACAGAAATATGAAGATTATTTATATAAAAATGAGGAAATTTTAAAGGAACGTCAGGATAAAAAACGTCAATCTTGCGTTTACAAAGATATATACGGACAGAAGTTAAATTATTTTTCAACATTAAAAATGATAGATAAGCTAAATGGACAACCATTTTTAGATAATTCAGAAAATAAAGTATTTTCTTTCCGTAAAGATGAGCGTTGTTTAGGGCAGTATGATGGTAAGGATTTAATAAAATATCAGCCAAATACAACACAGGCATGGTTTTATGCAAATCCGAATGATCTGAAAAATTTAAATAGGCAATTTGCAAGTATTAAGCCGAAAGGATATACGCTAGCTTCATCAGGTTTGATTATTGGTGCAAATTTATTAATGAATCAAAACCCAGAAACGAAACCAGAAAATATTCAATCAAATACGAAACGATTTATTGTGGTGCTTTCGGACGGGAATGATGAATATAGTAATAAATATGACGATAACAGCGATCCTTATGAGAAAAGCTTTATTCAAGGAGGCGGACAGGCAAGTACGCAATATAATCCTAGTGAAGTACATTTTGCCCAAGATACAGGGGACGTACAAGATAGAGGAAGCTACATCACTAGGACATTAATGGATCCGACAAGATATCTGAATCTAGGTTTGAGACCTTATGATGAACATCTTAAGAAAATTAAAGATGAAGATAAAGATGGGAAAGTTGTGATTAGATCAGGGATTGAAGGTATTTGTACTCGGATTCGTAATAAATTGAATACATATCTAGGCGATACTAGTAAATACGGGAACTATCCAGCACAAATTAGTTTTATTGCGATAGGTTACGATCCTTCTAAATCAGATAATTTGGATCAGCAAGAGCAATATGAGGCTTGGATAAAGTGTGTTGGTAAAACGAATTACTATGTAGCACAAGATAAAGATGAATTAATAAATGCAATTCGTAGTGCAACAGGATTGAATGAAGAAGTAGGCAAAATTACGGATAAACGTCCTGTTTTTGACGATTAATGATGGTTTTAGTAGAAGAATTTATTAAAACAGAATGCTCAGCGCATGGGTAGATAAGGAAAAGAAGATGATAGGAAATTTAACACAAAGACTCCGTCAATTCTTAAAACAAGATAAAGGCGACATGATGGTTGAGGTTGGCTTAACCATTGGTATTTATTTTCTGATCATCTTCATGATCTTTGAACTAGGACGCATGGCAATTACTAATGCCTATTGGACGTATGCCGTTTCCGAAGGTGTACGTTTAACACAGACAACGGATTTACATGATGAAGGGGGCGATTATCAAGATGCCCTTCGCCGTAATATTTTGAAAAGTTATGACAGTATTGTTGGTCAAACCACAATGGGGTTATTTGCAGCGAATATTGATGGATTAACCGTCCATATAGATTATGCAAGTAACTTAGCAAATCTCGTTGATGCCGTAAAAAATAATCAAGGTAGCGATTCATCGGATTACATCCATAATTGCTTAAAAGGTAAATCTTGTAGTTACGATGCCCCCCTCGCACGTTATGTTATTTCGTATAAATATCATTTTATCGTGCCAATACCTTTTATTAACTCAACGGTAGAACACTTATTTACTCGACAATTTTTCGTGGTACAAATTTATGAACGTTCATACTTTAATAAAACTTCTTAACCCCATAAAGCGATTTCTCCGAGAAACCAAAGGGGCCGCAGCGATAGAGTTCTTATTGACGGTGATGTTTTTAGTCTTAGTCCTCTTTTTTATGATGGACTTAGCCATTACACGTGCGACAGTAGCACAGTTAGATAATATTTCTTATTCGTTAGTGACTGTCTTACGGGAACGTACCCAACTTTACCGTACAGCGGACGGCAAAGGGAAAGTAGAAGCGATATCTGAATCAGAAGTCAAACCATTAAAAATTTTGGCTAAGGCGATGTATTACGGTAATCCAAATGATTCAAGACCGCTTTATTTAGTCATTCAATCTTTACAATTTAAACAAACCTCGGCGACGAAAGAACCAGTTGTAGATATGTCACTTTCACAACCGTTGGGGGATACACAACAATGTGTTCCAACCACAAATTTATTAAATTTTCAAAATATAGCTCCTCGTAGTGAGCAAAATGATGAGAGAACTATACCACTGTATCAGGTTACAGTTTGTGTTCCTGCTTATAGTGTATTTAGATCATTAGTAGTAGGACCTGCCTATGCGAACGGAACGTTACGTTCTTCTTCCCATGCAGTTGGGCGTTAAGAAATTTGCTAAAAGGATATTGAAATGAAAAAACGCATTTTGAAAGAGAAATTAGTGAAGTCACTGCTAAGTAGAAAAATTGAAGAATTTTACCGTGATGAATCGGGTGTTTATGGCATGATTACCGTTTTACTTTCTGCGGTAATCATTGGTTATGTTACTTTTGTTGTAGATGGCACAGGGATTTTATTTGATAAAGTACGTTTTACACAAGGGTTACAACAAGCAGGATTATTTTTAACTGCAGAAGATAACCGTTTTCGTGATAATCAAAATATTGTAGGCATTAATTCTCAACTCGGTTTGGGAGATGCTAATAAACCTTTACCACCTAAACCTGGTCCTTTTACACAACAACCGCCAACACAACCTGTAGCACCAACTGCACCCGTTGCACCACAAAGACCAGATAGAGAACAGGTATGTGATGCTGCTGGGTACGATTACTATAGCCATGCATGCCATAGAGCATACAGAGAGGCTGAACGTAACTATGAAGATCAGGTAGATGATTACCGACAAAAATGGCAAGATTACCAAGATGCTATGAACACCTACCATGATGAAGTCGATCAATATAATGCGGCTGAACAACAATATGAACAAGCAAAAGCTGACTATAAACAGCAAGTTGATGCATACAATAGTGCAGTTAATGCGAAAAGCATCATAGCGCAAAACTTTAAAAATTTTGAGTTACATGCAAAAAATGTGGGGATTCCTTTAAAAGGTTGTTCGGAATCAAAAACTGATCCAACCGCCTATAAACAATGTGACTTAGAATTTAAAGAATACGAACGTAATATCCAAATGGTTGCGAGTGTCGTCCGTAGCTATTACTTGCCTGATACTTATAAAGATTATACAAGCACAGGAAATGCAGGAAATAACTATAATATTAAAGATGACTTTTATTATCACTGCGACCATGTTTTAAGAAATGGCGTATTAACAAACGATATTGCCTGTGTGGTCGATGGAGGATTTGAACGTCCATCTTGGTTATTCTGGGGAAATGACTTCAAAAAAGATTATGGCTTATCTTTTGGTCGTAGTCAAAAAATTGCGGTTGATAATACTGTTTATATCGGTAAATATCGTGCGAATATTCCAGTTGATATTATGTTTGTGGCTGACTTTTCAAGCTCAATGATGGATGGTATTGATGGGAGACCAGCAAAAGATTTATCACCTGATGATCCTGATGTAAAAATTAACGTATTGCGTTCAGTAATTAAAAAAGTATCTACTTCTTTATTGAAACCATCATCAGATCCGAATGCACCTAAAGTTTATAACCGAATTGGTTTTGCTTTGTTTGGTTATGGTTCGCAATTATATAAGGATTCGCAACAATGTGCTTTACCTTATATTTATAACAAGACTCAACTTGATACGCCAATTTATATTGGTGATCCGAGAAATAAAGATTTTTGTGATAGGGCTACACAACAAACCGCTGATCAACAATCTAGCATTCAAAATGATCAAACTCAGATTAAACAACTTCAACAGAACATACAAGACGTGAATGGACGGATTCCAGCAGAACAACAAAAGGTAAATCAGTGTCAAATGGACTGGACAACTGGCTGTAATGATGCGTATGATAATTTAGATAATGATCAAAACAAACTACAAGATCTACAAGATCAACTAACAGATACGCAAGATACACTGACTAATGATCAAAACACTTTGAAAACGTTGCAAGCTCAACAAAAACAAATGTGTATTTATAAAACAGATAGTTATGATTTAGACTACTTCAAGACATTAGATATGGTAGATCATTTCGATGGTTCGCCATTAACTAGTCAAAAATCATTTTATAAATTCAATAAGAATATGTATTGTTTGCATCAACGTGACAAAGATCCGCAACCATCCACTACACAAGTATGGTATACCAGCACCAATGCTGATTTAGATAAATTAAATGCGGACTTTGAAAATATTGCTCCGCAAGGAGCAACGTTGGCCTCTTCTGGATTAATGATTGGTGCTAATTTATTAATGCAAGAAGATAAAACAGCATTACCAGATAAAATTAAATCGAATACTAAACGTTTTATCGTTGTTTTATCAGACGGTATTGATACCACACCACAAGGAACATTGCGACGGACTATGTTACCTGTTGCAGGCGGGGAAGAAAGTAAACAGTATAACTCAGATCAAGTTCCAGTAAATGTTGATGGTACATTAGTGCCGTACGGATATAGCAGTCGTAGAAGAGGGCATCTACCAGCATATCATAACTACATTACTCGTAGTTTAATGGATCCCGCTAAATATTTACGTAGCCAGTCAAATGGAGTACAAGGACAAGGACAAGGACAAGAAGAAATGGGGCTTTGTGATCGTATTCGTCGTCGATTAGATAGCTTGCAACAAGATGGTTATACTAAATATAACTCCAAGATCAGCTTTATTGCGGTAGGGTATGACCCACGTCAAGCTAAAGATACTGATACCCGAGAACAAACAGCAGCATGGCAAAAATGTGTTGGAGAAGGTAATTATTACACAGCAAAAAGTGCTGATGAACTGGCAAATGCTATCCGCAGTGCGACAGGACTTAATAATGAAGTCGGACAAATTACAGATAAACGCCCTGTATTTAACAATAATACCGACCCATTAACAAACTCACCTGTTTTAGGTTCGCCGTCATCTAGTTCATCCTCTGGATTACCTGTTCCATCGGATAGTGGAACAAGCTCATCCAATGGTTCTACTAGCTCATCGTCCACTGGTTCGGCAACAGGAACGACATCATCAGGCACTGCACCAGATGGCTCAACTCCACCAGGACAAGGTTCAAGTTTTGATCCAGCAGGGGTATCCCCACCGTAAAGATAAAAAATGCCTTGGTCATCGCCAAGGCATTTTAATTTTTTGATATATTAATTAGATAACAGAAGGTAGCACTATGCTACCTTTTTGCTTAATTTAAGAAACTATTGATTATCTTCATCAATGCGACTTGCAACCGCATTTTGTTGATTTTTATATTTTGCATCACGACGCACATTATAAGGGCGTGCCGCATTATTACTTAGAATCTCAAAACTTAATGCACCAATTGTCATTTTAGGACGAAGTGCCAGCGGTAATTTACCTGAATTGAAAAATTCTAAAACAATTTTGCCCTGCCAACCCGGATCGATTCGGTGTGCCGTAACATGTACCATTAATCCAAGGCGAGCAAGGGAAGAGCGCCCATCGAGCCAGCCAATAATATTTGCTGGTAACTCTACATTTTCATAGGTGGTTGCGAGTGCTAATTCTCCAGGATGTAAGAAAAAAGCATCGCCATCTTCTACGATAATTTCATCGCTCATCACTGCTTCAAGTTGGGCAGCGACAGTTTCACGTGGACCGCTTAAATCAATGTAAGGTAATGCATAATCCTTAAACACTCGGAAAGAATTTCCTAAACGGACATCAACCGTTGCACCGTTAATTTGGTCGTTGTCTGGACGAGGAGTAAGTTTAATTTTTCCTTCATCTAAATAGCGTTCAATATCGGTATCACAAAGTCGCATCGGCTTTCCTTTTTTGAATTAGTTTGAGTGGTGTGGAGTTTTCCCTAATAAATGGAGAATTTGAGCTTTTAACATATTGATTGCAATACGGTTTTTACCGCCACGAGGCACGATAATATCCGCATAGCGTTTTGATGGCTCAATAAATTGTAAGAACATTGGACGCACAGTCGCATGATATTGATTAATCACGGATTCCATAGAACGACCGCGTTCTTCCATATCACGTTTTAAACGGCGAATAAAACAAATATCAAGTGGAGTATCAACGAACACAGACATATCTGCGATTTCACGGATACGTTCATCAGTTAAAAGTAAAATCCCTTCTAAGATGATAATTTTTTTAGGTTCAAAATGATGGATTTTTTGGGTACGAGTATGTTCAACGTAACTATAATCTGGAATATCTACCGCTTTTCCTGCTTTTAGGGTTTGTAAATGAGCAAGAAGTAGATCACGATCCATCGCATTTGGGTGGTCATAGTTAGTTTTCACACGTTCTTCTAATGCTAAATGTGACTGATCTTTATAGTAATTATCTTCAGAAATAATTCCGATATCGTTCACGCCTTCAGTTTTTAGTTCCTTTAAAATAGTTGACGCAAATAGACTTTTACCCGACGCAGATGCCCCTGCGATTGCGATAATTATGCAAGATTGATCAGACATTTTTTTTCCTTTACTGATGAAATGATAAATTTTAAGAATTATAAATAAAAAGAGTAAAACTTAATAACAATTTATTTACAATTTAGTTTCTTTTTATAAAAAGAGAACATGATGAACAATTAAATACCCACAAAGAATTACCTTCCTGTCATGCAAGAAGGGTATGGGCTACTAGACTGGGATCGTATTTTAGCATAAAAATTTAATATTTTTTTAATTCATATAAAAAACTTCACTCCATTTGATAAAAACACGCCCCGATTTTCCATAAATTTTTTAGAAAATTGGGGGCGTGATTAGTAGGAAATCAGCAGAAATTATTCTTCGCCGATAAGTTTAAGTTCACGGTTTTGAACTTGGTTTTTAAGAAGTTGAGTAAATTCTTCCACTGTCATTGTGCCGAGATCTTGACCTTTACGGGTACGGACAGCTACTTTGCCTTCTTCAATTTCTTTATCACCGACAACAAGCATGTACGGTACACGATGTAAGGTGTGTTCGCGGATTTTGAAACCAACTTTTTCGTTACGTAAGTCTGCTTTTGCACGAAGACCTGCATCAGAAAGGGTTTTCACCACTTTTTTCACATAGTCTGCTTGGCTATCAGTGATGTTCATTACAACCGCTTGAGTTGGTGCTAACCATGCTGGGAAGAAACCTGCGTATTCTTCAGTGATGATACCGATGAAACGTTCGATAGAACCTAAAATTGCACGGTGAATCATAACTGGTGTTTTGCGGTCATTGTCTTCTGCTACGTAGGTTGCGCCAAGGCGACCTGGTAATGCGAAGTCAAGTTGGATAGTACCACATTGCCATTCACGATCTAGACAGTCACGAAGTGCAAATTCAATTTTCGGACCATAGAATGCACCTTCGCCTACTTGGATTTCATATTCTAAACCATTTGCAGTTAAGGCTTTTGCTAAGTCTTCTTCTGCACGATCCCACATTTCATCGCTACCGATACGATTTTCTGGACGAGTAGAAAGTTTTACTTCGATATCAGAGAAGCCGAAAGTTTTATAAATGTCGTAAACCATACGGATACAACTTGTTACTTCGCTTTCAATTTGATCTTCAGTACAGAAAATATGAGCATCGTCTTGGGTAAAGCCACGAACACGCATTAAACCGTGTAATGAACCTGATGGTTCGTTACGGTGGCAAGAACCAAATTCTGCCATACGTAATGGTAAATCGCGGTAAGATTTCAAACCTTGGTTGAAGATTTGTACGTGCCCTGGGCAGTTCATTGGTTTGATTGCATATTCACGGTTTTCTGATTGTGTTGTGAACATTAAATCACCGTAGTTTTGCCAGTGACCAGTACGTTCCCAAAGTACACGATCCATCATGAATGGACCTTTTACTTCTTGGTAATCGTATTCTTTTAATTTAGTACGAACGAAAGTTTCTAACTCACGGAAAATTGTCCAACCATCGTTATGCCAGAACACCATACCAGGTGCTTCTTCTTGCATATGATAGAGGTCTAACGCTTTACCGATTTTACGGTGATCACGTTTTGCCGCTTCTTCTAAACGTTGTAAGTAAGCTTTAAGTTGTTTTTTGTCTGCCCATGCAGTACCGTAAATACGTTGTAACATTTTGTTATCACTGTTACCACGCCAGTAAGCACCAGCGACTTTCATTAATTTGAAGTTGTGGCAGAAGCGCATGTTTGGTACATGTGGACCACGACACATATCGATATATTCTTGGTGGTGGTAAAGCGCAGGAGTTGCACTGCGTTCAATATTTTCATCAAGAATTTCTTGTTTGTAAGGTTCTTCACGTTCTACGAATGTATCAAACGCATCTTGCCAAGTACCCACTTTTTTTACAACGTCGTAGTTCGTTTTTGCTAACTCAAGCATACGTTTTTCAATTTTTTCTAAGTCTTCTTGAGTTAAAGAATGATCAAGATCTACGTCGTAGTAGAAACCGTTATCAATAGTTGGTCCGATGGCCATTTTTACATTTGGATAGAGTTGTTTAATGGCATGACCTAAAAGGTGAGCGCAAGAGTGACGGATAATTTCTAAACCATCTTCATCTTTTGCAGTGATGATTTCTAATTTTGCATCGTCTTCGATTAAGTCACAAGCATCGTGACGTACACCGTTTACACGACCAGCGATAGTTGCTTTTGCAAGACCAGAGCCAATGCTTTCAGTCACTTCCATGATAGTAACGGGTTTATCAAATTGACGAGTAGAGCCGTCCGGTAAAGTAATAATTGGCATAATTTAATCCTTTCACAGTGGTAACCCTCACGACAGGTTACGTGTTAAATAAAAAAGAAAACAAGGGACTTGCCCTTGTTGAAACATTGTTTAATGTCATCCCTACAATGGATAACGAAAACGTTTACCATTTTACGCTTTTTTTAAGCATTCGCAAGAAAACGAGGGCTTAAACATAAAGCAAAATTTAACAGAAACAATGGACTTCGCGCATAATAATTCCTTTAGCGGTTCGATAAATTAAAAAGAGAATAATCAGGCTAAAAAGCAATAGGCCAATATTGGTTACCATGAGTAAAGCTTGTGCGAAAAGTGGATAATCTTGATGAGCAAGTTTTGCTACGCTGTACATACTATTCAACATAGCAGCAATTGGGAAGCTGATTGCCCACCAAATCACTTTAAAAGAGAGCATGCGTGTTGCGTGCATTAATTGTGGAAGTAATCCAAGAAAAATAAAAACACCGATGCTAAATAATGCGTAAGAAAAAGGCGTCAGTGCTTTAAATGTTGCTGCATAGGCAAGGTACGCCACGCTAAAAGGTGCAACAAGGATAATGAGTGTTGGCATAAAATTTGATGGTAATTTTTCTATAAAAACAATACGTGAGAAAATTAACGTAATGAGCGGAATAGCAAAAAAGATACCAATGCTTAATGAGGTTAAATTTAAAATATATAGATATTGCCCGTGAAAAAGTACAGATGCAGGGGGAATATTAAGTGTACCCACAACAGGCAGCACCCAAGCAGGGGTTAATTGAGTGGCAATATGTTTGGTTTCGATCCAAAAATGTAACATGTAAATGGCAAAAATCCAGGATAATGTTACGCCAACAATCCAAACATAAAATGCGAGAGTATGAGAATATTGATTTAATATAAGAGGTAACAATAATAGTGAAATAGTAATCGTAGCAAAAAAGCTTTTTGTCATAGGATCTTGAAATTCTGCTTTAGCTTGCTCAAAAAAGAAGATCCACTTTAAAACAAAAAGGCAGGTCAGTACAGTAAATACAAAAAGCGTAAATATGCTTAATCCAGTCGCAATATGATTAAAAAAAGCGTATTGCTGAGCAAATTGACGGTATGCCAGTGTAAGCCCTGTTAATCCCATAACGCTTCCAAATAATCCAACGGGAATTGCCATGACAATAGAGGGTTGCGGTGAATTATTTTTAGTGTGCTTGTTCATTAAAACTTTATCCTAAGAAAATATAATATTAAGTGAGTATTATATCCTTTATTTAGAATAAAAAAATAACATTGGAATGGTAACAATTTTTAGTCCATAATACACGCCATATTGTTATAATTTTAATTAAATTTACGTTATCTTTTTTAGAGAATTAGTGGGAAATGAAAATTTTAATTTTGTACTCAACCCAAGATGGTCAGACACAAAAAATTGCCTACTATCTTGCTGAGCATTTAGCACCGTGCCAAGTTGAAAATATGAATGAATTTCGAGGTTCTTTGGCTGATTTTGATGTCGTTATTATCGGCGCACCGATACGCTATGGGCACTTCCATCCAAGTTTGTTCCGTTTTATAAAAGGACATCGTGCAATTCTGAGTTATAAAGAAACCGCCTTCTTTGGTGTAAATTTAACAGCACGCAAAGCAGATAAGAGAACTCCTGAAACTAATCCATACATGAGAAAATATTTAGCAGGTATTGCGCCTATTTGGCAGCCTAAATTAAAAGCAGTATTTGCAGGGGCGTTGCGTTACCCACGTTATAAACTTATTGATCGCTACATGATTAAGTTAATCATGAAATTGACGGGTGGGGAAACTGATACATCTAAAGAAGTTGAATATACGGATTGGCAACAAGTAGATCAGTTTATTGTTGAAATTAAAGAAAAATTTTTACAAAAAAATTGACGAAAATCAGGGCGTGATTTTCGTCAAAAATTTTATTCATTATGGGCTTTAATGAAAGATGCAAATTTTGCATTGATAAGTTTTTCTAAGTCTAATGGATTGATTTCTATTTGTAATCCAATTTTGCCACCTGATACATAAATACTTTCCCAATCTTTTGCTGTTTCATGGATAAAAGTTGGGAATTGTTTTTTCATGCCAACAGGAGAGCAACCGCCATGGACATAACCAGTTAGAGGGAAGAGATCTTTTTGTTTAAGCATCTCAATTTTTTTCACTCCCGCCGTGCGTGCAGCTGCTTTCAAATCCAGTTCTTCCTCACTTGGAACACAAAATACAAAGAAGTTTTTGTTATTATCCGTTGTGACTAATGTTTTGAATACACGTTCTGTTGGCTCATCTAAAAGCCTTGCTACATCTGTTGCTGCGATAGAACCATCAGTTGGATATTCGTGGATTTTATACTCCACTTTTGCACGATCTAGCATGCGCATCGCATTTGTTTTATGAATTTTCATTGCCATAAAAAACCTCAATAAATAAAAAAAGCAGATCCTAGGATCTGCTTTTTTCTAACTAAGAAGAAATTATTTAGTCATTGCAGCAACTTCTGCAGCGAAATCAGTTTCTTCTTTTTCGATACCTTCACCTACTTCTAAACGTACGAAGTCAACAACGTCAGCACCATTTTGTTTTAAGAATTCACCAACAGTGATTGATGGATCCATAACGAATGGTTGACCTGTTAAAGATACTTCGCCAGTGAATTTCTTCATGCGACCTTCAACCATTTTTTCAGCGATTTCTTGTGGTTTACCAGATTGCATTGCGATTTCAATTTGGATTTTACGTTCGTGTGCAACAACGTCTGCTGGAACATCTTCAGGGCGAACGAAGTCTGGGCGGCTTGCAGCGATGTGCATAGCAACTTTTTTCAATAATTCTTCGTTTGCATTTTTACCAGCAACTAAAACACCGATTTTAGCACCGTGTAAGTAAGAACCTAGTTCGTCACCTTTTAAGAATTTAACACGACGGATAGTCATGTTTTCACCGATTTTAGCAACTAATGCCGCACGTTTTTCTTCAAATTCTTTTTGAAGATCTTCGATGCTGATACCTTCATGAGCTAATGCGTAATCAGCAACTTCATTCGCTAAGCCTAAGAAACCTGCGTCTTTAGCTACGAAGTCAGTTTCGCAGTTCATTTCAATCATCACACCGTGATCTTTAGCGATACGAACGATGATAACGCCTTCAGCAGCAACACGACCAGCTTTTTTAGCTGCTTTTGCTTGACCTGATTTACGCATGTTGTCGATAGCAAGTTCGATATCACCATTTGCTTCAACTAATGCTTTTTTGCATTCCATCATACCTGCGCCAGTACGTTCACGCAGTTCTTTTACTAATTGTGCTGTAATTTCAGCCATGGTATCTTTCCTTTTAATTAATGAATAATTAAATTAATTATTTATTGTGCTTGCTCTTGTAGATATGGAAAGCGATAGCGTCCATAAGTACTGGAGATAAGCAATCGTAAGTCGGTAAGCCTAGCTCTTCAAATTGAGCGCGAATTGCGGTCATATCTTCAGGGTTCGTACCAGCTTCAATGATAGAAGATACGAAAGCTGCGAATGATGGTGCAGTCCAACCTTTTTCGTCAGAAAGTTCAGTGTGAACGAAATCTAAACCATAGAAAGGATGGTTTGTATCTTCGATACGACCATACATATGAACACCGCATTCTTTGCAGGCATGACGCTTAATAACAGCGCTAGAGTCTACAACATAAAGTTTATCTTCGTTCGCTTCTACGCTAAGTTTGTCACTTGGCACAACAGCGATTTGTGAAAACAATGCTCCTTCAGGTTTCCAACATTTTGAACACCCACAAGCGTGGTTGTGTGCTGTTTGTGAAGATAATTTCACAACAACTGGGTTTTCTTGACATTTACAGTGTAAAGTACCGCCAGTAAATTCTGGGTTAGTTGCAGTAAAACCGTTGTTGATTTGTGGGTGTAGATTAAATTTTGATGTCATTTTAATTTCCTTATTTATAATTTAATATCATCCCTCGTTATAATGATAGGTTATACCAACTCCAAATGGGGGTGATAAATTTACATCAATAATCAATAATAACTTTAAAGTTATATGACGACTCTATAAAAAGTGGGGTTGCCCCCACAATTTATTATTCTGCGTCTTTAACGATATCAGCAACTAATTCTTCAGTTACTGTTTCATCGTTTTGACGACCTTCATTCACAGCTTTAGCTGCGAAATCTACATAAAGGTTGATTGCGCGAGTTGCATCATCGTTTCCTGGGATGATGTAGTCAACGCCATCTGGACTTGCGTTAGTATCCACAACTGCGAATACAGTAATTCCTAGATTGTTTGCTTCTTTGATAGCGATATGTTCGTAGTCAGCACCGATTACAAAAATTACATCAGGGATGCCAGCCATATCTTTGATACCGCCAAGGCTCATTTCTAGTTTTTCCATTTCACGAGTACGCATTAACGCTTCTTTTTTGGTTAATTTGTCGAACGTACCGTCAAGTGCTTGAGCTTCAAGTTCTTTTAAACGTTTGATTGATTGACGAACAGTTTTCCAGTTAGTCAACATACCACCTAACCAACGGTGATTTACGTAGAATTGACCACATTCTTTAGCTGCTTTTTCTACAGCTTCAGATGCTGCACGTTTAGTACCAACGAATAAAATTTTACCGCCGTTTGCTGAAATGCGAGTTAATTCTGCTAATGCTTCATTGAACATTGGAACAGTTTTTTCAAGGTTGATGATATGAACACCGTTGCGAGCACCAAAGATGAACGGTTTCATTTTTGGATTCCAGTAACGAGTTTGGTGACCGAAGTGAACACCAGCTTGAAGCATTTCACGCATAGTAACTTGTGCCATGATTTTTTCCTTTTTAAAGTTTGGGTTTAGCCTCCACATACCAAGTAAAACGACCGTTTGGCACCCCGTTTTACCCGCTCGGTATGCGTGTGTTTTAGAGTTAAAAAAAAGTTATTCTGAACCATTCAAAATAACACTGCGCTTTATATCACAAATTGAAAAAAAAGACGAGAAAATTTTTCCCAACCTATAAAATTTGTCAAAAAAATCACCATGATCTAGCTCAATAAAACAAAAACTAAAATTGTGAAATCGTTTTTTTTTTGTACAATTTTGCACGAACCAGGCTATAAGAGAGAGTATTTATGATGTTTGAATTAGAATCACCTTATAAATTGCATAGATTAGAGAGAGCACTAGAATTTTTTGAAAACATAGAAAATCATCTAGATAGTAAAGTAATTGAAAAGAACCCACAAAGTTCACGAAAATTACAGAGGTTTGTGAGAGAGTTTATTTTTTATATCCAAAATGATGAAACGTGTTCGTCTCTATCCCATTACAATAATAGATTAATTACGATTGAAATTTCTCGTGATGTTTTATCTTCAGAACAAATAATAGAACAGGAAAAGAGAAAATATCAGCAAATTAAAACAGGACTAGATGAAGTAATAAATAAAACGAATAATAATATTACTGTAATTTATAGAATTTTTCACAAATTAAAATCAAAAACAGAATCTAAAATATGCGAATTTAGTAAGCTAGCAGCCAATTTATTAGACCAATTAGAGTATACTGATTTATCTTCAAATATTAATATAGATATAGTTGATATTCCTTTATGCAAAGTAATTATTCCATCACCAGTTTGGAAAGTTTTTAAAGGAGCTTTATGGGGTGGTGTTATAGGGGCTTTATTATCTTATTCTAAATATAAAGAAGAAGAGAGAAAGAATGTAGGAAACTATATTAAAGATGTAAAAAAAGCAATAGAAAAATGTGATAGTATTTTTAAAAAATTATATGAAATTAATTTATATCTAGTACAAGTGGTGAGTATCTTGATTTGTCAGTATACGGAGTTTAAAAAATATGTATCAATTTTACGTGAAATAAATGAAATGAATAAGGATGAAAGAAAGAATTTAGAAAACTCAAAAATTGAATTGGTTGGTAATGGTAGAGCAATGGTCGATTTATTAGTATCCATGTTTACTACTCCTATTTTTGTAATAGAGAATAAGGAAGAAAAATTAATTACTGACAAGGATGGATTATATATAATAAATGATAATTATAGAAAGAAATTTATAAATAATTAATATATAAAAATATATTAGTGTACAATAGCTTATATAAATTATTTTGTATTTATGGGATGCAGGATGACTTATGAATCAAAAACTAGACTTTTCTAAAGAATTAGAACGTACTGTTGTGCAATCACTTGCGACGAGTTTTGGGCTAGATTTTTTACTATTTGAAGATAAAAAAGGTGGAGATGTTGACACAATTCATAATGTAAGAGCTGGTATTTACGCAACTGAACAGGAAAAACAGCGTTTTGAAAATCGACCAGATTATAAGGAAACAAAAATATTAGCAGATGGAACGAGTTATAAAGTAGATCGATACCACAATGATCCTGAATTTAAGAAAGTGGCACATCAAAGTACGGAAAGAAAATATACTGAACATGTGGATGGTTATCAAAGTGGAAAAAATTTAGGTAAAGATCAGCAACTGGATCATGTGGTCTCTACGTCGGAACTTCATAATGATGCAGGGGCTTATTTAGCCGAAGTTAGCCCAATAGAATTATCAGTAATGAAGGAAAATCTCGTTTTTACTCAATCTTATGTTAATAATAAAAAAAGCAATTTAACAATGGCAGAGTTCATTGAAAAATTGCCAGAAATGAAAGCAAATAAACGAGTAGCTATCCAGAAAAATCAGGATAAGTTGAAAAATATGCCTGAAAGTACACCCCAAGAACGCTACCAAAAACAAAAGGTCAAAGATGCCATTCGTAAAGATAAAGAGCATTTAGAAAACCTAGAAAGATGTGATATTGATAAAATGCGAAAAGCTGATCAAAAAGCACGTAATGCACAGCAATATAAGATTAATGTAGCTTATTACTCAAGCAGTAAATTTTTTAAACAAACTACAGTAGCTGCTGCTAGACAAGGTATAGCACTTGGTCTGCGTCAGGCATTGGGATTAGTTATGGCGGAAACCTGGTTCGAATTGAAAGAACAAATTCCTGTTATTTCTAAAAAACATAAAGAAAATTTCTATATTGGTGAATTTTTAAGAGATGTTGGTTTGACGTTATCCAATATTTGGGATCGTATAAAATCACGTTTTTCGGACTTATTAGCCAATTTTAAAGATGGCTTAATAAGTGGAGTTTTTTCAAGTATAACGACGACACTTCTGAATATTTTCCTTACTACTGAGAAAATGATCGCTAAAATTTGCCGAGAAATGTGGAATACAGTGGTAGGCGTTATAAAACTTATCTTTTTTAATCCTGATAATTTAAGTGCAAAGGAAATATTTTTAGCTTGTTTAAATATGTTAGCGGGGGCTATTGCTGTCGTTACAGGTTCCCTTATTACAGCCTATTTAGCGCCTATTTTTACTTTTCCATTTGGGGATGCTTTTGCTGCCTTTATTGGTACTTTGGTTACTGGTTTGATGACACTGGCATTCGGATATTACATTAGTAATAGTGATATTACCCGAAAAATTTGGGAGTTTCTCGCAAAATTTCAAAGTCCCTATGAGTTACAAGTGAAAGAAATACAGCGAATAAATACAGAGTTAGATCGCTACTTAATAGAACTCACAAAACTGAAATTTAATATGGATATAGAGCAATTACAAATATTTATGGATAGTCTCAGTAAAGCAGATACAGAATTTGAAAAATCTCATATTCTTGCGGAAGAATGCAAACGGCGGAATATCCAGCTCCCATTTGAATTAGGGAATATGGATAGTACTCGAAATTGGTTAGAAAATATAGATTAATAGTTCTTATAAATATTGATTTCTGAATATAATATAGTATTGCCACTATGTCAGCAAAAGTGAATTAACTGCCTATTTAGATCGTGGTGATGGGACGTGTCGGCACTTTGATGAAGAAACGAAATTGTGTAAGATTTATCAAAACCGCCCTCTTATCTGTAGGGTCGAGGATATGTATAAAACACACTTTGCAAAAGATTATACATGGGAAGAATTTATTGCGATTAATTTAGAAATTTGTAATAAATTGTAGTGGTTGGACATTATTGATTTTAACTTAAGGAGCCCCAAATGATCCCCTTACCGCCGAATAAGCACTATGTGATGGTTTGCCCGAATTGTGGGTTTGAGAAAGCGTGTATAGCACGGGGAGATGTGATTTTTTCCTCTAAGGAATGTTCGCAATGTCATCATGAGGTAGAAATCACGATTCGAGAGTTGAGTTATTTTGAGCGTATTAAAAATACTGTTTCAAAACTGATTGATTAATAAAATTGATATAAAAAAAGCGATCTTCCGATCGCTTTTTTGTTATGTTGTTTTTATTTTACGTTTATTCTGCTTGCATGAAGTCTTTGTTGACTTTGATTTCAGCATGTTCGCGTAATGCTTTTACGAGTAAAGTGTTGAGTGCCATTAATTTGGCTTGTTGCACTTGTTGGGTAAAGGCTTTTTGTTGTTCAGGGGTAAGTGCTGGATCGGTTACTTTTTCAAGTTCGACAAGTTTCACTTCGCCCGCTGGCATTTTCACAGCGTAATACATTGGTTTATCTGATTTTGGCAGAGCGAAAACAGCTTGCGTTAAATCAGGTTGGCTTGTATTGCTGAATGAAAGAGTTTCATCTTTACCAAATTGTACATCCGCAGGCATTGGTTTATTGGCATTCAAGTCAGTGGCAATTTTTTCTGCATTTTGGAATGCAATTGCTTGCGCTTTTTGTTGCTGAATTAAATGCGTAATGTCTGCTTTTGCTTCATCAAGAGTACGAACGCCCGCTGCTTTGTGTTGAAGCACACGTACAACAATAGAATGTTGATCGCCAACACTGATTGCTTCAGAATTCATGCCACCTTGCGTGATGTCTGAGTTAAATAATGCGGTTACAACACTACCGTAATTTAAGGCTGCAGGTACGTCTTGACGAGAGAATAGGGTAGTTTCATGAACGGGTAAGTTCAATTCTTTGCCTACGCTATCAAGATTGTCTGTTGTGCCGAATGCGGTATCACTTAATTTTTTCTCTGTACTATAGAAAGCATTAAGTGCCAATTCGTTACGAAGTTTTGTTGCAATTTCATCTTTTACATCAGAAAGTGGTTGAACTTTTTCTTCTTCAACTTTGATGATGTGGTAGGCGTTATCCACTTTAACTGGTAAAGAGAATTGTCCTGCTTTTAATTGAATTGCAGCATCTTCAAATGCTTTCGGCATCATTCCTGGAGTGATCCAACTTAAATCACCACCATTTTTCGCAGAAAGAGTGTCTTTAGAATATTCTTTTGCGAGAGTAGCAAAGTCTGCACCATTTAGTAGTTCTTGATAAATTTTATCTGCTTCTTCTTTGGTTGGTACTTGGATATGAGCAACACGTTGTTGGGTATATTGTGCAAGATTATCTTGATAATATTGTGCAACCTGAACATCGGTTACATTGATATTTTTCGCGACATCTTGGTGTGTTAAATCAATATATTGTACTTTTACTTGTTCTGGTACAGTAAATTCGGCTTGGTGTGCATCATAATACGCTTTGATTTCAGCATCTGTAACTGGCATTTTATTCATAATTGCGTCAGTTGAGATGTTTGCTACACGAATTTGACGGGTTTGATAGAAGTTTTTCGCAAGGGTATCTGCTAAAGCAGGAACAACGAAGTTAGAACCAAGAATCCCGTTTTGTAATTGCCCTAATAGAAGATTGTTATACACGATATGTGCGTAGTAATCAGGGGTTAAACCATTAATTTTTAAGACTTGAAGATAAAGATCGTTATTAAATTTACCATCTTGTTTAAATTCTGGATTCATAACGATAGCTGTTTCAATTTGACGTTTACTGATACCAAGTTTTAACTGATCAGCGTATTGATTAAGTAAAGTTTGATCAATTAATTGGTTTAGTACGTTGTTACGTAAATTTTTATTAAAATCAGGTGAGTCTGCAACCGCAGCAAATTGATTGCCAAGACGTTGGCTAATTTCTTGATATGCATTATTGAAGCGTTGCTGGAAACTTTGTTGAGAAATTTCTTGACCATTTACTTTGACCGCATAGGTATCCGTACGTGAGAATACGTATCCCGCAACACCACTTAAGACGAAAGTAACCGCAATAAAACCGAGGAGAATTCGAGAAGCGAGGCTATTCGCCGAATCGCCAATTTTTTCCATTAACATCGTTATGTTCCTGTAAAAAGTCGTAAAAGTTGTAAAAACAGTGCTAAATTATAATCTATCCGTGCCCATTTCGCATTAGGAAATTTAGTCACGCCCCGATTTTCGTATAATTTTTTACGAAAATTGGGGCGTGATATTGCATTAATTATGCACCGAATACACTACAAATTTATTATTTTTGGCAAGCACTTCATGGCTACCAAAATGCTGGTCGAGTAGATCAGGGTAAGGTAAATGGCGATTTGCCACAATACGCAATTCTCCGCCTTCTTTTAAATGCCATTTTGCTTGCGTAATAAGTGCTGTTACTGCACGGTAAGCGGTATCAAGCCCATCGTGGAAAGGCGGGTTTGAGAGAATGACATCGAATTTTCCTTCAATGTGGGAAAAAACGTCACTTGCGATGACATCGCCCATTAAATTATTGATGAGTAAAGTGCGGCGGCTACTTTCAAGTGCCATGGCATGAATATCGCTCATGACGAGATGAATATTAGGGAATTTTTGTTTGATATAGGTACCAATTACCCCTGCACCACATCCAAGATCGAGAATATCCCCAAAGAAATGGCGATTATCTAAGGTTGATAGGAGGAGTTTGGTTCCTTCATCAAGGACATTGGCACTAAATACGCCAGGCAAACTTGCTACGTTAAAGTGTGGTATAAATTCGGTTGTTTTCCAGAATTCATCAAAATTGAAGTTTACTTTTTCTGTTAATTCAAAATGATACAGAGAACAACGGCGCGCTGAGTCAATTTTGGCAATCTCTCCATAAGGTGCAAGTAGTTTTTCAGCAGAACGCACGCCAGAGCGATTTTCACCGATAATCAGTACTTTTTGACCGATAGGAGCTTTGGAAAGAAGTTGTAAGAGTTGGAATTGATTTTCTAGCTTATTTTTTGTCCAATAAAAGAGAATTAAATCTGCCTGCTGATAACAGTTACTTCCAAAAGTACAGGCTTCTTCGCTGAAATCTTTGGCATAGTCAAAATACCATGACCAAACATGTGTTGGGATTTTTTGTGATTTTAATTGTTGTGGGAAATTATCAGTGACATTACCTGCAAAAAGTACCGAACCTTGATTTAATAGATCTAAGTGGCGTTCTAGTACTTGGCTTTCAGGGGAAATATTCATTATCAAACCTATTGTTAAAGCATAATTTAAAGTTGACGGTATTGTACGGAGATTATAAGGAAAAGCAATGTAAGAGGAGAGAGCGTTATTTAAATTTGAGGAAAAAGCAAGAAATCTTTACAATGCAAGCCATAATAAAGTGAAAAATAATTTTATGTTGAGAGAGAACATGCCAAAGCCATCACGACGCGATAAAATGCTTTATCAAATGGGGATCCCACAATGGGAATTGGTTCATCCCAATACATTGCGTGGAATCGCTAACATGCCTATTGCTGAGAATGTACAACTAGTGCTGGTGGCTGAGAAAACATTGGATAAAGCGGAACAATTTATACAAGATGTTTTATGCGTATTGGATATGCCGAGTCAAAATTGCTTATGTTTAAGTTTTGATTTAACGACGAATTTAAACTTATCGCATTCTGTTATTTTTTGGTTTTTAGGTGCAAATCAAGAAAATATTACTGCTATACAAAAAGCCTTTTCAGATTGCATTATTTGGCAAACACCTAACTTTGAACAATTACTTAAAACAGCTTCTGCCAAAAAACAATTATGGCAACAAATACAACAAGGGACGTTATGTTAGAAATTAGAGAATTAAAAGAGGAAGATATGGAGCAAATTTTCTCAATAGAGGAGAAAGCGCACCTTGTTCCTTGGAGCCTTGGTATTCTTAAAAATAGCCAAGGAAAAAATTATTGTAATTTATTGTTAAAAGATGATGAAAACCCTGTAGGTTTTGCGATTTGTCAAAAAGTTTTGGATGAGGCAACCTTATTAAATATTGCTATTGACCCTGTGGCACAACAGCATGGAAATGGTACTTTCTTATTAAATGCGTTACTGAAACGCCTTAAGGATGAAGGGATTGTGACAGTTTGGTTAGAAGTGAGAGTAACTAATGAAAAAGCGATCCATTTATATAAAAAGTTACAGTTTGAAGAAAAAGGGAAACGTAAAAACTATTACCCACTTCCTGATGGCGGGCGAGAAGATGCGTTTGTTATGGCGAGAGATCTTACCAGTTAATGAAGACTATTTTTTTACTAAAAATAGATTAATAAAAATACAAAATATGTTAAAATAATGCCCTCATTGGGGACGCTTTCCTGAAAAACTACTTGCAACTTTAGCAAAAATAAATAAACTATTGTTCAATCTTTTTATCTTAATCGCTAACCATATAGGAAATTACAAATGAGCATTGAAGATCGCGTGAAAAAAATTGTTGTTGAACAATTAGGTGTTAAAGAAGAAGACGTTAAACCAGAAGCTTCATTCATTGAAGATTTAGGTGCTGACTCTTTAGACACTGTTGAATTAGTGATGGCGTTAGAAGAAGAATTTGATATTGAAATTCCAGATGAAGACGCAGAAAAAATCACTACAGTTCAATCTGCAATTGATTACGTAACAAAAAATCAATAATCTCTTATAAAAGCAGTGAAATTTCACTGCTTTTATTTTTCCACCTTTTTACAGTCCTTTATTTTATATTTCCATTCATTTTTAAATATTGTTTATTTATTTCTTAATAAAAAATTCTTGAAAAATTAGCTTTTTATTCATTTGTGATATCGGCTTATGCTAGAATGCTGAGATGTTTGTACATCTTTTGTATTTTTATCTAAAGAGGATTCTCATTCATGAAAAAACTTCTTACACTCTGTACATTGATGACACTTTCTAGTGTGAGTTTTGCATCGGATCAACCTTTACAGCAAGAGTTGCAAAGATTAGGGTTAACAAATGCTGAAATCAGTGCATCACCAGTCCCAGGATTAAAAACCGCAATGACCGATATGGGAGTCTTTTACATCAGTCAAGATGGTAAATATTTACTTGAAGGCAAAATGTATAAAATAGGATCCAAAGGTATTGTAGATTTAACCAATCAGGCCTTGATGTCAAAATTAAACAGTTTCTCAAAAGAAATGGTTGTATTTCCTGCAGCACATCAAAAATATGTCATTAATGTCTTTTTAGATATCAGTTGCCATTTCTGTCACAAGATGTTTGAACAAACAAAAGCATATAATGATCTTGGTATTACAGTGCGTTACCTCGCTTTCCCTCGTAATGGTCTAGATTCTATGACAGCCCAACAAATGGAAGCAATTTGGCGAGCTAAAGATCCTGCATACGCCTTAACACAAGCAGAAAATAATAATACCTACCCTGAAAAAATGTTGATACCAGATATTGTGAAAAAACAATACGATCTTGGCATTCAATTTGGTGTGCAAGGTACACCAACAATCGTCATGAGCAATGGTCAGACAATTGGTGGGTATGTGCCACCTGAAAGATTATTGGAAATATTAAAACATCAATAAATAGGTGTCATGATGAGTCAGTTTTTTTACATTCATCCAACTAATCCCCAAGCTCGCTTAATTGGGCAAGCTGTTGAGATTTTGAAAAAAGGTGGCGTAATTGTATATCCAACCGATTCAGGTTATGCGTTAGGTTGTTTAATTAATAATAAACAAGGTGTAGATCGGATAGTTCAAATTCGTCAATTGGCGGAGGATCATAATTTTACCTTGTTATGCGAAGATCTCTCCGAAATTTCACAGTATGCAAAAGTTGATAACCAATGTTATCGATTATTAAAAAATAATACACCAGGGGCTTATACCTTTATTTTGCCTGCAACCAAAGAATTACCAAGACGATTAATGGTCAGCAAACGTAAAACGATAGGTATTCGAGTACCTGACAACAATATTGCATTGGCATTGCTTAACGCCTTACAAGAGCCTCTTTTGTCTTGTTCGTTAATGTTGCCGAATGAAGAAAATATCACGCAAACCGATCCAGAAGAAATTCGGGATTGCTTAGAAAAACAGGTAGATTTGATTATTCATGGTGGTGTTTTGGAACCAACACCAACTACTGTTGTAGATTTAACGGATGATGATATTCGTATTTTACGAGTAGGACGAGGGGATACCGCACCGTTTGAATAATAATTTTTACCAATAACGACGCTTGTGAAAGCGACAAGGAATATTATGAAAATGCAAAAAAAAATGCCAAAACGTACTCCAAAAGTAATGCGAACGAGTTCACGCTCGAGTATGACGAATACGGTTGAAGGTGAAAAATTACAAAAAGTTTTAGCTCGAGCTGGCAAAGGGTCACGTCGTGAAATTGAAGCGATGATTGAAAAAGGGCTCGTAAGTGTTGATGGAAAAATGGCTAAACTTGGTGATCGTGTTGATGTTCATTCAGGTGTAAAAATTCGGATTAATGGTGAAGTCGTTAATCTTACTCACGCTCAAAAAGAAATGTGTCGTGTTTTAATGTATTACAAACCAGAAGGTGAGCTTTGTACACGAGTTGATCCACAAGGACGAGCAACCGTTTTTGATCGATTACCACGTTTAACTGGATCTCGTTGGATCGCAGTAGGGCGCTTGGATATCAATACTTCTGGATTATTGCTTTTTACAACGGATGGTGAACTAGCGAATCGCTTGATGCACCCAAGCCATGAAGTAGAACGTGAATATGCGGTACGTGTTTTTGGACAGGTGGATGATGCAATGATCGGACGTTTACGTCGAGGCGTACAACTTGAAGACGGCATGGCAAACTTTACCAGTATCAAAGCCGCTGGTGGACAAGGGATGAACCAATGGTTTAACGTTACGCTTATGGAAGGCCGTAATCGTGAAGTACGCCGCTTATGGGAGTCACAAGATATTCAAGTTAGCCGTCTTATTCGTGTTCGCTATGGTAATATTGAACTAATGAAATCATTACCTCGTGGCGGTTGGGAAGAGATGCCATTAAAACAAGTTAATTATCTTCGTGAATTGGTTGGGTTACCGCCAGAAACGCAGAGTAAACTTGATCAAACCCAAACGAAACGCCGTGTGAAAACGGGACGTATTCGTAAAGCAGTTAAACGCTACGGTGAGCGTAACAAGCAAAATAATAAGTAAAATCAATCTATCAATTTAAGTTTATTAGTATGAAAGTGAAAGTCACACCATTTTTCTTTTTTTTACGCCTTCTGGCTTGGTGTCTAGTCGGTTTTGGTTTATATCTTTTTGTTGCATGGACGAGTTATCATCCATTTGACATGGGATATTCGACAGCGAATTTGAATGATCAAGTTCAAAATGTTACAGGGAGTTTAGGGGCGTTATTAACAGATGTGTCTTTCACTTTTTTTGGGCAGCTTGCAAATTTAATTCCATTTATTTTTTGTGCCGCACCTATATTATGGCTGATTTATGCTAAATCAGCGCCAACCTCTATTTGGGTTCCTTTTCGCTGGTTAGGCGGAATTATTCTTTTACTTTGCGGATTTACTAGTCTAGCGACCTTTACCCCCGTTTCTTCAAATTTTTCTGATTTTTATACTTCTGGCGGTGTGCTTGGGGAATGGCTTAAAGCAGAGGCTTTCAAATACGGGCTTAATGATGTGCTTTTCTTTTTAGTTATCGTAGTCGCCCTTGTTGGGGGATTTATACTTTGCAAAGGCTTAGAGTTCTGCCAAATTGCACATAAAGTTTATCGTTGGGCATTGATGAAACCGCAAGAAGATATAGAAGATGATGAGGAAAATGAGCCTGAAGAATCTGTATCACTTGAGCAGAATGATGACGCCCCAATTTTCGCTGAAAATTATGCAATTCATGATACGGATGAGGTTAAAACAGCATTAGAACGTACGGAAGATCATGCGGTTACGCATAATCATACTGATTTTATTCCTGAACCCGTTACGCATTCTATGCCGAAAATTCGTGGTTTAGCTCCTCATGAAGAAAATCATGCACAAAGTGAGGAAAGTAATACTTTTAGTAAATCTGATGAAGTATCGGATAATGTGACCCCACATTTACAGCAAGAAAGTTTTTCTAAAGCGACAGTAATTGGCGACGAAATAAATGATCTTTTACAAGCGGATACTGCTGATGCAGTTTCGCAAAAAGACGCTGATGATGTACTTGAATCAAATGTTGAAACTCAACCGACTTCCATGATTGAGCCAACCGAAACTCAGGAAATTCCACCGATCGATTTAGCCGAAATTGGGCAACCTGTTGATGTGAAAATCAGTGATGAAGTTATGCCGAAAAAAGTAGTTGAAGGGGAAATGCAAGAAATTCCTGTTGTAAAAATGGCACAAAAGGAAAATCCGATTAATCCGCCAAGGACTCGACAATTTAACACAGCAACAATGTCAGCAGAAGCATTGAAAGCACAAATTGCAATGCGTCAACGCGTTCAGGCGCAACGTGTTCTTGCGAAATTTGGGCGATTACCAAATCAAAATCAGGTTGCTGAAGATACTGATGAAAAAATTGAAAATACCGCAGAAGAGAGTGCATCATCAATGCATAGCACTCGTACAGAGAACGCAGTTCCAGCACCAGCTACTGCGCCGATGAATGTTTCGCCGAAAGTGGAGGAAATGGTACCAGAATTTGTGCCTAGTCCATCGACAAGCCCACTTCATATCCAATTAAATGATATTCCTGAAGTAGCCGCATTGGTTAGTGAGGTAGAACAGGAATCTCATTCTTCTTCGCAATCAACGCAAGTAGAGCATCAACCAGTAACACAAATTGTTGATGATGAAACTGCCGTTGAAACAGGAAGCAGTATTTCAGAAAACACTACACATACCATTTTAAATAATCATCAAAATGATAGTGGAACTTCAGAAATACACCGAGTGACACCGCCTGCAAGTATTGCAGCAGAATTAGCGCAACGCCAAAATGCTTTTGCACAAGCACAAGCACAAGCACAAGCACAAGCACAAGCACAAGCACAAGCACAAAATGCTTACCCACCCCGTGAAATGCAGGTTACTCAACCAGCGCAAAACGCTTACGCACCACGTGAAACGCAGGTTACTCAACCAGCACAAAACGCTTATGCGCCACGTGAAACGCAGGTTACTCAACCAGCACAAAATGCGTACGTTCCACGTGAAACCCAGGTCACTCAATCAGCACAAAATGCTTATGCGCCACGTGAAACGCAGGTTACTCAACCAGCACAAAATGCTTATGCGCCACGTGAAACGCAGGTTACTCAACCAGCACAAAACGCTTACGCACCACGTGAAACGCAGGTCGCTCAACCAGCACAAAACGCTTACGCACCACGTGAAACGCAGGTTACTCAACCAGCACAAAATGCTTACGTACCCCGTGAAACGCAGGTTACTCAACCAGCGCAAAACGCTTACGCACCACGTGAAACGCAGCTCGCTCAACCAGCACAAAATGCGTACGCACCACGTGAAACGCAGGTCGCTCAACCAGCACAAAATGCTTACGCACCTCGTGAAATGCAGGTCGCTCAACCAGCACAAAACGCTTACGTTCCACGTGAAACGCAGGTTACTCAACCAGCGCAAAATGCTTACGCACCACGTGAGGCACAGGTTGTTCAGCCAGCTATTGAAGAAGTAGAAACTGAGGATGTGTCTAATATTCCTCAATATCAAGTTTATGGCGATAGTCTTATTCACCCTGCATTACAAAAACGTATGGAAGTATTAGAAAAACCGACTACGCCATTACCGACAATCGATTTATTAGATAAACATCCAAGTGCGACACAAAATATTACTGAGGCTTCATTACAACAAACTTCAGCACGTATTGAGCATTTATTAAAAGATTTCGGTGTAAAAGCAACAGTTGAAGAAGTGCTTGTTGGACCTGTGGTTACTCGCTATGAATTAGCATTACAGCCAGGTGTGAAAGCATCAAAAATTACAAATATTGAAAGTGATTTAGCACGTGCCTTGTTGTTCCCTGCAATTCGTGTTGCGGAAGTTATCCCAGGAAAACCTTATGTTGGGATTGAAACGCCAAATGCAGAACGACAAACCGTATTTTTGCGTGATGTTTTAGATAGTGATGAGTTTCGTGATGCAAAATCACCACTCTCTATGGCGTTAGGTAAAGATATTAGCGGTGAACCTGTCGTGGTTGATCTTGCCTCTATGCCACATTTACTGGTTGCAGGGGCGACAGGTTCAGGTAAATCGGTTGGGGTGAATACGATGATTTTAAGTTTACTCTTCAGGGTCAAACCTGAAGATGTGAAATTCATCATGATCGATCCTAAAGTGGTAGAACTTTCCGTGTATAACGGTATTCCGCATCTATTGACAGAAGTTGTGACGGATATGAAAAAAGCGTCTAATGCATTACGTTGGTGTGTAGATGAGATGGAACGCCGTTATCAATTATTAGCAGCACTTAGCGTTCGTAATATCGAAGGCTACAATGAGCAAATTGAAAAATATGAAAAACTCGGTATGCCGATTCCGAATCCACTTTGGAAACCAGGTGATACTATGGATAAAATGCCACCACCATTAGAAAAATTACCATATATCGTAGTAATCGTGGATGAATTTGCGGATCTCATGATGATGGTGGGTAAACAGGTAGAAGAATTAATAGCACGTCTTGCACAAAAAGCACGTGCGATTGGAATTCACTTAATTTTAGCAACACAACGTCCTTCAGTTGACGTTATTACTGGCTTAATTAAGGCGAATATTCCAACTCGAATTGCATTCTCTGTGGCAAGTAAAATTGACTCTCGAACCATCTTGGATCAAGGTGGTGCGGAGGCCTTATTAGGTCGTGGGGATATGCTTTATGCAGGTAAAAATGCATTAGAATTAACACGTGTTCATGGGGCTTATATGACCGATGAAGAAGTTGTACGTGTTGCTAACGACTGGCGAGCACGAGGTAAACCAAATTATATTGATGGCATTTTAGATTATGCAGATGAAGAAGAGGAAAGCGCTGTACGTAGCCGTGAAGATGTGGGCGATCTTGATGAGCTTTTCGATGAAGTTGTGGATTTTGTTGTAAATACTGGCACAACTTCTGTTTCTGCATTACAACGCCGTTTTAGAATTGGTTTTAACCGTGCCGCACGAATCATGGATCAACTAGAGGAACAAGGCATTGTATCCTCTATGCAGAATGGGAAAAGAGAGGTATTAGCCCGATCCACTGACTATTAGGAATATAAAAAATGAAATCACATTTAAAAAAAGTGGCACTTTGTGCTATTCCGTTTATGTTGTCGGCTTGTTCTTTCAGTTCATTATCTACGATGGATTGTTTTTCGGATAATTGGAAAAATATTGGTTACCAAGATGGATTAATGGGTGCTAGTAAAAGTAAGTTTAATGATTACAGAGATAATTGTCGCAGTGTAGGTAAAGTACCTAATTATCGACAATGGGAAGAGGGTCGCCGTGAGGGATTAAAATATTTCTGTACACTGGACAATATTAAACGTTTTGGCACATACAGTTATAATTCTGTATGCTCACGATATAAATATGGTTCTAGTCATCATTCGTCTAGTTTGCAACGTCAAATCGATCACGAACAACGAAAGTTACGTAGTTATCAAGATAAAATGGATAGACTCAGACGTAAGGTTGACGAAGGATATTATTCGCCTCGTCAAGCACATGCGGAAATGGAACATCTAGAGAAAAAAATAGAGTACTATGAAGCGAAACTTGATCGTCATATGAGAGAAATGTCATAACTCATTTAAAATGATGATTAGAATTAACAAAAATGTAATTGTGGTGTAAATATGAGAGTCAGTGCCTTAATTTTAATGTGTTTTACTTTAAGTGCATGTACTTATCAATCTTTAACAAAGGAACAGTGCCTAAGTGGAGATTGGAGAGGAATCGGTTATCAAGATGGATTGCTTGGGCAATATCCAGATCGCATTGTGGAACATGCTGAAGCTTGTGCTGAAACAGGCGTAAGACCAAATATTTCTGCTTGGCAACAGGGGCGGGCAGAAGGTTTGGTATATTATTGTACTGAGGATAATTTTTACCGATTAGGTATAAATGGGCAAGCTATGCATTATGTTTGTGATAAAGCGAAAATGCCACAATTACAAAAAGTTTATCGCCAAGCCTATGAGGAGTACGATTTACAACAAAAAATCTATTCTGCACAACAACAAATTCAGGATGATGAAGTTGTATTGGAAAAATTGAAAAATGGTGAAATGTTGACGTATAAGACGGAAAAAGAGGCGAGAGCCGAATTATTACGTTTACAAAACCACATTTGGACGTTAAAACAACATATTGAGCAATATCAGAATAGTTTGCAACAAGCAAAATTGAAGGAATAAACGCTTATGACAAAAATTTTTACGAAAATCGTGGCGTGTGCGTTCGCCTGTAGTATAACTATGGCATCTGCAAATGTTGTTAGCACATTGCAAATGCGTCTTTCTAAACTTGAAAATCTTAGCGCGGATTATCATCAAATTCTTAAAAATGCGAATGGAGAAATGGTTCAACAAAGCACGGGAACGATTCAATTAAAACGCCCTTCGCTTTTTCGTCTTGAAAGTAAAACTACGCCAGAAAATATGATTGTTGGTGATGGAAAAACAATTTGGTTCTATGATCCCTTTGTAGAACAAGTAACGGCGCGCAAAGAGAGTTCTTTATTAGATAATACACCATTTGTACTTTTAACAAATAATAATCATGCGACTTGGCAACGTTACACAATGAGCCAAATGGGCGATACTTTTACACTTATGCCAAAGTCGCCTAAAAGTATTATTAAAAAATTTACGCTTAACGTGACTAAAGATGGCAAATTACTTGGTTTTTCTACAACAGAAAAAAGTGGACAGCAAAATATTTACCAATTAACACATCAAAATTATGCACCGTTGGCAAGCAAAGACTTTAAGTTTGTGATGCCTGAAGGGGCAGTATTGGATGATCAACGATAAGATGGATAACTTAAGTTTAGATTTTTCAAATAATGAATTTCAACCTCTTGCTGCTCGCATGCGACCACGTACGTTAGCAGAATATTGTGGGCAACAGCACATAATTGGGAAAGGAAAACCCCTTTATCGTGCGATAGAAAGTGGGCATATTCATTCTATGATTTTATGGGGAACTCCAGGGTGTGGTAAAACGACCTTAGCAGAAATTATTGCCCATAAAATTAATGCCAAAGTAGAACGCATTTCAGCAGTAACGTCTGGCATAAAAGAAATTCGTGAAGCGATTGAGCGCGCTAAACAAAATCGTCAACTAGGCATGCAGACGATTTTATTTGTTGATGAAGTACATCGCTTCAATAAAAGCCAACAAGATGCCTTTTTACCTCATATTGAAGATGGCACGATTATTTTTATCGGAGCGACTACCGAAAATCCATCGTTTGAATTAAATAATGCATTACTTTCACGCGCTCGTGTTTATATTTTAAAACCTCTGCAAAAAGAAGATGTATTAAAAGCGCTACAACAAGCCTTAGCGGACAAAGAACGTGGGCTTGGCAATGAGAAACTTATTTTTCAAGATGATGCATTAGATGTTTTAGCCGAGTATGTTGCAGGGGATGCACGTGCGGCATTAAATTATCTTGAATTATTGGTTGATCATGCAGATGAAACAAAATACGGAAAAGTAATTGACCGCACACTTTTGACGGAAGTGCTGGGCGAACGACAAGCTCGCTTTGATAAAGGTGGGGATCGTTTTTATGATTTTCTCTCTGCATTGCACAAATCTATCCGTGGTTCTTCGCCAGATGCTGCGCTTTATTGGTACGCAAGAATTATTACCGCTGGTGGCGATCCGCTAGTCGTAGCACGTCGATTATTAGCGATTGCCTCAGAAGATATTGGTAATGCCGATCCCCGTGCAATGCAATTAGCCATTAATGCATGGGACTGTTTTACCCGAGTTGGTCCTGCTGAGGGAGAACGTGCGATTGCGCAAGCTGTCGTATTTCTTGCGTTAGCACCTAAGAGTAATGCGGTTTATATGGCATTTAATGAAGCGAAAAAATTAGCGCAAGAAGCACCAGATTATGATGTGCCTATCCATTTGCGCAATGCGCCTACACATTTGATGAAAGAATTAGGTTATGGTGATGAATATCGCTACGCACATAATGAAGAACATGCTTATGCCGCAGGAGAAAATTATTTTCCAGAGCCGTTAAAGGATACTCGTTTCTATTTTCCTGTAGAGCGAGGTTTAGAGATTCAATTAAAACAGAAATTGGATTATTTACATGCATTAGATGCACAATCACATCAAAAACGATATAAATAGCAATGATAAAGGGATCCAATGATCCCTTTTTATATTATTGTCCATTTAAAATGTGCTGAACTCGCTGACGTAAAGCAGGAATGACATCATTGCCAAACCATGGATGTTCGGCAAGCCAAATATTATTGCGTGGTGATGGGTGAATAAGGGGAAAATATTTAGGTAAATATTGACGAAAATTTTCTACCGCATCAGTTAATTTAAAATGTGAATTGCCATGTAGATATGCTTTTGCGGAATATGATCCTAATAATAAAGTTAGTTGGATACCAGGCATTAACGCAATTAGTTTTGGGTGCCATTTTTCTGCGAAGTTTTTACGAGGTGGAAGATCGCCATGTTCTCCTTTCCCATTAAAGAAAAAATCCATAGGTAACACAGCAAACAAGCCAGAATGATAGAAAGTTTCACGATCAACGCCTAGCCATTCACGTAAACGATCACCGCTTTGATCATCAAAAGGAATGCCTTTTTCTGCGGCGACGGCTCCTGGCGCCTGCCCAATAATCAAGATCCTCGCCTTTGCATCTGCCATATATACAGGAATTTGCCCTTCTTTTTTAAAAATAGCATTATCAGGATCATGTATGATTTCATTACGAATGATTTGGAATGGAGTAGGTTGAGTCATAGAGGTCCTCCTTTGTTGTGTATAAAGTTTAGCACTTCGCCTAATTGGGGAGAATCATTTTTAGCGATAATTTCTACAAAAATATAGGAAACGTACGATTTTTACGGTTTAAATAAATGGTATTTTTGGATAAAATAGGAAGATACTACAAAAAAATTAAGGATGTTCTATGATCGACCCAAATTTACTGCGTAACGATTTAGCAAATGTCGTCGCCCTTTTAAAAACTAAACGTAATTTTGATTTAAACTTTGAACAAATCAATGAATTAGAAGCGCAACGTAAAACTCTTCAAGTTGAAACTGAAACGTTGCAAGCGGAACGTAATGTACGTTCAAAAACGATTGGACAAGCAAAAGCGCGTGGCGAAGATATTGCTCCATTATTAAAAGAAGTGGATGATCTTGGCTCGAAATTAGAAGAAGCAAAAGCAAAATTAGCAGCGATTCAAGCGGAACTTACTAAAATCGCATTAAGTATTCCAAATCTTCCAGCGGATGAAGTACCGCTTGGTAAAGATGAAAATGATAACTTAGAAATCATGCGTTGGGGTCAACCACGTACATTTGATTTTGAAATTAAAGATCACGTGACTTTAGGTGAAGATCTTGGCGGTTTAGATTTCGCAGCAGGTGTGAAACTTGCAGGTGCTCGTTTCGTGGTAATGAAAGGTAAAATTGCTAAATTACACCGTGCTCTCGCACAATTTATGCTTGATTTACATACTGAACAACACGGTTATAGCGAAACTTATGTTCCTTACCTTGTTAACCATGAAACGCTTTATGGAACAGGACAATTACCGAAATTCGGTGAAGATCTATTCCATACCCGTGCATTAGAAGGTGAACAACCTTATGCATTAATTCCAACTGCGGAAGTACCAGTGACTAACCTTGCACGTGGTGAAATTTTAGAACAAGCTGATTTACCACGCCGTATGACTGCACATACTCCGTGTTTCCGTAGTGAAGCAGGCTCTTATGGTCGCGATACTCGTGGTTTAATCCGTATGCACCAATTTGATAAAGTTGAATTAGTGCAAATCGTAGAACCTGAAAAATCAATGGAAGCGTTGGAAGAATTAACAGGTCATGCAGAAAAAGTATTACAACTTTTAGGTTTACCATACCGTAAAGTATTACTTTGTACTGGTGATATGGGCTTTGGTTCTTGCAAAACTTACGATTTAGAAGTTTGGGTTCCAGCACAAAATACTTATCGTGAAATCTCATCTTGCTCAAATATGTGGGATTTCCAAGCACGTCGTATGCAAGCACGTTACCGTGTGAAAGGTGATAAAAAACCACGCCTTGTACATACTTTGAATGGTTCAGGTTTAGCGGTTGGACGTACTTTAGTTGCAGTATTAGAAAATTATCAAAATGAAGATGGTTCTATCACTGTTCCAGAAGTATTACGTAGCTACATGGGCGGTTTAGAGGTTATTAAATAAATTTAGCTTAATAATACGCCTCAAAATTCATAAAATTTTTTGAAAATTGGGGCGTCAAAAAGCAAAGGAAAATCTCGCTAAAAAGCGAGATTTTTCGTTAAATATCATGTAAGACGCTTGAAGGATCAAGCTCGATGGCTTCACAGATTTCTATAAACTCCAGAACATCAAGTTTTCGTTCAAAACCTTCAATTTTAGCAATGTAAGATTGCGGTTTATTTAATTTAGCCGCAATTTGTTGCTGCGTCAGATTTAACTCTTTGCGACGAGCAATAAGTTTTTGAATTATGGAACGATAACGCTCTTTGTAAATAGTTTTCAAGGGGATCACAATCGCTTAAAAATTTAGCTTGTGATTATTATCCTGTTTTAGTATTATCCCAATTCAGGATAATTTTTTACAATAAAGGATAAAAAATGTCTTATCTTGAGGATCAAGATTTGGAATTTTTACAGTTTCTTACCAATCAGGAATTGCAGGAACTCTATAACGTACTTGTTTATGATAAAGATGGCGATAAGCGATTAACAGAAACACTTTCCACTTCTGACGAAGTCGCCGATTATGGTGAAAATTATTCTAAATACTGGCAACGGATTGCTGAAGAATTACAATGTTTGGGTGCAAATGCTTTTGCAACACTATTTCGCAATGGAACAGGTGCATTCTATAAACAAATCCTTTGTAATGTTTGTGATCGATTTAAGGTAAATTCCGATCAAAAATCATCGACAGAAAATATTGAATATCATCTTTTAGAGCGGGTTTTAGAAAAAACTTTCGATAATATGACGCGATCTGAACGAGATGCTATTGCTCAAAGTTGTGAGATTGAATATTCATGTCATGTCACATCTGCTAATTTAGTGGAGTTTTTCGTTAAGATACTAAGTGTCGGCGATATTTATTCTTATAAATTGGTTATTTTAATCGTAAATGCGGTATTAAAAACATTTATCGGGCGTAGCATGATGGATGTAGCGAATAATACCTTTATTAATCGTACCATGACACTTTTGAATAGTGGTATCAGATGGACGATGTTACGACTATGCACCATGGCGGAAGTGATTGGACCTGCATATCGTGTAACAATCCCAGCTGTTTTTATGGTAATTGGATTACGACAACGCTATATAAATCGCTCGCTTCTCATGCAAGAGAATTGCTGATAAAAAATCTCGCTTTATGCGAGATTTTTTATGTGGTCTAAGATAATCCAGTTATTACTCCATTATTATCAATATCAATTCTTTCAGCTGCAGGGACTTTTGGTAACCCAGGCATAGTGAGTACATTTCCCGTTAGTACGACGATGAATCCTGCACCCGCACAGAGATTAACATCATTTACATAAAGGTTAGCATCTATAGGTGCACCGAGTAAGGTCGCATCGCTTGAAAAACTGTATGGGGTTTTTGCGATACAAATAGGTAAGTCTTTAAAACCTTGTTGTTCATACTTAGAAATTTTATCTAATGCTTTTTTATCAAAGATAACTTCATGACAGCGATAAATTCTGCGGGCAATCGTTTCAATTTTTGCAATAATTGGCTCTTCGCAAGCATATGCATATTGGAAATGTGATTTTTCTTCACAAAGTTTTATGACTCCCTCTGCAAGTGCAGTAGCGCCTTTACCTCCTTTCGTCCATGCTTTATTGACGATAACTTGCACGCCTTCTTTTTGGCATAGAGAACGCACCAGATCAAGTTCTTCTTGGGTATCGCTTGGGAATGGATTAATAGTAACGATAGTTGGTAAACCATATACTTGAGTAAGGTTATCGATATGACGCGATAAGTTTTTAATGCCTTCACGGATAGCATCAAGATTCGTTTTTTCTAACTCATTTCGTGTTACACCACCATGATATTTTAAGGCACGGATCGTGGCGACAACAACGCAAGCATCAGGCTTAATATTTGCCTCACGGCATTTGATATCTAAGAATTTTTCAGCACCAAGATCAGCGCCAAAACCAGCCTCAGTCACAACATAATCTGCAAGTTTTAAGGCGAGTTGAGTCGCCATAACAGAATTGCAGCCATGGGCAATGTTAGCAAAAGGTCCACCATGAATGAAAACAGGGGTTCCCTCTAAGGTTTGAACAAGGTTTGGTTTAAGGGCATCTTTTAAAAGGGTAGATACTGCACCTTGACAATTTAATTCACGAGCATGAATAACATCTCCATTGAATGTATAACCAAGGACAATATTACCGATACGTTTTTTTAAATCATCTAAATCTTTTGCTAAACATAGGATTGCCATAATTTCACTGGCAACTGTGATATTAAAGCCGTCTTCGCGAGGAACACCGTTATTTTTACCATTTAATCCGCTAACGATGTTGCGTAATTGGCGATCATTGATATCTAATACACGTTTCCATGTAATAGTTCGTGGATCGATATTTAAGGTATTTCCTTGGAAAATATGGTTATCTAACATCGCAGCGAGAAGATTATTTGCCGCACTGATTGCATGGAGGTCACCAGTGAAATGAAGATTAATTTCTTCCATAGGAATGACTTGTGCATAGCCACCACCTGTCGCCCCCCCTTTCATACCAAAAACAGGACCTAAAGACGGTTCACGGAGTGTTGCAATAACAGATTTTCCAAGCTGAGCAAGTCCATCTGCTAGACCTACAGACATTGTCGTTTTTCCCTCTCCCATGGGAGTAGGAGACATGGCTGTAACGAGAATTAATTTACCATTAACACGATTTTCAGTTTCTTTAATGAAACGGTAACTTATTTTTGCTTTGTTATTGCCATAGAATTCTAAATCTTGAGAAGAAATATGTAATTTTTGGGCAACTTCTAATATTGGACGAGCAGGGGTGTTTTGTGCAATTTCAATATCTGTTTTCATTCAATAACTTCCCGTAAAATCAATCAATTATATTGGTATGGCATGAGTATATGAACTCACTATATAATGATGAGGCAGGGGATACAAGTTAAAAAATGACTTTCTTCTGTTTCAATGTTGTTATAAATCATTATTGCGAAACGTCCTTTTTATATTTGAATCGGTGGTCGTTGTGGTAGGGGCGCTTTTTCAGTACAATGCGAATAATTTTAAAAATTAAAAAATTAATAGAGTAGTAGATATTATGGCAAAGAAAAAAGTAAAAGTGGGATCAAATACGATTGCCTTAAATAAACGGGCAAGACACGATTATTTTATTGAAGAAGAAATTGAGGCCGGCTTAGAGTTACAGGGGTGGGAAGTTAAATCCATGCGTGCTGGCAAAGCAAATATTAGCGATAGCTATATCATTTTTAAAAATGGTGAGGCTTATTTATTTGGTGCAACTATTCAGCCGTTAAGTGTTGCTTCAACACATGTAGTTTGCGATCCAACACGTACTCGTAAATTACTTTTAAATAAGCGTGAACTTGATAGCTTAATTGGTAAAGCCAATCGTGACGGTTTTACAATTGTCGCACTTTCGCTTTACTGGAAAGGCGCATGGGCCAAAATTAAAATTGGTGTCGCGAAGGGTAAAAAACTGCATGATAAACGTGACACAATTAAAGATCGTGAATGGCAAGTTGCAAAACAACGTATTATGAAAAATGCACAACGCGGGTAAGCGATCAAACAAAATACGCTAAAATATCAAGGAATAATCAAATTGATTAAAAAACGAGGGAATGATAATTTTTTTTAAATAAGTGCTTGACCTAATTAGAGAAAGCCATTATTATTCACCTCGCTTTCTACGGAGGAATGGTCGAGTGGTTGAAGGCACCGGTCTTGAAAACCGGCGAGGGTTTGTAGCCCTCCGTGAGTTCGAATCTCACTTCCTCCGCCATCAAATTCTTAAAAGCCGTCTTGTAATGACGGCTTTTTTCATATCTGCTTATCGTTAAAATAATTAGTTCATTAATATAACCCGAAAAGCCTTGAATTTTTAAATAAATCCCCTATCTTAGAAACGATTTATAGAATAGTGTTGAGAAAAAAAATGACAGAAAATCAAATGCAAGAAAAACGTTTGCCAGTTTTGGCATTACGTGATGTGGTTGTTTTCCCTTATATGGTGATGCCACTCTTCGTTGGACGCAAAAAATCTATCAATGCATTAGACGCTGCGATGAAAAAAGATGAACAGATTTTTCTCGTTGCACAAAAAGATGCAGAAATTGATGATCCAGAAGTAGATGATTTATATCAGATTGGGATCGTCGCAAATATTATCCAGCATTTAGAAATGCCAGACGGTGCCGTAAAGGTATTGGTCGAAGGGGTAGAACGTGCCTATGTACGTGATTTTACAGATGAAGACGATTGTTTAAGTGCAGTAGCCGTTCCATTAGAAAACGATTTTACTGTACCAGCAGAAAGTGATATGCGAGTGCTCGCAAATTTAGCAAAACAAGAGTTTGATAGTTATGCTAAATTGAATAAGAAAATTCAGCCAGATGTCATGACGGCACTTGCGAATATTGAAGAATATGATCGCCTTGCAGATACTATGTCTGTCCATATGCCAATTGATGTAATGCGTAAGCAACAATTATTGGATCAACCAAAAGTTTACGATCGTTTACAACAGCTGCTTGGTATGATGATTTTTGAAAAAGATATCCTTCAAGTTGAAAAACGTATTCAAGATGAAGTGAAAAAACAAGTAGAAAAGAATCAGCGTACCTATTATCTCAACGAGCAGATTAAAGCATTACAAAAAGAGCTGGGTCAAGATAGTGAACACGGATTTAGCCCATTAGAAGAAGTTGAACAATTAAACCGTAAAATTGAAGCGGCAAAAATGCCTGCAGATGCAAAAGAAAAAGCATTAGCAGAAGTTCAAAAACTTAAAATGATGCAACCAATGTCACCAGAGGCAACAGTAGTCCGTTCTTATATTGATTGGATGCTTCAGATGCCATGGCATGCACGTAGCAAAGTGAAAAAGGATCTTGCGAAAGCGCAATCGACATTAGATAGCGACCATTACGGTTTAGAACGTGTGAAAGAACGTATTTTAGAATACCTTGCAGTACAAGCACGTTTAAATAAAATTAAAGGTCCAATTCTCTGCTTAGTAGGACCACCAGGGGTAGGTAAAACTTCTCTTGGGCAGTCTATTGCAAATGCGACAGGACGTAAGTATATCCGTATGGCGCTTGGTGGTGTACGAGATGAAGCTGAAATTCGTGGGCATCGCAAAACTTACATTGGTGCGTTACCAGGTAAACTTATGCAAAAAATGGCAAAAGTAGGGGTGAAAAACCCATTATTCTTGCTCGATGAAATCGATAAGATGTCATCGGATATGCGTGGTGATCCTGCTTCAGCGTTATTGGAAGTGTTAGATCCAGAACAAAATACTAAATTTAATGATCATTACTTAGAAGTAGATTACGATCTTTCTGATGTGATGTTCGTGGCGACATCTAACTCCATGAATATTCCAGCACCATTATTAGATCGTATGGAAGTGATTCGTCTTTCTGGTTATACCGAAGATGAGAAATTAAATATCGCGACTCGCCATTTGGTTAAAAAACAAATGGAACGTAATGGCTTAAAAGAAAAAGAATTAACTATTCACGAAGATGCAATTTTAGATATCATTCGCTACTATACTCGTGAAGCGGGTGTGCGTAACCTTGAACGTGAAATTGCGAAAATTTGCCGCAAAGCGGTGAAAAATCTGTTGGTGGATAAAATACTTAAACACCTAGATGTAGATAGCAAAAATCTTGTCGATTATCTTGGCGTGAAACGTTTTGAATTTGGACGTGCAGATACACAAAACCGTGTCGGTGAAGTGACAGGTCTTGCATGGACAGAAGTTGGTGGCGATTTATTAACGATTGAAGCAGCATCTGTTATCGGTAAAGGTAAATTAACATTTACTGGTTCACTTGGTGACGTGATGAAAGAGTCTATTCAAGTAGCAATGACTGTTGTTCGCTCTCGTGCTGAAGCCTTGGGGATTAATCCAGACTTCTACGAAAAACGTGATATTTATATTCACGTGCCAGATGGCGCAACGCCAAAAGATGGTCCAAGTGCAGGTATTGCAATGTGTACAGCACTTGTATCTTGCTTAACAGGTAATCCTGTGAAAGCGGAAGTGGCGATGACGGGTGAAATCAGCCTACACGGTAAAGTATTACCGATTGGTGGCTTGAAAGAAAAATTACTCGCAGCACATCGTGGCGGAATTAAAACCGTGTTAATTCCAAAAGATAATGTGAAGGATTTGGAAGAAATTCCAGAAAATGCCAAAGAGGCATTAACCATTCATCCTGTGGAAAATATTGATGAAGTGTTAGGGATTGCTTTGCAAAATCCGCCAACAGGTGTGGAGTTTGTGATGCCAAAAGAAGCAACTACGCATGCGAAATCAATTAATTAATTTAGAAATATAATTAAAAATGCCTCAAATTTGAGGCATTTTTTATAAAATGACGCCCCGATTTTCAGAAAAATTTATGTATTTATAGTGTTATTTTGTTTCTCTTGTTTGATTAAGTCTAATAAAAGCATTGCCGTTACCTTATCAGTAATTAAGCGATTTGCGTAACCATGCTTTAAAGCAACGTGCGTGATAAGTGTTTTACTTTGTCCACCTGCAATTAAAACACGCTCTTCTTTTTGGCGTAGTTCAGGTAAACCGATACCGACAGTACGATTGTTTAAGTCTGGCAAGCAAATGCGTCCATTTTTATCAACAAAATGCGCACAAATACTTCCAACAGCACGATTTTGCAAATAATGCACTTCATCTTGAGTGTAGAAGCCTGATTGAAAGAGAAGGCTATCTTCATCAACCGCACCGACAGTAAACACAACAACACGGCTTTTTTTAATATTCTCTAGTACACGCCAAATTGTGGTTTCACGCTGGATAAGATTTTTGGTTTTTATATCTTCAAAAACAATGGGTAAGGGGAGTAATTGTCCTTTGCCATTAAAAGATTGAGCAATTTGGTTAATAGTTTCTGATTCATTTAAACCTTGACTTGCCTTTGTTTCGCTACCTCTAAGTTGGACTACTTCGACACCATCACGTAATTGAGGTGTGAGGTGTTGTGACATGGCATAAATTGTGCGTCCCCATTCCACGCCAACTACATCATGATTACTCACTAATTTTTCAAGTAATTTCGCACCAAGAGAGCCGAGTGCGTGACGTAGTTGGGCAGGATCGTGATTAATTGGGGTTGAACAGATTCCAACGCTTTTTAATTGATAAAATTCTTTCAATTCTTCCGCTAATTGCCCAAACGTATCCTGAGGATCATGAATGGTAATGACTACGAATCCTTGTTCAGTTGCATGTTGCAATAGTTTAGAAACGGATGGGCGAGAAATGCCCAGCATGTCTGCAACCTGTTGTTGAGAATAATGATTTTTATAATAAAGTTTTGCCGCATCAATAGCTTGACGATCTTTAGTCGAAAGTAAAGTGGAAGCGGCATTCTCGTTGTTCATAGGCGACTCACAATAAAAAGGTCGACGATTGTCGACCTGCTAACGATGTTAATTTTTTAGATTTTACCAGATAACTGCGGGTATTGTTGTAAAAAATCTTCCTTATTTAGGTAAGAAGTTTGTGTCCCTAAACGGGTAACAGAATCTGCCGCATAGTGGTTTGCTATTTCAATGGAATGGGCAATATCTTTTGATTTGCAATACATGCTTGCAAAGCAACCGATAAACGCATCTCCCGCCCCTGTAGTATCTTTGGCATTTACATTAAGTGGAGGAAAATACTGTTGTGTCTTTTCGGAAAGCCACAGCACACCTCGTTGTCCCATAGTTACGATCACATTTTTTACGCCTGCATCTCGTAATGTCATCGCTGCATTGCGAATTTCGTCTTCAGTTTCGACAGGCATTCCAGTGAGTAAGGATAGTTCTGTTTCATTAGGGACGATAAACTCGCAACTTTTTACCTTATCTAAAATAAGATCTGGCTGAGCGGGTGCAGGGTTGAGTAAAACTGGAATATTATGTTCTTTACCGAATTGAACTGCAGCATAAACGGTTTCAGTAGGGATTTCTAATTGTAAAACAATGAGTTGGCATTTTTTGATATCTTCTGCTGCAGATTGAATATCGCTTGCACTTAAATAACTATTTGCCCCCTTTACGATAATAATTGAATTATGGGAAAGTGGATCGACAAAGATAGGAGCAACACCGCTAGAAGCGTTTGTTCTTAAAACATAATCTGTTGAAATACCATTTGCTTGGAAATTAGCAATGGTATTATCGGCAAAAATATCATTGCCAACACGAGTCAACATCAGGACATCAGCTCCTAAACGAGAGGCGGCAATGGCTTGATTAGCACCTTTTCCACCACAACCCATTTTAAAGTCTGGTGCTTCAAGGGTTTCGCCTTTTGTAGGCATACGAGTGATATAAGACACCAAATCGATCATGTTAGATCCAATAACGGCAATTTTCATCATGATTGCTCCTTAATTCCAGTTAATACATGAAAAGATCGCGTTTGTTGCGGAGCAAGCCAAGATAAAGTATCAGCTTTTTCTGCAGCAAGGTAGCCCTCAGGGCGACTAGTAGCAGGGAGAATAAAAGCAGCAACTTGTTGATCAGGATTTTTTAAAATCCAACGAGTAGCATGTGGAAATTCTTTGCTAGAGAATTGTGTAAAGAATGTGGTTTTTGTTGCTGGATCAGTTAATGTAAACGTGAGATTTTTTCCGTATTTTGCGAGATTATCGGCAAAATAGACAATTTCTGGATCATAGTAATGTGGATAAATCAGCGATTGATCATCAATCTCACCAGCAACGATTGCCGAATTAAATGCTCGCCATTCTGCGGTTGGTTTCACATGCGCAGGAATACTGCCACGTAAACAGAAAGCTGAATTAGGAATATCCTGTGCCATGATGCCGTTATCTATATAGTTATAGTTTAGATGACACATATACATAAGTGGCATATCTTTATATGCAGATAAATTGGTTACATCCATTCCAATCGTAAATGCCGTGGCATTCTTTTTAAGAGTAATACTTGGTTTAGCACGATAATGATAACCAAAACCTTGAACGTATTCGTAATCGCTAACTAAGCGAATGCTTTGTTCGGTGACCTCTAACCAGGCAGTACCCATCGGCGCACATGGAAATTCGCCATGTAACGGATGTGTATCTTCGGGAGCGGGGCAACCAGAACTTAGTAGCCCAGAATGGAAAGCAAAACAACCGTAGGTATCGACAATCACATTACCTCGTTTAGGTTGTTTAAACATGTTTTTCATTTTCAATGAGATACTATCGAAATTAGCATCCCAAATCATTTGTCCCATGAAAGGTAGAATTTCCAAATATCCACGTGAGTTACTGATTTTAAGTGCTGGAATATTATCAGGATAGCAAAAACTTTCTACGCAAAATGCATCAGATTGCAGGAGAATTTGTTTCTTTTCTGTAAAGTAAGTTTGATATAGAGGAATACGATACATTTTCTTCTCCTATTTATCTTGTAAATTAATTTTTTGTAGATAAGCAAAATAGATAAGAACAACACAGAAACAGATGAGTGATACCACAAAGGCAGTTTGCATAGAACCTGTGATGTCAGAAGTTAATCCTTGGACTACTGGAATTGCTGCACCACCAATGATTGACATAACAATGATTGCCCCACCTGTTTCGGTGTAACGTTTATCTTTAATTGCATCAAGAGTACGAGCATAAATAGTTGCCCAACATGGTCCAAAGAGGGTAGAAGTCAGAATTGCGGCCCAGACGACACTAAAATCATGGACTAAGATGACATAGAGTAAACTTGCGATACCTAATACGGAATAACCAATAAGAACTTTATTTGGATTAAATTTGGTCATCAATAAGTTAGCAATAAATTTACCGAGGAAGAAGCCAATGAAAGCATAAATCATATAATTCGCTGCCATGCGTTCATTAAGACTAGGATCGAGTTGTAGCGCAAGACGAATGGTGAATGACCAAACAGCGGTTTGCATACCTACATATAAAAATTGGGCAAGGATACCGAATTTAAATAGGCGATTTTTAGCAAGATAGCGGAGGGTTTCCATGATACTTGCTTGGTTAGTTTGAGTTTTAGTTGCGGTTGGTTTGCAGCGTGGGAATTGGGTAATAGCAACAATGACTAATAGGACGACTAAAATCATAATCATGAACTGATAAGGCTGAAGCGTGCGTTGAAGCATTTGTTCCGCAAATTGACGTTTTGCCTCACCAGAAAGGGCGCCCATTTGTTTATGAAGTGGATCACCTTCAGTAAAGATTAAGTATTTCCCGAGTAAAATACCAGAAAGAAAACCGATAGGCGTAAAAGTTTGTGAAATATTTAAACGTAAAGTAGCACGTTCCTGAGAACCAATCATAGTGGAGTAAGTATTACATGATGTTTCTAGGAATGAGAGTCCCACTGCGATGCAGAATAAAGCACAAAGAAAAACAGAGTAGGTTGCCATGTGAGAAGCTGGGAAGAACATGGTGCAACCAATGATATAAATGGATAAACCGATTAAAATACTTAATTTATAACTCCAGCGACGAATAACACGGCTTGCTGGAATAGCAATGAGGAAATAACCGCCATAAAAGGCACTTTGTACGAATGCAGAAGCGAAGTCTGATAGGGTAAAAATTGTTTTAAATTGCGTGATAAGAATATCATTTAAACTTGCTGCCATGCCCCACATGGGAAAGCAAATAGATAAGAGTAAATATTGAAAAATTGGGGTTTTGTTAAGATACCCATTGGGGAGTTGTTCAACGTGTAATGGAATAAGGCGATCGAGCGACATATTTCCCTCCAAATAGTAAGTGCAGATGAATAAGGCTTATCATATTGAAAAATATAACAATATGTTGATGGGGCTAAAACTAACGGCTGATAGAACATATGTCAAATATAAATTTTTACATTTGTTAAGCCTGTCAAATTTTTGATAAATTTTTTTACAAAAAATCATCAAAATTAGGGAGATAATGAAAACGAAGTGAATCAATTGTATAAAGACGATAAAAAAAGCTACTATTTATTTCTGATTAGGGTAGTATTAACAACCTTTTTATGTTTATGCGAGGATTAGTGTGAGCATGTGGTACATGCCAGCTTTTAAATGCATCAAATTAAGGAGAATATATGCCAGATATCAGAGATAATAAAATTAGCTGTTCAAATTATCAATGTGAGATTGAGGTTACTTTAGAAGTTTTATCGGGAAAATGGAAATCCTTAATTTTATGGAATTTACATCTACACGAGAAAATTCGTTATAACGAACTCCGCCGTCTCATCACTGGAATTACACAAAAAATGTTGACCCAACAATTACGTGATTTGGAAAAATACGGGATTGTTGAACGCATGATTTATCCAACGGTTCCGCCAATGGTTGAATATTCATTGACGCAATTAGGTAAGGATTTAATTCCGATTATGCAAAAGATGGATGAATGGGGTAAGGAATACGTAAAACACTATCAAGCCCAGATTGAAACAGGAAAGCATAATGCATAAATTTTTCTGAAAAATGAGGCGTGATAAAAAAGCCACTCTTTTAAAGTGGCTTTTTTATTTAGAATTGTTCTAGAATTTCCAGAGCATCAGCAAGCTTTTTCACAGTAAAGACTTGCATGTTAGGAATAGGATTTTTAGGACGATTGGCAAATGGGATGATGGCACGGCGGAAACCGTGTTTTGCTGCTTCGCTAATACGTTCTTGTCCACTCGGCACAGGACGAATTTCACCCGCTAACCCAACTTCACCAAATACGACTAAATCACGTGGTAAGCACTGATTACGGAAACTGGAAATTAAAGCAAGAAGTAGCGCTAGATCCGCACTGGTTTCTGTTACTTTTACCCCGCCAACTACATTAACAAATACATCTTGATCAGACATCATCAAACCACCATGGCGATGCAAAACGGCGAGTAGAAGAGCTAAACGATTATGTTCAAGACCTACGGCAACACGGCGTGGATTTGCTAACATAGAATGATCTACCAATGCTTGAATTTCTACAAGGAGTGGACGTGTACCTTCCCATAACACCATTACAGAACTCCCTGGTGTTTGTTCTTCACCACGGCTTAAGAAAATAGCAGAGGGATTTTTGACTTCTTTCAAACCTTGTTCGGTCATACCGAATACGCCTAATTCATTCACTGCACCGAAACGGTTTTTCTGGCTACGCAGGGTACGAAAACGTGAGTCGGCTTCCCCTTCCAGTAAAATGGAACAGTCAATACAGTGTTCGAGAACTTTTGGTCCTGCCAGTGTACCGTCTTTTGTCACATGCCCTACCATGATGATCGCAACTTGGCGAGTTTTAGCATATCGAGTTAGAAAACTTGCACATTCACGGACTTGGGCAACACTACCTGGTGATGATTGAATGTCAGCTAAGTGCATAACTTGAATAGAATCCACAACGATAATTTTAGGTTTTAAATCATCAGCAAGGTGGCAAATATGCTCAACAGAGGTTTCTGAAAGCATATTTAACTTATCAGTTGGTAAACCTAAACGATTTGCCCGCATAGCGACTTGTTGTAAACTTTCTTCACCTGTTACATAAAGTGTAGGCATCTCATTTGCAAGATGACACATGACTTGTAGTAATAATGTACTTTTCCCCGCACCAGGATGCCCACCAATTAAGATGGCACTGCCAGGTACAATTCCGCCACCTAATACCCGATCAAGCTCATTAAAACCGCTAGTAAAACGAGGAGTTTCTTGAAGGCTAATTTCAGAAAGAACTTGGATTTTTCCTTGAGTTTCCCCCGCATAACCGCTTAAACGATCGTTACTTGATGTTGATTTTGCGCTAACCACCCGCACTTCACTGATTGTATTCCACGCTTTACATGCGGAACATTGTCCTTGCCAGCGAGAAAATTCTGCACCGCAGTCATTACATACATAAGCACGTTTTGGAGCTTTTGCCATTATTTTTCCTTATTCTTTTCATTTAAAACGATTAGCATTTCAATGATAAGTCGTTTTAGCTGTACGTTACAATATAACCAATCCCAAAGTGCTTGCACCGCTTTATCATTATTACGATCTTGACTATGTTCTTGCATGATTTGCTGAATTTGCTGGTAAGCATATTGGTTAAAAGAGGCAAAATCATGTACAAGTGTTGGAGAGAAAGCTTGCAAGATTTCAGGAGCTAAATATTCTAAATTTGCTATTAAATATTGCCCCATTTTAACATCGGTTATATAAGTATAAAGATTAAAAAAGGCACTAATTAATTGTACTGTGCGTGTAAAATCTTGACTAAAGTAAGTTTTTCCTAAACGCCATGCATTTTCGACTATGTCTTGCTCAAACGCTAAAATTGCTGGAATTTGTTGGTCTTGAGGTAATGTAAGAACTTTTTCCCATTGTGCTAAATAATCATCCATTTGTGCATGGTTATCTAAAGCGAGCCAGTAGCCTCGTGTGGCTTTATTGGTCGCACTTAACATTGCTCCGTTATCAGAGGAAAAATGATATACAAAGCTAAGGATGTCAATAGGTTTACCTTCTTTTAATTCAAATTCCAATTCGCAGATAATATCCTTTTCAGAAGCTCGAGGGCTAATAATTTCACCTTCATCAAGTGCAAGCTCAATTTGAGCTGCTCGATAGGGGATTAGCCATAGTTTACGTGTAAAATTTGTTTGAAATAAAGGTGAAAGTTCTTCTTGCTTACATGGGAGAGTAAGTGCAAATTTCTTTTGTAATGCGGTTAGATCTAGCTTATCATCGGGAAGATCTATGTTGTATTCTGGATGAGAATGGAGTCCCCCTGTTACTTGACCCGCTAATTTAATTGTAAGAATGAACTGATTTTTTATTTTTCGGATTCTTAAAATAGATTTTTGGCGAGATAAGGCAAGGTCAGGTGTATCATAGTAAGTGTTGATGAGCGTCTGCTGTTTTTGTGAATAGTTGTTGTAAGATTCCAAGTTAGCAGAAAGCTTAAAAAGAAAATCTGGTCGTAAACGAAGTTTTAATTCAATTTCATTGTTTTTCATGAATTTTATTCCATAAAAGGGGTAAATGAGGTAGCTATAAGGGATTATTTTAAGATAACTTGTTAAAAAGTTATACAAAAAGAGCCTTATTTACAATAATTTTCTTGGAAAATGTCATTTTTAAAAATTAATTAAGGTAGAATACTGCGAGTTTATTTAACACCGCCTGTATTTTCTACAATGAGAGGAATAACATTATGGCAATAAACAATATACTTGGTCTTTTCGCCAATTCTCCATTTAAACCTATTCAAAAACATTCAGAAAAGGTTACAGAATGCTGTAATTATTTGATTGAGTTTTTTGAAGCTACTTTCCAGGATAATTGGGATAAAGCAGAAGTATTGCGTCAAAAAATTGCGGACGCGGAAAAAGAAGCAGATATGTTGAAAAGGGATATCCGTTTAAAATTACCGCGTGGCCTATTTATGCCAATTGCTCGTACGGATTTATTAGAGCTAACTACCCAACAAGATAAATTGGCAAATTATGCACGTGATATCGCGGGACGTATGATTGGACGTCATTGTACTTTCCCACCGGAAATGCAAGATAAATTTATGGCATATGTACGCCGTAGTTTAGATGCGACCATGCAAGCAAATCGTGTTATCACAGAAATGGATAATTTATTAGAAACTGGCTTTAAAGGTCGTGAATTTGAATTAGTCAATCATATGATTAATCATCTTGATTCCATTGAAGATGATACCGATCGTATGCAAATTGAATTACGTTTAATGTTACGTAACGTGGAATCACAATATAATCCAATTGATGTTATGTTCTTGTATAAAACACTTGAATGGATAGGTGTGCTAGCCGATCAAGCACAGCGCGTTGGTTCTCGTATTGAACTAATGTTGGCTCGCGCCTAATTTTTGGGGAACCTTATGGAAATTATTCAACAATACGGCACCTTGCTCGTCGTTATTACTGCTGTTTTTGGCTTCTTTATGGCGTTTGGGGTAGGGGCTAACGATGTTTCTAACGCAATGGGAACATCAGTTGGTTCTGGTACTATCACTGCCAAACAAGCAGTCATCATAGCATTGATTTTTGAATGCGCAGGCGCGTATTTGGCTGGGGGAGAAGTAACGCAGACAATTCAAAGTGGGGTAATCGATCCCGCAGAATATGTCAAAATGCCTGAGGTATTAGCGTTAGGGATGATGTCTGCTTTACTTGCCTCTGGTTTGTGGTTGATCATTGCATCTAAATTTGGTTGGCCAGTATCCACAACACATACAATTATTGGTGCTATGATAGGGTTTGCCTGTGTCACAGCAGGCGCTCATGCTGTACATTGGCATGAAATCTTAAATATTGTGGGTAGCTGGGTTATTACACCATTTATTGCAGGGCTTATTGCCTATATCATTTTCTTCAGTACGCAGAAATTAATTTTTGATACCGAAGAACCCGCTAAGAATGCACAAAGATTTGGTCCGTATTATATGGGGCTTACGATTGTTATTATCAGTATCGTAACGATGACAAAAGGGCTTAAACATATTGGATTAAATCTTAGTGTACCTAGTATCACTAGTATTTCTATTCTTATCGGTATTGTTTCTGTTGTTCTAAGTCATTATTACTTCCGTAGTGAACGTTTTCAGCGCCGTGGTAAAGGAACTTTTGGTGCCGTAGAACGTGTATTCAGTATTCTTATGCTTTTAACAGCATGTGCGATGGCTTTCGCACATGGTTCTAATGATGTTGCAAATGCAATTGGACCATTGGCAGCCGTTGTATCTATTATGGATCACCAAGGCGTAGTTGTCGGTAATGTCACTATGGCATGGTGGATTTTACCATTGGGTGCATTGGGTATCGGAATTGGATTGATCGTAATGGGACGTACCGTTATGGCAACCATTGGTTCTGGTATTACTGATTTAACACCATCTCGTGGTTTTGCTGCACAATTTGCAACAGCCGTAACTGTTGTATTGGCATCGGGTACAGGCTTACCGATTTCTACCACTCAAACCTTAGTCGGGGCTATCCTTGGTATTGGATTTGCACGTGGTATTGCGGCATTAAATCTAAAAGTTATCCGTAATATTGTTGTTTCATGGGTGATTACATTACCAGCAGGTGCATTATTCGTGGTTATTATTTATGCATTGCTGCGTATGTTTTTTCATTAGAAACTAAGGTTACTTTGTAATTAAAAAAAAGTGCGGTAGAATTTTCCCGCACTTTTTTATTACCTATTAGGATGGATTATGTCTAAAAAATTTCTAAAATTTTTATTGGGAATGGCAGTATTTTCATATGCGGTGCCAAGTTTCGCAGATGGTTCTCAAATGTATATTACCGAGAATTTACAAACCTACATGCGTTCAGGCGCAGGTGATCAATACCGCATTACGGGTTCTTTACTAGCTGGGGCGCCTGTCACCTTATTAGGACAAAAAAATAAATATTCTCTTATCCGTGATGCCCGTAATCGTAATGGATGGGTTTTGACGAAAGAATTGAGTGATCAACCAAGTAGCAAAGAACAAAATCCAATCTTAAAAGCGAAAATTGATGCATTAACATTAAAATTAAATGGATTAGATGACAGTTGGAAACAACGTGTTAGTGAAATGCAACGCCGTACTACACAGGCAGAAAGCCAAAGCTCAGCATTACTGGAAGAAAATGCGAATTTAAAACGTGAAATGGATAGCATTAAAAGTAAAAATCGCAATCTTGAAGCAATGTTAGATGCAAATAAACAAGCAATTGCAATTCAATGGTTCATTTATGGCGGTTCTGTTCTTGGTGTAGGTCTTTTACTTGGTCTTATTTTACCTCACCTTATTCCAAGTCGCCGTCGTAAACCAAGTGGATGGGCGTAATATTGGTAGAATATTATTTAGTTGGTGGCGCAGTACGAGATAAATACCTTGGGTTAGAAGTTAAAGACAAGGATTGGCTCGTTGTTGGTGCGACACCAGCCATATTATTGGCACAAGGATTCCAACAAGTAGGGAAAGATTTCCCCGTATTTTTACATCCAAAAACTAAAGAAGAATACGCATTAGCGAGAACTGAGAAAAAAGCAGGTGTGGGATATACAGGGTTTATTTGTGATTTTTCTCCTAATATTACTTTAAAAGAAGATTTACTTCGTCGTGATTTAACGATTAATGCACTAGCGGAAGATCAGTATGGCGTGTTATATGATTTTTATGGCGGAAAATCGGATATAGAACAACGAATTTTACGCCATATTTCGCCTGCTTTTTGTGAAGATCCTTTACGCATTTTACGTGTTGCCCGTTTTGCAGCTCGATTCGCATCGCTAGATTTCACTATCGCGCCAGAAACGTTATCTTTAATGAAAGAGATGACTAAAGCTGGCGAACTGACAACCTTAACTCCTGAACGAGTATGGCAGGAAACGTTAAAAGCATTAGATACGACATCGCCAGTGACCTATTTTACTCTTCTTGAAAGTATTGATGCACTATCAGTACTTTATCCTGAATTGGCAGAATATTTATATCAAGATTCAGAGTTTTTGTATTTTTGTCAAAATGAAATCAATTCAATGCTTCCACTTGCACAAGAACGGGCGCTTTTTCATTTTACATTGATTTTTAGTGTTCTTTCTGAGAACGCTTTACAAGATTTATGTCGTCACTTGAAAGTACCGAATAATTTCAAACATTTTGCATTGATGTATCATCGATTCCGTCATCTTTTTGAAGATTATTCGGCGCTCACGGTTGCTGATGTGATTGCGTGTTTTAATCAAATTGATATTTGGCGGAAACCAGAATTGTTTGAAAAGTTGAAAATATTCATTGAATGGAAGAATCGAGAGAAGTCAACAATGGATACACTTTGGCAAGCTTATCAAATGGCTCAACAAATTGATGTACAACAAATTATTCAAGCAGGTTTTCAAAAGGCAGAAATTCGTCATGAATTAGATCGCCAAAGACAGGAACAAATTGCAAAAATTTTGCCGAAAAATGTGGCGTGATTATTTGAAGGATAAAATATGAAGAAATTATCACGAACTCTCGTAAATCTAGGCGGAGCAGTGGGATTAAGTTTCCTCCTCTGCAGTTGTAGTATGAATTTTACTGCACCAGCAGATAATGGCATTAATCTTTCTCATCATGATAAAGACTGGCAAAGCCATTTGCATCAAATTGAGAAAATGGGTGCTTACCAAGCCAGTGGGCAAATTGGTATTTTAACGCCTAAGAATCGCTACTCAAGTGCTTTCCAATGGCATTATCAAAATCCATTAGATTCGCAATTACATTTATCTGCCTTTTTAAATATGGCATCTATTGATGTGATGATGACAAAAGAAGGATTGGTGATTATCGATGATAAAGGTGTGAAACATACACATCAAGAAGCAGAAAATTTACTTTACCGTCTGATGGGGGCGCCAATATCACTTGCGCAACTTGCACAATGGTTAAAAGGGATTCCGCCACAACATACCTCTTATAAAGTGGGTGAAAATCACCTTTTAAAACAATTTACTTATCCAACACTAAATGGTGCATGGAAAGTAGATTATTTAACGTATCATCAAGATATCGCTGTGCCGATGCCAGAAGATATTTTATTAACTAATGGGACAACGCGTTTGAAAATCCGTATTAAACAATGGCAATGGGAAAATAAATAAAAATGATGACGACACCAATTACTTTTCCTTGCCCAGCAAAATTAAATTTATTTTTATACATTAATGGTCGCCGTGAAGATGGTTATCATGAATTGCAAACATTATTTCAATTCGTTGATTTTGGAGATGATTTAACGATCTCTTTGCGAGAAGACAATAAAATTATTGTCACCCCTGAATTAGACGATGTACCGATGGAGCGTAACCTGATTTATCGTGCGGCAAAACTTTTACAAGATAAAACAGGCTGTACGCAGGGGGCTAATCTTGATTTAGTCAAACGCTTACCAATGGGCGGTGGTGTTGGTGGCGGTTCATCTGATGCTGCAACTGCACTTGTTGCCCTTAATCTACTTTGGAAAACAAATTTATCACTAGATGAATTAGCACGCCTTGGATTGCAACTCGGGGCTGATGTGCCAGTTTTTGTCTATGGGAAATCTGCCTTTGCTGAAGGAGTGGGAGAAAAGTTCCAATTTTGTGAACCTGCTGAAAAATGGTACGTGGTTTTAAAACCTAATATATCTGTTTGTACAGCGACGGTATTTAATAATCCATTTTTAACAAGAAATACTCCTAAAAGAGGTATGGAAATTTGTTTAAATTCTCCCCATCACAACGATTGTGAAAAAGTTGTAAAAAACCACTATCCAGAGGTTGAAGAAACGCTTATGTGGTTGCTACAATATGCACCAGCTAGATTAACTGGAACAGGCGCTTGCGTGTTTGCTGAGTTTGATGACGAACAATCCGCACAGTCTGTTTTTGCTAAAAAACCACAAGCTGTATCGGGTTTTGTTGCAAGGGGAAGGAATATTTCACCCCTACACGAGTTTGTTGATCAGCTACATAAACAACGCAATTTATTGTAATTTTTCATTTAGAACTCTCGAGGTTAAAAATAAACGATGCCAGACATTAAAATTTTCGCGGGTAATGCTACACCAGAGCTTGCTCAACAAATCGCCAAACGACTTTATCTTTCTCTTAGTGATGCGACAGTAGGTCGTTTCAGTGATGGAGAAGTTCAGGTGCAAATTAATGAAAATGTCCGTGGTTGTGATGTCTTTATTATTCAATCTACTTGTGCACCGACAAATGACAATTTGATGGAACTAATTGTTATGATTGATGCACTTCGTCGTGCTTCAGCTGGTCGTATCACAGCAGTAATTCCATATTTTGGTTATGCACGTCAAGATCGTCGTGTACGTAGCGCACGTGTGCCAATTACTGCAAAAGTGGTGGCAGATTTCTTATCAAACGTGGGTGTAGATCGTGTTTTAACTTGCGATTTACATGCTGAACAAATTCAAGGTTTCTTTGATGTTCCTGTAGATAACGTATTTGGTTCACCAGTATTAATTCACGATATTTTGAAAAAAACCGATTTAGAAAATCCAATCGTGGTTTCTCCTGATATCGGTGGTGTTGTTCGTGCACGAGCAGTGGCTAAATTACTAAATGATACAGATATGGCAATTATCGATAAACGTCGTCCAAAAGCGAATGTTGCACAAGTGATGCACATTATTGGTGATGTAAAAGATCGTGATTGTATCCTCGTTGACGATATGATCGACACTGGGGGCACATTATGCAAAGCAGCAGAAGCATTAAAAGAGCGTGGTGCAAAACGTGTATTTGCTTACGCAACTCATGCAGTATTCTCTGGTTCTGCGGTTGAAAATCTTGCAAGCGATGCGTTGGATGAAATCGTGGTAACTGATACCATTCCACTTCGCCCAGAAATTAAAGCATTAGGCAAAGTGCGTGTGTTAACACTTTCAGCAATGCTCGCAGAAGCAATTCGTCGTATCAGCAATGAAGAATCTATTTCTGCAATGTTTAAAGAATAATCTTTAAAAGATTCTATAAAAAACCCAAGCATTAGCTTGGGTTTTTTGTTATTCATTAATTACTTACGTTTTTTATCAAAGGCAATTTTATCTACTAATGCTAATAAAACTGCTGAAACAACAAACACTAAATGGATCAGCGTTTGCCAGAATAAAGGATTTTGCAGTAAGGTCGCATGCGGTGGCAAATTAGCAAGCGTGGTGTCGATTACCATATATTTTTTTAGTAGGAAAATTGCCGAAATTGCTACAATAGAAGCTGAAACTTTCAATTTGAGTGTTCCAGAATCTAAATGGGATAACCACTTGATATGCGATGTATCGCCTGCTTTGTCAATTTTAGAAACAAAGTTCTCATAGCCTGAAAACATAACCATAACGATTAATCCACCAATTAGTAGCATATCGATCATCGTTAAACAAAGTAGAATAAAATTAGTTTCTGAAATCACCGTAATATGGGAAATCATTACCCATAATTCATGGAGAAAAACATAGGCCAGCCCAAGTAAAACAAAGGACATAGCTAAATAGAGTGGTGCTAATATCCATCGGGCTGCGAAAAGAACATTCTCAATAAATTTTTCGATCATAATTAATCCTTTTTATTTTTATTACCAATAATGCAAGCAAAATCATTTATTTTGCTTTTCTGCCTCATTTAATAATGTCATGAAATCCTTTGCATTTACAAAACCTGATAAACGAAGATTTTTTATTTCTTGGGCATTATGATCAAAGAATAACACAGCCGGTAAGCCAAGAATATGAAAATGTTCTAAAATTGCTTTATTTTCAGGGGTATTATTAGTCATATCTACTTTGATTAATAATAATTGTTTTAAGCGATCTTGAACTTGAGGTTGTGAAAAGGTTTTTTCATCAAGTTCTTTACAAGCCACACACCAATCCGCATGAAAATCGATCATCGCTAATTTTTGAGGGTTATTTTTAAGAAGTTGCTGGATATCGCTTAATGTGTTTGCTTTAACCCATGATAATTCAGTAGATGAATTCATTTGATAAGCAACTTGTTGTTCAGTATTGGTATGCCAAACCCAATTTTGTAGAGGTTGCACGCAGATAAATGCCAAAGTGAATGCGATAATGCGTAGTACAATCTGTTTCATTTCTAGTGCCAGATATAGGAAGAATGTTGTACCAAGTAATGCCCATAAACGCATAGACCATGCATCATCAATCAAACGGGAAAGTAAGAATATCGGCAATGCTAACATCACGAATCCAAAACTTGCTTTGACAATATTCAACCACGCCCCAGATTTCGGTAAGATTTTATTACCAAATAAAGTAATGAGAATTAAAGGGCAGCCCATGCCAAGAGCAAGGAGATAAAGTGTGAGTGCGCCGATACCTAAATTGCCACTCTGAGCAACATAAAGCAATGCACCAGAAAGTGGGGCAGAGGTACAAGGAGATGCTACCAATCCTGCAACCATTCCCATCACGAATACGCCACCAAATGCACCACCATGTTGTTTTTGGCTAATTTGCATTAATTTATTCTGCCAGCTTAATGGAAGTTGAAGGGTAAACAGTCCAAACATAGATAGTGCAAGCAGTACAAAAATAACGGAGAGTGTGATTAATACTGCTGGGCTTTGTAAAGCAATTTGGAATGGTAAACCCACCGCGGCAACGATTAATCCTAAAATGGTGTAAGTTAGTGCCATGCCTTGAACATAGGTAAAACTTAATGCAAAAGCACGCCATGTACTCGGACGTTGTTGTGAGCCAATTACTAGCGCTGATAAAAGCGGAAGCATTGGTAGAACGCATGGAGTAAAAGCTAGCCCTAATCCTAAGATAAAAAACCAGAAAACAGCATATTTGCTTTCAAATAATTCATGCGCAATAGCCGTAGCAGAACTTAAATTGTGAGGCTCGGCAGAAACATTGCTAGGTGTCGTTCCTGTTGCGCTCAGTGTAAAATCTTTAGTTTCTGGAGGATAACAAAGCCCTGTAGTACACCCTTGATAACTGACAGATAATATTGATTCATCAGATAAATGTTGCGTTGGAAGCGTAATATTTAAACTATTTTCAAAAATTTTGGTATCCCCAAGATATTCATCATGGTGAGTCATCCCTGCGGGAATCTCAAGATCAGGAAGTACCTTATTATTTATTTTCACGTTAATGCTATGACGATACAGCCAATAACCTGGTGCAATTTTCCAGTGTAATGTGATTTTTGATCCTTCTTGAATAAAAGTAGGTTGAAAGGCTTCATTTACAGGCAAAAAATTAGATTTTTCGCTGAAAAAGCTGGCGTGACTTATGATAGAAAATGCGAGGAGAAAAAGACTTAATAGCAAATAACGAATACGTTTCATAGCGGTTAAAGTTCCTAATAATAGACCCAAAAAAGTTTTACAAAATTATCAGAAAATCTAAAACTTGCAACTGATAATCGTTCATATTTATGATTTTTTATCAGAAAATAAAAGAAACGCCTTAAATTTCATAGTGTTTGAAAAGTAAGGCGTATAGAGATTAATCAATGTTTTTATCTGGAAATTCACAAAGATCAGAAATGACGCAAGAACCACAACGTGGTTTACGTGCGATACAGGTATAACGACCATGAAGAATGAGTAAATGATGCACGTCAATTTTAAACTCATCAGGAACAACTTTATTCAGTTTTTTTTCTACTTCTAAGACGTTTTTGCCTTCTGCAAATTTTGTACGATTGCAAACACGGAAAATATGCGTATCTACAGCAATGGTTGGGTGACCGAATGCAGTATTGAGGACTACATTAGCTGTTTTACGTCCAACACCTGGTAAAGCTTCAAGTGCTGCACGATCTTCAGGGACCTCGCCGTTATGTTTGTCTAATAACATACGGCAAGTTTTAATGATGTTTTCTGCCTTACTGTTATATAAACCAATCGTTTTGATATATTCTTTCAAACCATCGACACCAAGATCGTAAATAGCTTGGGGAGTATTTGCAATCGGAAATAATTTAGCCGTTGCTTTATTCACACCCTTATCTGTTGCTTGAGCCGATAAAATCACAGCAATTAGTAACTCAAATACCGAAGCATATTGGAGTTCGGTTGTTGGTTCAGGAATTGCCGCTTGCAAACGTTTTAGAATTTCAATACGTTTATGTTGGTTCATAAAATTCCTTATTTCTGTATCTTGCGATCGATAATATTTTTAAGTGCTAATAATAAAGCTAAGCCTAAAAATGCACCTGGAGGTAAAATTGCAAGAAGAAAACTATTATGTAAATGAAGGACATCCATATGTAAGCATGTTGCCCATTGTCCGAATAGATTTTCAATCCCCATAAACAATTTACCTGTACCTAAGAGTTCACGTAATGCACCTAAAAGGAAAAGAGCAAATGTCATGCCTAATCCCATGGAAAAGCCATCGAAAATAGAATGTAAAATTCCATTTTTAGAGGCAAACGCTTCAGCACGTCCAATAACGATACAGTTTGTTACGATCAAGGGAATAAAAATCCCAAGTGCTTGATAAAGCGTATAGGTATAGGCATTCATAAATAATTGGACCGCAGTTACTGTGGTTGCAATAATCATCACATAAATCGGAATACGAATTTCTTGTGGAATATGATGACGGAAAACTGAAATGATTCCATTGGTACACATTAAAACAACGGTGGTCGCAAGTCCTAAACCTAAACCATTTGTGATGGAGTTAGATACAGCTAATAGTGGGCAAAGACCAAGAAGTTGGACCAATGAAGTATTGTTTTTCCAAACACCTTGAATAAAAATATTACGCCACATGCTATCTTGTTTTTTACGAGCTTGGCTAACGTTTTTAGCCTCATCATCCAAGGCTTTATTAGAATCAATAGGAGATTCTTGCATGCATTATTCCTTATTTGTGTTTTGTGCTTCTTTCATGTCTTTTAGAATGGATAAAACAGAAACACTTGATAATTTAACTTGATTAACGACTGCACGTGGAGTGATTGTTGCCCCTGTAAATTGGTCAAATTCTCCACCATCTTTTTTTACTGCCCATTCTTTCATATTTTGAGGATTGTTAGGCTCAATAAATTTATGGGCAAAAGAGAGAATCCAATTAGAATGTTTTAATTCAATTTTATCTCCCAATCCAGGTGTTTCATTTTCTTCTGTTACTCGCACACCAAGTACTTCGCCTGCAGGCGTTAAGCCTACGATCAAATGAATTGGTCCTGAGTAGCCATTAGGTGCAATTGTTTCGAAAACATAGGCAACGGTTTTATCATTTTCTTTGGCAATGCACATTTGTTTGAGATTTTTATCATGTGCAAAGACACCATTTGGTTTGCCACAGGTTGCCAGAAGGTCATTATTGTACATATCGGTTGGTACAACCTGAGCGAGCAAATCCCGTTTTTGATTGGCAATTTCATCGGCAATTTGTGATCGAGTCAGGAAATAACTTCCCGCAGAAAGTGCTGTACATATAAAAGCGACTGCTGAAAGTAAAATGGCATTTTTACGTGTTACTTTAAAAATATTTTTCATAATTACATTCCTTTTACTCGATGACCTGATACATGTGGGCGTGTATATTGATCAATTAGAGGCACACAGATATTTGCGAGCAATACTGCAAAGGCAATCGCATCTGGATAGCCACCATAGTAACGGATAATATAAAGTAAGAAACCGATTAATGCACCGAAAATTAATTTACCTCGTGGCGTAATTGATGCGGTTACTGGATCAGTGGCAATGAAGAATGCGCCAAACATTGTTGCGCCACTTAGAAGTTCCCAAATAGGATTTGGAGCAAGTGGGGCAATGCACCAGTTAATAGAACAACAAATTGCAAAGGTAACCAGTAAGGCCGTTGGAATTTGCCAATGAATAATGCGTTTATAAAGTAAGAATAATCCGCCGACAAGGAAACATAAGTTAACTTGCGTCCAACCAATACTCAATGTCCACGCAGATGGTCCAAAAATAGAACTATCTGCAAAAATTGGCGATGATTTTATTTCATTAAGTGATGTTACGCCTTTTTCAAGTGCCGTACGGAGATCATTTAATGGTGTTGCTTGGCTGAGACCATCAATGGTAGCTGTTAATTGAGTAAGAGTCAGTCCTGCACTATTATGTCCAGTAAATATTAATAACCAACTATCCATAAAGCTTGGCGTATGTTGAAGTAGTTCAACAGGTGGCATCCAGGTTGTCATCGGAACAGGGAACGATACGAGAAGAACAGCATAGCCAACCATCGCAGGGTTAAATAAATTCTGACCTAAGCCACCATAAACTTGTTTACCTAATAAAATAGCAATCGTAATCCCCATTAGAATAATCCAATAAGGTGCATAAGGCGGAATAGCCATGGCTAAAATTAATGCGGTTAACGAGCCACTAAAATCTTTAACATAGAAGAAAGTAGGTTTATGACGAAGTTTTGTAACGATTAATTCTAGAATAAATGCCCAAATCAATGCGATGGCAGACTGAATAAGCACCCCATCACCAAAGTAATAAACTTCGGCAAAGAGGGCGGGTAACATCGCCCCCATAACCCAAAGCATAATTCTGGAAGTCAGTGCACCAGAGTGTGTATGAGGAGAACTGGCTAGTTTAAACATTATTTTTTCCCTTTTCAGCTTGTTGTGCTAATTTCTTGGCTTTAGCCCGAGCAATTGCTGCAGCGACCGCTGCTTTTTTCGGATCGATTTCTGTAGTTTCTCCAATAGGAGAGTTTTCTGAACTTGATTCGGTTTGCTGAGCAAGTTTTTTCGCTTTAGCTCGAGCAATTGCTGCAGCGACCGCCGCTTTTTTCGGATCAATTTCTGTATTTTCTCCAGTAGGAGAGTTTTCTGAACCTGATTCGGTTTGCTGAGCAAGTTTTTTCGCTTTAGCTCGAGCAATTGCTGCCGCGACGGCTGCTTTTTTCGGATCGATTTCTGTAGTTTCTCCAATAGGAGAGTTTTCTGAACTTGATTCGGTTTGCTGAGCAAGTTTTTTCGCTTTAGCTCGAGCAATTGCTGCAGCGACCGCCGCTTTTTTCGGATCGATTTCTGTATTTTCTCCAGTAGGAGAGTTTTCTGAACCTGATTCGGTTTGCTGAGCAAGTTTTTTCGCTTTAGCTCGAGCAATTGCTGCAGCGACGGCGGCTTTTTTCGGATCGATTTCTGTAGTTTCTCCAGTAGGAGCATTTTCTGAACCTGATTCGGTTTGCTGAGCAAGTTTTTTAGCTTTTGCACGTTCAAGTGCAGCAGCAACAGCTGCTTTTTTCGCATCTAATGCTGAATTTTGTGTTGGGGTAACTTGCTCGCTATTTTGCTCTGCCATTTTGGCTAGTCGGCGAGCTTTGCGTTGTGCCATGATTTCAGAATTATCTGGAACAATTTCACCATTTTCAGCTCGGCGAACTTTTTGAATAGTTGCACCTTCCAATTCTTTTTTCGCACGTAAACGCTCTAGTGCTGCTGCGACAGGATCAACACCATCTTGGTTGGCTACTTCAGCACGACGATTTTCAGCAAGTTTTTGCGTTCTTGCTTTGCGATCTGCCATTTCTTTTTCAATACGGGCTTGGCGTGCTTCAAAACGTAAACGAGCATCTTCTGATTTACGTTCTTTTTCTTTTGCTTCCCAAATTTTAGCTTTTTCTTGGCGAAAATATTGCACAAGCGGAATATGGCTTGGGCAAACATAGGCACAAACACCACATTCAATACAATCTTTTAATGCGTATTGTTGTGATTTTTCATGATCTTCTTCACGAGCAAACCAATAAAGTTGTTGTGGCAGTAAAGAAACGGGACACGCATCTGAACATGAAGAACAGCGAATACAAGCACGTTCGGGTTCACTCGGTGCATATTCAAGTGCATCTGGTGCAATTAAACAGTTACTGACTTTTGTAATAGGGGCTGAAATATCCGGTAAGATGAAACCCATAAGAGGACCACCGACAAATATCGGATAATTTGGGTGCGCACGGTAATTTACACTTTTGAGTAAATATTCCATTGGTGTACCTAAGCGTACCCAATAGTTTGCAGGTTGGGGAATATTATTACCTGTTACTGTTACAGCTCGTTCAATAAGCGGTTCATCGTCGATAATGGCGCGTTTAATCGCAAAAGTTGTTCCAACGTTTAGCATTAAGACTCCAATGCTGGATGAACGCTTACCGCTAGGGACTTCTTGTCCTGTTAGAAGATAAATTAATTGTTTAGCTGCCCCAGATGGATATTTGGTTGGGACAACACGGATATCAATATCGTTGATCCCATCTAATGCACGGCGTAAGGCGGAAATTGCCTCTGGTTTGTTATCCTCAATACCGATTACTACTTTTTCAGGATTAAGAATATGGCGAGCAATGCGTGCGCCTGTGATGATTTCATTCGCATAATCACGCATTAAGCGATCATCACAGGTGATATAAGGTTCGCATTCTGCACCATTAATGATTAGGAGCTTAACTTTTTCTTGGGCTGAATCAATTTTAGCCGCAGTGGGGAATACTGCACCTCCTAATCCTGCAATCCCAGCTCGGTAAATTCGTTGGACAAGCTCTTGTGCAGGAATATTTAAATATTCTTGTTCTGAAAGGGGATGCTTTTCGCACCATTCATCTTTACCATCTGCTTTGATATGAATACAGAGATCTTGCATGCCAGATGGATGTGCAACAACATACGGTGCGATTTTAGTAATCGTTCCAGATGTCGGTGCATGAATAGGTAATTCACGTAGGCCGTCACCAAGTGTGAGCATTTGTCCTTTAAGGACATAATCTCCTTCTTGCACCAAGAGTTCACCGTTTTTTCCTGCATGTTGATTAATTGGCAAATAAAACATTTCTGCCAATGGAGCAGGCTGTAATGGTTGTTGGTTGGACTGGCTTTTCATTTCTGGAGGATGAATACCGCCAGGGAAATTCCATACATTATTTTTGTTATATTCTGCGATAATATCGCTCATGTTTCCCTCGCCAATTTATTTTCTTTCAGAAGTGGTATCAACCACAGGAATAATAAGTTTCGGATCAAATTGCCAATTCCAATTTTGAATACTTGGCTTGATATCTTTCATACTAATACAATCTGTTGGACATGGAGCTACACAAAGCGTACACCCTGTACACAGATCTGGAATGACTGTATGAACACTTCGGTTTGTACCAATGATGGCATCGACAGGGCAAGCTTGGATGCATTTTGTACAACCAATGCACATATTTTCGTTTATAAAAGCGACTTGTGGGAGAGGATCCTCTTCTTCTAACGCTGTTTGGGGAACGGCAACCCCCATTAAGTCTGCAATTTTTACGATAACCTCTTTACCACCTGGAACACATTTTGTGATTTCATCACCATTGGCAACCGCTTCGGCATAAGGTTTACATCCAGGATAACCACATTGCCCACATTGACTTTGTGGGAGAATCGCATCAATTTTTTCTACAATAGGATCATCATCTACTTTGAGTTTTACAGAAGCAAAACCCAAGAGACCGCCTAAAATTAAGGCAAGAATTGCGATTAAAATAAGAATAATAGTAATTGTTTGCATTATGCTTTCACCAATCCAGCAAAGCCCATAAAAGCAACGGACATTAATCCTGCTGTTACTAATGCGATTGAAGCACCACGGAATGGAACAGGAACATCTGCACCAGCAAGGCGTTCACGAAGGGCTGCAAATAAAACAAGAACGAGGGCAAAACCAAGTGATGCACCAAATCCATAAACGACGGATTGAGTTAGGTTGTGAGCAAGATTTGTATTGAGTAATGCAACCCCTAGAACGGCACAGTTAGTCGTAATCAATGGGAGAAAAATACCAAGCAGACGATAGAGTGCCGGGCTTGTTTTACGAATAACCATTTCTGTAAATTGCACAACAACCGCAATGACTAAAATGAATAGTAATGTCCGTAAAAAAGGCGCATTAAACGGAATCAATAAATATCGATCAACAAGATATGAACACAAAGAGGCAACGGTCAATACGAACATGGTTGCAAGTCCCATACCTAGAGCACTCTCTATTTTGCGAGAAACCCCCATAAATGGACATAGTCCAAGAAATTTTACCAACACAAAGTTGTTTATAAGGGCCGTACTGATAATTAATAGAATATAGTCAGTCATTGGAATTTTTCACGATCCTACCTGTTTTAATTAAATGGTGCATTTTCCTCTTTTCTCGATTATTTGGCAAGTTTAGGGGAAATTTACGCATAAAAAAATGCCACTCAATAGAGTGGCAGGAGGTCTTAAGATGAATCATCATTAAGTTAAAAAGTAGGTATTAATCAACTCTCATTAATAAAGACTCACCAGATGAAAAAAAGTTCTGAAAATAATTTTGTTAGAGAAAAATTTATTTTGGTGAAGAAGAGGAGGGATAAATTAAATGAGTTATTAAAGTAAATAAAGATTAAAAAATATGCAAAATTGTTATTCAATGTACAATTCTACAGTTTACTTTTAACAAGATTGTAAAAATACAGTACAATACAGCCCTCTTTAAAAATTTTAAGGTAAGTGTATCCATGGCTAGTCAAGAAAATCTCGATTTTGAGCAAATAATGTTGCAACTAGAAAACCTAGTCAACCAATTAGAAAAAGGTGATCTTCAACTTGAAGATGCGCTAAAGTCCTTTGAAAAAGGAATTAAATTGGCTCAAGAAGGACAAGCAAAACTTCAGCAAGCAGAACAACGGATTCAGATTCTCTTACAAAAAAATGAAACTGCACAGCTTGCAGATTTTGAAGACACAGAGCCATTTTAACGGATTAAGATAACGATTATGTATTCATTTGTAGAACAATTAAAACAAACTCAAGACCGAGTTAATGATGTGCTGCGAGAACATTTATCACTAAATGAACCAAGTAAGCTCTTAGAAGCGATGAAATATGCCGTATTGCTGGGCGGAAAACGGATTCGTCCGTTTCTTGTTTATGCAACAGGTAGAATGCTAGGTGCAAAGGACGAAGCGCTTGATGCACCTGCCGCCGCAATTGAAGCGATTCATGCTTATTCTTTAATTCACGATGATTTGCCCGCTATGGATGATGATAACTTGCGTAGAGGGCAGCCAACTTGTCATATTGCGTTTGACGAAGCAACTGCAATCCTTGCTGGTGATGCATTACAGCCTTTTGCCTTTGAACTGATTGCGACAAGTGAAAAATTAACAGATAGTCAAAAAGTTAAATTGACAAAAATTTTAGCCGAAAATGCTGGCGTAAAAGGAATGTGTTTTGGGCAAAGTTTAGATCTAGAGGCTGAAGATAAAGAAATTGATCTTGTAAGTCTTGAAAAAATTCATCAGCACAAAACAGGAAATTTATTACGAGCAGCGGTAAAAATGGGTTTCGTTTGTTCTGAATATGCACAAGATATTATGATTGAGCAGGCATTAGATGATTATGCGACTGCGATTGGTCTAGCTTTTCAGGTACAAGACGATATTTTAGATATAGAGGGAGATAGTGCTGTGCTAGGCAAGACAGTTGGTGCAGATATTCAAGCACATAAAAGCACTTATCCTAAATTTTTAGGGCTAGATGGAGCTAAAAAGAAAGCAAATGCTTTGTATGAAGCGGCACTTTTAGCACTTGATAATGTACCTTTTGATACCACCACTTTACGTGAATTAGCAAAATTTGTTGTTAATCGACAAGCTTAATTACAATAGCGTAAAGTATTTATAACATATTGGATATAAACAATGATTGATTACACTCTGCTACAACAAATAGACTCGCCTGCAGATTTGAGAAAACTGGATAAAACACAATTATCTCTTGTATGTGAGCAACTACGTCAGTATCTATTGGAAAGTGTGAGTCAAAGTAGCGGGCATTTAGCATCAGGGTTAGGTGTTGTTGAATTGACTGTCGCTTTGCATTATGTGTTTGATACACCTTTTGATCAATTAATCTGGGATGTTGGGCATCAAGCTTATCCCCATAAAATTCTGACTGGTCGTCGTGAACAGTTAAAAACGATTCGTCAAAAAGATGGATTGCATCCCTTTCCGTGGCGTGAAGAAAGTGAATATGATGTTTTAGGCGTAGGGCATTCTTCTACGTCTATCAGTGCAGGCTTGGGAGTCGCACTCGCCGCTCAACATGAAGGTAAAAATCGTAAAACAATTTGTGTGATCGGAGATGGCGCAATTACTGCTGGAATGGCCTTTGAGGCACTAAATCATGCGGGAAGTTTGCATTCTGATATGTTAGTTATCTTAAATGATAATGAGATGTCAATTTCAGAAAATGTTGGTGGTTTGAATAAACATTTTGCACGTTTTATGACAGCACCTTTTTACACAAACTTGCGTGAAAGTGGTAAAAAAGTGCTTTCAAATGTACCGCCAATTAAGGAATTTGTGAAAAAAACTGAAGAACATATCAAAGGTTTCGTTTCACCTGTCGGCACTATGTTTGAGCAACTAGGATTCAATTATATTGGTCCTATTGATGGACACAATGTGGAAGAATTGATTACTACCTTGTCTAACATGAAAAAACGGACTGGACCACAATTCTTGCATATCAAGACAAAAAAAGGGAAAGGGTATGCGCCAGCAGAGAAAGATCCAATTAGTTACCACGGAGTACCGAAATTCGATCATAAATGTGGTGAATTACCTAAAAGTCAGGCAGCGAGTCCGACTTATTCTAAAATATTTGGTGATTGGTTGTGTGAAATGGCCGAACAGGATCCTAAGCTTGTGGGCATTACTCCTGCTATGCGCGAAGGGTCAGGAATGGTGGAATTTTCGCAAAAATTTCCTGCACAATTTTTTGACGCCGCAATTGCTGAACAACATGCTGTAACACTTGCTGCAGGTTTCGCAATTGGTGGAATGCATCCTGTTGTAGCAATTTATTCTACATTTTTACAACGTGCCTATGATCAAGTTATTCATGATGTTGCAATTCAAAAATTACCAGTACTCTTTGCGATTGATCGCGCAGGTATTGTTGGTGCAGATGGCCCAACTCATCAAGGTGCCTTTGATATTAGTTTCTTACGTTGTATCCCAAATCTTGTCATCATGACACCAAGTGATGAGAATGAATGCCGTCAAATGCTTTATACTGGCTATAAATGTGGACAACCTGCGGCTGTTCGTTACCCAAGAGGTAATGCAGTCGGTGTGGAATTAAAACCGTTAGCAGAGTTACCGCTTGGTAAGGCTACTGAACGTCGTAAGGGTAGCAAAATTGCTATTCTTAACTTCGGAACATTATTACCACAAGTACAAATTGCCGCAGATAAATTAGATGCGACTGTCATTGATATGCGTTTTGTAAAACCATTAGACACCGCAAAACTTGATGAACTTGTACGTGATCATGATGTATTGGTTACTGTTGAAGAAAATGCAATTCGTGGTGGGGCAGGTAGCGCGGTTGGAGAATATCTCTTTGAAAAACAATATATGGTTAAATTATTAAATATTGGATTACCTGATTTCTTTGTGCCACAAGGTTCTCAATGCGAGATGCTTGCTGAAATGAAGTTAGATGCGAAAGGTATTGAAGAGCAGATTCACCAGTTTATTGAAAAATAAATAGCAGACACGAAAAAACCAGTTATTTTTATTTAATAACTGGTTTTTCTTTAGTTAATTCAATGAATTATTTTTACGCCTTTTTTCTTCAGCCTTTCGTGCAATGAGTTGATCGGCACGGGATCGCAATTGTGGTTTCTCACGCAAACGTTGTTCTTGGGGACTCATCATCGGTGTAATAGGGAGTTTCTTTTTATCCACTGGTGTTTTCTTTTTCCCAATATTTTTAAACAGATTAATAATACTGTAAATGACAGCAAATAGACTCCCTAGGATAATTACCCATTTTGTTAAAAGTGCGTATTTTAACAAATAGAGTTGTTTAGTTAAGGTCAAATAATTAACGACATCGCCATAAATACTATTTGCAAAAAATGCGAATAGTAATAGCAAAATAATGATACTTACACGTCTCCGAAAACGGAAGAGATAATACCAAATTAGCGCAGACTTAACTTGTTTAAACATACGCATATCCTCTCCATTTTACGGGAAAAGGCTAATCCCAAGTAAACTTAAGACAGCAATAAGGCTTTTTGTTTTCAAACTGTCAATAATTTTACGTTCTTCATCCTCAATAATGATTTCTAGCTCGTCATCGGAATAGTCTTCTAATGTTTGGTGATAAATAGCAAGGCGTGCTTTGGTACGTTGAATTGCTTTGGCACGGATTTTATCAGCGACTGTTTTTTGGACTGGTTTATAAGTAAAACGAGCAATGAAATCTGTCATTTCTTTAATCATTTTTACTCCTGTATTGAGAAAATGCCGCATTGAAATGCGGCACGATTAGATATGATTATTCTTCCATGTAGCCTAAACTACGTAAAGCACGTTCATCATCCGCCCAGCCAGATTTAACTTTCACCCAAAGCTCTAAATGAACTTTATTGTCAAAGAGACGTTCCATATCTTGGCGAGCTTCGATACCGATAGTCTTAATTTTTTGACCTTTAGCACCGATAACCATTTTCTTTTGACCTTCGCGTTCAACTAAAATTAAGCCATTAATTTCGTAGGTACCACGCTCATTTACTTTGAAACGTTCAATTTCAACAGTAACAGAATAAGGTAATTCTTCACCTGTGAAACGCATTAATTTTTCACGGATGATTTCAGAAGCCATGAAACGTTGTGAACGATCAGTTACGTAGTCTTCAGGATAATGATGAATCCCTTTGCGAAGTGATTCACGGACAATTTTTTCAAGGATATCAATATTTTTACCTTTTTGTGCAGAAATTGGTACGATATCTTTGAATGGGAATTTTTGACTCATTTCAGTTAAAAAAGGCAATAATTCATCTTTATTTTTGATGTTATCAACTTTATTTACTGCTAAAACTACAGGGGTTTTTACTTGGCGTAATTTGTTTAATACCATTTCATCATCATCGGTCCAGTGTGTACCGTCTGTAAGGAAGATGATGAGATCTACATCACCAATTGTACTACTAGCAGCACGATTCATAAGTCGGTTAATCGCACGTTTTTCTTCAATGTGTAGTCCCGGAGTATCTACATAAATTGCTTGGTATTTACCTTCAGTATGAATACCTAAGATGCGATGACGAGTCGTTTGTGCTTTTTTAGAAGTAATCGAAATTTTTTGACCTAAAATGCGGTTGAGTAGAGTCGATTTACCTACATTAGGGCGCCCTACAATAGCAATAAATCCGCAATAAGTTTCTTCATTATTATTTTGGTTTTCTGTCATGATTTTTCCTATCATGCCAAACAAAATATTTTATTTTGTTTTGGCGAGTAATTCTTGAAGAATCAAGTTTGCCGCTTCTTGTTCAGCCTTACGGCGGCTTGTTCCTTCAGCAATAACGGTTTTTTCTAAATGTTTAATTTCACATTTCACGGTAAATATCTGATTATGGGCTTTACCTGTTGTATTAATTACTTCGTAACTCGGTAAAGCTAGGTGTTTGGCTTGCAGATATTCTTGTAATCGTGTTTTTGGATCTTTTTGTTCTTCACCTGGTTTAATTTCAGCAAGGAGATCGGTGTACCAATTTTTAACGACATCAGTTGCCGTTTGCAGATCTTTATCTAAAGAGATAGCCCCAATAATCGCTTCGACAGCATCTGCAAGAATGGAATCACGGCGAAAACCGCCACTTTTTAATTCACCTGGCCCTAGTACAATATATTCACTCAAATTAAAACGATGAGCCAGAACAACAAGGGTTTTTTCACGTACGAGAGTGGCACGCATGCGACTTAATTCACCCTCGTTGCAATTAGGGAACTGGTTATAAAGTGCCTGTGCGATGGTTAAATTTAATATTCCATCGCCAAGAAACTCTAAACGTTCATTGTGTTTCTTAGCGGCACTCCGATGAGTGAGTGCCAACTTAAGTAATTGTGGATCTTCAAATTGGTATTGAAGATTTTTTTGTAATTTATCGTTATTTTTCATTATTAATAAATGCCCATTAAGAAACGATCGGTTCTGATACCGGTAGGCCATTCATTTGGTTTTTTCTTTAAACTTAACCAAATAAAAGTAGCTTTACCGACTAAATTTTGTTCTGGAACGAATCCCCAGAAGCGACTGTCGTAACTATTATTACGATTATCACCCATAACGAAATAGTGTTTAGCTGGAACGATCCAGTGTGTTACGTAACCTTTTTGATCCACATAATCATGATAGTACGGCATTTCATTAGGATTTGGTTGATCCCAAAGAATATCATGTGAAACGTTTTGCATATCTGTTTCATGGACCAATAATGGATGCATATCACTATATATCATCTTACCATCAGGTGTTTGCCCAATAACTTGGTAGAAATCTTTATCAGGAACAGGTTTGCTGTAGAAAAATTGTTGGACTTCACAATCTTTCATGCACGGTTTTCCATTTTTATTTAAAACAACCATAAGGTGACGATTTTTACTATCGTAGAATACTTGATCACCTGGTAAACCAATGACGCGTTTAATGTAGTCCTGACTTGGGCTATCTGGTGCTTTAAATACTACGACATCGCCACGTTGTGGTTCACCTGTTTTTATAAGGGTTTTACCAAAAATAGGATCACGAACTCCGTATGCATATTTTTCTACTAATAAGAAATCGCCAACACGTAAGGTAGGTTTCATTGAACCTGATGGAATTTGGAAGGGTTCAAAGAAGAATGAACGAAAAATCCAGATTAAAAATAATACCCAAAAGAGCGAAGCAAATGTTTCAGTTGGCTCCGCAGCTTTTAAGCGAGCTTGTTGCTCTTCAGGTGTCAATTCAATACCATTTGCCTCATCTTCGGCTAATTGTTTTTTAGCACGCGGTAAGACATAAAAACGTTTATAGCACCAAAATGCACCGCAAAAGAATGTAACAAGAGTCAGTACGATAGACATACTATTTGCGGCACCCATTGCTTCAAAAATTTTCCAGCCAATGACCGCAGCAATAATTAGCAAAATAAAGGCAATATTTGATTTCATTGAAAATCCTTATGAATTAATCTTTACCCACATGAAGAATGGCTAAAAACGCATCTTGTGGAACCTCAACGTTACCTAAAGATTTCATTCGTTTTTTACCTTCTTTTTGTTTTTGTAACAGTTTTTTCTTACGGCTTACGTCACCACCATAACATTTAGCCAACACGTTTTTACGTAATTGTTTAACGGTTGAACGAGCGATGATGTGGTTACCAATTGCCGCTTGAATTGCGATATCAAATTGTTGACGTGGAATAAGTTCTTTCATTTTTTCGACTAATTCACGTCCACGATATGCTGCATTATCTTTATGTACGATCAATGCGAGTGCATCGACACGATCACCATTGATCATAATATCCACACGGACCATATCTGCCGCTTGGAATTTTTTAAAGTTATAATCAAGTGATGCGTATCCACGAGAAGTAGATTTTAAGCGATCAAAGAAATCAAGCACCACTTCACCCATTGGAATTTCATAAGTCAACGCAACTTGGTTACCATGATATACCATATTGGTTTGTACACCGCGTTTTTCAACACAAAGAGTAATTACATTACCTAAATATTCTTGTGGAACCAAAATATTACATTCTGCAATTGGTTCGCGAATTTGTGCAATATTATTCAACGGTGGCAATTTTGATGGACTATCTACATAGACCACGTCCCCGTTAGTTTGTTCCACCTCATACACTACAGTTGGTGCAGTTGTAATCAAATCAAGATCATATTCACGTTCTAGACGTTCTTGAATGATTTCCATGTGAAGTAAACCTAAGAAACCACAACGGAAACCGAAACCGAGCGCAGTAGATGTTTCAGGCTCATAGAAGAGTGATGCATCGTTAAGGCTTAATTTACCAAGTGCATCACGGAATGCTTCGTAATCATCAGAACTAATTGGGAAAAGTCCTGCATATACTTGAGGTTTTACTTTTTGGAAACCTGGTAATACATGCTCTGCTGGATTGTTAGCAAGGGTTAGTGTATCCCCAACTGGTGCACCGAGAATATCTTTGATTGCACAAACGACCCAACCCACTTCGCCTGTTTTTAATTCAGTTGTATCGATTTGTTTTGGTGTAAAGATCCCAAGGCGATCAACGTTATAAGTTTGTCCTGTTGACATGACTTTAATTTTATCGCCTTTTTTCAATACACCATTTTTGACACGAACTAAAGAAACCACACCGAGATAATTATCAAACCAAGAATCGATAATAAGTGCTTGAAGTGGCGCATCTGGATCACCTTCTGGTGCTGGAATTTTATGAACGATATCTTCTAATACCGCATCAATACCCACGCCTGTTTTAGCTGAACAACGAACAGCATCCATTGCGTCAATTCCGACAATATCTTCGATTTCTTCGGCAACGCGTTCTGGTTCTGCCGCAGGTAAGTCAATTTTATTTAATACAGGGACAACTTCTAAATTCATGCCAATTGCGGTATAGCAGTTAGCTAATGTTTGTGCTTCAACACCTTGTCCTGCATCGACAACAAGTAATGCGCCTTCGCAGGCAGCGAGTGAACGTGATACTTCATAAGAAAAGTCCACGTGTCCCGGAGTATCGATAAAGTTTAATTGATAGGTTTCACCATCTTTTGCTGTATAGTTTAACGTTACACTTTGTGCTTTGATGGTAATACCACGCTCACGTTCCAGATCCATAGAGTCTAAAACCTGAGCTGCCATTTCACGATCGGAAAGTCCGCCACAAGTTTGGATTAAACGATCGGAAAGTGTCGATTTCCCATGGTCAATATGAGCAATAATAGAAAAATTACGAATGTTCTTCATTGAGTTCATAGTTATTGTGTTTGTGTCAAGTAATAAAATAAGTAAAAAACCGATTGTACCTGAAACCAACGCATTAGGCTATGATTTTCCCACGCCAAGATTTTCTGAAAAATTTATGTAAAATTAAACAAAATGAGGGAAGGGTTTTCTTATCCGTTATTATATAAATTGGATCAGAAAGGAAGAATATTTTTTATGTCATGATAAAGCGTATTCTAAAATTAGAAAATTCGTTACAATGATTGAATACATATTTTAAAATAGGACGTAGATTATGCAATCCCAATTTATTGAAATTACAGAACAAAATATTTCGCAAGTACTACAAAGCTCACAACAAATTCCAGTAGTATTAAATTTCTATGCACCAAGTATGCCAGAAAGTGTTGCATTTTTAGATAAATTAAAAAAAATTGAAAATCAATATGCAGGTCAATTTATTTTAGCCGCAGTCAATTGCGAAACTCAACAACGTTTAGCCGCCCAGTTTCAATTACAAACCTTACCAACAACCTACCTTTTCAAAGCGGGTAAACCAATTGATGCAATTCAAGGTCCATTAGATGATGTACAACTTATGCAACATTTAAAGGCAATTTTACCAAGTGAAGATGAACTTAAATTTCAACAAGCACTTGAATACCTTGAAAAAGGGGATTTATCGCAAGCTCTACCTCTTTTGAAAGAAGCATGGCAATTGAGCGATAAAAAAAATCCAGAGATTGCTTTTATCTATGCTGAAACTTATTTAACGTTAAAACGTGCTGAAGCGGCGTTGGATGTACTTAATCAAGTGAAATTAGAAGATCGTAATGCACAATGGCAAGAGATTCATGCGCAAGCAGAACTTTTATTAAAGGCGGCAGATACGCCAGAAATTCAACAACTGCAAGCAGAATATGAAAATGATAATCAGCCTGCAACCGCATTAAAACTTGCTATTGCCTTGCATCAAGTAGGGAAAAGTGAAGAGGCATTAGCACTATTATTTAGTATTTTGCAACAAGACTTGCAGGCAGAAGATGGTGCGATTAAAAAAGAGTTTTTAGAAATTCTAACTGCACTTGGCAATGGTGATGCCGTGACGAGCCAATATCGCCGTAAATTATATTCCCTACTGTATTAATCAGTTATTTAGTATAAAATAGCAAAGTAGAGTACCTCGTTATTAATAGATGGAAGCATTTCTTATGAATACAAAACATTGTCAATTATTGATCCTCGGATCAGGACCTGCGGGTTATACGGCAGCGATTTATGCAGCACGTGCAAATTTACATCCTGTTATGGTGACAGGTATGCAGCAAGGTGGTCAATTAACGACAACCGATGAAATTGAGAACTGGCCGGGTGATTTTGAAAAAACCACTGGACAAGGATTGATGGAACGCATGCTAAAACATGCTGAAAAATTTGATACTGAAATTATTTTTGATCAAATTAAATCTGTTGATTTTTCTTCGCGTCCATTCAAATTATTCGGTGAAATGCAAAATTTTACTTGTGATGCCTTGATTATCGCAACAGGTGCTTCAGCACGTTATCTCGGTTTAGAGAGTGAAGAAAAATATAAAGGTCGAGGCGTTTCTGCTTGTGCGACTTGTGATGGTTTCTTCTATCGTAATAAACCTGTTGCCGTTATTGGTGGTGGGAACAGTGCCGTGGAAGAAGCGCTTTATCTCGCCAATATTGCAAGTGTGGTACATTTGGTACATCGCCGTCATGAGTTCCGTAGTGAAAAAATTCTACTTAGTCGCTTAGATCAAAAAGTAAGTGAAGGAAAAATTGTGATCCATACGCCATATACTTTACAAGAAGTACTTGGTGATGACATGGGTGTAACGGGAATTCGTATCCAAAATATGGAAAATGACACACAAGAAGAAATTAATATTGATGGTCTTTTTGTAGCGATTGGGCATACGCCAAATACGGCAATTTTTGATGGGCAATTAGAACTAAACAATGGCTATATTGTCGTCAAATCAGGTTTAAATGGTGATGCAACCGCTACTTCAGTGGAAGGTATTTTTGCTGCTGGAGATGTTATGGATCATATTTATCGTCAAGCGATTACTTCTGCTGGAACAGGCTGTATGGCAGCACTCGATGCAGAACGTTTTTTAGATAAATTATAAATTTTAAAAATGGAGGGCGATTTTTGCCCTCTTTCTTTGTACTTTTTTTATTTAGTAATTATGGAAAAGACTCGTCAACGTTACTTACAAAAATGGCTGACCGAACAAAAAGCTCCAGTCAAAAAGTGGCTAAGTATTAATGTATTACTAGCAAGTTTGTCCTCACTTATTTTAGTTGGGCAAACATACTGTTTTGCAATTATTTTGCAAGCTTTGATTATTAAACATCAAGATCGTCAACAACTAGGCGCATACTTTGTTGGTATCGTTCTTGGTTTTGTTCTTCGTGCCCTTATTCTTTATTGGCGTGAACGTATTGGTTTCCGTTGTGGGCGAGAAGTCCGAAATCATATTCGTCAACAGATTTTTAATAAAATAGCAGCGGTTGGACCCGCAACGATTAATAATAAACCTGCGGGTAGCTGGGCAACGATTATGCTAGAGCAAGTGGAAAACTTACATAATTTTTATGCACGTTACTTACCACAACAAAGTTTATCGGCCATTGTTCCTGTCATTATCATAATCGCTGTATTCCCATTTAACTGGGCAGCGGCCTTGATTTTAATTCTTACTGCACCATTAATCCCACTTTTTATGATTTTAGTTGGTATGGCTGCTGCAGAAAGTAGCCAGCAGAATATGGATGTCTTGGCAAAATTGAGTGCGCAATTTTTAGATCGTCTGCGTGGTCTAGAAACCTTACGACTTTTTAATAAAACAGCTGAGCAAACAGAACACATTGAGGAAAGTACAGAGGATTTTCGTGAAACAACAATGGAGGTCTTAAAAAAAGCTTTCCTTTCCTCCGCAGTTTTAGAGTTTTTTACGTCAATTTCAATTGCACTAATGGCAGTTTATTTTGGTTTTAGTTATTTAGGGCAAATTGGATTTGGAAGTTACGGTACAACAGTCAGTTTATTTGCAGGTTTTTTCTGTTTAACCTTAGCACCAGAATTTTATCAACCACTACGTGATCTTGGTACTTACTATCACGATCGAGCTGCTGGAATTGGAGCGGCTGATGTCATTGTAGATTTTCTAGAAGCCGATTATGTGACAGCTCAAAATCCTCACGCCACCCAAATCGATGAAAATTTTGCGGAAAAATTACACAATAGTTTATCCATTCATGCACGTGATTTAGTTGTATTATCACCAGCTGGTAAACCATTAACGAAGGCATTGAATTTTGATTTACCTGCACATTCACTTACGGCATTAGTTGGACAAAGCGGGGCAGGGAAAACATCACTCGTTAATGTTTTATTAGGCTTTTTAGCATATGAAGGTAGCTTAAAAATCAATGGCAGAGAATTATGTGAATTAGATCTAATGGATTGGCGTAGTTTTATTGCATGGGTTGGGCAAAACCCCGTATTACTTCAAGGTACATTGCGTGAAAATTTACTATTAGGTAATGAAAATGTGTCGGAAAGTGAAGTTCATGCAGCACTAGAACAGGCTCAAGCACTAGAGTTTACGGAGCAAATAGGGCTGGATACTGAGATTAATGAACATGGTGTGGGGCTTTCTGTTGGGCAAGCACAGCGTTTAGCGATTGCTCGTGCGTTATTACGACATGGGAATTTAATTCTTCTTGATGAACCGACAGCAAGCTTAGATGCACGTTCAGAAACATTAGTTTTAAATGCATTAGAAAAAATGAGTCGTGAACAGACCACATTGATGATTACACATCGTATTGAAGACTTAAAACAATGCGATGCTATTTTAGTTATGAAGGATGGCGAGATTGTTCAACAAGGTCGCTTTGAAGAATTAGCTCAAGTCGGCTTCTTCGCTGAACTTTTAGCACAACGACAACAGGATATTCAATAATGCGAACTTTATTGCCTTTTATACGCTTATTTAAATATGCAAAATGGCCACTTTTTGCGGGCATTATCTTAATGATTCTAGGACTTGCCTCAAGTATTGGTTTATTAACTGTATCAGGGTGGTTTTTAGCGGCGGCTGCGATTGCGGGAGCGGGCAGTTTATTTAACTTTTTTTACCCTTCTGCGGCAGTACGTGGCTTAGCCATTGGACGAACTGTAGCTCGCTACGTAGAAAAAATTGTAACGCATGATGCAACTTTTCGTATTTTAGCCAAATTACGTGTAAAAGTTTTCCGTAAGATTATTCCATTAAGCCCTGCGGTATTAGATCGTTATCGCCATAGTGATTTATTAAACCGTTTGGTTGCTGATGTGGATACTTTAGATAATTTGTATTTGCGTGTGATTGCTCCTTTTATCACTGCGATTGTGATGATTGGCGTTCTAACCTTTTCGCTGAGTTTCTTTGATGGGCGCCTTGCACTTATCATCGGGATTACGCTTTTAGCATTACTTCTTATTATTCCTACTATTTTTTATCAACTAGGTAAAAAATTCGGTGAAGATTTAACAGAAGAACGCGCTCAATATCGCAGTCAATTTGTTGAGTTTATTCAGGCTCAGGCGGAACTTTTATTATTTAATGCAGGTACACATTGCCGTAAAAATATGGCTGAAACCGAAGAAAAATGGCAGGCTTTGCAACAAAAAGAAGCAAATTTATCAGGACTTTCAACTGCATTAGTGATGTTTGCAAATGGTATGTTATTGGCGGTAGTATTGTGGGTTGCTGCGAAAACGGATTTTGCGGTCCATCTTGCACCAGATAATCGTTTATATCAGGCTTCAGTCATTGCACTCTTTGCTTTCGCAGCATTGGCAAGCTTTGAAATATTAATGCCATTGGGGGCTGCTTTTTTACATATTGGGCAAATTGTTGCCTCTGCAAAACGGATTAATGAATTGACCGAACAGCAACCGCTGGTGGTTTTTGATGGTGATAAAGTATTAACTTTGCCAAGCAATGCACCTTTATTACAAATTCAAGATGTGAATTTTCATTATCCAAACCGTAAAGATTTTGCCTTAGAGCATATTCAATTAACTTTTGAACAAGGCAAGAAAATTGCGATTTTAGGTAAAACGGGGAGTGGTAAGTCATCATTATTACAACTTTTAGTACGTAACTATAATCCAGAAAGTGGTGAAATCCTACTTGGGGGCAGTCCAATTCAGGATTATAGCCAAGACAGTCTGCGTTCAACGTTTTGTTTTTTAACGCAACGTGTCCATGTTTTTAGTGATACTTTGCGTAACAACTTGCAAATTGCAAGCCAAAAAGAAATTTCTGATGAAAAAATGCAAGCGGTTTTATTAAAAGTCGGATTGGATAAACTGGTTGCACAAGAGGAAGGGCTAGATATTTGGCTGGGTGAAGGTGGACGTCCACTCTCTGGCGGCGAACAACGCCGTTTAGGATTGGCACGCATTTTACTTAATGATGCGCCAATTTTACTATTGGATGAGCCGACTGAAGGTTTAGATCGTGAAACTGAACGTCATATTCTGTCATTAGTTTTTGAACATTGCCAAGATAAGACATTGATCATGGTGACACATCGATTAACAGAGATTGAACAGTTTGATCAGATCTGTGTGATGGATAATGCGAAAGTCATGGAATACGGTAGCTTTGATGAACTTTATCAGCAAAGTGGCTATTTTAGACAATTACTTGATAGAATTTAGGAAAATAAAAATAACTGGGCGCAACCCAGTTATTTTTTTGCATAAATTTTTTTGAAAATGGGGGCGTAATTGGATTAAGCCGCCAAATATTTTTGAAAGGCATCCCATGCCGTTGCCATATTTTCGACACCTAGATCGTACATAGCCTGAAGTTTTTCTGGATCACGTTCAATGCGTGCTAAATGAAGATCTTTCGTTGGACGAACGACAAAAATTTTGCCTTCTTCTTCTAATTTTTCGATGAGATCGAGCGTAGCATTATAATTCTTCCAACGGTTTAAAAGTGCTTCCGCAAGTTGTGGATGACGGAAATAGAAACTTTTGATGAGCCATTCGGCTTGTGGTTTTTTGCGATATTCTTTTACTTGGGTAAGCACTACAATAATTTTTTTATATCCCATGCGTAGGCATTCTTCAATTGGGATGCTATCAGCAATTCCGCCATCAAGATAGCCATGACCATTTAGTTCGACAATTTGTGAAACAAAGGGCATTGCACCGCCTGCGCGAAGGGTATCGACCTGTGCGACAGGATCAGTAATGCGGACATATTCAGCTTTGCCCGTATCAACATTCGTAATCGTAGCATAAAACTTAATTGGGCTTTCCTTGAATGTTTGATTATCAAAAATATCTAATTTAAAAGGAATAAGAGAATAAGCGAATTCGGTATTTACCATATTGCCACTGGTAAAGAAACTGTACCAACCTAAATAGTGTTTATCGTTGGCATATTTTAAATTGTAACGAAGCGCACGTTTAGGTTGCTTAGATGGGTAATTAATACCAAATAATGCTCCCGCTGAAACTCCAATAACACTATCAGCTACAAAATTATGTTCAAGAAAAACATCTAAGACGCCATTTGTGTACATACCACGCATTGCGCCACCTTCCAGGACTACACCGACTTTCTCCATCAATTTCTCCTATCTTTATCTTTTTTGAATACAAAACAATCGGTTATTCTATGCTTTTATTCTTAAAAAGTTTAGTTTTTTCTAAAAAAGTAACTGATTTTAAGTAGCTTACTTTATGGATGAGCTAAGTGAATGAGATAATTAGCAAAGGCTGTTCCAGTTTTCATGTAACCTTTAAAGTTAAGATGTACTCCATCTTTGCTTGCCATGCCTTGTCGTTGAAATAGATACATACCACATTTCCCTCCCATAGCATTACGCCATGACCATAGACGAAGATGATATTTTTCTGCCATAGCTTGTTGCATTTTCCAGATAGCCTGTAGTGTTGAAGGTACTTTACATTGAGATTTATCTAAATTCATTGGTGGTGCCTGGACCAGAATAATCGATGTATCGGGTAAATCATGGCGAATTTTTTGTAATTGTTTTTGCCAATTCTGTGTTTCTTTATGAATATCCATTTGTGGATTAAAGGCCTCATTTGTACCAAAAGCCAATACAATTAAGTCAGGGTGAAGTTGTTTAAGCATGGTTGTCCAGTCAGACTGCCATTTATTTAAACTGGATAATTTGGCACCGTTTACGCCAAGAGTAGAGTAGAGGATACCTCTTTGCTGATTTTCCAATTCTATTTGACCTAATGATGTACCTTTATTAGCTGAAATTGAAAAAGGTAAATAGCCTTTAAATTGTGTAAATTGCCAATTTTCATTTTTAGGATGAAAACTAATAGAACGATCTTTATCTTTAAAAACCAGTTTATCTTTAGGTGTGTTTGCTTTAAAAAATACGTGGATATTTTGTAAATAAGGATTGAGATGATAAGGAAATATTTCTGTTTCGCTATCTGGTTCTTTTGCTATCGCCATTATCCCACCAAATGGAGGTTTTTGTTGTGCTGAAGAACGATTTACAAAACGTTGCCAGCCAGTTGATATTTGATGGACACTAATATTTTGTTGTCCACTGATATTTACAGGGGCAATTAATCCAATTCCGCCATTTCCAAAATAGCTTTGTAAGCGTTTTCTGACAGCATAGGAAAAAAGATCGGCAGCAGTGTGTGAATCACCAATCTGAATGATTTTGACTTTTTGAATTTTACCTTGCTTTAAGGCATAAAGTTTATCTTGCCAGGGTTCATGAATTGGCGTTGTACAACCTTGCAAAAGCAGGATGGATAGACAAGCCATGCATGAGAATAGTCCCCGTATTCTCATTATTTAGACTCCTGAATATGAATATGAATATGTTCTAAAACATAGTTTGCCATAATTTTTTGCCCAAGCCAGGTAAAATGTACGCCATCTTTTAAGCGTACTCTAGTGAGTTTACCACGATATTGTATTGCAAGTTGATACTTATGTTCACCTGGATCAACTAAAACTTCTTTAGTTGGCAAGAAAATACCATAAGCTATGACTTGGTTTTTAATTACTTCATCTAAATAACGCATTTCCTGATTGAGAGTTGGGTTACGCATGTAAGGAATGCCTAACCATAGAACCTTAACATTATGTTTTTTCGCTGCGTTGAGAATACGCTTAATACGTGATTCATAAACGTGTTGCCACTCTTGGGAATGGAATTTTAAATAAGGTCCATGCTTATGAGCAGGGTTAGGAAAATTCCAAGGATCATTTGCTCCAAGTAAAATGACCAGTAATTTGATATGCGGGTTTTGATTTAATGTATCTTCAATGGTTTTTGGCCAATCAAAGAAATGGGGATAAGACAGCCCTGTGCTTTGTTGACTCAGATTCACTGTGCGCATATTAAAATTTTCGCGCAGATATTTTTGAATATGAGGCGCAATAGCTTGCATTAAGGAGTCTCCTGCAAAGAAGACTTGATCTTGCGGAGAAATTACGACATCGTCAACAGGCTCTTTAGCGATTACCGTTGGTATAGCGGTTTTTTGAGGCGATAATTGGCGTGGTTTAATGATTTTTTTTAATACATGTGATGTTTGAGTATTTTCTTTATCAAAATCATAAACTGTTGTATTTTCAGGAATAAATCGAGCTAATGATTGTGTCAAATAACGATTTACTGTACGCCCTTCTTCAAACCATGCGTAGGGTAAATAACGTTTCAGAGGACTTTCTTGATGATAAGTTTGTTCCCAATAATGATTTAAAGATGATTGATTTAACCAAATAAGCACAAGTACCGTACCAAGTAATGTTATGTAGAGCGATACGATAGTAAATTTTTTAGAAACCTGCATAAATAAATCCTGGAATCCCTGCGGGAGAAAAATATGTAATAATAATAAGCAATAAAGTAAAAATAAGAATCCAGAAAACCTTAGGAATAAATTCAAGAAAAGAAACGAAGGCATCAAATGTTTCTTCAATTACTGGATAAAATACGAGAAGAAATACAATAAACCCAAGAAAGAAAAGTGCATATGAATTTAAAATTCCAGAATAGAAATTATGGAATAGAGCATAAATCATCAGCGTAAAATCATTTAATTCTGTTGTTTTAAAGACAAGGAAGGTAAAACTAACAAAATTGAATGTAAGAACGATACCGATAAATTTTCCTAAACGTGTGGTTGGGTAAGCAAAATTTTTGTGTGTACGGAAAATTTTATTAACTAAATTTTGGAAAACAAGAGCCACGCCATGCAATGCCCCCCAAATAGCAAAATTCAGGCTTACTCCATGCCAAATTCCTGATAGAAAGAATGCTAGAAAGAGATTAAGCTGTTTTTTAAAAAAATTGACACGATTTCCGCCAAGTGGAATATAAATATAATCTCGTATCCAAGTAGAAAGGCTGATATGCCAGCGATTCCAAAAATCTTGGATATTTACCGCACGAAGTGGCATTTTAAAGTTTATTGGGAGTTGAAAACCCAGCAACATTGCAATACCGATAACTAAATCCGAGTAGCCTGAAAAATCAAAGAAAAGTTGCAACGTGTATCCATAAATAGCGGCTAAGATATCTATACTATGATATTCCAATGGATTTTCAAAAACAGGATTTACAACATAATTTGCAATATCTCCTGCAAACCACCATTTTTTTGCAATACCTAATAAAATCAAACTACAAGCAAGTGCAGGACGAATCATATGGCGTTTTGAGCGGACTTGTTGCAAAAAACCTTGTTGTTCACCAAACTTTGTCTTAAAACCGTTGACTCTTAGAATTGGACCTGCAGTAATGGTTGGAAAAAAGCTAAAGTGAAGTAACGTTTCATGAAAATTAAGATCATTATTTTTATCTTCATAAAGGCTGACGAGGTAAGCAATGGATTGGAAAACATAATAGGATAAGCCAAGTGGCATTAAAAAATCCATTTCTTCATTTAAACCAAATTTAATCAGAAAAATTTTGAAAAAATCAAAGTATTTAAAAATGGCAAGGACAGAAATTGCTGTAATAATACCTAGCCCTAAGAAAAATTTACGGATATTTTGTGATGATGTACTCACAATTCCTCGAGCAATAAAATAGATCATTGCGGAATAGACAAGTACAGTTAAAGCAAAATTAGGATCAGCGTAGTATAATAGAAAGAGGCTAGCAGCTGTGAGTAGCGTATTTTGAAATTTTCCTAGCAGATAAACGAGCCAAAAAATAAAGAAAAAAAGGAAAAATTCAATGGATAGAATGTGCATAGACTGATTTGTTTATTTAATAAAAAACAAGGACAAAAAACCCTAAAGCGAAGTTTAGGGTTTTGAATGCAAGTAGTTAAATTATAAACTTTCAGTGAAAGTACGAGTGATTACATCACGTTGTTGTTCAGGTGTTAATGAATTGAAACGAACCGCATAGCCTGAAACACGGATAGTAAGTTGTGGATATTTTTCTGGATGTTTTACTGCATCTTCTAAAGTTTCACGACGTAATACGTTTACGTTTAAGTGTTGACCACCTTCCACTTTAACTGTTGGAGCAACATCTACTGGAAGTTCACGATATTCAAATTGACCAAGATCTTTAATCGCAACGATTTGATCTTCTTTAAAATCTTTTTTTGCAGCTAGGCAACGAGCCTCGCCTTTATCGCTATCTAATAACCAGAATGAATTAAGTAAAGCGTCATTTGCTGCTTGTGTAATTTGGATACCAGTAATCATAATATGTTCCTTAAAATTGAGTTATGAGATCTGGAGAAATTTTAGCGTTTTTTTTTAAATTTTCAAATTTTATTTATATAAAATAACGCTATAAATCTAGCTATATTAATAATGAGAATAGTTCTTAATTTTATACTAGCATTTATATTAGGATTCTTTATAATTACCTATTTAGCTTTTAGAGAGAAATTGATATGCTGACGTGGCACGATGTATTAGGTGAAGAAAAATCACAACCATATTTTCAAAATATTTTGCAGTTTTTGGATAGAGAGCGTGCTGCGGGGAAGATAATTTATCCGCCTAAACCCGATATTTTTAATGCACTTAAATTGACAAACTTTGATGATGTAAGAGTGGTTATTATTGGGCAGGATCCTTATCATGGAGCAGGGCAAGCACATGGATTATCTTTCTCTGTACGAAAAGGTGTTCGACTTCCGCCTTCATTACAAAATATTTATAAAACCTTACAAAAGGATTATCCTGAATTTCAGATTCCTAGAGATGGTGATTTAACGTATTGGGCACAGCAAGGGGTATTACTGCTCAATACAGTATTGACGGTTGAAGCGGGGAAAGCACATTCTCACGCTCAAATTGGTTGGGAAGATTTTACCGATAAAATTATTTCTGCACTTAATCATAAAAAAGAAAATTTGGTCTTTTTGTTGTGGGGAGCGCATGCACAGAAGAAGGGGCAATTTATTGATCGTAGTAAGCATTGTGTTTTAACTTCTGTTCATCCATCACCACTTTCTGCACACCGTGGTTTTTTTGATTGTGGGCATTTCAAAAAAACAAACGATTATTTACGTCAACATCAATTGCCAGAAATTGATTGGCAGTTACCGATTGAGTAAGGATTTTATATGTTAGCGATTATTTCACCCGCAAAAACATTAGATTTCACATCACCTATTCCAGATTGGGAAACAACGCAGCCACCATTTTTAGATCAAAGTGAAGCGCTAATTGATGTTTGTCGAAAATTATCCCCACAAGCTATTGCATCTTTGATGCATATTAGTGATAAATTAGCAGGGTTAAATGCGGCACGTTTTGGAGAATGGCAAAAAATACAAACAGAAAAAAATGCTCGTCCTGCGATTTATGCATTTAAGGGAGATGTATATACAGGGCTCGATGTAGAAACGTTGTCGCCACAGGCAATTGAATTTGCGCAATCGCACCTTCGTATGCTTTCGGGATTGTATGGTTTGCTTCGTCCATTAGATTTAATGCAACCTTATCGTCTTGAAATGGGAACAAAATTAGAAAATCCTAAAGGAAAAAATTTATACGATTTTTGGGGCGTAATGATTACAAATGCTTTACAAGACGCATTAGATCAGCAAGGCGATAATATTTTAATAAACTTGGCATCTGATGAATATTTTAAAGCGGTTAAACCAAATGCACTGCAAGCACGTATTATCAAACCAGTATTTTTAGACTATAAAAATGGTAAGTATAAAGTCATCAGTTTTTATGCTAAAAAAGCACGTGGATTAATGTGTCGTTATATTTTAGAAAATAAGTTACAGGATCCTGAAGCATTAAAATCTTTCAGTACAGCGGGATATTATTTTGAGGAAAATGAAAGTACGGAAGATACTTGGGTCTTTAAACGTGATGGTATTGAGGAGTAATGGAGATCAGGGGTAAAAAGAAAAACCGCTACGCAGTAGCGGTAATAAGATTTACAATAGGATAAAATGAACAATAGAGTTGGAATAATTTGAGAGCGATCTAACTCTACCGAACAATATGCAAACACAACATTATATCTAACAATGAAAAGGGACGTTCTTCATGTTAGGTACGGTGAGTATTTTATGAAAAATAATCAATACTCACAAAGGATAAAAATTGATTTTTTATATAAAAAAAACTAATCATTTTATAATGTTAAATAAGAAATGGATGACCTATGTATAAGCGTTTACCCCCTCTAAATTCTCTAAAAGCGTTTGAGTGTTCTGCTCGCCATCTAAGTTTTACCAAAGCAGCTGAGGAACTGTGTGTAACACAGGCAGCAATTAGCCATCAAATTAAGTTGTTAGAAGATTTTTTGGGAATGCCTTTGTTTTATCGCAAAAATAGAACATTAGAATTAACAGAGACTGGAGTGTATTACTTTGCGGACATTAGTAAAATCTTCAATCGTTTAACTGAAGCGACGAAGAAAATTTTGACGCAACAAAATGACAGACATCTTGCGATTGCCGTACCTCAAACGTTTGGCATGCAATGGTTGGTACCACATCTCACGGATTTTCATAATACCCATCATAATATTGATTTACGCTTAAATGGCGTTGATCAGGATGAAGGTTTCTTCAAAAATAACGAAACCGATCTGGCAATTTATTATGGTAATGGTGATTGGAAACATTTTCAGGTAGAAAAATTACTGGATGGAGAATTGATTATTTTAGGTGCGCCTAAATTACTCGCTTCGAAACCTATTAATACAGTAAAAGATTTGTTACAACACCAATTCTTACATATTCATGATTATCAAAATTGGCAAGATATGGTGAGTTACCTTGAATTAGATGGACTTGACCATCAGCATGGAGCATTATTTAGCCATACCATTATGGCCTTACAAGCGGCTAAACATGGACAAGGGCTAGTTTTGGCGAATAGAGCATTAGCTCAAAAAGAGGTGAATGATGGAAATCTTGTTCAGGTGTTGCCACACAAATCATTGCGTGATTCAAAATCATTTTATATTGTAAATCAATTGGATAAGGCAAGTAATGAACAAATAAATGCCTTTAAACAATGGATTTTAAATACTATTCAAAAGGAAAGGAATGAATAAAATTATGCTTTACTGCCGCCAGGGCTTTGAAAAAGAAATGGCAGCAGAAATTATGGAAAAAGCCGCTACCTTAGGGGTAGCGGGATTTGCACGAGCGGTAGAAAATACCGCTTATGTTATTTTTGAATGTTATCAACCGAACGATGCTGATCTGCTTGCCCAAAAATTGCCAGTAAAAGAATTAATTTTTGCTCGTCAATTGCTAGTGATCTCTGATTTATTAGAAGATCTCTCGCCAGAAGATCGTATCACGCCAATAATAGAAGCGTTTAAACAACTTCCTGCACCCTTTGATCTCACAAAAACGGATGATGTTTGGGTAGAAAGCGCAGATACCAACGAAGCGAAATCATTATTAACTTTTTGCCGAAAATTTACCGTTCCACTACGTCAGGCATTACGTAGATCAGGTGCATTGCAAGCAAAAGTTGCAAAGCATGCACGGACATTACACGTTTTCTTTTTACGCAATAATGCATGTTATGTTGGTTATTCTTACAATCAACAGCATTCGCCCTATTTCATGGGGATTCAACGCCTACGTTTTCCTGAAATGGCTCCCAGTCGTTCTACATTAAAGCTAGAAGAAGCAATTTTGACCTTCTTTACGCCAGAAGAAGAAAAAACACGTTTTAATGAAAATCAAATCGGGGTCGATCTTGGAGCATGTCCAGGTGGTTGGACTTATCAGCTCGTAAAACGTGGTGTATTCGTTTATGCAGTTGATCACGGCAAAATGGCAACAAGCCTTTTTGATACTGGACGCATTGAACATTGCCCTGAAGATGGATTTAAATTCCAGCCTCCAAAACGTAAGCGTGTTAATTGGCTTGTATGTGATATGGTAGAAAAACCAAGTCGTATTGCTGATTTGATGGCAAAATGGCTCGTTAATGGGTGGACGCAAGAGGCGATCTTTAACCTTAAATTGCCGATGAAAAAGCGTTATCAAGAAGTTCAGCAATGTTTAGACAGTATCGCTAGACAACTGCAAGATGCAGGTTTTTCATTCCAAATCTAAGCAAAACAGCTTTATCACGATCGTGAAGAAATTACTGTTCATGCTTGCGTAAAATAACACGCCCCGATTTTCGGAAAAATTTTTACTTGTCCTCATCAGGGAAGATTTTTATAATTTTCCCTGTACATAAAAACAGTGGAACAAAATCACATGGATATTTCAGATTTACTTGATGGGTTAAATGAGAAACAACGTGAGGCCGTTGCGGCACCGCTTGGCAATTATTTAGTGCTTGCAGGAGCAGGAAGCGGTAAAACACGAGTACTTACGCATCGTGTCGCTTGGTTAATTGGGGTGGAAGATGTGCCAGAAAATCATATTATGGCAGTTACTTTTACCAATAAAGCAGCCGCAGAAATGCGTTCTCGTATTGAGCAGACATTGCATAAAACAGGAAATGAGCGTCAATTATTTGGTATGTGGGTGGGCACTTTCCATAGTATTGCACACCGAATTTTGCGTACCTACTACAATGATGCAAACCTGCCACAAGATTTCCAAATCCTTGATTCAGAGGATCAGCTTCGTCTAGTAAAACGATTAATGAAACTTCATGAATATGACGAAAAAGATTACCCGCATAAGCAAGCATGTTGGTTTATTAATCACCAAAAGGAAGAGGGACGCAGACCGAAAGATCTGGGCGTGGCTAAAGATCCGCATGAGCGCACATGGATCGAAATTTATCGCCTCTATCAAGATGCGTGTGATCGTGCAGGGTTAGTTGATTTTTCTGAATTATTGTTACGAGCTTACGAATTATGGAAAAATAATCCATTGATTTTACAACATTTCCAACGACGCTTTACACAAATTCTTGTGGATGAGTTCCAAGATACTAACTTCATTCAATACGAATGGATCAAGTTACTTGCTGGGAATACGGGAAATGTGATGATCGTAGGGGATGATGATCAGTCTATTTATGGTTGGCGTGGTGCAAAAGTAGAAAATATTCAATTTTTCTTGCGTGATTTTCCTCAAGCACAAACTATTCGCTTGGAACAAAATTATCGTTCAACAGGGAATATCTTAAAAAGTGCCAACGAATTAATCTCTCACAACACGGATCGCCTGGGCAAAGAATTATGGACAGCGGATGGCGCAGGGGAACCCGTTGGAATTTATGCTGCTTTTAATGAATTGGATGAAGCATTATTTGTGGCAACGCAAATTGAAAAATGGCGTGAAGAAAAAGGGAAATTATCTGATTGTGCCATTTTGTATCGTAGCAATAGTCAATCCCGTGTGCTTGAAGATGCCTTGCTTAAGATGAAAATTCCATATCGTATTTATGGGGGATTACGCTTCTTTGAACGCCAAGAAATTAAAGATGCTTTGGCGTATTTACGCCTTATTGCGAATGTACAAGATGATGCAGCGTTTGAACGCGTGATTAACACGCCAACAAGAGGTATCGGTGAACGCACGATGGATATATTGCGTAATTTAACCCGTGAACGTCAAATTACCTTATGGCAAGCCATGGAAATCGCGATTGAAGAGCAATATCTAACAAGCCGTGCTGCGACATCTTTACTCCGATTTGCCGAATTGATCCAAAATTTGCGTACTGAAACCCAATCTATGACACTAGCCGCCCAAACGGACTTTGTGATTAAACATTCTGGCTTGTATGGAATGTACGAAAAAGAAAAAGGCGATAAGGGCGAAGTTCGCATTGAGAACTTGGAAGAATTAGTGACCGCTGCTAAAGAATTTGAAAAACCTGAAGATGCGGAAGGTTTAAGTGATTTAACAGCCTTTCTAACGCATGCCTCCCTTGAAGCTGGCGAAGGTCAAGCAGAGGCGCATCAAGACGGCGTACAGATGATGACGCTTCATGCAGCAAAAGGGCTGGAATTTTCTCGTGTCTTTATTGTTGGAATGGAAGAAGGATTATTCCCAAGTGGACGTTCTTTTGAAGAGGCGGGGCGATTAGAAGAAGAACGCCGTTTAGCTTATGTTGGGATTACACGAGCTAAAATTTTGCTAACATTATGCCATGCTGAAAGCCGACGTTTGTATGGTAAAGACGAAATTCATCGCCGTTCTCGTTTTATTGAAGAATTGCCACAAGAATGCTTACAAGAAATTCGATTACGAGGCAAAGTCACACGTGCTTATAATCAAAATGCTGTGGGATCGATAAAATCAACACCAATGTTAAATACTTCTGAATGGAAGATGGGACAAAAAGTACAGCATGCGAAGTTTGGGAAAGGCTCAATTATCAATGTTGAAGGTAGCGGCGAGCATACGCGTTTACAAATTGCATTCCAAGGTGAAGGCATTAAATGGCTGATTGCAAAATTGGCAAAATTAGAAAAACTGAATTAAACAAAATAACCAAGGATATTTATGCGATTAGATAAATTTCTGGCTGAAGCGACGGGAATGACACGCTCGCAAGCGAGTAAAGTATTACGCCAAGGCGTTGTAACGGTTAACGATAAAATGGAAAAATCAGCCTCCGCACAAGTTAGCGCAGAGGATCTTATTCAATTAGATGGTGAAACGTTAGCATGGTATGACGAAGGGCAATATATCATGTTGAATAAACCGCAAGGTTATGTATGTAGTACAGATGAGCGCGATTACCCAAGTGTATTGCAATTTTTCGATTATCCATTAGCAGGAAAATTGCATTGTGCAGGGCGTTTAGATGTAGATACAACGGGCTTGGTTCTATTAACAGACGATGGGCAATGGTCACATCGCATTACTTCACCGAAACATCATTGTGAAAAAACTTATTTGGTTACCTTAGCTGATCCAATTGAAGAGCATTACGCTCAGGCTTTCCAAGAAGGTATTTTGTTGCGTGGAGAAAAAACACCGACTCAGCCTGCGATATTAGAGATTATTGATGATTACCAAGCTAATTTAACATTAACCGAAGGACGTTACCATCAAGTAAAACGTATGTTTGGCGCACTGGGAAATAAAGTGATTGGCTTGCATCGTTGGCGTATTGGTGATGTGATTTTGGATGAAAGCCTTGAGGAAGGTGAATGGCGTGAGCTTGACGCTCAAGAGCGTAAAATTGGAGAGCCAATTTCAAAATAACACGCCAGATTTTTCGGTAAAATTTATTGTGTTTTGCCTTATTAATTAAAATACGAAAGGTGAGTTATCTCACCTTTTTTACTCTATTTGGAGTAAAAATATACAATAATTGCTGATAAAAAAATAATGATTAATGCAAAAATCAGCAAAAAATAGCAAAAAGTTTGAGCTAGATCTCAATATAGTTTTTTTCATTTTGAGTTCTAGGATGGAAAAATTTAAACTTTCCATAGTTTATTTATTATTCATGATTTATTTTATTTTTATTAAAGGAGCATACAATGAAAGTCACACTTTTAGGGGCAGCAGGGGGAATAGGCCAACCATTAGCTTTGCTTTTAAAAATGCAATTACCACCAGGAAGTGAGCTTGCACTTTATGATATCTCGCCAGTGACACCAGGTGTTGCAGTAGATGTTAGTCATATTCCAACTGAAGTGAAAGTCGCAGGATTTTGTGGTGATGATCTTGCCTTAGCTTTACAAGGTAGTGATGTAGTTGTCATTACTGCAGGTGTTGCAAGAAAGCCAGGCATGGATCGCTCTGATCTTTTTAATATCAATGCGGGTATCATTAAAGACTTGGTGGAAAAAATCGCTCAAGTGTGTCCTAAAGCTTGCACATGTATTATTACCAACCCAGTGAACACAACTGTTGCCATTGCAGCGGAAGTTCTCAAAAAAGCGGGTGTCTATGATAAACGTAAGCTTTTTGGTGTAACAGCATTGGACGTTTTACGTTCAGAAACTTTTGTTGCCGAATTAAAAGGGCTAGATGTATACCATACAACTGTTCCTGTTATTGGCGGTCATTCTGGCGTAACAATTTTACCGTTATTATCACAAGTGCCTTACGTAGATTGGACCGAGGAAGAAGTTGCTACTCTTACTAAACGTATTCAAAATGCAGGTACTGAAGTGGTTAATGCAAAAGCAGGTGGCGGATCAGCAACGCTTTCTATGGCTCAAGCAGGAGCAAGATTTACTTGTGCATTAGTAAAAGGGCTACTTGGTGAAAATACTGTAGCTTGTGCGTATGTGGAAGGTGACGGCCAATATAGCCGATTCTTCTCACAACCAATGCGCTTTGGCAAAGAGGGTATTGCAGAACTCCTTCCGATTGGACGATTAAGTGAGTTTGAAGAAAAAGCACTGCAAGCCATGTTACCAACCTTACATAAAGACATTGAATTAGGTGTGAAATTTATTACTCAAGCATAAAAGTAAAAATCCTCAGCTAAGCTGGGGATTTTTTATGCATGGCTAAAAATTAAATGTATAAAATTTCTGCTTATCTTTATGTTATCCTTTTAAGTGGATAGGGGTTGCTTTATAATAAGAAGAATTTTGTAAGTTAAATTTAGAAGGGGATTCAAGGTGGAAAAACCAATTTATAATCGTATTTTATTGAAATTAAGTGGTGAAGCGTTACAAGGTCCAGAAGGCTTTGGTATCGATCCGACAATTTTAGATAGAATGGCGTCAGAAATTAAAGAACTCGTAGAAATGGGTGTGGAAGTTGGCGTAGTAATTGGTGGTGGAAACCTTTTCCGTGGTGCGAAACTTGCGGCTGCAGGGATGAATCGTGTTGTTGGTGATCATATGGGGATGTTGGCGACTGTAATGAATGGCTTAGCCCTTCGTGATGCACTATTCCGTACCGATGTTAATGCAAAATTAATGTCTGCTTTCCAATTAACCGCAGTGTGTGATACTTATAACTGGGCGGAAGCGATTAAAATGTTGCGTGAAAAACGTGTAGTGATTTTCTCTGCAGGGACAGGTAACCCATTCTGTACAACAGATTCTGCTGCTTGTTTACGTGGTATTGAAATTGAAGCGGATGTTGTATTAAAAGCAACCAAAGTAGATGGAATCTACGATAAAGATCCTGCTAAATTTGATGATGCAACCTTATATTCACATTTAACCTATGATGATGTCATTCGTAAAGAACTAAAAGTGATGGACTTAAATGCCTTTACTTTAGCGCGTGATCATCATCTTCCAATCCGTGTATTTAATATGGGTAAACCAGGTGCGTTACGCAATGTGGTTCTTGGTCGTGCAGAAGGCACTTTAGTAAGTGAATAATATTTTTATAGAAGGAAAAAAACGTGATTAATGAAATTAAATTAGATGCGCAAGACCGCATGGAAAAAAGTATTGAAACTTTTAAAAATCATATTGCTAAAATCCGTACTGGACGTGCACAACCTAGTCTTTTAGATGGTATCCAAGTTGAATACTATGGTTCTGCAACCCCATTACGTCAACTTGCAAACGTTGTCGCTGAAGACGCACGTACTTTAGCGGTAACTGTTTTCGATCGTAGTATGATTTCTGCAGTTGAAAAAGCAATCTTAACTTCAGATTTAGGTTTAAACCCAGCATCAGCAGGGACAACGATTCGTGTTCCACTCCCACCATTGACTGAAGAACGTCGTCGCGATTTAATCAAACTTGTAAAAGCCGAAGCTGAACAAGGCAAAGTAGCGTTACGTAATATTCGTCGTGATGCAAATGACCAAGTAAAATCTTTAGTAAAAGATAAAGAAATCAGTGAAGATCAAGAACGCCGTGCACAAGATGAAATCCAAAAAATTACAGACATGTATGTGAAAAAAGTGGATGAAGTGTTAGCGGTTAAAGAAAAAGAATTACTTGATTTCTAATCATATTTTTGAATTAGGACGCTTGCCTGAGCGTCCTTTTTTATAATTTTTTAATTTATCTAGGAAAAAGAATATGCAACAGAACTTGGTTATTTTGGGATCAACGGGTTCGATTGGGCAAAGTACCTTATCCGTGATTGAACACAATCCAATGCAATATCGTGCTTTTGCACTGATTGGTGGTAAAAATGCGCAGAAAATGTTGGCACAATGTATTAAATTCCAACCTAATTTTGCTGCAATGGCAGATGAGGTTGCAGCCGAAGAATTAGCAAAAAATTTAGCGAAAATTGGGGCGTCAACACAAGTTTTAAGTGGTGAACAAGCTATCTGTGATTTAGCTGCACATCCTGATGCCGATCAAGTGATGGCAGCGATTGTGGGAGCAGCAGGATTATTGCCAACCCTTTCAGCGATTAAAGCAGGTAAGCGAGTTTTATTAGCCAATAAAGAAAGTTTAGTAACTTGCGGGCAACTTTTCCTAGATGAAGTAAAGAAAAACAATGCACAACTCTTGCCAGTAGATAGTGAACATAATGCAATTTTTCAATCTCTACCGCCAGAAGCACAACGCCAGATCGGATTTTGTCCGCTAAAAGATCTGGGAGTAAGTAAAATTGTCTTAACGGGATCAGGTGGTCCGTTCCGTTATACCGATTTACAAGAATTTCCAAATATTACCCCAGAGCAGGCGGTATCTCATCCTAACTGGTCAATGGGGCGTAAAATTTCCGTTGATTCTGCGACGATGATGAATAAAGGACTTGAATATATCGAGGCACGCTGGCTTTTTAACGCAAGTGCTGATGAGATGGAAGTCATTATTCATCCACAATCCATTATCCATTCTATGGTGCGTTATATTGATGGATCTGTGATTGCCCAAATGGGGAATCCAGACATGCGTACACCAATTGCGGAAACAATGGCTTACCCTAATCGTATTTTTTCAGGTGTTGAACCATTAGATTTTTATAAATTAAATGGACTGACCTTCTTAGCGCCTGATTATAATCGTTATCCTTGCTTAAAATTAGCGATTGATGCGTTTGCAGCAGGACAATATGCAACGACAGCGATGAATGCAGCGAATGAAATTGCTGTAGCAGCTTTCTTAGATCGAAAAGTACGTTTCACCGATATTGCTAAAATTAATCAATATGTTGTGGAAAAAATTCAGCCGACTGTGATTAAATCAGTAGAAGATGTGTTGACAATCGACAAAGAAGCAAGACAAATGGCAAAAGCATTCATTTCTACTTTTTAACCATTGTTTGCTTGTGGTATAGTTAGCCGCGAAAAATTTATTGAGATAACAAATGCTACAAAACAAAACTTTAAACGTTCCGCAACACGTTGCAATTATTATGGATGGTAATGGTCGTTGGGCAAAACAGAAAGGGCGTATGCGAATTTTTGGTCATAAGAATGGCGTTCGTGCAGTGCAGGAAGCTGTTCGTTATGCGACAAAGATGGGCGTTCGTGTATTAACTTTATATGCTTTCAGTAGTGAAAACTGGAATCGACCTGCAAAAGAGGTTTCTGCACTTATGTTGCTTTTTATGCAAGCACTAGAAAAACAAAGTCATGAATTGCATAAAAATAACATTCGTTTGAAAATTATTGGTGATCGCTCACGTTTCAGTGAAAAATTACAAAATAAAATCAAACAGGTAGAAAAATTAACCGAAAATAATACTGCATTAGTTTTGAATGTCGCAGCTAATTATGGTGGTCGTTGGGATATCTTACAAGCGGCTAAAAAATTAGCTATCGCATATGATGGTGGCGAAGTGGCATTAGACAATGTGACAGAAGATGATTTTCAAAAATATTTAGTCACAGAGAACGCTCCCCCCGTTGATCTTTTGATCCGTACGAGTGGGGAGCAACGTCTAAGTAATTTCTTGTTATGGCAAGCAGCCTATGCAGAATTATTTTTTACGGACGTATTGTGGCCTGATTTTACGGAACAGGTATTCCATCAAGCTGTAATAAACTTTCAACAACGAGAACGCCGTTTTGGCGGTTCCTAATCGAGGACTTTTTTGTGCTTAAAGATCGCATTTTATCGGCAATTGCTTTATTAGCATTTATTTTTGCCGCACTTTTTTTATTTAATCCATTCTATTTTTCGTTAACGGTAGGGCTTGCTACTACGCTTGCGGTTTGGGAATGGACGCAATTTGCAGATATTCGAAAAATATTTTGGCGCTTATTCGTATCCGCCGTATTTGGTTGTTTCCTTTTTGTATGGATTTATAGTTCGCAAAGCTATTTAAATGCAGGGCGTGTTTTTATTAATGTTGCACAACCAATATTGCTAATTGCCGTAATTTGGTGGGTTGTAGCACTTTGTTTTGTGGTTACTTATCCAAAATCAGCAAAACTTTGGTCACATTCAACCTTCCTTCAATTTATCTTTGGTGCGTGTACCTTAGTTCCTTTCTTTGTTGCCGTTTTAAAATTACGTTTAAATGAATATATTGGTTCATCTTCACACGGTATCATTTTACTTCTTTATGTATTTATCCTGGTATGGGCAGCGGATTCTGGTGCTTATTTTGCGGGACGTGCATTCGGTAAACATAAACTTGCACCAAAAGTATCGCCAGGTAAAACTTGGGAAGGCGTTATTGGTGGTTTAATTAGCGCAGCAATTTTAGCCTTCGTATTCGTAAAATTTGTTGCAGGTAGCGCATTCCAAGTTCCTATGCATCAATTTATTTTACTTTCAATCGTAACGGTTGCTGTTTCTATCTTAGGTGATTTGACTGAAAGTATGTTTAAACGTGATGTGGGTATTAAAGACAGTAGTCATTTAATACCTGGACATGGTGGCGTTTTAGATCGTATTGATAGTTTGGCTGCTGCAGTACCATTTTTCGCTTTCTTCTATTTCTACGTACTTTAGTAAAAGGTAAAGAAAATGACGGTTGTGTGGTCTGTATTAGGCTTTGTGGTAGCAATTAGTATTCTTGTTGCTTTTCATGAATATGGTCATTTTTGGGCTGCACGCCGTTGTGGCGTTAAAATCGAACGCTTTTCCATTGGTTTTGGAAAAATCCTTTGGCGCCGAGTAGGTAAGTCTGGAACAGAGTTTGCTATTTCAGCTATTCCATTAGGCGGTTACGTAAAAATGCTAGATGAACGTCAAGAAGATGTTCCAGAAGCATTAAAACCTTACGCATTTAATAATAAAACAGTTTGGCAACGGATGTTTATCGTCAGCGCTGGACCCATTGCAAATTTACTTCTTGCAGTCGTATTGTATGCGGTCGTACTTATGATCGGTATTCCCACTTTAAAACCTGTCATAGCAGGGGTAGTACCTCATTCTATCGCACAACAAGCGAATTTACCGCTGGATACACAAATTACCGCAATCGACGGCGAACCCGTAGAAGATTGGGATACGATCAATATGCTTCTTGCATCTAAAATAGGGGAAAAGCAAGTAGATTTGACATTAACTTCTTTGACAGATCGCCGCAGTATCCATAAGAAATTGGATATTAGAGGCTGGCAATACGATGAAGAGAAAAAATCTGCATTCGGTGCCTTAGGAATTGAGCCCGTCATGCCAACTGTTTATATGAAATTATCACGTGTTGTGAAAAATTCACCCGCTGAACGGGCGGGGCTGCAAGTTGGTGATCAATTAATGCAGCCAAATGGGCGCAATATTCAATGGGATACGTTTATTCAAGAAGTTGAAAAGGGGAACCCTATCCCAGTGAGCGTTGTCAGAAAAGATGACGTTTTTAATACCACTATTACGCCTGTTAAAAATGAGCAGGGGCGTTTTATGGTTGGTTTAGCACCTTCGGTGAAACCGATAGATGCGATTTATCGAACAGTTTTACGTGCTAATCCATGGCAGGCTTTAAAACAGGGTGTTGAAAAAACGGCAAATTTATCATGGCTAACAATTAAAGTGATTGGTAAACTATTAACTGGTCAATTATCGGCAAAAAATTTAAGCGGGCCGATTTCTATTGCCAAAGGGGCTGGAATGATGGCGCAGATCGGACTTGTTTACTACTTAAGTTTTTTAGCGGTAATTAGTGTTAATCTTGGTATTATGAATCTCTTTCCATTACCTGTACTTGATGGTGGACATTTATTATTTTTAATAATTGAAAGTATTAAGCGTAAGCCTGTTTCGGAAAGAGTACAGCAAGTGGCTTATCAGATAGGAGCTATTTTGTTATTAATGCTCACAGCTTTTGCTTTATTCAATGATTTATTACGTTTATAAGAGTATTAAGGGAAATTTTTGGTATGAAAAAAATATTGGTAACCAGTTTACTTTTAGGTTCGGCAACGACGTTTGCATCTCCTTTCGTTGTTCGACATATTGATGTTGAAGGGATTCAGCCCGATGCGCAGGAAAGTTTTATTTCTCATCTTCCCGTTAAGCCTGGCATTACAGTAAATGAACAGGATATTTCTAATTTAGTGCGTCTTCTTTATTCTGAAGGATATGATGCGCCAAGTATTCAACAATCTGGAAATACTTTAAAAATTTCTGTTCAACCTCAACTAACAATTAATAACGTAACTTTTTCTGGCAATAAATCTATTCCTGATGCTGCGATTAAAGATAACTTAAAAAATAGTGGATTTGCACAAGGCGATATTTTAAATCGTGCTAAATTGAATAATTTTGCACAAGAAATGGTGAAATATTTTCAAAGTACAGGACATTATAATGCAACTGTTACCCCTGAAATTACACGTTTGCCAAATAATCGAGCTAACGTAAAACTCATTATCAATGAAGGCGAGAAAGCGGTATTAGAGTCTATTACCTTCCACGGTAATAAAGCGTTTAGTAGTGGTGATTTGGAAGATGAAATGAGTCTTTCTCCGACAGCATGGTGGAAATTATTTGGTGGAAAATTTGAAGAAGCGAAATTTGGTAAAGATTTAGATGCACTTCACCAATTCTATCTCAATCATGGTTATGCAAAAATGCAAATCACTGGGACGGATGTTCAGCTAAATAAAGATAAGACTCAAGCGAATGTGACCATTGATATCAATGAAGGTGAACAATATAGCGTAACACATGCACAGATTGTTGGTGATCTTGGTGGTATTGCACCGAGTAAATTTGATGATGCCTTGAAAGAAATTAAATTGGGTGAAACTTTCCGCCAAACAGATGTTGCGGCAGCTGAAGATAAAATTAAAGCCGTTTTAGGAAATCAGGGATATGGCAGACCGCAAGTACAAGTGAGTCCGAAGTTTGATGATGCAAATAAAACCATGACCTTAACCTTTGTTGTGAATGCAGGAAAACGTTATACCGTTCGTGAAATTCGTTTTGAAGGTAATACTTCAACATCTGATAGTACATTACGCCAAGAAATGCGCCAACAAGAAGGTAGCTGGCTTTCATCTCAACTTGTACAGCTAGGGAAAGTTCGTCTAGATCGTACAGGTTTCTTTGAAACCGTTGATGCGCAAACTGTTTCTGTACCAGGTAAAGATGACCAACTAGATGTTATTTATAAAGTAAAAGAACGTAATACGGGAAGTGTCAACTTTGGTATCGGGTATGGTACTGAAAGTGGTTTTAGTTATAACGTAAGTGTACAGCAAGATAACTTCTTAGGATTGGGATCTTCTGTAGCCTTACAAGGTTCTCATGATGATTATGGTAAAAATTTAAGTTTAACTTATAACGAACCTTATTTTACAAAAGATGGGGTAAGTTTAGGTGGAAGTATTTTCTATAATAAATACGATAACTCATCAAATGATAACGTAGCAAGCTATAGCAAAACTAGCTATGGGGTAAATGGTACTTTAAGTTTCCCTGTAAATGAAAACAATGCCTACTATATTGGACTAGGCATTATTAAAAACAAACTTTACGACGTGACACCAGAATATCACCGTTGGCTCTATAAAGAATCAATGAATTACGGTGGATGGAATTTTAATTCATTAGACTATCCATTATCTTTTGGATGGAACTACAACAGTCTTGATCGTGGTTTCTTCCCGACTTCTGGCGTAAGAGCGAATTTTGGTGGACGTGTTATGTTACCAGGTTCTGATAATAAATATTATAGCCTAAATGCCGAAGCACAAGGATATTATCCACTTGATCGTGATCACCTATGGGTACTTCATGGTAAAGTTTCCGCAAATTATGCAGATGGCTTTGGTGGACGTCGTTTACCATTCTATCAATATTATAGTGCTGGTGGTATCGGTAGCCTACGTGGTTTCGCATATGGTGCGGTTGGTCCTACAGCAATTTATGCTCAAGGACGTGGTCAAACTTGTAACTTAAATTCAAATATTCAGGGTGGCTATAATTTCTGTATAAATAGCGACGATGTTGTAGGTGGTAATGCAATGGGCTTAGCAACTGCTGAACTAATTGTACCAACACCATTTTTATCAGATAAAAACCAAATTAATGTAAGAACATCTGTCTTTGTGGATGCGGCGAGCGTATGGGATACACATTGGAAAAAAGATGGTAAAATGTATAAGAACTTACCAGATTTCGGTGACCCATCTCGTATCCGTGCATCAACAGGGGTGGCATTCCAGTGGTTTTCTCCAATTGGATTATTGCAATTCTCTTATGCAAAACCAATTAAGAAATATGCTAACGATGATATTGAACAATTTCAATTTTCTGTAGGTAGCTCATTCTAGTGAACTTTTTTATATTATTTACGTCTTAATATACGTAAGGAGGTCTTTACCCAGTGTAAAGCCATATTTAAATAAGTAAACTTTAACCGTAAGGATATTAAAATGAAAAAAATTGCAAAATTAACCGCACTTACTTTGGTTGCTGGCTTAGCATCTGGTGTTGCAATGGCGGATGAAAATGTAGGTATTATTAACGTACAATACTTATATTCTCATCATCCAGATCGCCAAGCTGCGTTTGAAAAATTACAACAGGAATTTAAAGCACCTGCTGCAAAACTTCAAACACAAGAAAAACAATTCTTAGCTGCAAAAGAAAAATTTGCTAAAGAAGTAGAAGCAAAAGTAAAAGCGTTAGAAAAAGCCGCACCAAAATTGACTCAAGCTCAAATGAAACAACGTCAAGCAGATATCGCTGCATTCGCTAAAAAAAGTGAAGGTGAATTAAAAGGCTTATATGAACGTTTACAATCAGCTTCAATGGCATTCAATGCAGAAAATCAACAAGCGGTTGTTGCAACAAATCAACGTCTATTAAAAGAAATTCAAGTGGCAACTGATAAAGTTGCGCAAGAAAAGAAATATACTCTTGTATTAGATGAAAAAGCAGCAGTTTATGCAGCAAAAGGTAAAGATCTTACACAAGATGTATTACATGTTTTAGAATCAGAAACAAAAGCAAATACAAAGGCTAAATAACGCATGCAAATTTATTCGCTAAAGTCTTTAGCTGATAATCTCGGCATTTCTTTTCGGGGGGATGCCGATTATTGTGTTGAGAGTATTGCACCTCTAACATCAGCAAAAGCAAATCAATTAACATTTATTTCAAATCAAAAATTCCGTTCAGAACTTGAAAAATCTCAGGCAGGCATCTTAGTTGTTACCGAAGAAGATGTGCCATTTTGTCGTGAGGAAAGCAATTTATTGATTGCAAAAGATCCTTACTTGGCTTACGCAAAATTAGCACAACTTATGGATAAAACACCTAAATCTGCAGAAAATATTCATTCAACAGCAGTTATCGCAGCTGATGCTTACCTTGGTGAGAATGTGAGTGTTGGCGCTCATGCAGTTATCGAAAGTGGGGCTAAAATTGGTGATAATGCAGTTATTGGTGCAGGTTGTTTTATCGGGAAAAATTCCGAAATCGGTGCGCATACTCAACTATGGGCTAATGTATCCATTTATCATAATGTTAAAATTGGTAGTCACTGCTTAATTCAATCTAGTACAGTAATTGGTGGCGATGGTTTTGGCTACGCCAATGAGCGTGGTCGTTGGGTGAAAATTCCTCAAACTGGTGGCGTAATTATTGGAAATAATGTTGAAATTGGTGCTTGTACTTGTATAGATAGTGGGGCGCTCGATCCAACTGTTATTGAAGATAATGTGATTATTGATAACCTTTGTCAAATTGCACACAATGTACATATTGGTACTGGTACAGCCGTAGCTGGTGGTGTTGTAATGGCAGGAAGTCTTAAAGTGGGACGTTATTGCTTAATTGGTGGAGCAAGTGTGATCAATGGTCATATGGAAATTTGTGATCAGGTGAATATTACTGGCATGGGAATGGTAATGCGTCCAATTACCGAGCCAGGTGTTTACTCATCTGGTATTCCACTCCAACCTAATAAAGAATGGCGTAAGACTGCGGCGTTGACAATGGATATTCAATCAATGCATAAACGCCTTAAAGCATTAGAAAAGAAAATAAAATAAAGAAAAAACGGTATCATATGATACCGTTTTTTATTATTTATTAAGAAGTTGTTTCATCAACGCATCAAAATCAGTAAATCCGCCGACATACATTTCATTCATAAAAATTTGCGGAACAGTACTTACTGGACGACCTGCCATATCAGATAAATCATCTTTATCTAAGCCTGCTACAATGATATCGATATATTCATAATCAAAATCTGGCATTGTGGTTTTTAATTTTTCTGCGAGTGCTTTTGCTTTATCGCAGTATGGGCAGTTTGGACGACCATAAATTTTAACGAACATATTAGCTCTCCTTTGATATTTAAGTAACGTCTATAAATCATAAAATTTTACGAAAATTGAGGCGTTATTATTTTACTCGAATTATCTTAATTATTTTTATGAAAAATTAAGCGCTTAGGTTGACTGCTGATAAATTGACTGATTAATATAATAATGAATACAACAACGTAAGCAATAAACATAACAGAAATCCATTGTGCCATAGATAAATTAAGGAATGTCCAGACTTTATCGCTACATGATCCAGTTGGATGGAACAAAAATGGCAGCCATTTATCTAATTGTAACCAATGTGGAAAGTCAGGAATAATTTCACATTGATTCCAAGGAGAAGGGTGGAGTTGAAAATCCACATGTTTTAAAGCAATTAAAGTACCTTTGATACTACTAATTAGTGCAAGGATTAATCCAAGAATACGCCAAAACCATGTTTGTGGAGCAAACCAAGCAATGAGACATGAGAATAAAATACAGAACAATGCTACGCGCTCATATACACACATGACGCATGGGGAAAATCCCATTCCATATTGAAAAAATAACGCAGTCCCTTCAAAAATAATTGCAGACCAAATAAGCACCGCCCATAACAGACGGTGAGAACTTAGATTTTTAATCGTTCGAAACATAATAATCCTTTGAAAATTAATGATATCCCATAAGAACGGTTAACCATGGAAGTAAATATTTTACAGCAAAAAATCCAACGATTGATAACACCACAGTATAAGGTAATGCCATATATACCATACGTCCATAAGAAAGGCGAATTAGTGGCGCAATTGAAGACGTTAATAGGAATAAAAAGGCAGCTTGACCATTTGGCGTTGCAACCGATGGTAGGTTAGTTCCCGCATTAATTGCGACAGCAATATGTTCAAATTGTTCCAAACTAATATTATTTTGTGCTAATGCCATTTTTGCTTCATTAATATAAACCGTTGCAACGAACACGTTATCGGAAATTGCAGATAATAATCCATTGAAAACATAGAATAGCAACAATTGTGTTTCTTTTTCAGCAGAAAGCACATAATGAATTAATGGCGCAAAAAGGTGTTGATCAATAATTACAGCAACAACAGAGAAGAAGACTACTAGAAGTGCGGTAAATGGCAACGCCTCTTGGAATGCACGTCCAATTTGATGTTCATCGGTAATGCCACAAAATGCAGTGGCTAAAATGATCACGGTTAATCCGATTAAACCAACATCTGCGAGGTGGAAAGCTAATCCGATAATGAGCCAAATACCAACGATGCCTTGTAAGATAAGGTTCATACGATCACGTTTTGTCATTTTAGCATCGCTTTGTTTTGCATAGTCGCGGAGTACTTCAAAAACTTGAGGCGGTAGTTCTTCACCATAGCCGAAAATTTTGAATTTTTCTAAAAATAGACAAGTAAGTAGCCCACAAATTAAGACAGGGATAGTGACGGGAGTCATGCGTAAGAAAAACTCAGCAAAGTTCCATTTTGCTTGCTCAGCAATGATTAGATTTTGCGGTTCACCGACCATAGTGAGCACACCACCTAAAGCGGTACCAATTGCTGCATGCATCATTAAACTTCTTAAAAATGCACGGAAATTTTCTAAAATAGTGCGTTGTTCTTCACCAACATTTTTGTCATCTTTGATATCATTTGAATCTTGGAAATCTAAACCAGAAGCCACTTTATGATAAACACCATAGAAACCAATTCCCACGCTAATGATTACAGCAACAACGGTTAATGCATCTAAAAATGCGGATAGGAAAGCTGCGCTTATACAGAAAGCAAAAGATAAAACAATTTTAGAACGAATACTTAATAATAGGCGTGTAAAAATAAACAACAAAAGTTGTTTCATAAAGTAAATGCCCGCGACCATAAACATCAAAAGTAAGATAACCGCAAAATTATTCATAATTTCTTGAGAAATATGATGTGGAGTTGTCATGCCAATAAGGACGGCTTCAAGACTTAATAATCCACCGGGTTGGAGCGGATAGCATTTTAATGCCATGGCGAGGGTAAAAATAAATTCTGCAACTAATACCCAACCTGCGATAAAATGATCTACCGCAAAAAATAAAATCGGGTTTAAAATTAGAAAAAATATAATAGTAATCTTGTACCAAGTTGCGCTTGGTCCTAGGAAATTTTTAAATAAAGAATCGAAACTACTCATTCGGGTAAATCCTTAAAAACTATGACAACATGCTAAGAATTATAATATACTCTAGTCTTTGATTGCATTGACTGACCTCAAAAGTGTTACCTAAATCACAAAATATTTGTCCATATTTGGATTACTTACTCAAAAAAACAACTAAATAATTATGAAAAAATATCAGTTTGATCTTGTTGCGCAAAGTCCTGCAAAACTCGCAGAAGAATATATCGTTAAAAGTATTTGGTATAAAAATCTTCTTCCCGGAGAATGTTTACCTGCAGAACGAGAATTAGCAGAAAAAATTGGTGTTACACGAACAACATTAAGGGAAGTGTTACAACGTCTTGCTCGGGATGGTTGGTTGACGATTCAACATGGTAAACCGACAAAAGTTAATGATATTTGGCATACTGCAGGGCCTGCAATTGTTCAAACATTATTGACGTTAGATAAAGACTTAGCACCGCTTATTGTAGAAAACGTGGTAACGTTACGAACAGAAGTGATGAACTATTACATCCCGCATGCTGTGCAACATTATCATCAATCGGCTAAAAATGTTTTTGCTAAACTTACTATTCCTACATTGCAAGACGATGCACAAACCTTCGCAGAGTTCGATTTTCAATTATGTAGAGAGTTTGCTTTTGCTGACGAAAAACCAGTGTATGCACTTATTTTAAATAGCTTTCATACGATTTATCAACGTGTTGCAAGTTTTTATTTTACATCTTTTGGTAATCGGCAAAATGCAGTTCATATCTATACATTATTAAAAGTTGAATGTGAAAATGGGAATGTAGAAAAGGTTCGTCAAATTTTACGTGAGCTTCAAGAATATAGTTATCGAACTTGGAGTGAAATGCTAAAAAATATTACCCCAGATAATAATATCGATTATCAATATTTTGCATAATAAAGTAATGCCTCGTTTTTACGAGGCATTGTTTAGTCTAAAAACAAGGTTAATAATTCGTTTAAAAATAATTTACCTTTTTGAGTAATTTGCCAATAGGTTGGCGATTCTGTAATAAATTCTTTCTGTAAGGCTATATTTATTTGGGTTGCAACATCTTGGCATTTTAACCCAGTAAAAGTTTCGAATTCTATCTTTGGCACTGGTTCTAATAATCGGAATCGGTTCATGAAAAACTCAAAAGCCAATTCATCTTGAGGAATAATGCGTTCCTCATAGCGATAATTTCCCTGTAAATAGCCCCGTGGGTGTTTGGTTTTACTAAAACGAATGATATGACCAATAGTATCGCTACTTACATCTGATATTTTGCCATGGGCACCACATCCTATAGCAAGGTAATCGCCAAAACGCCAATAATTTAAGTTATGTTGACATTGGAATCCTGGTTTTGCATAGGCAGAGGTTTCATATTGTTCGTAACCTGCCGCTTTAAGGAGTTTATCCCCTTCTTCAAAAATTACCCAAAGCTCATCATCATCGGGTAGGATAGGAGGGCGAGAGGCAAAAGCAGTATTAGGTTCAATAGTAAGTTGATACCATGATAGATGTGGTGGATTTAATTCAATTGCCTGTTTTAAATCATCTAGAGCTTGATGAAGAGATTGAGTCGGTAATCCATGCATTAAATCAAGGTTAAAACTTTGTAATTTATTCCCCCATAAACTATGGGCAAGTGAAATGGCTTGTTTGGCTTGTTGACCATTATGAATACGTCCAAGCTGAATAAGTTTATCGTCAGCAAAACTTTGGATTCCCATAGAAATACGAGTGACCCCAGCTTGAGCGAAATTGGAAAAATTATTTGCTTCAATTGTACCAGGGTTGGCTTCCATGGTAATTTCAATATTTTCAGAAAATGGGATCTTTTTAGCAATTTCTGAAAGAAGATAAGCTATATTTTCAGGCTTGAATAGACTTGGGGTACCTCCGCCAATAAAAATACTGGATAGGGTTCGTCCATTAATCGCTTTTGCATAGCGTGCTAAGTCAGACTCTAAATCGGCTAATAAATGTGTGATATAGGCTTTTTCTGGGATTTCGCCCTTTTGCTGATGGGAGTTAAAATCGCAGTAAGGACATTTTTGAACGCACCAAGGAATATGGATATATAAACTGAGAGGAAGATATTGTTTCATAATAACTAAAAAAGGCAAAAAGCAGATGTTTTTGCCTTGTAAAATAAAAAATGAATGATTAGGCTTGTTGTTTTGCCATTTCAAATTCGATAAGCATCATAAGAATATGAATCACTTTGATATGGATTTCTTGAATGCGATCGGCATAGCCAAAGTGCGGCACACGGATTTCAACATCTGCAAGTCCTGCCATTTTACCACCATCTTTCCCTGTCATCGCAATAACTTTCATGCCTTTTGCTTTTGCTGCTTCAATAGCATTTAAGATATTTTTTGAGTTTCCTGATGTAGAAAGCCCGAATAGTACGTCACCTTTTTGACCAACGGCTTCAACATAACGTGAGAAAACGTATTCGTAGCCAAAGTCATTACTCACGCAACTTAAGTGACTAACATCAGAAATCGCAATAGCAGCAAAACCAGGACGATTTTCACGATAGCGACCAGTTAATTCTTCTGCAAAGTGCATTGCATCGCAGTGAGATCCACCGTTGCCACAAGATAACACTTTACCGCCATTTTTAAAACTTTCGGCAATGATCATTGCTGCTTCTTGAATGAGAGCAATATTCTTAGGATCGTTTACAAAGTCGTTTAATACTTTTTGTGCTTCATTAAGTTCAGCTTTAATTGCATCTAAATACATATATCCCTCTTGTTGGTTGATTAGCTGGTCGGATATGACAAAAATAAATTATGGTGTATTCTAACGAAAGAGAATATGTTTGACTAGATATAAAATGATTCCAGTCCCTGCCATGGAATAAAGTACTATGCATGACATATTTATCTTTAGTAAAATACCCTCACATTTGCTCTTATGCGTTGCTTTCAATACAATTTAACCTATCTATTGTCATTTTGGTCGTAGTGTACGAATTTGTTCTCTAACATGATGGAAGCCTGATTTGCTAGAGAGTAAACTATATGGCAGTTTTTTTGAGAGAAATGAATAATGAAGCATTTACAAGAAAGAAACGATTTTATTCTTGCTAAACAAAAAGATGGACCAGTGGAAAGGTGTCAAATGGACGTTGATATACATTTACAGATACACAAAGATGATGAACTTTTAACGGCTAAAGAATTGGACTCTGTTTTATATTCTCAGGTAGAAGAGAGTATTTCACAAAGTGAGAAAATAGAACTAAAAGAACGCTTAACGATGAAGGGAAACAATCTTATTGCACTTCATTCATTAAAAAAAGAGTTTGAGTCTAAATTAAAATCAATTCACATTTCATTAACCTTGATCACATTTATGATAATTGTTCTGTTAATGAGTATTATTTTCGTCATTTACCTAAATTTAGAAATTCGATGAGAAGAATATGTTAAAAAGACACAACGTTGAAATTTGTGTCTTTTTAATATTTATTCTACCACTAGACTTCCCATGCACCCTGCATCTACCAGAGCAAGATCTGCAGCGCCATAGAAAAATGGAAATTGATTACTAGAATGCTCGTCAAAACGAACCAGTAGTTCGACAGTATTTGGGATGTAAACACTATCACACCAGGAGAGGGTTTCGGGTGATTGGGGCTGTTTTCCTACTTTGGATACGACAAACTTAGCACCTCGAACGCAGAAAGTAGTCGGATTAGTTGTTTGAATAATCCAACGTTCAGTAGTCCCTTTGCGAGCACGAATATCAAGTCGTCGAGGATCAAATGTTTCCCCATTCATTGTTGCCTTTTCCGTATCAATTAGAATATGGCGGGTTTGTTGTATTGCTGAATTTAAAGCTGTAGGCGCATCTGTTGGAAATTGATAATGTTTAGGCGAATTGAAAGCAGAAGCAAGTCCCATAGTTCGTAATTCAACAACAAGATGATTCGTCAAAATATGAGGGTCGAACAGATCTTTTATGCGATTAAATAAATCTTGTTTTTCACCTGCTAAAAGTTTTGCATTTCCACCTTGAGAGAGATCTACTAAAATTTCTGCCCGTGCACTTGGAGCTAAATGTAATGATTTTACCGTAACAGCTTGGGGTAAAAATCCTTGATCACGAGCAATTAATTGAAATGAGCGATCATCTTCAAAATGCAGATGATAAGCACGACTTACCGAAGCATTAACCAAACGTAACCGAATCATGCCTGTTAATGCATTAAAAAATGAATTTTCTTGACCGTTCACAAAAAGACGATTACCAAAAAAATGATAATCATCAGTTTGATATATCTGTTCCCCTTTTTCGCTTAATTGCATATCTTGGAGAATAAGCGGAATATCTGTCACACCATATTGATTAGGTAAATCAACATTGAGTTTAGGATCTTCTACAATACAAAGCCCTGCGAGTCCTCGATAAGTTTGATAAGCAGAATTTTTCCAAGTACAGGCATGATAATAAAGGCAACCTGGCGGTTGACTGATAGGGACAATTGGTGCCCAGCTTTGTTGAGGTTTTAGCGTTCGAGAAAGATCGCCATAAAGCTCACCCTCAGTTTGTAATCCTTGCAAACTAATAGCTAAAGACTGAGAAAGTTGATTTTGCCAGCTAAATTTAGCAAATTCCCCACGTTGTAATTTAATGGTAGGACCAAGATAACGACCATTAAATCCCCAAACGTTGATAATGGAATTACTCAGTGTAGCTTGAGCAGTACTTATTGTGAGAAAAACAGGTCTCCCTCTCTCATTTGATAAAAGAGGGGGAATGATTAAAGGTTTTCTAGTTGCCGCAAGCACACTTTCTGGTATCAAGGATAGTGCAGAAGTAGCACCAGCTAGCTTAAAGAATTGACGACGTGAAATACGAGGCGTTTTCATAGTATTAATCTTTTTTCATTTTCTCTTTTGCAGCTACTTCAGCATCTAGCTCAGCAATACGTTTTTCCATAACATCACGGCAGTAAGCAGCTAATTCACGGACATTGTCTCGAGTATAACCGCTTACATCAATTGGATCGAGTTCTTCGCAGATGGCGTAGCCATTATCCCAACGATTCCATTTTACTTGATTATGGGTAGTTGAACAAATAACTGGCACAATAGGTACTCCAGCAGCAATAGCGGCATGGAATGCACCCGTTTTAAAAGGTAATAAACCACGACCACGACTACGGGTACCTTCAGGGAATATCCAAAGAGAGAGTTGATCTTTATTAATACGGTTCGCTAATTCATTCATCGTATGCTGAGCTTTTTTGCGATTATTGCGATCAAGGAAGATATTACCACTTGCCCAGAAAAGAATACCAAAAAGAGGAATCCACATAAGAGAACGTTTACCGACACTTACAGTACGAGGTTGTACCATATAAGCTAAGGTTACCATGTCATAGTTGTTTTGGTGGTTACTAATGTAAATAGCAGGCGTGGTAGGTGATTTAGGATTGAAACGATATTCTACTTTAAGTCCAAATAAGCGGTTTAAACGCCCAAACCAACGAGAAATTTGCCCTACATTATTCGGATTTTTAAAACGAATAAGTGAATAAATTGTTCCCAAAAGACAAATTAAAATACAAGAAATTAGTACAAGTATAAAACGAATAATAGCAAGCATAATTTAAAATCCATTCAAAAAAATTCTCCTAAGTATAGCAATTTTTATATAGAAGCGTCGAAAAAAATGATAGTCTAGATTAAATTTTTTTGGATTTTTATTTATGCACAAAACTTTTTTTATTTCTGATTTACATTTAAGTGATGGTCGCCCAGATTTAACTGCACTATTTGTTGATTTCATACAAAAACACGCTAAAACGGCAGATAAACTTTATATTCTTGGTGATCTTTTTGATTTTTGGATTGGTGATGATGAAAAATCACCTGTTATTGATATCGTTAAAACACAACTTCTAGAATTATCTGAACAAGGTATCGAATGTTATTTTGTAGCAGGAAACCGTGATTTTTTAGTCGGAAAACGTTTTGCACAAGCATGTCACATGACGTTACTGCCAGATTATACAGTCATTGATTTATATGGTAAGCCAACATTATTGTGCCATGGGGATACTTTATGTATTGATGATGTTAAATATCAGCAATATCGTAAAAAAGTACAACAAAAATGGCGACAATGGTTATTTTTAAAATTACCACTAGCATTACGACTTAAAATTGCACAAAAAATTAGACAAAAGAGCCAAGCGGATAAACGTCAAAAAGCGATAGAAATTATGGATGTAAATGCAGATTTTGTGACTAAAATTATGCGTCAATTTCAGGTAAAAACTGTTATTCATGGGCATACCCATCGACAAAATATTCATGAAATTACAGAGGGAATGCGCATTGTTCTTGGAGATTGGGGTAAGACATCTTCAATATTGTGCGTGGAAAGTGATGGGAAATGTAGTTTTTTTAATGAATCTTTATCTTAAAATAAATGAAAAGATGGTATTAAAAAACTAGATTATTTAAATAAAAATCGTACAATGACTTCAACGATATAGAAAATTTGTACAATTATTTCAAAGATAATTTATCTAAATTTTATGTTATATCGTCATAAACGATCGCTTGATGCAGAGAGTCTTATTTCGAATAAATAAGCCAATGTTCTGAAATAATGATTCTAGGACGTCATCACAGCAATAGGGTATTAGATAGTCGTTAAAGGAGATATAAAATGAATGATTTTTATGCACCTAATCTAAAAGCTATTGAACATATGTTTCCTGAATTAAATATTCAGCCTTATAAAGAAGCATTACAAAAAATTGATGATAAACTTGAACCTTGCCTACTCGGCGTGAATAAAAGCTTATGGTTGATTAGCCGTAATGCTTTTTTTGCTATTTTGCCTCATGCTAAAAAAGCTGAAGTTTGGGTGAAACGTGAAGTAGAACAAACCCAATTAGTCCAGATGCCTCCACATGGCAAAGCTTTTGTAACATTTAAACCGCATGATGTTCGTCTAACAATAGATGGTATTATGGAAGGTGATTTAGTTAAATTTTTGGAACAAATTCAGCCTGTATCTAAAAGTTAAAATATAGAAAATAGAACACGCCCCAATTTCTGAAAAATTTTATGAAAATTGGGGCGTGTTATTTTAGATTAAAGCAAGATGTTGAATGATATCATCATCAAGGCGTTGGCGAATTTCATCAAAGGTTGTAGTTTTCACCAATTCTCCATTTTCAAAGATCGTTTCTAAAATATCATCTTCAAAATTATCCGAAGCATTTAGTCCATCAATAAAATTATCAAGTGATAATACTTTGATACGCCCACGTTGTGATTTTTTTAAACCGTCATCAGTTTTCGGCGCTTTAAAAATTGCTTTTTCTTCGCCATTAATGGTGATAGAAGTGGCTTTAACAGCAAATCCTAGAGTATCACGTAAATGATTTTGATAGGTTAGGGAACCTACGCCAAAGACAAGATTAGAAGAGGCAAAGCCTAGTTTTTCTAGCCCTTCTAAAATACGGCACATCTTTTCATAATTTACGCCATCGCCATAAATAGCCCCGATATGAGAATTTAAGACTTTATAACCTTTACCATTGATTTTTCCACCAAAGATATCCCATAAACACTGTATAAGCCCTTTACGTTCATGTTCTGTTTTAGCATCAGGATCGCCACAAATAATTTTATAACTGTCTCCGCTATCAGGACGAATAATAATTTTGGCATGTTCGGGACGAGCCATAATTTCATCTTTGAGCTGCGGAAGATTGACCGTGATGTTATACCAAAAATCTGTAGTATCAGCCACAATAGAAAGCATGGTATCTGGGAATTGTTGCATCAGATAGCGGAATGTTGATAGTTCTTCAACACCGTGTGCGCTCATGACGGAATGTTCTGAAGCGGGAATAGATGTCCCAATTAATGCTTCACTGCCGTAATAGTAATCAACAAATTGGATAGCAGGAATAGTATCTGTACCTACAAATGCAGTTAAGTGAGCCGCTCCCGATGTTTCTGCTGATTCAAGAGAACTCATACCACGCATAGAAAAATCGTGTGCCTGGAAGGGAATATGCGTTAAATCATCGCAAGTTTTATAGGCTATTTGCGTTAAAAATAGGCGATATGTTCGGGCAACACTCGCTGATACAATCGGTTGCCACATGCTCATATTGATGAGCGTTTCTAAGTAATTAGTGAGCCAAAAGAAACGCTTATCAGTATTTTCAATGGTCAACATAGGAACTCGGATTGCAACAGATTGACCTTCAGGAATCGCTTTGATTTTAATTGGTAAATACCCTAAGTCATGGAGTTCTGCAAGGTTTTCGCCTGCATCTTCTAAACGTAAAGTTTTACGAATAAATTGTTGATATTCATTGAGAATTTCATCTTTTTTACGACTAAAAAAATTACGATCGAAGTAATCAATGAGATATTTTTTGATAAATGCTTGAAAACCAAAAGAAACGGCACGAGTCAGATAAGGGGCGATTTTATTACTACGCGGAGTGAAAGTGCTGTAAATAATTTCGCTTCCCTGCGGATATTGTGCACGATGAGAAATTTTATAAAAATCACAAAGTAAAAAAGGGGCAGCCGTGGCTTGCTGTAAATACGCCATATCAGTGACCAACTTGTTTTAAATAGTAAATAGTAAAAAAACGCCGATAGTATAACAAAATTGCAACAGATGAAAATTTAAAATAGACAAAAATTGCAAAAAGTGGACTTAGTTGTATGTTTTTGTAGCATATACTATACAAAGCCCACTTCTTTATTAGAAAATAATAAAGCGATATTATTCCACAAGTGCGACCAATCGACAATTTTTAGGAACTTGAATGTTGCGTTCGTTAATAATCGAAATCATATTATTTTCATCTAATGTGTAGAGTAGCACGCATTTAGGATTATCTTGCTTATACTGTTCAAAGGTATAATTTTCAGTAAGATTGGTAATTTTAATCCGTGCTTTTTTAGAAATCATACTCGCTAATTTTGCATAAGTTGCACCTTGTTCAAATAACCAATTTGGTTTGAGATTATCTTGTTTATCTAAACGGCTAGTTTGATTTTGATCTTCACTAAAGCGGACACGGAAGATTTTGTCATTCCCAAATTCATGCTCATAATGCCATTGGCAGAGTGTATTGATCTCTTTATCTGTACTCATAGCAAACAGATATCCTAATCCGATGAGATCAAGGTTGTTGTCGGCATGAGTTGACATTGGACTACCGAAATAAGTTCTAAATCCTAACATTCTCGCTTTGGCGATATCTTCATAGTGATTTGATGCAATCAAAACATCTACATTAGCATCTTTTAATGAACGTGCTATGGTTAAAGCAGTTGGGTTTGCGCCAACGATTAATACCCCAGTATCTGCTGTTTTACAAACACCTAATAATTTTGCAACGGCTTTTGCTCCTAGTCCTTGGATGAATACAGTGCCAATAATGATAGTAAAGACGAGTGGTACTAAAAGATCTACACCTCTGATGCCAGAATCTTTTAAACGAATAGCGACTAAAGATGAAATAGCCGCAGCCACAATTCCTCGTGGACCAATCCAGCTAATCATCCATTTTTCATTACTACTTAATCCTGATCCAATAGCCGATACCCAAATTGCAAGTGGGCGTGCAATGAACATGGCAACAAATAAAAGGATGATACCTCGCCAGCCTACGTTCCATAATTGTATTAAATCAACACGAGCTGCAAGAATGATAAAGAGTGCAGAAATCAGCAATATAGTAAGTGATTCTTTAAATTCTAAAATATGTTCTTTCGGGAATCCTTTCCAGTTTGCCAACGCTACACCGAGAATGGTAACGGTAAGTAACCCTGATTCGTGCGATAAATGATTAGAAAAGGTAAATATAGCTAAAATAAAAGCGAGAACAAAAACATTACGCAAGTATTCTGGCACTAAGTGTCGTTTAATTAGTTTAGCAAGAACCCATGCACCGACATACCCTAATACAGCAGCGATGAGTACGAGTTTAGAAAAAGTTCCAAACTCATTCGCATCCCCACCTGAAATAATATACTCATAAACGAGGACGACAGCGATTGCACCAACTGGATCAACTAAAATCCCTTCCCATTTTAAAATATTAGCAATATTTGCCGTTGGATGAACACTACGTAATAGTGGGGCGATAACCGTTGGACCTGTTACGCATACGAGTGAACCAAATAATAAAGCAATACGCCAATCTACATTAAATAAAAAATAACAGGCGAGGGAAAGTACAGAGATAGTGATCAACATCCCTACCGAAACTAGTAAGCGAATGATTCGACCATGATGGGTAATCTCATCAAATTCTAATGTAAGCGCACCTTCAAATAAAATTACCGCAACACCCAATGAGATGAATGGAAAAAGTAAATCACCTAATACTTTATCGGGTTGGAATATATGCAATACAGGTCCAACTAAAATACCAATGGCGAGTAAAAATAGAATCGCAGGTTGTTTGGTGTACCAACCTAGCCATTGTGCACCAATACCAAATGCAATTACTAATGCTAGTAAAAGGGAAGTGTCCATAGGAATCCTTCTGATAAGTCATTGTGTTAGTTTGGGAAATTGTATAAAAGAACACGTCAGAAGAAAAGGAAAAAGAAAGGATGTGTTAACAAGCAAAATCAAGTTAAAAAATAAACGCAAAAAGAACAATAAATAATCTTGAATAGAATTTTAAATATACTAATATATCAGTAGAGTAACTATTCATAGTTTAATAGCTACTTGATTCTATTATTTAACTTATTGAAAAGGAAGGTAATATATGGAAATGCCAGTCAAAATTGAAAAAACAACCGGAAATCCAGGTCCACTTGGGCTTTTCTCTTTTGCACTCAGTACATGGCTCCTTGCTCTTATTAATGCTGGTGAATATTCTATCTCAAATATAGGGCTTGTATTAGCGATGGGGATTGCATTTGGTGGGACAGTACAGTTTATTGTAGGTCTTCTTTGTTATTTTAAAGGTGATACATTCGGTTTTACCGCTTTTGGTGGTTTTGGTGCCTTTTGGTGGTCATTTGTATTATCACAAATGTTCTTTACAAAAGGAGTAACCGATAATTTTACAGGTTGGTATCTGTTAGTTTGGGGTGCCTTTACTTGCGGATTATTTGCAATGAGTCTAAATAAAGACCGCGTACTACAAGCTACATTAATCTTTGTGATCCTTACTTTGTTCTCGCTTGCAGCAGGTAATTTTGGTGCCGGTACGACTTTCTTACATCTTGGTGGTTGGCTAGGCCTTATTTCAGGGATTCTTGCTTTCTATCTTGGTGGTGCTCAAATGATTAATGAAAATTACGGGCGTACCATTTTCCCAATTGGAGAATATAAACCGAAAGAGTAGCGTATATTTTATGGAATATTTTAAAATGCGTCTTATCTAAGACTAAGACGCATTTTTATTTCTTAAAAGCGAATATCTAAATTAGCTAAAATACTTTTTCGACGACCGAATCCCCCTTCCACAATGAGTCCTAAATTCGGATTAATTTGATATTGGAAACCAAGTAATGTGTTCCATTTTGCTATCAAATGTTGTTTTACATGGAATTTTCCAATAGTCGGAGCAGGAATAGTCAGTTGTCCGTTTTTAACTAACTTCCCAATATTTAAATGTTTGGCAACTTGATTATTCTTATCATACAAAGTCATGGACATGGTATTGGGCAAGCCAAGTTTTGCAAGATCACCCGAGAGATTTTCTTCTACATCTTGATACATCCCACCGATCCATACACGTAGCGGAAGTGCCTGTTGAAAGTCATAACCGATACGTGGACTCATCACGAATGTTTTGATTGTGCCATCAATAATGGATAATTTACTTTTAGTATAGTTAAAATCTATCACACTAAAAATATGTTTATATCCCCCTGCGATAATCGCACCGCCTCCGTACAGATTTCCCTTAAGATTCAATTTAAAATTATCAAGGCGTCCTTTTGCATAATAACCTCCAAATTTTTGGCTAAGAATAGGAATACCTTTTAAAGGAATGGGGGCAGATTGGAAAGTTACACTGGAAGAAGACATTCCCGTCATTTTTCCACCCATGACATATAAATTTAAAAACGGCAGTACCCATGCATCGGCACGGAAAACAAAAACATTACTTTTTTGCTTACCATTTTCTGGAAAAAGATTGAGTTGACTATCAATAATTTTTTGTAAATTTGATTGGAGTGGTTTTTGAAAAATAGCGGGGATACCCATTTGTGTAAATTGTTGCTTGGTGAGCTGTATGCCTTGAAAACCAATACTATCAATAGCAATACCTTGCTGCATATGCATGTAGCTGAAATTAAAACCATAAGGTTTAGGTAAGGTGTAACCAAGATCTTGGGCTTCTTTTTTTAAAAAAGGAAGAGAAAGAGTAAATGCTGATCCTGTGGGTATAACGCATAATAATCCTGCACTGACAAAAAGCAATTTATAGAATGACATAAGTTATTGTTTATTCAAAGTATGATCAAGGAATAGCAGTCTAGTATAAAAAATAATTAGAGAAAAGTGGGTACAGACATAAAAATACCGACACAAAGATGTCGGTATTAGGGAGAAACTATTTTCTTAGAAGAAAATCAACAAGTTGTTTTTCAATAAGATCGGTAAAACCGCCTTCTCTATAGGCATAACGCAACATCTGATAATTTTCAGGATATTGATCCATTTTTTCTTTAACGAGGCTTGGAAATTCTTGATAAATCACAGTTGTCTTTTCTCCAACAAGAAATGCACTCGGAATCGAATGAGTTTCTTCAATTACTTTTTGTTGTTCTGATGAATCAAACAATTGGGCTTTTTCTAAATCGTAACGTGGGATATAACGTAGGGTTAATAAGGGATTGTTACGAGCCATTTTCTCGATAATAGGGACGAAAACACGACAATCAGGGCAAAATGGTTCTGCCAAGATAATCCATTCTTGCGGAGTTTTGAGTTTTTCTAATTCCGTTAGCGTGTCATAACTAAGTTGGATTTTTTCAAAAGCGGCGATCTGTTTTTCAGCATCCTCTTTGGAATTGAAGTTGAGATAGTCTTGGTAAGTAAACATTGCCATACTCCTGTCATTTAATGAATAATATCTTCATTTTATGCGAAAAATTTAAAAATAAAAGTGATCTATGCCACGTAATTTTATATAAATTTTTAGGAAAAATGGGGCGTGATGATTGCAAAAAATAAATCACTAGCCACAAGGCTTGCAAACCGCTAAAATACCTCGCTTAAAATTTACTTAATAATGATGAAAGAACAATGACACAAAAACTCCATATTAAAACATGGGGATGCCAAATGAATGAGTATGATAGCTCAAAAATGGCGGATCTCCTTTTAAATACGCATGGCTTAGAGCTTACTGAAAATCCAGAAGAAGCCGATGTATTATTACTTAACACTTGCTCTATTCGTGAAAAAGCACAAGAGAAAGTTTTCCATCAACTTGGACGTTGGAAAGAATTAAAAAAACAAAATCCTAAATTAGTAATTGGTGTAGGTGGTTGTGTGGCATCACAAGAAGGTGAACATATTCGTCAACGTGCGCCTTACGTTGATGTCATTTTTGGACCACAAACTTTACATCGTCTTCCAGAGATGATTAACCAAATTCGTGGTGGATCACGTTCTGTTATCGATATCAGTTTCCCAGAAATCGAAAAATTTGACCGCTTACCAGAACCTCGTGCAGAAGGGGCGACCGCTTTCGTTTCTATTATGGAAGGCTGTAACAAATACTGTACCTACTGCATCGTGCCTTACACTCGTGGTGAAGAAGTTTCTCGTCCAGTAGATGATATTTTATTTGAAGTGGCACAACTAGCAGCACAAGGTGTACGTGAAGTAAACTTACTTGGACAAAATGTAAATGCGTATCGTGGTGCAACATTTGATGGTGGCATTTGCTCATTTGCAGAATTATTGCGTTTAGTAGCAAGTATTGATGGTATTGATCGTTTACGCTTTACAACAAGCCATCCGATTGAATTTACAGATGATATTATTGATGTATATCGTGATACCCCAGAACTTGTGAGTTTCCTACACTTACCAGTACAAGCAGGTTCTGACCGTATCTTAAACTTAATGAAACGTGGTCATACTGCACTTGAATATAAATCGATCATTCGTAAATTACGCAAAGTGCGTCCAAATATTCAAATCAGCTCTGACTTCATCGTAGGTTTCCCTGGCGAAACCGAACAAGATTTTGAAGATACGATGAATCTTATCGCACAAGTAAACTTTGATATGAGTTATAGCTTCATCTATTCTGCACGTCCAGGTACGCCAGCAGCGGATATGCCAGATGACGTAGATGAAGAAGTGAAAAAACAACGTTTATATCTTTTACAACAACGCATTAATAACCAAGCAGCTCAATTTAGCCGTGCAATGTTGGGAACAGAACAACGTGTGTTAGTTGAAGGGCCGTCTAAAAAAGACATCATGGAATTAACAGGACGTACCGAAAATAACCGTATCGTAAACTTCGTTGGTACACCAGACATGATTGGTAAATTCGTAGATATCAAAATCACCGATGTTTATACCAACTCCTTACGTGGTGACGTAGTACGTACCGAAGATGAAATGGGTTTACGTATTGCACAAAGTCCACAGGAAGTGATGGAAAGAACGCGAAAAGAAGACGATTTAGGTGTCGGACAATACCGTGTTGAATAATCAATAAAATAAACCCTTTTGCGTTAAGTAAAAGGGTTGTTTTTTTACTAAGCCCCCATATATTGTGAGTACTTCCCAGCAATCCTATTTTGATAAAAATAATAATTAAAATTAAACACACAAGGAATTAACAGAATGAAAACAGTAAAAAAACAGAATAAAAAAACCGTAAGTGCGGTTAAAAAATTTAAGGACGCTGCACTTATAGACCCAAATCTTGCACGTGAACAGCAAAAATATGCAAATCCCGTGCCAAGTCGAGAATTTATTTTACAAATTATGCGTGAGTATAACGCCCCGATTTCCCGTGCAGAATTATTAGATATTTTGCAAATCGATGACGAAGATCGTAAAGAAGGGCTACGTCGTCGATTACGTGCAATGGAAAACGAAGGGCAAGTTATTTTCACAAAAGGCAAACGTTTTGCATTACCTGAAAAATTAGATCTTATTAAAGGTGAAGTTATCGGTCACCGTGATGGTTATGGCTTTTTACAAGTAGATGGATTGAAAAAAGATCTTTTTATTCCTAACCACCAAATGCGTGGCGTTATCCATGGCGATATCGTGTTAGCTCAGCCAAATGGTTTTGATCGACGTGGTCGCCAAGAAGTGCGTATCGTCCGTGTTTTAGAAGAACGTAAACAACAAATCGTAGGACGTTTTTTCCTAGAAAATGGCTTAGGTTACGTCGTGCCAGATGATAACCGTATTCAGCGGGATATCCTCATTCCTGATAATGCACGCCGTCATGCTCGCATGGGGCAAGTTGTTGTCGTACGTTTGCAATCACGTAATGCAGGTTTTGGACAACTCGTGGGAGAAATTACCGAAGTGCTAGGCGATAATATGGCAAAAGGCATGGAAACTGAAATCGCCATTCGTCGTTATGATATTCCACACGAATTTCCAAAAGCCGTATTAAAACAAAGCCAGCAATGGGGCGAAAGTGTCCCTGATGAGGCAAAACAAAACCGTGCCGATTTACGTAATTTACCATTAGTCACCATTGATGGTGAAGATGCACGCGACTTTGATGATGCCGTATATTGCCAAGCTGAAAAAGGTGGCTGGCGATTATGGGTAGCGATTGCAGATGTGAGTTATTATGTTCGTCCAAATTCATCTTTAGATAAAGAAGCACATAATCGAGGAAATTCCGTTTATTTCCCAAGTCGGGTAGTGCCAATGTTGCCTGAAGTGTTATCAAATGGCTTATGTTCACTAAACCCACAAGTCGATCGACTTTGTATGGTTTGTGAAATGGCGATTGATAAAGAAGGGCAAATTAAAGATTACAAATTCTATGAAGGCGTAATGAATTCGTTTGCACGTTTAACGTATAACAAAGTGGCAAAAATTCTTGTCGATAAAGACGAAGAATTATGCGAACGCTATGCAAACCTCGTGCCACATTTATCTGATCTTTACGATTTATATAAAGCCCTTTTAACTGCACGTGAACAACGTGGCACAATCGATTTTGAAACTATTGAAAGTAAATTTATTTTCAATGAAATGGGACGTATTGAGCGTATTGAGCCTGTCGTACGCAATGATGCGCATAAAATTATTGAAGAATGTATGATCGCTGCGAATATTTGTGCAGCGAACTTTGTTGAAAAACACAAAGAACCTGCATTATTCCGTGTGCATGCAAAACCAAGTGAAGAAAAACTTAAAGCCTTCCGTGAATTTCTAGGGGAATTAGGTTTAGGTTTACAAGGCGGTGACGATCCAACAACAGAAGATTTTGCTGAATTGCTAGAAGCTGCACGCAATCGTCCAGATTACGAATTAATCCAAACGATGCTATTACGCTCTCTAAGTCAAGCGATTTACTCAGCAGAAAATGAAGGACACTTTGGATTGGCGTTACAAGAATATGCACATTTCACCTCACCAATTCGTCGTTATCCAGATTTAACCTTACACCGTGGCATTAAATATGTGTTAGCAAAAGGAAAAGGATTAAAACGTAAAACGACCGACACTGGCGGTTATCATTACAGTTTTGATGAAATGGATGCGCTAGGCGATCATTGTTCCATGACAGAACGTCGTGCTGATGACGCAACCCGTGATGTAGCAGATTGGTTAAAATGCGAATTTATGCAAGATCACGTTGGTGGCGAATATACGGGTGTGATTGCGTCGGTAACCAGTTTCGGATTATTCGTTCGTCTTGATGAATTGTTCATTGATGGGTTAGTGCATATCTCAAGTTTACGTAACGAATATTACCAATATGATGCTGCATCTCAACGCCTTATCGGTGAAAATTCAGGTATGGTATATCGCCTTGGTGATCGCGTTAAAGTCAAAGTAATTGGTGTAAACTTAGAAGCACGTCAAATTGACTTTGAATTGTTAGACAGTGCACGTGGGGTGCGTAATTCTGGAAAAACAGCAAAAAAACGTTTTAAAGAGTTAGCAAATAAAGAAACCCAACAAGCGGCCTTTAAAAAGAATGCGAAAGCAAACAAGAAAAAAAGTACGAGTAAAGTAAGAGCAACGAAAAAGTCAGCATCAAAATCTCGTACAAAAGTGAGTAAAAAAAGCCGAGCGAAAAAAGCTTAGCGATAATTTAATTTGATAGAAGTGAGAAAAAATGGCAGAACAAATTTATGGTATCCACGCTGTACAAGCATTTTTAACCCGTGCACCAGAGCGTTTAATTGAAGTTTATGTATTAAAAGGGCGTGATGATAAACGCCTTAATCCTATCCTTCAACAATTACGCCAACTTGGCATCGCTGTACAGTTTTGTGGTCGCGATGCCTTGGATAAAAAAGCACAGGGGGAAAATCACCAAGGGGTGATTGCTAAAATCCAAGAGGCAAAACCCCTCAATGAAAATGATTTGGATACCTTAATTACAAATACCGCAAATCCATTATTGCTAGTGCTAGATGGCGTAACAGATCCGCATAATCTTGGTGCATGCTTACGTACTGCCGATGCAGCAGGGGTAACAGCCGTTATCGTACCAAAAGATAATGCGGCACAGCTAACCTCAGTCGCTCGCAAGGTAGCGTGTGGTGCAGCAGAAACGATGCCATTAGTGCGTGTAACAAACCTAGCACGCACCCTTCGTGAATTACAGCAACGCCACAACATTTGGGTAGTAGGAACCGCAGGCGAAGCGACCAGCACACTTTATGAAACTAAATTAACAGGCGCAACCGCACTTGTTATGGGGGCAGAAGGTGATGGTATGCGTCGCCTAACCCGAGAAACTTGCGATGAATTAATCAGTATCCCAATGGCAGGAAGTGTTTCCTCGTTAAACGTTTCCGTAGCAACTGGTGTATGCTTATTTGAAATCGTCCGCCAACGTATGGCTTAATAAAGTATTTCTGTACCTCATATAAAAAAGCCCTGTTTTTAAACAGGGCTTTTTATTTAGAAAATCACAATCTAAAAGCAATCACGAACTAAAACGTATAAGTTTTTTGCAAAAAAATCGCAAAATCGGAAAGAAAATCTCCAAATTTTACGATTTTTTATTTAATAGATTACCAATAACACATTGAAAATAATACGTTATTCGCAAGGGTATTGTAACACAGCAAAATGAGAAAGGGAGTTACAACTTGATAAATCAGATCGTTAAAGAAATAGAAATTGTAACACAGCAAAATGAGAAAGGGAGTTACAACTCGATTGATTAGATCTTGAATTATGTTGTAATTGTAACACAGCAAAATGAGAAAGGGAGTTACAACGTTATAGCTCGTGATTTCCGTCACTCCCGCATTGTAACACAGCAAAATGAGAAAGGGAGTTACAACCGCACGTTGTGCGACCATCTTTTCAAATTCATTGTAACACAGCAAAATGAGAAAGGGTGTATTGCCCCTTTACTGCTTCAAAAATAAAAAAGCCACCATAAAAATGGTGGCAAATATCATAAAATTTTCCGAAAAATAGGGCGTAATAACTGATTATTTATCAGTTTTTACGTTTACATCAGTGCGTAGGTTTACGTCTAATGTATTGTATGGAATTTCAATATTATTTTGATCAAGGGTTACTTTGATACGTTCTAATAAATCTGCTTTTACTGCAAAGTAGTCAGCAGTATTCACCCAACCACGTACGAATAATTGTACGCTGCTGCTTGCAAGTGCATTAACACCGATTGATGGTTCTGGTGATTTTAATAAACGTGTTTCTGATTCAAGTACACCTAAAATCACATCGCGTGCTTCTTTGATATTTGCGCTATAAGCGATATCAATAAGTAAATCTACACGACGTTGACCAGTCATAGAGTAGTTAGTGATATTGCCGCTGAACATTGTTGAGTTAGGCACGATCACGATTTTGTTATCAGGGGTTTTAAGTTTAAGCATGATTAAACCGATATCTTCAACAGTACCAGAAACGCCAGCACCTTCAATGAAGTGACCTTTTTGGAACGGTTTAAATACAAGAATCATGATACCTGCAGCAAAGTTTTGTAAAGAGTTTTTAAGTGATAAACCTACTGCTAAGCCCGCAGCACCGATTAACGCAACGAAAGAAGAAGTATCAACACCTAATTGTGCAAGTGCAATAATGATAACAAGGATTAAGCCTATTAAGTCAAAAATTGACATTACAAAGCTAGAAAGCATTGGATCACTGCCAGATTTATCCATGCCTTTACGAATTAATTTGCTGATTAAGCGAATTACTTTACGACCGATATAGTAAATAATGATCGCAAGAATAATTTTTACAGAATAAGGAACAACCCAGTCCATCAAAATGTGATGGAAATCGGTGTTTTTAATGTTTTCAATAAGATTAGTCATTAGATATTATCTCCACAAGTAACAAAAAGAGTTAACCAATCATAGGTATTATATTTGTAAATAAATAGTTGTGCAATAGTTAAACTTGTTAAAAAGAAGATTTTACTCAGGCGGGAAAGATGATGCCCCTTGTGATCCGAAAATCTCAAGGGGCAGTGCATTGCGATTCTTTTGAATCTTATTGTAACAACGTTTCTCATTTTGCTTGTATTACAACGAGGAGCGATTATACAACTTACGCAGTTTCTGTCAATGGAATGTTCAAAATAATTGTATTTTTAAACGATATAAATCGCCTATAAAATAGCTTACTTTTTGTAAACGTATTATAATTCTAAAAATTTATATGAAAAAATTTATACCAAAAGGATAAGTAAAATGGAGAACAGCACTTTACAAGCACAATCGATTCCTGCCTATGTATTAGGACTAGATATTGGGATCGCCTCTATCGGTTGGGCATGTGTCGCAGTCGATGAAAAAGAGCAACCTTATGGTTTATTGGATTGTGGGGTAAGAATTTTTGATGCAGCAGAAAATCCAAAAGATGGGAGCAGTTTAAATGCGACACGTCGTGAAAAACGCGCATTACGTCGCTCAATTCACCGTCGTGCTTTGCGTATGCAACGTGGGAAAGCACTCTGTAAAAAATTTGGGTTACTTGAAGCAAGCGATTTTATTAATAAAAATGAAGTAACAGGGCTACCGAATGACACTTGGGAATTACGTGTTGCGGGCTTAACTCGTCAATTAAATCGTAAAGAATGGGCCGCCGTGTTACTTCATCTTTTAAAACACCGTGGATATTTATCACAACGTAAAAGTGAGGCGACAACAACAGATAAAGAGCTTGGTAAATTGCTTTCAGGTGTCGCACAAAACCATCAAATGTTAGATGAAAAAGCTTACCAAAGCTGTGCGGAACTGGCGCTTAACGAATTTAAAGGAAAATGGCGTAACCATTCAGGTGATTACTCTCATACTTTTAACCGTCTTGATCTCCTTGCTGAAATTCATACGCTTTTTGCAAAACAACGTGCATTTGGCAATTCTTTTACCGATACAGAATTTGAAGATACTTTCTGCGATTTATTTATGTGGCAAAAACCTGCTTTATCAGGTGATGCACTACTTAATATGGTTGGTAAATGTACCTTTGAAAAAGGGGAATATCGAGCCGCTAAACATAGCTATACGGCAGAGCGTTTTATTATGCTGGGTAAATTATTAAATTTACGCTTTTCAGACAATGGTGGGCAACGTGGTTTAACTCAAGAAGAATGCCAGCAATTACTCGAATTGGCATATAAACAAACCAAAGTGACTTACACTCAAGTGAAAAAAGCGCTTAATTTACCTGAAGATACCCTATTTAAAGGTTTACCATATGGACGTGCGAAAACCGCAGAAGAAATTAAAAAAGTAGAAGGACGGACTTTCCTTGAAGCCAAAGCCTATCATCAAATTCGTAAAGCGGTAGAAAAAGTGGATAAGCAAGCGTGGGAATTGATGAAAGCAGATGCAAAATTGCTTGATCATATCGGTACGACTTTCTCGCTTTATAAAACAGATGAAGATTTTACCAAACAACTCGAACACGTTGATTTAGCTAGCGAAATTAAAGATAGCTTAATGATGGAGTTGAATTTTGATAAATTTATCAATCTTTCCCTCAAAGCACTCTACCAAATTTTACCATATATGGAACAAGGCAAACGTTACGATGAAGCGTGTGCGGCAATTTATGGGGATCATTATGGTAAAAAACTTGGGCAAATCAGTACATTATTGCCGCCTCTAAATGAAGAACAAAAATATCAACTCACTAACCCCGTAGTAATCCGTGCATTATCCCAAGCTCGTAAAGTGATTAATGCGATCATTCGTAAATATGGCTCGCCAGCGCGTGTCCATATCGAAACAGGACGAGATGTGGGTAAATCTTATAAAGCCCGCAGGGATATTGAAAAACAACAAGAAAAAAATCGTAAAGAACGTGAATTAGCAGTAAAAGATTTTAGTGAAAATTTTCCCGAATTTGGGGGCGTCCCAAAAGGGAAAGATATTTTAAAAATGCGCCTTTACAAGGCACAAGATGGAAAATGTTTATACTCAGGCAAACCATTAGATCTACGCCGTCTCAATGAGAAAGGTTATGTGGAAGTTGATCATGCTTTACCTTTTTCTCGCACTTGGGACGACAGTATGAACAATAAAGTTCTTGTACTGGCTGGTGAAAACCAAAATAAAGGGAATAAAACACCATACGAATGGTTAGGACATACAGATCGTTGGCAAGATTTTGTTGCACGTGTTCTAAATAGTCATTTCTCGCCAATGAAAAAGGAACGTATTTTAACAAAAGTTCTTGATGAAAAAGGCTTTATTGAACGTAACTTAAATGATACACGCTATATCAGTAAATTCTTAAGTCAATGGATTGATGATAATTTGCAATTAACAGGGCAAGGTAAACGCCGAGTTCTCATGACGAATGGGCAAATTACTTCATTACTGCGTGCGCGCTGGGGATTACATAAAGTACGTGAAGAAAACGATCGCCATCATGCGATGGATGCGGTTGTTATCGCCTGTACAACGCCGAGTATGCAAAAACGTATTAGTGATTATAGTAAACGCCGTGAAATGCAATTATTTGGTGAGCGTAAAGGGAAAATGATTGATGAAAGTACCGGAGAAATCAGCTATATCCATTTCCCAACACCATGGGAATATTTTTATCAAGATGTGAATGCGCGTGTATTCAGTGATAATCCACAAAATACATTACAGGAAAACGTACCAGATCGTGCTGAGATTTTAGCAGATTTTGTGACGCCACTTTTTGTATCGCGGATGCCAAATCGCAAAGTAACAGGACAAGGGCACTTAGAGACGATTCGAGGTGCTAAAAATTATCTTACTGATAAAGTCAGCACTATTCGAAAACCATTGACTAGCCTAAAATTAAAAGATCTAGAAAATATGATAAATAAAGAACGTGAGCCTGTACTTTATGAGGCATTAAAAGCACGTTTAACTGAATTTAATGATGATGGGGCGAAAGCCTTTGCGGAACCTTTCTATAAAAAAGGTGGTCAGCAAGTAAAATCAATTAAACTGCAAGACAAGCAAAACACAGGCGTTTTACTTAATGACGGTAAAGCGATCGCAGATAATGGCGATATGGTACGTACAGATGTCTTTATTAAAAAAGGGAAATATTTCCTCGTTCCTGTTTATGCTTGGCAAGTTGAAAAAGGTATTTTACCTATGAAAGCGTGTATTGCGAAAAAAACAGAGGATGAATGGGAAGATATGGATGAAACTGCAGAGTTTCAGTTCTCAATGTATAAAAATGATTTGATAGAAGTTTTACGTAAGAATAAGCCCACCATAATAGGATATTTTAATAAATTAAATCGTTCATCAGGATGTATCGATCTTATCCTACATGATAGGGATACCAGTCAGATAAAAGATGGCATAATTGAAAGCCTTGGAATTAAAGGCGCGATAGCTGTTAAAAAACTGGATGTAGATATTCTCGGTAAAACTATTTCGCCGTGTAAAAAGGAAAAACGTAGCGATTTCCGTTAATCATCATAACCCAGCCTTGTGCTGGGTTTTTATTTGGTAAATAAAATCAAAAGAATAGGAGGGCGCATGACCTGGCGAACCATTATTGTGGAAAAAGGCGGTAAACTTTCCTTAAAGCAGCAACAACTTTTGATCGCACAAGAAAGGCAACAGTTTACTGTCCCGCTTGAAGATATCGCTATTATCATTATTGAAAGCCCAGAAACTGTCATTACCGCCCCTTTACTTTCACAACTTGCCATATATCAAATATCTTTAATTACCTGTGATGAACAGCATTTACCCTGTGGGCAATGGTTCCCTTTAGGGCAATATGGCAGCCCATTGCAAACACTTAAATTACAGCTCAATGCCAGTGAGCCATTAAAAAAACAAATTTGGGCACGTATCGTTAAGCAGAAAATTATGAATCAGGCTTTTGTCTTAGGGGAATTAAATCTTATTCCTGCACGAAATAGATTGCTTGAATTAGCTAAAGATGTTCGCTCAGGGGATCGCACTGCGTGCGAATCACAGGCAGCAATGATCTATTTTAGCCAAGCTTTTGGTAAAGATTTTTGTCGGCGAACAGAAAATAACATCAATGCCCACCTAAACTATGCTTATAGTGTATTACGTTCAGCGGTTGCTCGTGCATTAGTTCAATATGGTTGGTTACCTTATCTTGGATTACACCATTGTAATGAGCGGAATCCCTTTAATCTCGCTGATGACTTTATCGAACCTTTTCGTCCAATAGTTGATTTAAAAGTATGGCACCTTTGGCAAGAGAATAAATTAGACAGTGGTTTAACTCCGAATACCAAGCACCAGCTCGCACGATTATTAAACTACGAGATGCATTTCGAAGAGCAACATTTTACGGTTTTAGCAAGTATTGATCGTTGCGTTGGTGCATTTAAAAGTACGCTAAGCCAACAAGATGCAAAGCTCTTAAAACTACCCGAAATGCAATCACTCAAGGAGCACTGTTATGAGTAAGGAGATAACATTTATGCGATTTCTCGTTTTCTTCGATTTACCTGTCACAACTAGAGCAAAACGAAAAGCAGCGAACCGTTTTCGTATTTTTCTTCAAAAGGACGATTATCAAATGATGCAATTTTCTGTATATAGCCGTATTCTGCGAGGCCAGGATAGCCAGGAAAAACATCTAAAACGGATTCAAGAGCGATTACCGAAAGAGGGTTCTGTGCGTGTTTTATTGATTACGGAAAAACAATATACAGGGATGCAACTTTTGGTCGGTGATAAACGGCCAAATGAAAAGAAAATAACTAGCGATCAACTGCTACTTTTTTAATCTGAATAATAAATCAAATGCTGATTTTTTATCCTTTAAAAGGCATCAAATAGTGGTAAAAGTATGATTTATGAAAGGCTAAAATATCTTTAGTAATGACGTTTTTTTACAAAAAAAATCGCAAAATCGGGAAGAAATTTCCAAAATTTTGCGATTTTTTATTTAATAAATTGCCTATAACTCATTGAAAATAATATGTTATTTGCAAGGGTATTGTAACACAGTAAAATGAGAAAGGGAGTTACAACCAACAATGGCAAACACTCTCCCGCTTGTTAATTGTAACACAGTAAAATGAGAAAGGGAGTTACAACCCAAAAACAGAAACGGAATATCTATTAGAAATTGTAACACAGTAAAATGAGAAAGGGAGTTACAACCAAGCGTGTACACAAAAACAATGCCGTGTAATTGTAACACAGTAAAATGAGAAAGGGAGTTACAACTAATAGAGCTTTATCGTGCCCGTTTATCAGATTGTAACACAGTAAAATGAGAAAGGGAGTTACAACTTCGGAAAAGGCTTTATCGCAGTTTTGCCTATTGTAACACAGTAAAATGAGAAAGGGAGTTACAACGTTCGCGTGGTTAATGTTCGTACGATTGAGATTGTAACACAGTAAAATGAGAAAGGGAGTTACAACCAACAAGGCTAATTGCCTCATCTAAAGTTTATTGTAACACAGTAAAATGAGAAAGGGAGTTACAACTAAGGTGATAGCCTCACCCTCTTTTTTATTATTGTAACACAGTAAAATGAGAAAGGGAGTTACAACAAAATCGTACTTAAGCCCTTTCGTTTTATTATTGTAACACAGCAAAATGAGAAAGGGAGTTACAACTATAAGAGTTTTGACGGTGAAAATGCTCAGATTGTAACACAGCAAAATGAGAAAGGGAGTTACAACGGCGATAAAGCAACAGGTCGCAAGCATGACATTGTAACACAGCAAAATGAGAAAGAGTGTTACAATTATAAAGTTAGGGTTATTTTATTAATATACTAGGTCAAAACCAGTTGTAGTAATACACTTCATTACCATTTTCAATTTGTTGTTTTGCAGATTTAAAAAGAAGAGTAGTAAGTTCGCGCTCAGTAAGATTTTGGTCTCCCTCATATACTTTTTCATCTCTACACATCGCACCAGTTATGCATTGATGGATGATGGTATCACAGTCGTTTAATGATACTTTTAAAAAAATACAGTTATTATTTCTCTGGGCTAGATCACTATCTTCACAAGTCTCTATAAGCTCAGACCACTTTTCTTCAAAATATTCGCTAATATCCTCATTTCCCCGCATATAAGCTTCATCTATTTCTCGATCTAGTGCTTCCTTTTGTAGTGTGAGAGGCTGGAGGGCATCATATAATGGACTTTCTATTGATTCATCCTCTTCCTCATAATCATCCTCGTCATCTTCATTTATCGTAAAGCTAAAGCCTGTTAAATTATTATCAGTTGAGAGGTATTCCACCCCATTTGCTTGCGTATATCGTGCTTTTTCTTCACGAAATTTAGCTTTTTCAATTTGATATAACCATATATCTAGTCCCATAAATTATCTCCTAATTAGTTGATTTTATTAAATTAATAAGTTAATTGCCATAATGGTCTATATTTCGATAATTATATCATTTTTTATAAAAATTAAATGGGATTTTATTAACTATTAAATTTTTTTTAAGTATTCGAGTTAAATAAATTATTTGATTTTATATTGTTATAAATCATAATTTTATGAAAATAATTTATTTTGCTAATCTTCCAAATATTTGCTATTTTTTGAACGCAAAAAATCAAAATAAGGGGTTTATTTTGTTAGAGAATGTTTATTTTTGGATATGCGTTGGTTTAATTTTGCTGATTTCTGAAATTGTAGTGTCAGGTGTTTTTCTAATGTGGTTTGGTCTTGCAGCTTTAGCGATGAGTGCGAGTATTGGGCTTTCTACATTAGGTTTTATTAATCATCCGCTAAGTATTTTAGAAATCATTCTGTTATTTGTATTCTATTCTTTTATTTTTGTATGGCTTGGGCGGAAGATTTATGGAACTAAGCCAAATAAAGAGGAGCAGCCTTTGGATTATCTTGTCGGTAAGACGGGTGAAGTAAAACGCATTATCGGGCTAAATGATAAGGATGGAGAAGTCTTTACTGATGTTGAAGCCAGATTGATTGATACAATTTGGATTGTCCACGTTAAAGGTAATTTAAAAGGGCTAGATTTAGCAAGTAAACCGCATATTATTATCACCAAGACTTATAGAAACTGGGTGGAAGGTGAATTAGTAATTACGACTGATGAGTAGAGGATAAGAATGAATTTAGATGATAGTTTCGTTACACTTTTTTTAAGTATTATTATTTTATGTTTTGCGATTGCTATTTTAAAATCAATTGTGAAAATTGTTCCACAATCAGAGGAATGGACAGTTTTACGTTTGGGAAAATTTGAAAAAATTCTAACGTCAGGTATTCATGTGATTGTGCCATTTATTGAGCGTGTTGATCGAAAAATTTCTACAAAGGAAACAGTAGTTGAAGTATCTGATTTAACTGCATTTTCAAAAGATAATGCGAGCGTGAAAGTCAGTGCAAATATTTTCTTTAAAATTGTTGATGCGAAAAAAGCGTGTTATGACGTACAAGATTTGCAAAAAACATTAGAAACCATTGTATCAACTAACTTAAGAACTCTTGTTGGTTCGCTTACCGTGGAAGATTTGATGTCAAAACGTGATACGATTAATCAAGGTGTTTTAACCATTGTTAATGAGGCATCGGAACAATGGGGTGTTAAAGTATTGCGTGTTGAATTACAGAATATGGAATTGCCACAAAAATTGACAGAAGCGATGCACCGCCAAATGGAAGCAGATCGTGAAAAACGTCAAGCAATTATTGAGGCAGAAGGGGAACGCCAATCTACGATTGAAAAAGCCGAAGGGCAAAAACAAGAGGCAATTTTAAAAGCGCAAGCTGAAAAAGAACGGGTTGTGTTAGAGGCAGAAGCGGAAAAACAACAATTGATTCTGAAAGCAGAAGCGGAAAGACAACAAGCTTTCTTGCAAGCAGAAGCAAAAGAACGTTTAGCTCAAGCTGAAGCGAAATCAGTTGAAATGATTTCAGCCGCGATTAAACAAGGTGAATTAAGTGCATTAAATTATGATATTGCCCAAAAATACACTGCAGCGTTACAGGCTATTGGCGAATCAGAAAATGCAAAAGTCGTATTACTCCCGAATGAGTTTTCTAAGCTAAGTGGTTCAATCGCTGGAATAAGTGAGATTTTTCAAGAAATGAAAAAATAAAGATGTAACATGAGTAAACTGCGACTGTAAAAGGTCGCAGTTTTTATTTATGATTAATTTTCATCTTGTAAGCCTAAATAAGGCATAATGCGAGATGAAATTTCAGTAAAGGTGGGGATATTCTCAGAAGTACCATCATAACAGAAACGTAGCGTTGGGATTCCTGCATTTTTAAAAAGGAGATCACGCTTAGTGTCATTGAGAAGATTGTTTTCGTGAGAAGGATCGTCCAATTCAATAATAAGAAGGGGATTCAGAGAACTGTCTGCAAGAATAAAATCAACACGTTGAGCTGTTTTCATTAATGAATTTTTTAATTGTATTTCCCATTGATATTCATTTTCATTTTCTAAGGCAATTTTTTTATTTAAGTGGAAAAATTTAGCGTAATCCTCTTTAGGAATAAAATGCTTTGGTTTTATGATTTCAATAAAGGGAACTTGGGCGAGTAGGAAAAAATCTTCCTCATAGTGATACTTAATTTCTCGGCATAGACGACATAGTGTAATGTAAAAGTATTGTTCATTACGTGTTAAAATTGGTTTCTTTTCAAAGAAATTATTGTATGAATAAATATCTAATTTATTCTCAAATGGTCTTTTTTCTTTCTTTTCAATATAAACAATCTTTTCTTCTCGAATAATTTGAGGTTTATAGATAATTTCTTTCTGAATTTTTTTAGGATAAATAAAATGGAAAAGGCATTTTATTAAACTATAAAAAATTAAAGACGTTATCCCGCCAATCATTAAAGCATGGATTGGATGTAGATGATAAATTTCTCTGGTTAATTCTTTAAATATATACATAGGTTGTGTTTCATACAAAATAAATACTAACATTATAAAATATGATCAAAAAGTTAACAATAAATACACAATTCGTTTTATAATACCTCTAAATATGTACACTTTCTGTAAGAGGTCACTAATGAGCAAAATTACTTATCGGAGAATTATTTATAACCATTTATTTTTAAAGGAAAATTTTGTTATGGCTTTTGTTGCATTTAGTGCAACATCTGCCTTTGCGAATGTATCAACATTTAGACAGGAAATGAATATCTCAGCAGATAAAAATGTTAATGATGTGTTAATGCATAGAGATGAACATTTAGCAACAGTAGAAAATGAGAGTATAGGGCAAGATCCGTTACAAGTTTTGTGGAATGAAATAAAGAAAAATCATTCGACAATTACTGTTGATACAGATGATATGGACCATGGAACACAAAGATTTGAATTACATGATCCCGTTCGAGCGGAAACGAATAATAAAACGGGGCGTTTTGATGATGTAAAACTTCCACAATATCATTCAGATGATCCAGATGATTCATATGATCCTGATGATGAAGATGTAAGCTCTTCATCAACGGATACGCAGAGTACTGGCTGTGATCCAGATTGTGCATATGTGAAAAATAATGCAGATCCAGATAATTATCCATTGAATCATCAGCCGCTAGGCATTTATGGATCTGATACGAATATTCATACGGATATTGGGACTTTACCAGCGAAAGATAGTACCAATTCTAATAAAAATAAGAATCCACATTTAAAAGGCGTGGTAATAACGTTAAACCATAATTTGGACTTAGGTTTCAATGGTAGCGTAGCGATAGGAAAAAGCAAAATTCAAAATGGTCGTTTAACTGTTGGAGAAACTGAGATTCAAGATGGTAGTGTAAGTGTGAGTGTGGATGGACCTAAAATCACCAAGCAAGGTATTGATAGCGCAAATAAAAAAATCACACATGTTGCTGATGGCATCATTTCGCCAACTTCACAAGACGCAGTAACAGGGCGCCAGCTTTATCATTTTCGTCAATTAATTAATCGTCCTGTAATGCCTGATTTAACTCAAGTCAATCTGCGGATAGCACACACTGATTATCAATTAGGATATTTAAATCGTGAAATGGTGCATCTAAATCAAAGGATTAAATATTTGAATCAAAAAGTAGATGCTTATGACAAGCGTGCAGAACGAGGTATTGCAACAGCAATGGCAATGTCAGGACTACCACAACCGACGATGGCTGGGGATTCAATGATGGCAGTTGCTGGTTCGGAATATCATGGACATTCTAGTATTGCGATTGGCTATTCAGAAGTTTCTGATAATGATAAAGAAGTCTTGAAATTTGATACCGCCACAAACCTTGATGGGAAAAGTGATATCGCTGCAACAATTGGTTACGGTTACCAGTGGTAAGGCATCTAAAATAAGAAAACCGCAATGAGGATTGCGGTTTTTTATTATTAAATGTTGTAATCCCGAAAATGAGAAAGGGAGTTACAAATTGGATAGTATTAATTAGATTTTATACTATCCATAGGTTTTAATTTCTTTACTTAAAAAGCATATAAAGACTACGCATAAAATTACATGTTAGAATAATAACATCTAACAATAAAATATATCTATTCATAGCTTACCTCCTTTTAGAAAAGTTAAAGAAATCAATTATATAATATTTTATATTGGATATAAATATTACAAATAAGATAGCGTATATTTCCTTGCAATTTATTTTGATTAACGCTATATATTCAAAATAATTATCTTACGATTAAGGAATTTTTTATGATAAAAGCAATAACAACAGGTGCTGTGATTGTGGTGCTTTCTGGGAGTGTTTTAGCTGAGGGAATGGCTATTACAAAGCAACCGATGGCGAAGGAGATGAATACGCCTGCGGTGAATCAAAAGGTGCGTGCGATTTTAGCGCAGAAAGAAATTGATTTACCTGCGAGTTTAAGTTGTAAAAAGGCAATGCAGGCGAAGATGATTTATCGTTTGCAAGGGGATAATTTTGCTCAGGTAGTGCAAATGCCATATCCGACACAGATTGTCTTTGTAAAAGCTGAGGCACCTTATAATCAAGTTGCGCTAGATCTTGCGGGAATCGATCAAACGAAGTTACTGTATTTATCGAAAGGTAAGAAATTCGTCGCCTTTGCTGAACAACAAAAGAAAACGCCTTATGATAAAAAAGGGTTAGTTTTTCATTATCAAGATTACTTATACACGCTTGGTGAAGTGAAAGGCAATGGCATTAAGCTTATGTTGGGCGAATGTACGGCGACGTTAAAAGATAAAGCGGAGAAAGCCTATATGGCGGATATTCAACAAAAAATGCAGTACTTGTCTGATCATCGACAAAGCGATGCGGCACAGGCTTTTATCAAAGCTGAACAGGAAAAAGCTGCAGCAGCCAGAAAAGCATTAAAGGCAGAATTAGCCCAAAAGATGAAAGGATAATATAAAAAAGCTCGGTTTTTGCCGAGCTTTTCTTTTATCACGCCCCGATTTTCGAGGAAATTTATGTGATTTATCCGTTTTGTCTTACGCAGAACGTGAAGCTGGATTGTAATCCAATGGTTTTTTTCTTAATACAAATTGCCATACGTGGATATCGCGTGCACGGAAAGCACCCGCACAAGAAAGTAGATAGTATTTCCACATGCGATAGAAACGCTCATCATATTTGTTCGGATATTCTTTTTGAATACGATCCCACGCTTTGTCAAAGTTTTTAAACCATGCCATTAAAGTGTAATCGTAGTGCACACCGATATTTTGTACGTCATCTACGATGAAGTAACCTTCAAGGGCTGAGGTCACTTGCGCCATACTTGGAATGTAACCATTTGGGAAAATGTATTTCGTAATCCAAGGATCGGCGTCATCGGTTGTGATGTTATGACCGATAGTGTGGAGTAGGAAAGTGCCATTATCTTTTAGGAAACCTGATGCAGCTTTGAAATAGTCTTGATAGTTTTTTGGACCAACGTGTTCAAACATACCAATACTGCAAAGTTTGTCATAAGGTTGTTCTGGTTTATAAAGACGGTAATCTTCTAAGATAAAGTGAACTTTATCTTGTAAACCCGCTTCTTTAATGCGTTCTTCGCCGAGTTTCATTTGTTCGCTTGAAAGGGTAAGACCATCGCATGACACGCCAAAATGTTCTGCTGCGTATAAGATAAAACTTGCCCAACCGCAACCGATATCAAGTACACGTTCACCTGGCTTGAGATCGAGTTTACGGCAAACGAGATCTAATTTTGCATCTTGAGCGCGTTCTAAATCTTCATGAACTTCATCTTGGAAGTAACCGCAAGAATAAGCCATGTTTTTATCAAGCATTGCGGTGAATAATTCATTACCAAGATTATAGTGGGCAGGCACATCTTTTTTTACGCGGGCGATACTTTGAGGATTGAGGAGAGATTTGATTTTGCTTTTGCCGAGTTCTAATCCGGCGTTGATTTTTAATTTGAGATTAAGTTTGCTTTCTAAGTCTGCTTGGAGGATTTTACAAATTAATTCGTCAATAGCTTCACAATTCCACCATCCATCCATGTAGGCTTCACCGAGACCTAAGTTTCTATCTTCTAAGACTCGGTTATAAAAACGATCGTCAAGAACTTGAATATCAAAAGGGCGAGAACCATTAATTTCTATATCTGCTAATGCTAATAACTCTTTAACAATTTCTTTGCTTGAAGCCATAATATTCTCCTATTTTAAGAAAATTGTATATCTAATTAATACTATTAATTCGAACAATATTTTTAGTTACGAATTATCGTGGGAAAGTCCCACATCTAAAAAACGGAAAATGAGCGCACTCATTTCGTGCTCGCAATTCTACTCCTAACTAAAAACATTGCAACGTGTAACAGAATTATAACGTTTAATTTATAGCTAAAAACAATGGTTTACTATGAAAAACTAGATGAAAAGAGGATAAAATGTTAAAATATTGAATGTAAAATAATCTTGTAAGTAGATTGGATAAAAAAATACTTGTTTTTATTAAAAAATATCGTTATTATTCACCACGTTTTACGACCGTAGCTCAGTTGGTTAGAGCATCACCTTGACATGGTGGGGGTCGGTGGTTCGAGTCCACTCGGTCGTACCAATCTTATTTCTTATCATTTTTCATATCTTTTTTTATTTCCAAATTTAAAAGAATATTCAAAACGCCACTTTTAAAAATTATTTACATTTTTTAAACAATTGTGTAATTTATCATACTCTTTTTATGTAGAATAGATAAGTATATTTGCTCGAATAAAATAGCGCCCCAATTTTCAAAAAATTTTATGAAAATTGAGGCGTTAGCTATTTATGTAAATGCATTTCTTGAGGAGAAACTGCTTTAGCTTTGATATTTAGGGTTTCACCATTATCAAAGAAAAGTGTCACTGGGAAAGTTGAACCTACAGCGATTGGATGAGTCAAATCATAAACCATGATATGCATACCGCCGTATTTTAATTTTGTTTCGCCATGTGCGGGAACAGGAATTTCAGAAATTGGAGACATGCGTCCGTTTTTCATTCCATGAAGTTCTAAGCGTGCATTGCTCGCAGTTTCTAGCATAACTAGATTAACTTTTTCATTGCCATTATTTTTTAATGTCATATGAATTGCTGTGGGTTGATTTGCTTGGGTAGTCGCCGCAATTGTTGGTTGCTGAACGGTCACTTGAGCAAATAAGAATGCAGGTGCAAGTGCAGCCATCGTGGTGAGTATTTTTTTCATTACGAAAGATTTCTCCTAAAAATTAAACAGTGGGTCTTATTATACGCCAATTAATAGCTAAAAATTACCCGTTTATTACTATTTATATGAATAAATATTGAAAGGCTACTTTTTTTGTAAAAAAAAAGCGTAGAATGTGATTTGGATAATGAATTTATAAATTTTTGATGAGATAAAATTTGTGAGAAAGACACTTCGTTCTTGGTTTAATGGTAAGGTGATTTCTACTTTACCCATTTTTGTTGCGGTAAATTTGGCGGCAATCGTAATATGGTTTTTAGGCGTATCACCGCAAGCTATGCCATTGATTCTAGGTATGATCGGGGCAGGGCTTGTGGATTTAGACGATCGGTTTGTGGGACGCTTAAAAAATATTTGCGTGATGCTTGTTGTTTTCTCGTGTTCTTCTTTTTTAATGCAACTGAGCATTGGGCATAGTATCGCATTTACATTGCTCTTTACGATTATGGCTTTTGTTGTAACCATGTTTGGGGCGATCGGACCACGTTATAGTACGATGGCATTTGGCGCACTTTTGGTTTCTCTTTATACAGTTTTGGTTTATACGCCAACGGTGCCATGGTTTTTAAATCCTATTTTGATTGTCATCGGGGCAATTTTATATAGTCTTAGTTCATTGTGTATCTTCTTTATCTTTCCGAATCGAGCTGTACAAGAAAGTGTGGGCGATGTGTTTGCCGCATTATCAGGATATTTTCTTGAAAAAGCGCAATTTTTCGATCCAGATGATCTAGAAGAGCAGCAACAGCATCAATTACCGTTAGCGATTAAGAATGCACAGGTTATTCAAGCTTTTAACCAATGTCAGGGCATGCTTTTTTATCGTATTCGAGGGCAGCAACGTCGTTCACAGATTATCCGAATGATGAAATATTACTTTGCAGCTCAAGAAATTTTTGAAAGAGTTAGTGCAGATTATTTTGATTATCAAAGCTTTGCCAAAAAACTGAAACATACGGATCTTATCTTTCGTATTCAACGTGTTTTTGAATTACAAGGGCAGGCGTGTGCCGATCTTGCGCAAAGTTTGCAGTTAAATACAAAATACACTTACGATCCCCGTCTTGAACGGACAATGAATGGATTATTACAGGCATTAGAGTTTTATCAAAAATCGCATCCAGTATGTCGAGCTAACCTTTCTGCATTGCAAAGTTTGGTTGAAAGTTTACAAGCGATTGATTGGCAGCTTCGCCATATTAATGTGGCTCAAGATTTGAATGCAGCTTCAAAAGTTGAACTACATCCTGTACAAATTACGGGATTAAAAAATATGTGGACTGCAGTGAAGGGGAATTTTACGTTCAATTCTCCATTATTTCGTCATGCAGTACGTCTTGCGGCAGTCGTTTTCATTAGTTGTCTTATCGTAGAAATCTTTAATTTACACTTGGGTTATTGGATCCTGATGACAGCTATTTTAGTATGTCAGCCAAATCATTATGCAACTAAATTACGTTTAAAACAGCGTATCGGGGGAAGTATTCTTGGGGTGCTTGTCGGATCACTGTTACCGTACATGCAACCAACTTTAGGCTTAGATTTAGGGATCATCGTTTTAACGAGTACGCTTTATTTCTTATTTAGAAGTAATAACTTTAGTTATGCAACATTTTTCATCACAGTACAGGTTCTAGTCAGCTTTTATGTTATGGGCTTTGATATTGAAGATGTTATGTTCTCTCGCATTATGTACACGCTCGGTGGGGCATTTATTGCATTTTTGGCAAGCTCTTACCTTTGGCCAGACTGGAAATATTTTGATTTGCGAAAAACGATTACTCAGTCTTTAAAAGTTGAGGCGAAATATCTTTTATTAATTATTAGCCAATTACAATTTGGTCACTGCGATCAGTTGCAATATCGTTTGGTTCGCCGTAAAGCACAAGATAGCGCAAGCAGTTTGGGGAATTTGGTAAATATTATGAATAATGACCCGAAAAAATATGCGAGTCGTTTACCTGTTGCTTTTGAACTTTTGAAATTAAATTATACATTATTGAGTTATATTTCTGCGTTAGGTGCTTATCGGGATAGCATGGTGAATATTCATCAACCTGTTTATTTTATGTCAAGTTTTTATCCTATTGCGAAAAAAATGGTAGGACTACTTGATAGTTTAGATACGCTTTCAAGTGTGGAATTTGATGAAAAAATGCGGGTGATTCACGAAGGACTTGCCACTTTTAATGAAGAAGAACAGCGCTATAACGAAAATGCTTCAAATACAGAAAGCGATGTGAAATTCTTATTAAGTCAATTAAATTTAATTGGGCAAATTCTTCCATTACTTTATACGGCAATGCATCGTAAAGTGGTGTCAAAAGATGAAGATGCTGCACAAACCACTCAATTGGTAGCAGGTTAATTTTATTGACGTAATCACGTCTCAATTCTCATAATTTTTTATGAAAATTGGGGCGTTTTTTTATTTAAACGATATAGCTATCAAAGAAGATTTGATGAATTGCTTAGATGGCTCAAGCGGCAATGTAGATAAGGTAATTTTGATTCGCAAGTTATTCTAAAGAAGTGATGCCTTTTAAAATGCATAAAAAGGAATGAAAACAGGGGCGTTGTTTTAGTTTAGTGTATGCCGTTATGAAAAATGAGGATAAAAAATATTTCTTTTTTATTTGTTTTTCAGCGTAGGGATAACTTTTATTGAGATGGAGGCAGATTATAAATCGTGAGATAAAAAAAACGGTGCTGCGAACAGCACCAAGGGGAAATGTCCTACTTTAAAATTATTTTTCTGGGCGTACTTTAAATCGAAGTAAGCGGTTTGCGTTAAGAACAACAGTCGTAGAGGATAACGCCATTGCCGCAGCACCAAACATTGGATTCACTAAGATACCCCATAGGGGGTATAATACACCCGCTGCGAGCGGAATACAAATAATATTGTATACAAATGCACCAAATAAATTTTCTTTTATATTGCGGAGAATACCACGAGAAAGAACAAGTGCATCTGCAACCGTATTGATACTCGGATTCATTAAGGTTAATTCTGCTGTTTCAATGGCAACATCAGAGCCTTCACCCATCGCAATACTAACGTCCGCAAGCGCTAATGCTGGTGCATCATTGATACCATCGCCAACCATCACAACTTTACGACCTGCACGTTGAAGATCTTCTACGGTACGTACTTTACCTTCTGGTAAAACGCCTGCAACAACTTCGTCAATGCCTGCTTCTTTAGCAAGATATTCTGCAGTTTTTTGTTGGTCACCAGTTAACATGACAAGGTGGTAACCAAGTGATTTCAAACGAGCGATCGCTTCTTTTGTATCGCTACGAAGCGGATCAGTTACAACAAAGAGTGAGGCTAATTTGCCATCGATAGCGAAGAAAATGACAGTAGAACCATGTTCACTTTCTTGTTCAAATACTTGTTGAGCTACAGATGTATCAACATGTTGATCATTCATAAAGGTTTGGTTACCTAAACAAACGATTTTACCTGCTACTTTACCCATTACACCCAAGCCTTTAAGCGTGGTGAAGTCGTCTAATGTGCCAAGTGTGAGGTTATGTTCTTCTGCACGTTCTACGATTGCACGAGCAAGTGGATGGCTCGCACCTTGTTCTAAGGTGGCTGCAAGTTGTACCACTTGTTCTTCTGTTGCATCGTTATAAAGATGAATAGAAGTAATTTTTGGTTCTGCTTTTGTTAAGGTACCTGTTTTATCAAAGACCAGTGTATCTGCTGTTGCAGCACGTTGTAGGGCATCTGCATTACGAACGAGCACGCCAATTTCAGCCGCACGACCGACCCCAGCAATAATGGACATTGGTGTTGCTAAGCCTAAAGCACATGGGCAAGCGATAATTAATACAGTAGTAAAGATAACTAGGCCATAAGATAAGTGCGGTTCTGGTCCGATAAAGTACCAAATTAATCCTGCTAAAATTGCAATTGAGATAACAGTCGGTACGAAAATGGATGCCACTTTATCCGCTAATTGTCCGATAGGTGGTTTACTGCTTTGTGCTTGACGAACCAGTTTAATAATATTGGCAAGGCGTGTGTGGGAACCTACTTGTTCAGCACGGAAGAGTACAGAACCATCAGTTAATAATGTTCCTGCGCTAACTTTATCTCCGATTTGTTTTTCAATCGCAATAGGTTCACCAGTAAGCATACTTTCATCTAGCCAACCACTACCTTGAGTTACCACACCGTCCACTGGCACACGTTCACCAGTTTGTAAACGAAGGATCATGCCTGCTTGCACTTTAGCAAGTGGAATTTCTTCTTCGCCTTTATCTGTAACTAAAATGGCAGTTGCTGGTGTTAAGTCAAGTAAGCGTTCAAGTGCTTTTGATGATTGTTGTTTACCTTTAAGTTCGAGCATTTTACCGAAGTTGATTAACCCAATAATCATTACGGCGGCATCGAAATAGAGGTGACGAGAGCCTTCAGGGAAGAATGTTGGATCTAGTACCACAAACATGGAATATAACCACGCACTTGCAGTCCCTAAGGTAACGAGGGTATCCATAGTACTGCTTTTTTGGAGAAGATTTTTCCATGCTTTGACGTAGAAGTGTCCACCAGTAATGATCATGATAATTAATACGAAGATACCGACGCTTAACCAAATACCTTCATTAGCGGTGGTGACAGGTTTTTTATCCCAAAAACTCCAACCCATTAGGCTAAATGATACAATAAGTGCTACCGCACTTTGCCAAAGGCGGGTACGAAATTCAATTTGAGCAAGGCGTTGTTGTTTTTCACGGCGACTTTGTTCATCAACCATGACTTCAGCACCGTAACCGATTTTTTCTACGGCTTCAACGAGTGCTTGCGGATTATCATTATGTCCTGTTACAAGTGCGGTATTTTCTGCTAAGTTGACTTGCACTTTAGTGACATTAGGTACTGCCTCTAAGGCTTTTTGTACTTTTAATACGCAAGCTGCACAACTCATACCTTCTAGTAATAATGTTGTCTGATCATCATCATTAGAATCTGCTATCACAGAGTCAGATTGAGCCTGCTCAGCGACAGGCTCAATATTTTTTTCTGTTTCAGATACAGCAGGGTCAGAGACCTCTTGTGATAGCGATTCTACTTTGCACTAGCTAAGGTTGCTTTATAACCTGCTTTTTCAACAGCTGTGATGAGTGCTTCAGGTGAAGCATCGCCTTTAACGATTGCTTTATTAAGAGAAACTTGAACATCACTTACCCCAGGCACAGCTTCAAGTGCTTTCTTGGTTGTACCAACGCAGTGATCACAAGAAAGATCGCTTAAATTTAAAACGATAGTATGATCATCGTTTTCTAATTGAGCTTTATACCCCGCATCTTTGACCGCTTTAATAAGTGCATGTGCATCAACATCGCCTAATACGATAGCTTTATCAATAGTAACATCAGCACTCACAACACCTGGAACAGCTTCTAATGCTTTTTTGGTGCTTGCTACACAATGACCACAAGAAAGTTCACTTAATTTAAGTACGGTTGTTTTCATAATTTACTCCTTAACCAGTGTGATATTTATTGTGAATTGTAAAGACAGGTCATAAATAAACGACCTTCTCGTCTAGATGTGTTGGAGTATAAACCTTGACATTAGGTTAAAGTCAATAGCTGAAAACGAGGAAAAAACGGAATAAGTTTAACTGTATAAAAAATAAACTAAAAATCAAAAAAGTAAACGATATTGATTAATTCTTATTGCAAGCAAAAAAAATCAGGTGTATTTTTTCGTTGCTTTTATTTTTCTATTATTTAAGGAGCATATATGAAAGCAAAAATGATTATGGCTACAAGTGCTGCAGTAGTATTAGCAGCATTTTCAGGTACCGCTCAAGCGGATTCAACTCTTTCAAGCTTTGCATCATCCGTTACTGCAGCGACTGATTCAGCTGTTCATCAAGTTGCCTCTACTGCAAAAGATGCGGCTTCAAAAACTGAAGCTGTCGCAAAAGATATGGCTATGAAAACTGAAGTAGCTGCAAAAGATGTTGCATCTAAAACAGAAAAAGTAGCAAAAAGTGCCGTAACTAAAGCGGAAGATACTGCTAAATCTGCTGCACACGCTGTTGAAAGTAAAATGGACGCAGTAATGCATAAAAAATTAGATGCGGGCATGAAAAAAATGGAAACTCGTATGGCGAAAGGGATGGCTTACAATAATCCAGACTATGCTTTCGCAGCAGGTATGCTTCCACACCACGTTGGTGCAGTAGATATGGCTAAAGTTGAATTACGCTTTGGTAAAGATCCAGAAATGCGTGCTTTAGCAAAAAACATCATTGCCGCTCAGAAAAAAGAAATCAAAGAAATGCACCATTGGCTTAAAAAACACAAAGCATTAGCTTCTCAAAAATCAAGCGATGTGAGTGTTAAAATGCACCAAGAACTTAAAGTAGGCATGGAAAAAATGGATGCAGGCATGATGAAAGGTATGGCATACAATAATCCAGATATCGCTTTCGCAGCAGGTATGCTCCCACATCACGTTGGTGCAGTAGATATGGCTAAAGTAGAATTGGAATATGGTAAAAATCCACAAATGCGTGCTTTAGCAACAAGTATCATTAAATCTCAAACTGCACAAATTAAACAAATGCATGTATGGCTTGGTAAACACGGCGTACAAGAATAATTCATTAACAGTTTGTAAATAAAATGTTAATTAAAAAACCTGACTATTATATGTCAGGTTTTTTTATAAATATTTTCCGAAAATTGGGGCGTGCTTTAAAAAGAACAACGTTCCTCGCCAGTATAAATGCTAGCTCTGTAAGGGCGGGCAAATCCAATGAGTGTTAAATTTGCTTTTTTGGCTACATCAATAGCGAGTTCTGTAGCTGCAGACATTGCGACTAAAATTTCAATGCCGCAACTTGCTGCTTTTTGAACCATTTCATAACTTGCACGGCTACTCACAAGAATAAATCCTTGCGGTGAACCATTTCGGGCATGCCAACCAAGAAGTTTATCTAATGCGATATGACGACCGATATCTTCACGAATGGCAAGAAATTCCCCATTAAGTGTAAAAAAGGCAGCCGCATGGGTAGCGCCCGTTGCTTCACGCATAATTTGTTTTTGATTAAAGATTTCAAGACAGTGATTGAGCAACGTCAGATTAAGTTTATCGTTATGGGGTAGTGGGGTGAGTGGTTTTAAAACTTGTTGTAAGCGTTCGGTTCCACAAATACCACATCCAGTACGACCAGTTAAACTACGACGACGTTCTTTTAAATTTACAAAACAACGTGTAGCCAGTTCAATATTAATTTCAATGCCTTGGCATGTTTCTTCAATATCAATACCGTAAATTTCTTTTGGTGATTGAATAATGTTCTCCGTTAAAGAAAAACCAATAGCGAAATCTTCAAGATCAGAAGGTGAACACATCATAACCGTGTGAGCGATGTCGTTGTATATTAAAGCAACAGGTATTTCTTGAGCAATATTGTCGCTTTGTTCTACTAACTGATAAGAGGGATGAGAATTATTCGTATTTTGTAAAGAGTTTGTTAATACTTTGAAAGAAATAAGTTCCCGTTTAGTGATCGAGATCAAGGTTTTGCCCCCATTAGTCATTAATTTTATTTTGATAAAAGGGTATCATACTTGCGATAAATTTGTGGAATTATTTATTTTCACAAGAATACTAGTTTGATTTATTTTTTAACATTTTACTTAACAGAAATCTACGAATGGAAACGCAATGTTAAATTTGCGTTAAGGAGTATCGAATGCAGGTCACTAGAAGAAAGTTCTTTAAGATCTGTGCTGGTGGTATGGCAGGAACGTCTGTTGCTTTACTTGGTTTCGCACCAGTTGCAGCACTTGCCGCCCCGCGCGAAAATAAACTTATCCGTGCAAAAGAAACACGTCAAACCTGTACATACTGTGCAGTGGGTTGTGGTATGTTGATGTACACCTTAGGTGATAGCTCTATCAACGACCGTACAAAACTTATTCATATTGAAGGGGATCCGGATCATCCAGTTAGCCGTGGTTCACTTTGTCCACGTGGTGCGGGTGCATTAGACTTCGTAAATAGCCCGAATCGTGTTCAATATCCTGAATATCGTGCGCCAGGTTCTGATAAATGGGTTCGTATTTCTTGGGATGAAGCAATTAACCGCATTGCTCGTTTAATGAAAGATGACCGTGATGCAAACTTCCAAGAAAAAAATGCAGAAGGTACCACTGTAAACCGTTGGGTAACAACAGGTATGCTTTGTGCATCCGCAGCAAGTAACGAAACTTGTTGGTTGACTCACAAATGGGGTCGTGCATTAGGTATGGTTGTTATTGATAACCAAGGTAGTACCTGTCACGCACCAACTGTTGCTGCATTAGCGCCAAGTTTTGGTCGTGGTGCAATGACTAACCACTGGGTTGATATCAAAAACGCAAACGTTGTGGTTACCATGGGTTCTAACCCTGCTGAATGTCACCCGGTTGGTTTTAAATGGGTTGTTGAAGCGAAAAAACAAAGTAAAGCAAAATATATTGCAATCGACCCACGTTTTAACCGTAGTGCTGCAGTAGCTGACCATTACATCCCACTTCGTGTTGGTACCGATATCGCATTCTTAATGGGTGCAATCCGTTGGTTATTAAAAAATGACAAAATTCAACATGAATATGTTAAAAACTATACCAATGCGACTTTCTTAATCAACGATGGTTTTGATTTTAAAGATGGTTACTTCACAGGTTATGATGACCATACACGTCACTATGATAAATCTACTTGGACTTATCAATTAGATGCAAGCGGTAATCCAATCCGTGATATGACTATGCAAAACCCACGTTGTGTAATCAATTTATTACGTAAACACGTAGATCGTTATACTCCAGAAATGGTTGAACGTATCACTGGTGTTCCAGCGAAAGATTTCCAATTATTCTGCGAAACAATCGGTGAAACTTCTGCACCAGACAAAACTACAACCTTTATGTATGCATTAGGTTGGACTCAACATACTGTTGGTGTACAAAACATCCGTTCTATCGCGATGATCCAATTACTTCTTGGTAACATCGGTATGGCTGGTGGTGGTGTTAACGCATTACGTGGACACTCAAACGTACAAGGTACAACTGACTTAGGTTTATACCCTCACACATTACCTGCGTACTTAAAATTACCAATCGATCAAGATACAGATTTAAAAACATTCTTAACTCGTACTACACCTGTAACTTTAGGTATTGGTCAAGTTAACTATTGGAAAAATACACCAAAATTCATGGTGAGCTTATTAAAAGCATTCTATGGTGATAATGCGACAGCAGATAACCAATATGGTTTTGATTTCTTACCAAAACGTGATCAAGCATACGATCCAGATCGTTTTATTGATCTAATGTATCACGGTAAAGTAAATGGTTATATTTGCCAAGGTATGAATGCATTAGCATCATTACCAAACAAAAACAAAACAAGTAAGGCATTCCAAAACTTGAAATTCCTTATTGTTATGGATCCAATTAAAACTTCTACTTCTGATTTCTGGCAAAATCACGGTGAAATGAATGACGTAACACCAGCAGATATCAAAACTGAAGTATTCCGCTTACCAACAACCTGTTTTGCGGAAGAAGATGGTTCTATTGCTAACTCTGGTCGTTGGTTACAATGGCACTATAAAGCTGTTCAACCACCATATGAAGCAAAAACTGATAACGAAATTCTTTCATTAATCCGTGCGAAAATGTTAGATCTTTACCGTAAAGAAGGTGGTAAAGGTTTAGAAAGCTTCCAAGCAATGCAATGGAACTATGAAAACCCATTACGTCCAACTGCACATGAACTTGCAAAAGAAAACAATGGTTATGCGTTAGAAGATCTTTACGACAAAAACGGCAAACTTATTGCTAAAAAAGGTCAACTTCTTTCTACATTCGGTCATTTACGTGATGACGGTACAACCATGGCAGGTTGCTGGATCTATACTGGTCAATGGACTGAAAAAGGTAACCAAATGGAAAACCGTGATAACGCAGACCCATCTGGTTTAGGTAATACCTTAGGTTGGTCTTTCGCATGGCCTCTAAACCGTCGTATCCTTTATAACCGTGCAAGTGCTGACTTAGCAGGTAAACCATGGAATGCAGATCGTCAATTAGTACGTTGGAATGGTACTAACTGGAACTATATTGACGTGGCTGACTTCGGTAATGCGCCACCAAATACACCAACAATGCCATTCATCATGCAACCAGATGGTGCAGGTGCGTTATTTGCATTGAATCGTATTAATGATGGTCCGATGCCTGAACACTATGAACCGATGGAAACACCAATTGGTACAAACCCATTACATCCGAATGTTATTCATAATCCGGTTGTACGTGTATTACCAACAGATAAAGATTCATTTGGTACAGCGAAAGATTTCCCATATGCGGCGACAACTTACGGTATCACTGAATTATTCCACTGCTGGACTGGACAAGCATTACTTAACGTAATCTGCCAACCACAACAATTCGTGGAAGTAGGTGCTGATCTTGCGAAAGAAAAAGGCATCAAAGAAGGTGATAAAGTTAAAGTTATGTCTAAACGTGGCTTTATGAAAGGGGTTGCAGTTGTAACCAAACGTTTACGTCCATTACATGTAAATGGCATGCTCGTACATCAAATTGGTATTCCGACACCTTGGAGCTTTAATACTGTAGGTAAGAAAGGCTTTATTGCTAATACACTTACCCCATCAGTTGGGGATGCGAATACGCAAACTCCGGAATATAAAGCATTCCTTGTTAACATCGAGAAAGTAGAGGGCTAACCAATGAGTACAGTTCAATCTCAAGATATTATTCGAGCGTCTGCTACTTCTGGAATTACTCCACCACCACATGCTCGTAAACACCAAGTGGAAGTGGCAAAACTTATTGATGTAAGTGCTTGTATCGGTTGTAAAGCGTGTCAAGTTGCTTGCTCAGAATGGAACGATCTTCGTACAGAACCAGGTACCTGTAATGGTACCTATAACAACCCATTTGATACCAGTGCGGAACAATGGACTGTTATGAAATTCAACGAAGTTGAAGAAAATGGTCGTTTTGAATGGTTAATTCGTAAAGCGGGTTGTATGCACTGTGCAGATCCAGGCTGTTTAAAAGCTTGTCCAGCACCAGGTGCGATTATCCAATACGTAAACGGTATTGTGGATTTCCAATCTGATAAATGTATCGGTTGTGGATACTGTATCGCAGGATGTCCATTCAATGTTCCACGTATGAATCCAAAAGATAACCGTGTTTATAAATGTACACTTTGTGTAGATCGTGTTCTTGTTGGTCAAGAACCTGCGTGTGCAAAAACTTGTACAACAGGTGCAATTCACTTTGGTAGCAAAGCGGATATGATCGAATATGCAAATCAACGTATTGAAGATCTTAAAACACGTGGCTATCCAAATGCGAAATTGTATAACCCACAAGGTGTGGGCGGTACGCATGTAATGTACGTATTACCACACGGCGATAAACCAGAACTTTATTCTGATTTACCAAAAGATCCACAAATTTCACCAACCGTGAAATTATGGAAAGATCTGTTAAAACCAGTTGCTGCAGTAGCATTCGGTGGTTTAGCGTTAGCTGAAATCGCACACTACGTTGCAATCGGTCCAAACACTGATGAGTTGCATGAAGATGAAGACGAAGATGATCGCACCATCAATGAAACAGAAGTTAAACAACCACGTAATGAAGGAGATAAATAATGAGTAAGATTAAGATTGATAATGATCAACGAATTTTACGCCATAAATTGTCTGCTCGTTGGGGACACTGGCTATTAGTTATCTGCTTTGCGTTAACTGGTTTATCTGGTTTAGCTTTCTTTTTCCCAGATTTCGCATGGTTAACTGAAATTTTAGGTAACCCACGTATCGCACGTATTGTACACCCATTCACAGGTATCATTATGTTCTTATCATTCTTGTTACTTTGTGCAATGTACTGGCGTTACAACATTCCTGAAAAGAACGACTTAGTATGGCTTAAAAACATCAAAGAAGTACTAAAAGGGAATGAACACGATGTAGCGGATAATGGTAAATATAACCTAGGACAAAAATTATTGTTCTGGACATTAATCCTTGCAATGTTTACCTTATTAATTACTGGTATTATCATGTGGAGACAATATTTCTCACACTATTTCTCAATTCCAGTGATTCGTGTAGCGATTTTCCTTCACTCACTTAGTGCCTTTATGTTGTTTACAGGTATTATGGTACACATGTACATGGCGTTCTGGGTTAAAGGCTCAATCCGTGGCATGGTAGAAGGCTGGGTAACTGTACGTTGGGCTAAAAAACATCACCCACGTTGGTACCGTGAAGTTGTTCGTCCAGTTTTAGAAAAAGATCTGGAAAAACGAGCAAAAGCTGCAAAACAATAATATAATCATAATGCTCAAAAGTGCGATAGGTCTTATCGCACTTTTTGTTATAACAATAGGAACAACTGAATGAGTATTAAAATTTTATCTCCAGAGGAAATCAAAGCAGGGCATAAGTTTCAGCAGCCTGTTTTGCTTTTTCCTCATTTAACAAATCTTTACAATCATCGTCGTGAACGCTTAATGCAATTAGCAGAGTCACATCCTTTAAAAGATTACCTATTATTTATTGCAAAACTGGTTGCTGCTCAACAAAAAGCGTTACGTGAATTTCCATTAACGGAAGAACTTGATCTTACTTCTGAACAGTTAGCACATTATCCTTTAGATGCTCGTACGTGGAAGCGTGATGCGATTTGGCTAGATATGTTTAAATACATTCTTGCCGAAGTGAAAGTTGAAGCGAATGAAACATTATTAGCGACTATTGAAGGTCTAGAAAAAACCTCTGATAAAGAATTAAATGAATTAGCGGATAAACTTCTGCAAGAAGATTTTTCTGCAGTAAGCAGTGATAAAGCGGTATTTATTTGGGCTGCTTTAATGGTTTATTGGCGTTTACTTGCAAATAGTATTCCACATAGTGCGATTATGGAAAATGGACAGCATCTTACACATTGCCCAGTATGTCATTCAGCACCAACTGCAAGTATTGTTCATATGGGGAGTGAACAGGGATTACGTTATTTACATTGTTCCCTTTGTGAAACAGAATGGAACGTAGTACGTGTAAAATGTACAAACTGCGATCATACTGGCAAAATTTCTTATTTCATGTTCGATAAAGAATTTGCACCAATTCGTACTGAAACCTGTGATGACTGTAAATCTTATCTTAAAATTTTCTATCAAGAAAAAGATCCGCATTTAGATATTTTAGCAGATGATCTTGCAAGTATTTTCTTAGATATGAAAACTGACGAAAAAGGTTACTCTCGTAGTGGATTAAATCCATATTTATTTATGGACCAAGAATAGTTTAAAAAATAAACTTTCTTATTATACACGCCACGATTTTCAAAAAAATTTATGAAAAACGTGGCGTGTTTTTCATTTGGATAGTAAGAAAAAACAATTAAATAATATTGCAAATTAGGCTATCATATCCCACATTATTTAGAAGCATTTAGGATATATTGTGAGCAAAAAAACACCATCACAACGGAAAAAAGATTTTTCCTCTCCCCAGGTAGCACAAACCGTTCCCCATTCTAATGAAGCTGAACAGGCGGTTCTTGGTAGTATTTTACAAAATAATATGAACTGGGATGTGGTGTCAGAACGCGTATCTGAAACAGATTTTTATACCTATCCCCATCGCTTAATTTTCCAAGAAATTGAACGACTCTTTAAAGCGAATAAACCAGTTGATATTTTGACATTGGATGATGCGCTAAAAAATAAAAACCTACAAGAACAAGTGGGTGGCTTTGCGTACCTAGCTGAGCTTGCCAATAACACGCCACGCCTTGCCAATATTAAAGCTTATGCCGATATTGTTCGTGATAATGCGATTTTACGTGAATTGCTTGCTGCTAGTCATAGTATTGCCGAGCAATGTTACGCACCTGAAGGGCAAGATGTTAAAGAAATTTTGGATAAAGCGGAATCAAAAGTTTTTGAGATTGCAGAAAAACGCACTACGTCCGATGAAGGTCCAGAAAATATCGTGCCAATTTTAGGTAAAACTATCGATCGTATTGAGGCTCTGTACAAACAATACGGTGAGAATGGAGAGGGTATTGGCGATTTAACCGTGACTGGGCTAGATACGGGATTCAAAGATTTAAACCGCAAAACAGCGGGCTTACAACCATCAGACTTGATCATCATTGCTGCACGTCCTTCAATGGGAAAAACGACCTTTGCAATGAATTTATGTCAGAATATTGCCTTTAGTCAGGATAAACCTGTTCTTGTCTTTAGTTTAGAAATGCCTGCCGAGCAAATTATGATGCGTATGTTGGCGGGGCTTTCTCGAGTTCACCAACAAAATTTAAGAACGGGTAAATTAACAACAGAAGACTTTGCCAAATTATCGCAATCGATCAATATCGTAAATAATTCACCAAACCTTTATATTGATGATTCATCAGGCTTAACGCCATCAGAACTACGAGCGCGTGCACGTCGAGTCTATCGTGAGCACGGCGGATTAAGTATGATTATGGTAGATTATCTACAATTAATGCGAGTACCTGGCTACGCCGAAAATCGTACGTTAGAAATTGCTGAAATTTCACGTTCATTAAAAGCATTAGCCAAAGAGTTAGAAGTCCCAGTTGTTGCTTTATCACAGTTAAACCGTACTTTGGAAAATCGTCAAGATAAACGACCAGTAAACTCGGATCTGCGTGAATCTGGGGCGATTGAGCAAGATGCGGATTTAATTATGTTTATTTACCGTGATGAGGTTTATAATCCTGATTCTGAAGATAAAGGAATTGCCGAAATCATTATTGGTAAACAACGTAATGGACCAATTGGTAGTATTAAATTATCGTTTTTAGGCGAATATTCGTTATTCGCTGATTATGCTCCTGAATCTACCTATGTAGGTTCTCACTATTAAAGTGATAATTATCTATTTGAGGATAAAAAGAATAAAATAAGGATCATCATATGCATGTTACCCCTGCGACCGCAAGAATTAGTTCTCAAGCACTAAAACATAATCTCCAATGCATTAAACGTAAGGCACCGCATAGTAAAGTCATTGCCGTTGTCAAAGCGAATGCTTATGGACATGGTGTTGAATTTGTTTCATCAGCAATTGAAAATGATGTGGACGGATTTGGTGTTGCCCGCTTAGAAGAAGCATTGCGTTTACGTTCTCACGGTATTACGAAACCCATTCTTTTATTAGAAGGTTTTTTTGATGATTCTGCACTTGCCATTATGGCAGTCAATAATATTCAAACTGTAGTGCATAATGAGGAACAACTCACCGCACTACAACATGCAAAATTACCTAATAAAATTAAAGTTTGGTTAAAAATTGATACTGGCATGCATCGACTTGGTATCGGGCTTGAGCAAGTAGAAAGGTTCTACGAAGTTCTGAAGGCATGCGAAAATGTTGATGAAAATATTGGTTTTATCAGCCATTTTAGCCGAGCAGACGAACTTGATTCTAATTACACCACATTACAACTTGAACGTTTTATTAATGCGGTAAAAGGTCGCGGTGAGCGTAGTATTGCCGCATCTGGAGGTGTACTATTTTGGCCTGAATCCCATTTAGAATGGATCCGCCCAGGCATTATTATGTATGGTATTTCGCCTGATAATAATGTGAATAGTACGAAAGATTTAAAACCAGTAATGACGTTAATTTCATCTCTTATCGCCATTCGGAATTTAAAAAAAGGTGAGCCTGTAGGGTACGGCGGTGCTTGGATTAGTGAACGAGATACCAAAATTGGAATCGTTGCTATCGGGTACGGTGATGGCTATCCACGAGATATGCCAAAGGGAGCACCTGTATTAATTAATGGAAGACGTGTTCCTGTTGTTGGGCATGTTTCTATGGATATGTTAGCAGTGGATCTTGGACCAGAAAGTCACGATAAAGTGGGGGATGAAGTTACCTTGTGGGGTGAGAACCTACCAATCGAAGAAATCGCAGAAAAAAGCGGTATGTTGACTTATGAGTTAATTACCAAATTAACCCCAAGAGTTTTAACTGAATATGTAGATTAATTTTATCTTATGAGGAAAACACATGAAAAGTATTAATCCGACTCAAACTCAAGCTTGGTTAAGTTTAGAGGCACATCAAAAACAACTCGCAACCACAACAATTGCTGATTTATTTCAACAAGATCCTCAACGTTTTCAAAAGTTTTCGTTAACATTCCAAGATCAACTTCTTATTGATTTTTCTAAAAACAAATTTACACAAGACACTTTAAATTTATTAATGCAACTTGCCGAAGACTGCGATGTTGCAGGTGCGCGTGAAGAAATGTTTACGGGTAAAAAAATTAACCGTACCGAAGATCGTGCTGTATTGCACACTGCTTTACGTAATCGTAGCAATACGCCAGTACTTGTTGATGGCAAAGATGTGATGCCTGAAGTGAATGCCGTATTAGAAAAAATGAAACATTTCTGCCACGCAATTATTAGTGGCGAATGGAAGGGTTACACTGGTAAAGCAATTACGGATGTTGTGAATATTGGTATTGGTGGTTCCGATCTGGGACCTTATATGGTGACTGAAGCCTTACGTCCATATAAAAATCACCTCACCATGCACTTTGTTTCTAATGTGGATGGTACACATATCGCCGAAACATTGAAAAAATGTAATCCAGAAACCACTCTTTTCCTTATCGCATCAAAAACCTTTACTACCCAAGAAACCATGACAAATGCTCATACTGCTCGTGATTGGTTACTTAAATCTGCACATGATGAAAAAGCGGTAGCGAAACATTTCGTTGCGTTATCTACCAATGCAAAAGCGGTAGCGGAATTTGGTATTGATACAAATAACATGTTTGAATTCTGGGACTGGGTTGGTGGTCGTTATTCACTATGGTCAGCAATCGGCTTATCTATTGCGCTTTCTATCGGCTTTGATAATTTTGAACAATTACTTAGTGGTGCTCACGAAATGGATAAACACTTCCGCACAGCACCAGCGGCTCAAAATATCCCAATGCTAATGGCATTGATTGGGATTTGGAACTGCAACTTCCTTGGGGCAGAAACTGAAGCGATTCTACCTTATGATCAATATATGCACCGTTTTGCCGCTTATTTCCAACAAGGCAATATGGAATCAAACGGTAAATATGTTGGACGTGATGGTAAAGTAGTGATGCATCAAACTGGACCAATTATTTGGGGTGAACCAGGTACAAACGGACAACATGCGTTCTATCAATTAATTCATCAAGGCACTAAATTAATTCCATGTGATTTTATTGCTCCCGCTAAAACTCACAATCCAATTGGCGATCACCATCAAAAATTATTATCTAACTTCTTTGCACAAACTGAAGCATTAGCATTCGGTAAAACAGCTGAAGAAGTGAAAGCAGAATTTGAAAAAGCAGGCAAAGCTTGGGATGACGTAAAAGATATCGTTCCATTTAAAGTATTCCAAGGTAACAAACCAACAAATTCTATTTTATTACAAGAAATTACGCCATTTAGCCTTGGTGCCTTAATTGCGATGTACGAACATAAAATCTTTGTACAAGGCGTGATTTTTAACATTTATAGTTTCGACCAATGGGGTGTAGAACTCGGTAAACAACTTGCTAACCGCATTTTGCCAGAGCTTAAAGATCAAGATACAGTAACATCCCATGATAGCTCTACTAATGGTCTAATTAACCAATATAAAGCATGGCGTTAGAACGGCATAACTTTGAGAAATTTAATTCATATTACAACTAAAATAGAGAGGAAAATATGACAGATGTAATTCGATTAGCAACGCAGTGGATGGAGCAAGATCCAGACGCAGAAACTCGTGAAGAGTTGAAAAATTTGATTGCTAAAAATGATGTTGAGGAATTAAACGTCCGTTTTTCTGGTCGTTTACAGTTTGGAACAGCAGGGTTACGTGGACGTTTACAAGCAGGTCCAATGGGTATGAACCGTGTGCTTGTTGCCCAAGCAGCAGCAGGGCTTGCTCGCTACTTATTAGCACGTAATGAAAAACCATCTATCGTTATTGGTTATGATGGTCGTAAAAATTCTCTTCGTTTTGCACAAGATACCGCTGAAATCATGCAAGCAGCAGGGATTGATGCTTTCTTAATGCCAAGTTTACGCCCAACTCCAGTACTTGCATTCTCAGTTCGTTTCATGAAAGCGAGTGCAGGGGTAATGGTAACAGCAAGTCATAACCCGCCAGATGATAACGGTTATAAAGTATATCTTGGTGGTAAAGACGATGGTGCACAAATCGTTGCACCAGACGATAAACTTATCGCAGAACAAATCCAATGGGTTGCGGATAATCAAAAAGTGACGGATATTCCGCGCAGTACTGATTATAAAATGATTGATCAAAGTGTGATTGATGAATATGTAGCACGTACAGCCTCTCTAGCGACTGCACCTGTAAGTCAATTCACTTATGTTTATACTGCAATGCACGGGGTAGGTAAAGAAACTTTATTAAATGTTTTAGATAAAGCAGGCTTACCAAAACCTGTATTAGTGGAATCACAATGCGAACCAGATGGTACTTTCCCAACCGTATCATTCCCTAATCCAGAAGAAAAAGGTGCATTAGATTTAGCGATTGCGAAAGCAAAAGAAGTTGATGCGGAATTTATCGTTGCAAACGATCCAGATGCTGACCGTTTAGCCGTAGCGATTAAAGATGCAAATGGTAACTGGCATAACTTGCACGGTAACCAAGTTGGTCTTTACTTCGGTTGGTTTATCGGAAAAGCAGCACAAAAAGCAGGTAAAAAAGGCGTATTAGGTTGTTCATTAGTATCTAGCCCATTACTTGCAAAAGTCGCTGAATCTTGCGGTTTAGAACACCAAGAAACATTAACTGGTTTCAAATATATCGGTCGTATCCCTGGTTTAATCTTTGGTTTTGAAGAAGCACTTGGCTATCTCGTAAACCCAACAGTAGCCCACGATAAAGACGGTATTTCTGCAATCACTTGCTTCTTAAACTTAATCAACACCTTAAAAGCAGAAGGCAAAACATTTGCACAATTCCAACAAGAATTTGTAGATACTTTTGGTGCCGCTTATAGCGATCAATTAAGTTTACGTGTAGCTGATCTTGGTCGTATTCAACGCATCTTAAAAGCAGTGCGTGAAAATCCATTCCAAGAAATTGGTGGCGTGAAAGTGGAACAATACATCGATCACCTTCAAACTGAAAAACAAAATAATATTCTTGTTTTCAACCTCGCAGGCGGTCAACGTGTAATTTTACGTCCATCAGGTACTGAACCAAAACTTAAAATGTACCTTGATACCAATGGTAAAACTTTGGAACAAGCAAAAGAAATTTGCGCTAATATCAAAGCAAGTTTAGAACAATTTGCTGACACGATTGCGTAAATAAAGTTGAAATTAAATAAAAACCCCAAGGCGAATCCTTGGGGTTTTCTTTTATATAATTATTCAAATCACATAAATTTTCACGAAAATCGGGGCGTGAGTTATTTAACAAAATGCCCCTGTTTGACCTCTAAAATACGATCAAATTTTCCTTGAATTTCATCTACTTGGTGCGTCACCATTAAAAGCGTAGTGTTTTGTTTTTGGCAAAGATCTAAAATCAGATCAAGCATTTCTTGACGCAAAACGGGATCGAGCGCTGAAAAGGGTTCATCAAGTAGCAGAATAGGCTTATGTTGTAACAAACAACGCGCGATAGCAACCCGTTGGCGTTGCCCTCCAGATAATTGTTCAGGAAGGCGGGTAAGATGCTGGACTAACCCAACGGCTTTTGCCGCCTGACAAATCGCATCTCGTTCCGAGGCATTGATTTTTAAACTCGGTTTAATACCAAGTGCAAGATTTTGTTCTACGGTTAAATGCGTAAACAAATTATTATCTTGGAAAAGCATCGCAACAGGGCGTTCAGCGGGTGGCAATAAGGTACAATTCTTACCATTTAGCCAAATTTCACCACGGCTTATCCACTCAAAACCCGCAATTAAATTTAATAGTGTACTTTTCCCTGCACCGCTTTCACCAATGAGTGCAATTTTTTCGCCTTTTTTAGCCGAAAGCGAAAAATGCATAGGCATGTCAGGATAATCAAAATCAATTTGAAGCTGAATCATATTCCTCCACAAAGTAGAATAAAAGGGCACAGAAAATTAATAAAACCAGCGCAGTTACTGATGCACTATCCATCTGGTAGCGCGCAAGTTGTTGATAGAGTAATTGGGGCAATGACGTAAAGTCTTGATTGCCAAATAATGAAATAGCGGTTAAATCGCCAAGTGAAAGGCAAGTTGCCACGGTAAATCCATATTTAATCGGATTTTTTAGATTATGCCATTCGATATATCTTAGACGAGCGAACCTACGGATACCTAATGAATTACATAGCTTTTCATAAAACAACATATTGTTATACATCGGCACGGTAAGAACACGAATCACAAAGGGCAATGCCATTAACGCATTGCAACACATGACAATGCTAAATAACAATGGCGTTGTTGCATCAAAAGAGCGGAGTAGTAAAAAAAGCCCTAATGCCAGAACCAGTGTCGGGATAGCCAAAATCACCATACCGAGATTTAAAAAATTATTTGCAAGCCAAAGATGATTGCGCCACATCCAATAGCGGGCTAAATAGAGAATTGCCATTGCGATGATAACAGTGAGTAGCCCTGCTAACGGAGGCAAAGTAACGGAATAAATTAATGCACGCCATAATTCACTATCGTGTAGGCTATGCCAGAGGTCACCTGAAAACAGTCCCGCCCAAATTGTATTAATCAGTGGCAACAAGATGAAAGCTAATGTCAGCAAAATTACGACAATTTGCATAAATTTTACCGAAAATGTCTGCGTGTCTAGCCACGGGCGACGTTGTGATTGTAATAGTGAGCCTTTTTTGACAAAAAAACTACTGCTACTGAATAAAATAAAGCAGAATAAAAATTGCAATAATGCAAAGATCGCCGCTTTTCCTAAGTCAAAATCAAAAAAGACACTTTGATAAATTGCCACTTCAAGGGTTGTAAATTTTGGACCGCCACCCAAAGTTAATACCACAGCAAAACTGGTAAAACATAACATAAAAATTAACACGAAAGTCGGCAATAATTGTTGGCGTAGATAAGGCAATTCGATAAGGCGGATAAATTGCCAGCCACGAATACCGAGTTGTGCAGCGAGTTGGCGCTGTTCACTCGGGATACTGCTTAGGCTTTGTAAAAATAAACGGCTTGCGAGCGGAATATTGAAAAATAGATGCGCAATTAAAATTCCAGTTAACCCATAAATATCCCATTCACCGACAAAGCCTAGACAATGATAAAGATGAGCGAACCAACCATTTTGCCCGTAAATGCCCATTAATCCAAAAATGACAACCAGAGAGGGTAAAACAAAGGTTAAGGAAAAGAGTTTTAAAATAAGTTTTTTCCCCCAGAATTTCTGATAGAAAAAAGCACGGGCAAACAGGATCCCGAATAAAAGCGATAATATTGCCGAGAGAAAAGCTTGCCAAAAACTGAAGAAAATGACGTGATGTAAATAGCGATCTTGCATGAGATCGTGCCAGCTATAATCTTGTCCCTGTTGCCAAATTGCTGTTAGAGATAAACTATAAAATAAGACGATCGCACATACGACAGCAAAACCGCCACTATAAATCGCTTTATGCTGACGAATAGTCGCGGTTAATTTTTGAAGAGCAAATTTGGTCATATTAATCGGTTAGCGCATTTTGCCAAGTGTTAATCCATTGGCGCATGGTTTGTTGCGGTACGCTTTCTTCTTTTAAATTCGGCAGAACAGATTGTTGGCGTAGATTATCGTAAAGCGGAACGTGAATATTTTGCACAACAGGCAGCATCACATTAGCAGTCGATAAGATTTTTTGAGCTGGTGGGGTAATCATAAATTGTGTGAACGCATTGGTACAATCATTTTCATGATTTTTTAGCGTAGCAACAAATTCAATCTGTGCAACATGCGGAGCAGGGAAGTTGGCAGCCACATAATTGTCATTATGTTCATTTAAAATATGGTACAAAGGTGATGTATTGTAACTTAACACCATATCCGCCTCACCTTTTAAGAAAGCGCCATAAGCCTCAGACCAGCTTTTTGTGACGGTTACCGTATGTTTTGCCAATGTTTGCCACGCAGATTGGATATCTTTTTCAGAATAGACTTTATTCATCCATGCCACGAAACCTTGACCGACCGCAGAAGTACGTGGATCTTCATAAATCACACGGATATCTTGGCGATTAACTAATTCTTGTAAGGATTTTGGCGGATTTTTTAATTTTGTCTTATTATAGATGAATGCATAATCAGCAAAGCCGTAAGGGACAAACGTCGCATTACGGAAATTTTCTGGTAACGTATCAAGATCCACTTTTGCAGGCGTAAAAAGCTGTGATTTTTCTGCTGCATCCAGCATAAAATTATTTAGTCCGATAGCCATATCCGCTTTTGTTTGTTTTCCTTCTAAGCGAATACGGTTAAACATCGTATTTGAGCCATCAAGTGCTGTGTAATGAATTTGGCATTGCGGATGAGATTGTTCAAATAATTGCTTTAACTTCGGACCTGCACCCCATTTTTCAGATGCAAAGCTATTATAGGTATAAACATTGACAGTCTGCATCGCCATAGCAAATGGTGAAGCAAGTAGCAATGTCGTTGTTAAAAAAGAAAATATTTTTTGTTTCATTCTAAACTCCGCAAGAAAACAACATTAATGAAGATGAATGAACCATAAAACATGAGAAGGAAAAGAAAGAAGGGAAGTATTAGTTTCCTACGACAGTCCTAACTGTTTCAGGTTCGCGGGTATATTCTCAGCAGTTGCACCCCGACTAATTGCGGTAAGTGTATTGGAAATACTTAGAAAAGTATAGTGCTTTTAAAATATAAACCTAAAGAGGTAACCATTAGGATAAAAATACACCATTTCTTGGATTTTTATTTGCACAAATAAAAAAGCTTAACTATAATTGCGCCGTTTTTTTACATAAATTTTACATAAAAGGTATTTAAATGAACTTTAAAAAAACTTTACTTGGTGCAAGCATTTTAGCTGCAACCTTAGCACTTTCAGCATGTAATGACGATGCAACATCTGTAGCAAGCAGCCAAGCAACACCAGCTCAAGCAAGCACTGCAACAACTGCTCAAGTTAAAGCACAAGCACATGAAGTGGTTGGTGCAACTAAAACTTTAGCAAAAGATGTTGTTGAAAATGCGAAAGCACAAACTCACGCAGCAGTTGCAGCAACTAAAGAAGCAGCAAGCAATTTAGAAAAAGCAGCAAAAGAACAAGCAGCGGCAGCAGTAGATTCAACTAAAGCAGCAGCAACAAATATGCTTGACTCAATGAAAAAAATGGCAAATGATGCGGTAGATTCTGCAAAAAATACTGCTAAAAGTGCAGTAGATGCTGTTAAAACAACCGCAGCAAACACTGTATCAGATGCTAAAGATAAAGCTGCATCAACTGTAACTAAAGCAGAAGATAAAGCGGCATCAGCAGTTTCAAAAGCAGAAAACAAAGCAAGCGAAACGATGACTAAAGCAGAAGGCAAAGCAGCAAATGCAATGAACTCTGCAAGCCAAGCAGTTGATAAAAAACTTTCTAGCTTACTTTCTTAATTTACGATTTAAGAAACGAAAAGACCGATTTATTCGGTCTTTTTTTGTGGTTAAAAAATTAATAAAAATAATAAGTTGCCGAATTTTACATAACTTTCTATAATAGCGAAAATTGTTCTCATAGCTCAACGGGATAGAGCAGTTGCCTCCTAAGCGACCGATAGAGGTTCGAGTCCTCTTGGGAACGCCAAAATTACCACGCCCGCTTTTTCATAAAATTTTTCGAAAAAGCGGGCGTATTCATTTAAAAAAATAAAAAAGACCGAATAATTCGGTCTTTTTTCATATTAACTAGAAATTCGCATTACGTGGCGCACGTGGGAATGGAATTACATCACGAATATTTTGAACCCCAGTTACATAAACGATTAAACGTTCAAAACCAAGACCAAAACCTGCGTGAGGAACAGTACCGTATTTACGAAGATCACGGTACCACCAGTAATCTTCAGCTTTTAAGCCCATTTCAGCCATACGTTGATCAAGCACTTCTAAGCGTTCTTCACGTTGTGAACCACCAATAATTTCACCGATTCCAGGTGCTAATACGTCCATTGCTGCAACAGTTTTACCGTCATCGTTTAAGCGCATGTAGAATGCTTTGATATCTTTTGGATAGTTTTTCACAACAACAGGTGCTTTGAAGTGTTCTTCTGCTAAGTAACGTTCGTGTTCAGAAGATAAATCAATACCCCATTCAACTTTAAATTCAAAGTCTTTGCCTGATTTCAGTAAGATATCGATCGCATCAGTATAATCAACTTGAACGAAATCTGAGTTGATGAAGTTTTCTAAACGAGTAATTACGTTTTTATCAACACGTTGTGCAAAGAATTCTAAATCATCACGACGTTCTTCCAACACTGCTTTGAACACATATTTAAGCATTGCTTCGGCAAGTTTTGCATCATCTTCTAAGGTTGCGAATGCAAATTCTGGTTCAACCATCCAGAACTCAGCTAAATGGCGAGTTGTGTTAGAGTTTTCAGCACGGAAAGTCGGACCGAAAGTATAAACTTTGCTTAATGCGCAAGCATAAGTTTCCGCATTTAACTGACCAGACACGGTTAAGAAAGATTCTTTACCAAAGAAATCTTGGCTGTAATCCACTTTGCCTTCTTCGGTACGTGGTAGGTTTTCTAAATCTAATGTAGAAACACGGAACATTTCACCAGCACCTTCAGTATCAGACGCAGTGATTAATGGTGTTGCCACCCAGTAGAAACCTTGTTCTTGGAAGAAACGATGGATTGCACCAGCAAGACAGCTACGTACACGTGCAACAGCACCAATGATATTGGTACGTGGGCGAAGGTGAGCAACTTCACGTAAATATTCAATACTGTGGCGTTTTGCTGCCATTGGGTAAGTATCTGGATCTTCAACCCAACCCACAACTTTTACCGCATTTGCTTGAAGTTCAACGGCTTGACCAGCTGCTGGAGATTCCACAACCACACCTGTTACTTCAACTGCACAACCTGTGGTTAAACGTAAAACTTCGCTTTCATAGTTTGGAAGATCATTATTTGCAATCGCTTGAATTGGATCAAAACAAGAACCGTCATAAACCGCTAAAAAAGAAAGTCCCGCTTTAGAATCACGACGGGTACGAATCCAACCTTGTACAGTGACTGTTTCACCAACGGCAACTTTACCTTGCAACACGTCAGCAACAGATGCTACTTTTGTCATATTTACCTCTAATTTTTTATAAAATTCATCGCATTTTACCGTATTTCTTACCCAAAACTAAAGAGTTAGCAACGAAAAAAGCGAATTTTTCCACGCCTAGATTTTCGGAAAAAATTATACAAAAGATTATTTTATTCTTCAAAAGGCATGGAATAACATTAATGAATAAAGATATAAAAAAAGCGCCTAAAGGCGCTTTTTTAGTGGATGTTATTATCTATTTGCTTGGCGTTTTTGGTGAAGGCTATATACCACATAACCCACGATACCAAATAGAATTGGACCACATACCATTGCAACAGATTGGAATATACCACCTTTATCATGTTGTACGATAGGTTCAATAATTGCGAAGAAGTTAGCAAAAGCAATGATTAGGGTCACAATTACAGCAAAGATAGTTGCTGTACGTTGTGTTTTGAATACCATAAATGATTTTCCAAATTCACCTGCCAATTGTTTTTTCTTAAAGAAAATATAAGCAACAGATAAGAAAACATAAGGAATAGACATTGCAACATTCGTCATCAAAATAAGTACACGGAAGAATTGTGAAGCATTTTGACCACCGAACGATACAAAAGCAATAAGAATGATAACAAGGACTGCTTGTGCCCACATTGCATTTGCTGGCATATCATTTTTATTCATACGGCATAATTTTTCAGGCCAAATACCTTTTGGCGAACCTTCGATTAATGTACGTAATGGTGAATAAGATAAAATGAAGAATGCACTTACAAGTGAAATAAACATTGATGCACCAACATAACGAGCCATCCAGTTACCTAAAATGACAGCGGTTGATTGATCTGCACCAAAGCTAATACCTAATTGATAGCCTAAATTATTCAGTACGATATAAGCAACGTTACCCATGTGTACTTTATCACTATGAAGGATTTCCCCCCAGTTTGTGAAAGCACCGCAGGCTAAGATACCTAAAGCATAACCAAGAGCAACAACAACTGCAGCAATTAAAATGCCTTTCGGGAAATTCTTTTCAGGATTTTTAATTTCATCAGCTAATGTCCCGATAGCTTCCAATCCACCAAAAGAGAAGAGGGCAAAGGTTAAGAATGCTAACATCCCCAAGATTGATTGATATTCAGGCATTGGCGAAACAGTGAAGGAGTGTGCAATATTTTGAATAGGTTGAGCTAAATGACCATTTTTTAAGTAAACAATCAAACCACCTAAAATCAGAACAACATTTAAAAATGCAGTGGCGATACCCCCAACAGTTGCTACCTTACTGATGTTTCCTAACCCACGACTACCGATTGCAGTAACAATAATCACGAGGATAATGCCCAACACCCCTAAAGTCTGAACAGAGCTTAATCCGAAAAGTGACCAGGTTGAGGTTTGATCTTGTCCGTAGAAAGCATAGCTTAGAATTAACCATAGACTAGAACTAACAGAAACCATCCATACCGCATATGATGCGTACCACATAAAGGTTCCAATAAAAGCAAAACCTCCACCGACTGATTTATCCATCCAAGCGAGGATCCCCCCTTTTTCTTTACGGAATGCAGCCCCGTATTCGGAGATCATGAAAGCATAGGGAATAAAGAAGAATAGGGCGACGAAGAAATACCAAGGAATGGCTGCATAGCCCATGAGGTAAAAGGAACGAGGCATATTGGCAAAACCATATACCGATGAAAAGATCATTAAGATCAATGCGATAAGTGTGAGTTTTTTTTGAGGCATGGGTTTAGTCCTTTAGGGTTACCAGTTTCAAAGTTGACAGAGAATAGCATTTTGCCCATATTTTTTTTATGAGAAAGATCACAAAAAATAACATTACTTTGTAGAACGCTATAAATTTATGTGTATTTGCTTGAAATTTGAACAATAAAAACGCCTCAATTAGAGGCGTTTTTATACTCAGTTAACTATTCCCACTCAATCGTTGCAGGTGGTTTGCCTGAAACGTCGTAAACGACGCGGGAGATGCCGTCAACTTCGTTGATGATGCGGTTTGAGATTTTACCTAAAAGATCGTAAGGTAAATGTGCCCAGTGCGCGGTCATAAAGTCGATAGTTTCAACGGCGCGGAGTGCGATAACCCAATCGTATTTACGACCATCGCCCATAACGCCAACAGATTTCACTGGAAGGAATACCGCAAAAGCTTGGCTTACTTTGTAGTAGTAATCGGCTTTGTGTAATTCTTCAATAAAGATTGCGTCAGCACGGCGGAGTAGGTCGCAGTATTCTTTTTGAATTTCACCCAATACGCGAACGCCTAGACCTGGACCTGGGAACGGGTGGCGGTTAAGCATTTCTTCTGGTAAGCCAAGCGCTAAACCGATACGACGTACTTCATCTTTAAATAATTCACGAAGTGGCTCAACTAGACCAAGTTTCATGTAATCTGGCAAACCGCCTACGTTATGGTGTGATTTAATAACGTGTGCTTTACCGGTTTTGCTTGCTGCAGATTCGATAACGTCTGGGTAAATGGTGCCTTGCGCTAACCATTTAACATTGGTTTGTTTATGCGATTCTTCATCAAAAACATCAACGAAAACTTTCCCAATCATTTTACGTTTTGCTTCTGGATCGGTTAAGCCTTTTAATGCGTCAAGGAAGCGATCTTCTGCGTCTACGCGGATAATGTTTAAACCAAAACGGTCGCCAAACATTTCCATAACTTGATCTGCTTCATTTAAGCGAAGAAGACCATTGTCAACGAATACGCAGTGTAATTTATCGCCAATAGCACGGTGAAGAAGGAGGGCAGTGACTGATGAATCTACGCCACCAGAAAGACCTAAGATAACTTCGTCATCACCAACTTGTTCTTTAATACGTTTTACAGCATCTTCGATGATATTTGCAGGGGTCCATTCTGTTTTACAACCGCAGATTTCCACGACAAAGTTAGTGAGTAAGCCTAAACCACATTTAGTGTGCGTTACTTCAGGATGGAATTGTACACCATAGAATTGACGGCTTTCATCGCTCATTGCAGCGATTGGGCAAGTTGGAGTAGAAGCGATGGTTTGGAAACCTTCTGGTAAACGCGTTACTTTATCACCATGGCTCATCCAAACATCTAATTTATTGTTTTCACTTGCTAATTTTGCGAATAAACGATCAACTGCGTTAAGTTCGATTTCTGCATAACCAAATTCACGTTGGTTAGAACCTTCAGTTAAGCCACCAAGTTGCATTGCCATGGTTTGCATACCGTAGCAAATCCCAAGTACTGGCACACCTGCATTAAATACATATTCTGGCGCAACTGGGCTATTTTCTTCAGTCGTACTTTCTGGACCACCAGAAAGGATAATCCCTTTCGGATTAAATTCACGGATCTGTTCTTCCGTCACATCCCACGCCCAAAGTTCACAATACACCCCAATTTCACGAATACGACGTGCAATAAGTTGAGTATATTGAGAACCGAAGTCGAGGATGAGGATTTTGTCATGATGTATATTGGTCATTTTATTTCCTAGTTAACAGTAAAAGAATCGGTCCGTAAAGATTACGGGTATATAGGTAAATGGTTCATTTTACCATTTTTTATAGATGTTTAACTATAAAAATAATGTACCTAATAAAGGTAAAATTGAATTAGCTTTGATATAAATCAATAATAAAAAGGAGAGAATATTTTTTTCAATAAATATTGAAAAAATATACAATTAATGCTGAAAAAAGCGTTATGAAACAAATTGCTAAATCGTTTTTTTTTTGTACAATTTCGCGAAATTATTGTACAAGCATTAGAACAATGGCATTTTTCTATAAATTTACATTTTCTATTATTTAAAAAAGAATCAATTTGACACAACCTGTCGTTTGCTTATGGCATATGGCTTCTATAATTAGTGTATAGATATTAGTTACGGTTAAAAAATAATAGTAAATGAAAAACCAAAAATTAGCTCAAAGAATTTCTGATATTTTATTCAGATTAACTCAAGAAGAAAAACTTAATGTAGAAGAATTAGCTGAAGAATTTGGCGTTTCTTCTCGTACGATCGAACGTGATTTTAAAGAACGTTTAAATTTTTTCCACTGGGAAGAATGCAAAAATGGATTTTATAAATTAGACGTTAAAAAATCAGGATTTTTAACTCAAGAGGATATTAAGCGCTTTGCTAATTTTGCGAGTATTTCAAATTTATTACCAGAGATTGATAAACAATTTTTTGAAGAAATTTTAACCCAAAGTATTTTTGTTAAAGGGTTAAATTATGAAAATATTCAGCATCTATCCCAAGAATTTAAACTTATTAATCAAGCGATAAAAACTCATCAAAATATCACCTTTTTTTATCAAAAAAATACCGCCCAAGCTGGGAGTTATTATAAAGTTTCTCCTTATTCTTTAGTGAATAAAAATGGTATTTGGTACCTGATTGGTATAGATAATAATCAAAATAAAGAAAAAACGTTCTGTTTTACAAAGATGAATAAACTTTCACTTTGTAATGAAAGTTTTACTCCAAACCTACAGCTTTTAGATCATATTAAAAATAACGATAGTATCTCCATTGGCAATCAATTGCCTGAAATTGTAGTTCAGGTTAGCCCTTTTGCAGCCCCTTATTTTACGCGACGGAATTTATTACCCAATCAAGAAATTGTTCATCAATTGGAAGATGGTGGGCTAATTTTGACGTGTAAAGAGGTCAATGAGTTAGAAGTTATCCCCCTTGTAAAATATTGGATACCTCATCTTACGATTATTAGTCCAAAATTTTTACAAGAAAGGATGGAAAATCAGTTGAGAGATTATCTTCGATATGATGAAAAAAATTAACCCATCACATACTGTAATAAATCAGTATTTTTATTAATCAACATTTAGGAAAAATTATGCAACGTGTAATTCAACATGATATTTATATAGAACATAATCCATTTACAATAGAAACTAAGATTGTAGTCGATAAGGGCGAAACAAAACTCAATTTTGCTGATGGTATGTACTCACAACGCCTTCAACTATGGATTGATAAGTTTTTTGATATTCTACTAAAAGAAGTAAATGATAATGAAAAACAGCCACAGGCAGATTATTATCTTACCTTTAAAGGTGTGCCTGCTGATATTAAAGATATGGAAGAAGCTGTTGAAAATGCTAGAAATAAAGGCTTAAACGTATATTTAGATGTAATAGAAATGCCTGATGGAAATCAGCGATTAAAAGATATTCAGAGCTTAATGCAAGAGGCTGAACAAAATCCACTTTTTGATGCTGCATTTAAAAATCAGGATTCTGGTTCAAGAATTAAAGCAAATTTTAACTCAACTTTTGATAAAGATTTTCATATTTATATCGCTGCCACGATGTCAGCAGGAAAATCAACATTTATTAATGCATTGCTAGGAGAGGATTTATTACCTTCAGCCAATGAAGCTACCACGGCTACTATTGCTCAAATTGAGGATGATCGACAACTTCCACCTGGAGAATTTTGGGGGCAACGAATTAATCATCAGGATCAAATTGTAGATGAAAATCAAAGAATCTCCCTTCAAACTTTGACAGAGTGGAATAAGAAAGAAAATACAAAGTTAATTCGGATAAAAGGCAATATTGGTATTAATAGTCGTGATGATGTTCGCTTAATTATTAGTGATACTCCTGGACCAAATAATAGTGAAGATCCAAGACATCGCCAAGTAACCTTTAAATATATTCAAGATTCTCGAAATAATCCTTTAATACTTTATATTTTAAATGCACAACAACGTGGCACGGATGATGACAAAGCTACATTACAAGAAATTTCTAGATTGATTCAAAAAGGAGGGAAACGAACCAAAGATAGATTTATTTTTATATTAAATAAGGCTGATGCCTTCGATCTTGATAAAGGTGAAACAGTTCAGGGACAACTTGATAAAGCTAAAAAATATCTTGAAGATAATGAGATTTTAGACCCACAAATTTTTCCAGTTTCTGCATATGTAGCAAATCTATTACGCAGAGAACAAAAAGGAAAAGAATTAACACGAAAAGAAGCAAGGGCTCTTCCAGGACTCAAGGAAGATTTTTTGGAGCCAGAATTGAATCTGATTCAATATATGCCATTAAGTAAGGCGACTAGAGAGAGACTAGATAACTATAATGGTGAACCAGCATTACTTCATACGGGTATCCCAGCTATTGAAGCAATGATCGATGAATATATTGAAAAATATAATATTCCAGATCGTGTATATCGTGGTTATAGTGTTTTAAAAGAGGCGATTGAGGTAAGCGAAGCTGAAAAAAAGACCTTAGAAGCCATCGGAGAAAACGAAAAGGAAAACGTAAAAATTACCCAAGAAATCGAAAGTATCCGATTAAACAAAGAAGCAAGTGAAAAATCAAAATCTGTAATTCGTAAAAAAATTGATGATAAAACTACACTTTATTCTGTAGATAAGATGAATGAAATTGTAGATATTGAGGCAGATATTCGTAGAACAATCATGAATTTTAGTAATGATTTTATTGGTCAAGAGTTTGATAGAAGAAAAGCAGAAGAGAAATTAAATAAGCTTGAAAATGAAATTCAGATAAAATCAGAACTTGTTATTAATAATTTGAATAATATCGTACTTGATTGCCAAGATTTTGCTCAGGAAAAGCTAACTGAATTATTTGAAGATTATATTTCTGGATTATTCGATAATTTAGATATTGATAGTATTCCATTACCGATGATTAATGGTATTAAAGATCAATTAAATAGTATTTCTACATTAACTGGATTTGGATTAAACGAAGATGAAGTTACAGTAAGAGATAAAGAAGTTGTCTATCAAGTTACAGTATCTGATTCTAGTTGGTGGAATCCGTTCTCATGGGGAAGAACCCGTACTGAAAACCGTTATAAAACTGTTAAAGAAGAATATGTAGTAGGTCAAGACTTATGGGAAGAGAGAGGTAAGGACATAGAGTCTTATTTTAATAATTTAATGAATACAGTTAAACAAAGAATCCATACTGACATTGAAAATTATGGGCATAAATTTATGGAATTTATGGATGTGGAATTCACTAAAAAACTTGATGAAATTATTAATTCACTTACCAATAAAATGGCTAATAAAAAGCAATTAGAAGAAGAAATTGCTCAGGCTACATTGAATTTAGAGAAAATTAATGTATTTAAACAAAGATTAGAAAGTGTAGTTGAATTATAAGGAATCTTTTATGAAAGATAATTTTATTAATGAACTTAAAGATATGAATATATCTGCAAGATCTAATCAGATAAAACTTAATAGTTTAAATGATAATTTATTTGTTCCATTTAATTCAGTTATTTCTGATATTAAAGAACCACATTATTGGGATAAGTATTATTTAGCTTCAAAAATAGATTGCTTAAGTCAACATTTTTCTAAAGAACTTATTGAACATATTATTCAAGTTAAAGAAAAAATAGAAAAAGATAATCTAGATAAGAACTTAGATAATATAGATAAGACTATTTCATCTAAAAAAGAGAAAAAAATGTCAAATAATCAAAAGCCAGACTTGGATAAGTTTAGTCCCCAAGATAATAACCTTAATAAGGCATTACAAGAGGGAGATATTAACCGTATTCGTAATGCATTAATGTCTTTATTGGGAAATTTACATTTATCTTTAGAGGAAGTTTCAAAATCAATTTGGTATGTTTATGAAAAAAATCCTAATGTTTTCGTAGCATATGAAATCAATGCATTTAGTCCTGAAATCAATACAGAATCAGATAAATGGGATAGTAATTATTTCTATCGCCAGCAAGGCTATTTAAATATGAACTTTGCATTAGAACGGTTATTACATCTTTTTAATGTTAGGGAATTTTTATCTACTAAAGATGGTAATTTTAAGCAAAAGGATACAAGAAAAACTGAGAGAAGTTCTGATAGTAAAATTAATAGTAATGATAGGTACTCACGATCTAATGAAAATGTGCGTGCCCATACTGAAAATTATACAAAACAGACTAATTCTTTTATCAAAATTGCAGCCACAGTAGGTGGAGTTATTTTTGCCGTTATCGGTGCTATTTTCTTATTTAAATAGGTAAGTAAAAATGAAAAATCAGCATGAACTAATGCTTGCATCGCAGAATAAGGTGCAAAATATTTTACTAGATAGTTATAATATTTTAAATAAAAACTATTTATCAGATATCCATCGTTATCCACTCGTCAGATTAAATAATTCTGATTTTATTAGTCTTTCTACAGATGTACGTATTTTCTGTATTGAAAGACTGGTCATTGAGAATAAACATAACATTTTAGAGCGCCTTACTGCAGCCTATAATGCATTAGGAAGTGCTGGTTTTTCTGTCTTTCTTATTTTACAAAGTGACGGGAAAGCAACTAATCTATATTTAGGCGTTAAAGGTAAATATAAAGGGAATTTTGCAGGGACGTTATTAACGTCTAGTTTAGAAGGATACTTTCAAGGTAGTGAATTTAAATCACTATATGCTGATGAAATTACTAACTTAGTGAATGACTTTCAGGGCAAAACATTGGTGAGCACAACGGGGGTTCCGTCGTTAGCTATTGATGAACGTGAAAACTTTATGCAAGGTATTGAGCATTTTATTGATGCGGCTGAAGGACAGGCTTATACCGCACTTATTCTTGCCGATCCCGTTACAAAAGATACGCTAAATCAAATGAAGATTGGTTATGAAAATACGGCAACTCAACTTTCACCTTTGTTAAAAACATCGTTAGCATATGGTCAAAATGAGAGTGAAAGCGTTGGAATTACACTTAATGAAAGTATTAGTCAATCACTAGGGGAAAGCTTAGGATTGACTCAAACGACAGGTACGAGTGAAAGTATAAGTAAAGGGGTAAGTGTGGGTACTTCATCTTCTTATAGTCATTCGGTAAGCGAAAGTGTAACTACGCAGACAGGGATTGGCAAATTTTCTGATTCTTTAATGCTGACAGGACATCCTGCAGGTCTTATGGCAGGTATGGTTGCAAAGAATTTTTCTGAAAGTACGACAAGAGGGACATCAGAGACATGGACTGAATCAAAAAGTTTTACGACAACTGAAACAGCAACCCATGCAACCAATAGAAGTACCGCAAACAGTCAAACGAAAACGCAAACAAATTCTACTTCTTACTCACAAGGAGAGAATCGCAATGTTTCTACAGGTTCAAATCGCCAAATGACCATTGAAACGGTTAATAAAGGTGTTGAGCAGTTGTTGAAGCAGGTGGATTTACAGTTAGAGCGCTTAGAAGATACAAAACGTTATGGTGGTTGGAATACGGCTGCATATTTTTTAACGGAAACCGAGGCGCAATCAGAAATTTTAGCTAGCATTTTCTCAGGATTAATGCGTGGTAATAATTCTAATAGTGAGAACTTTACAATCAATTCGTGGGGGCGTAATGAACGAGTTATTTCTTATCTACGCAATCTTTCGCACCCTCGCTTAAAACCAAATTATGCCACTGATTTAGCCGTGGAGTATGTGACTCCAACGACATTGTTGTCTGGTAAAGAAATGGCGATGCAGTTGAGTTTACCGCATGCGTCAACTTCGACAGTTTCAGTGATCGAAGCGAAAACTTTTGGTCGTAATATTCGCCGTTTAGATAAAACAGATAAGCAGCCAAGCATCCATTTAGGACAGGTACGACATTTATATAAAGACTTAGATCATAATGTCGATCTTGATATTAATAAGCTTTCTGGGCATATCTTTATTACTGGCTCTACAGGTTCAGGAAAAAGTAATACGGTTTATCAATTATTAGATCAGCTTAGCCAAAATCAAATACATTTTATGATTATTGAACCCGCTAAAGGTGAATATAAAAATGTATTTGGGCAACGAGATGATGTGACCGTTTTGGGAACCAATAAACAATATAGCGAACTATTACGGATTAACCCTTTCCGATTCCCTAAAAATGTGCATGTGCTTGAACATATTGATCGCTTAGTTGAGATTTTTAATGTGTGTTGGCCGATGTATGCAGCAATGCCTGCGGTTTTAAAAGAAGCTATCTTAAAATGCTACAAAGAAACTGGTTGGAATTTAGAAGATTCTATTAACCCATATAGTGAAGAATTATTCCCAAGTTTTGTGGATTTATTGGAGGCATTAAAAACGGTTATTAATGAATCTGAATATTCACAAGAAGTGAAAAGCAATTACATTGGTTCGTTAGTCACTCGTGTTAAATCATTGACCAATGGTTTAAATGGACAAATTTTTGCCAATAATGAAATTGATAATCACCTTTTATTTGATAGCAATGTTGTGATTGATCTTAGCCGTGTAGGTTCTTCAGAGACCAAATCTCTAATTATGGGGATTTTGATTATGCGTTTAAGCGAGCATAGGACTGCCAATGCGGACAATATGAATAGTCCACTTAAACATGTTACGGTTTTAGAAGAAGCGCACAATATTTTAAAACGCACCTCTACGGAACAATCCAGTGAAGGCGCAAATATGTTGGGTAAATCAGTAGAAATGCTTTCTAATGCGATTGCGGAAATGCGTACTTTTGGTGAAGGTTTTATTATTGCTGACCAATCACCAAGCGCTGTGGATATTTCTGCAATTCGCAATACAAACACCAAAATTATCATGCGGATCCCTGATGATAATGATCGCCAATCTGTGGGTAAAGCAGCAGCGATGACACCAGAACAGATTGATGAAATTGCCAAATTCCCTCGAGGGGTGGCTGCGGTTTATCAAAATGATTGGTTAGAACCTGTACTTTGTAAAGTTGCTCACTTTAAGGGGGAAGAAAAACCTTATCAATATACCCCGTCTGTTCAACGTAGCAATAGTGCAAAACGCAAACGCTTTAATCTAAATTTGACACGGTTTTGGTTACAAAAAGAATTGGAATATGTTGATCTTGATGCGCTGAAAACAGGTATTTTTGAATTTATTGCAAGTGGTAAAGCCCGTGCGATCGTGCTTAATCGTATTGCATTATTTGAAAATCGTAGTCCAGCCTTTGATCTTGGTTCACAAGATTATATCAATACGTTAACCAAAATTATGGCAGATGAAGAATTACATAGTTTGGAACAATTAAATTCATTCTATGAATATGTTCCTGAATACGTTCATGATGCTGCATCTAAATTTTTATTTAGTTAAATGCTAAGGAAACTCCATGTCTATTGAAAAACTTAATACACCTGAGAATTTGGATAAAGTTACGCCAAAGAATAATACAGATCGTTTAAGCAGTTTTAGTTTAAAAGAAGAAGTAAAAACGACATTTGAAGGCAACGTTATTTTGCCTAAAAATGGTGGGGAATGGACAGGCGAACCTGGAAACTCAGAATGGAAACCAGATCCTGATTATGTTCCACCGTCAAAATCGCCAAATGTTGAACGCCCTAGAAATAATCCAGATAATTTGTCATGGTCTGATATTCTAGATAAACACGGTATGGATTCGGTTCCATTTAAAGACGGTTATCCAGACTTATCACAAGTGGCAAAAGAAAGCATTCAAATTGATGACTTTGGCATTGCTCGTGATGAAAATTTTGATCAAGCCGATGAAAAGACTGCTAAAAAGTGGGACGAAGAAAAAAAAGACGGTAAAACTTGGACTGCAGATGATGTAGCCAAATGGCGTAAAGAAAATAATTATACTTGGCATGAGTGTGAGGATTGTTGTACTTTACAGCTAGTACCGACAGAAATTCACAATAATATTCCGCATAGCGGTGGAATTTCATTGAAAAAAGCTGAATTAAATAATAATTAAGGAGTGGAGAAATGAATCCTTTTTTAAATGATCTTGTAAAGAAACGTGGTTTTGTAAAACCAATGCAATTTAATTATCAAGGCAAGGCGTGGAATATCACCCTTAAGTTTAAAGCACGTGCGCAAGATACTCAAATTACGCCAAAACAGGAAGAAGCGTTTGATGCGTTTTACAATGAAAAAGTGCATTTTGAAAAACTCACTGAAAAACTAATTTGTGATTATATTGAGCATTTTCAATTTGAAGATACAAAAGTTGAGCCTACAACCTTATTGATTGATAAAGAAGGTATGGTTGCACTTTTATGTGAATGTGCTTGGGATCCCGAAGAAGGTATTGCGGTAGTATTATTACCAAAAGCCTATGTGACAGTGCAAAATGAAATTTTATAATCTATGATTATATTTAAATAGATAAATAAAAGGCTTATGAATTTTCATAAGCCTTTTTGTTATTTTAGCGCTCAACTCTCATAAATTTTTACGAAAATTGAGGCGTGGGGTATTAGCGCATTTGGTAATTTGGTGCTTCTTTAGTGATGGTTACGTCGTGGACGTGGCTTTCTTTGATGCCTGCGCCGCTGATTTCAACGAACATCGCTTTAGTACGAAGATCTTCAATGGTTGCGCTACCAGTTAAGCCCATGCAAGAGCGAAGACCACCCATTTGTTGGTGGATGATATCTTTTAGATAGCCTTTGTAAGGAATACGTCCTTCGATACCTTCTGGTACTAATTTATCCGCTGCGTTGTCGCTTTGGAAGTAACGATCGCTTGAGCCTTTCGCCATCGCACCTAATGAACCCATACCGCGGTAAGATTTAAATGCACGACCTTGATAAAGTTCGATTTCGCCTGGAGCTTCTTCAGTTCCTGCGAACATTGAGCCGACCATGACACAGCTTGCACCAGCAGCGATAGCTTTTGCGATATCGCCAGAGTAACGGATACCGCCGTCAGCGATAACAGGGATACCAAGATCTTTTAATGCTTCTGCTGCATCAGAAATAGCGGTGATTTGTGGTACACCTACGCCTGTTACGATACGAGTTGTACAGATTGAACCAGGACCGATACCCACTTTAACTGCGCTCGCACCCGCTTCAGCTAGGGCTAATGCACCTGCTGCTGTTGCAACGTTACCTGCAACGATTGGAAGGTTAGGGTATTTTTTACGTGTTTCACGAACACGTTGTAATACGCCTTCGCTGTGACCGTGTGAGCTATCGATAAGTAATACGTCAACACCTGCTTCAACAAGGGCGGCAATACGTTCTTCATTCCCTTCGCCAGCACCAACAGCTGCACCTACACGTAAGCGACCAAATTCATCTTTACAAGCGTTTGGTTTGCTTTCTGCTTTTTGGAAGTCTTTTACAGTGATCATACCGATAAGTTTTTCGTTATCGTCAACGACTAATACTTTTTCGATACGGTTGTTGTGCATTAATTTTAAAATGTCAGCACGTGGAGTATTTTCTTTTACGGTGATAAGACGTGCTTTTGGCGTCATCACTTCAGAAACTTTTTTGCTAAGATCAGTCACGAAACGGGTATCACGACCAGTGATGATACCAACAAGATCGTTGTTTTCATCAATAACTGGATAGCCTGCGAATTTATTTTTCTTTACAATTTCAGCAAGTTCAGCCAAAGTAAGGTCAGGTGACACGGTAACAGGTTCAGTTACCATACCGCTTTCGAATTTTTTTACACGGCGAACACGATCAGCTTGGCGTTCGATTGACATATTTTTATGGATAAAACCGATACCGCCTTCCTGCGCTAAAGAGATTGCAAGTTTGGTTTCTGTTACGGTATCCATTGCTGCAGAGAGCATTGGAATATTTAAGGTGATTTCTTTGGTTAATTTCGTGCTAAGATTAGCGGTATTTGGAAGCACAGTAGAGTGTGCTGGGACAAGTAAAACGTCGTCAAAAGTTAGGGCTTTTTTTGCGATGCGTAACATTTGCAATACTCTCTCTTTAATTGATAGTTAAAAATATTGCGGTCGGATTATACAGAAACTAGGAAAAGAATAAAAATATTTTTTGTTTAAAAGTGAGCTTTATACGCATGAATACCGAAAACATAAACGATGTTACATTGCTTTCTACGCTTTGCGAGGCAGGAGAGATTTCTGCAGATTTACTTGCAGAACGTTTTTCAGTGACAAAAGAGGCGATTTTATCGCATTTACATTATTGGCAAGCGCAGGGTGTACCGTTACATTTTGAACAAAATGATGAAAAAATTTACTTTGATTCAAAACTTCCTTTATTAGATGGCAGAAAGATTTTACCTCTTTTACCCAATACTCGGTTGATCTATCAGCCTGTCATTGGTTCAACCAATGATTTTCTATTGACGCATCAGGATTTGCAGTCGGGTACGCTTTGTATGGCTGAATTTCAGACGCATGGGCGTGGGCGACGTGGGCGGCAATGGTTTTCGCCGTTTGCTGGGCAGTTTATTTTTAGTGTATTGTGGCAATTTCCTAAGCAACTTGATTTAAGCGGGCTAAGTTTGGTGGTGGGGCTAGCGATTGCCAAGGCATTGCGGCAATTAGGTGCAGAAGATGTCCAGCTAAAATGGCCGAATGATATTTTATTAAAAGGAAAAAAACTGGGTGGAATTTTGGTAGAACTCGCATTCCCTCCCACACCATACTGCAATGCGATTATTGGAGTAGGACTAAATTGGATGTTTGAGAGGGAAATGCCGATTGATCAACCTTATACGAATTTGCATTCCGTATTGCCAGAATATGATAGAGAAGCGATCTTTGTTGCAATTTGGCGACAATTAAACGCATTTTTAGAGCAATTTACGCAATTTGGCTTTAAACCTTTTGTTGAAATGTGGCGAGAGTTTGATGCATTTGCGGGAGCGTCTATCGTTTTGCAAAATAGTCATCAGCAAATTCAGGGAATCGCTTGTGGCATTGATGAAAAAGGCTGGTTGATTTTACAAAATGCACAAACAGGCGAGCGTGAAAGTTTTTGTTGTGGGGAATTTTCATTACGCTCGTGGCAAAAAAATTAAACAGGGATAAATCAGAAAGGCGGTCATTAACCGCCTTTTGTTTTTATTGACGTGCAAGGCGAATACTTTCTGGAACCGCTTCAAAGTTAGAGCGGTATGGGTTAATGTCTAAGCCACCACGACGAGTATAGCGTGCGTAAACGGTTAATTTTTCAGGTTTTGCAAAATGTAATAAATCACAGAAAATACGTTCTACACATTGTTCATGAAATTCATTGTGATCACGGAAAGACACGATGTAACGTAATAATTTTTCACGATTAATTTTGCGTCCGACATAGTGAATTTGGACGGTTCCCCAGTCAGGTTGGCTAGTAATAAGACAGTTGGATTTGAGTAAATCGCTCACTAAATATTCTTCGATAATTTCATCCTTTTCGCAGCAATTTTCGAGTAATTCCGCATTAAATTCATAATTATCGATACAAATATCTTGATTATCGATATTTTCACCATGTAGCACTTCGATAGGTTGTTGTGCATAGGCGGTTAAAGGTTTAACCACGACTTGGACCTCACCTTGCGCACATTCTGCGAGATCTTTTTGGAGCGTGCTTTGTACGCTAGCAAAATCAGCAAATTTAGTTTGATTAAAACTATTAAGGTAAAGTTTAAAACTTTTAGATTCAATGAGATTTTGTGATCGGAAATCAATACTTACTTCAGCAATCGCAACTTGTGGTAATCCTTTTTCATTTAACCAAGAAAGTTCAAATGCCGTCCACATATCCGCACCAATGGTGAAAGGAACATTGCCTTCAATCCCGAGTTTTTCACGGTTTAAACGGCGTGGCACAGGTTGAAGTAGAGTAGGATCGTAGAATTTTGCGTACTGGGTCTTTTGCCCTAATTTTAATGCCGAAAGACTTTTGTCTTGATACATAATTTATCCTTTAAAAAATAAACACGCCCCCATTTTCGCAAAAATTTTTAGGAAAATTGGGGCGTGATGAATTAATGAAATAGCGCTTGATATGCGGTGCGAGAGATGCGTAATCCGCTGCGTAAAATAATAATACTTAAAATCGTACTTGCGACAGGATCGACCCATTGCCAATTAAGGAAATAAGCACAGAGTCCAGCGATGATGGCAATAACAGAACCAAACATATCGGCAAGAACGTGCCAATAAGCCGCTTGAATATTAAGATTTTCCTGATCGCCAGTGTGAATAATTTTCGCCACAATAATATTTACGATTAAGCCCAAGGTCGCCACAATAATCATTGGCAGAGCAATAAGATGTTCTGGATGATAAAAACGGCGAATCGCCTCAAGAATGATGAGTGCTGCGACAATCGCTAAAGACAACCCATTAAAAAGGGTGAGATATTTTGCGACTTGTGGGCGTTTTTCGGTTAAATGCACTGCGAAGAAAGCTAAGGCAAGAGAAAAAGCATCATTCGTCATATGTCCAGCATCTGCCATTAATGAAAGACTATGCACTAAAAAGCTCGTCACCCATTCGACAAACATAAAAGTAAAGATGAGCCAAAAGCTCCATGCAAGTGCCCGTTTGCTTTGTGGCACGTGGTGATGGCAATGATCGTGTTCATGATCGTGATGATGTGACATAGTTTTTTCCTTCCTTAAACAGGTAATTGCATTTCTCTTATTGTCATAGAAAGTCCATCAATCAATAAAACACGACCGCATAAGGTTTTACCGATTTTTAAACAGACTTTTATGGCTTCAAGGGCTTGCATCGAACCGATAATGCCTACAATTGGGGCAAGTACGCCAGTTTCGACACAGCTTTGACCGACTTCGCCAAAAAATTGGCTTAAACTATGGTAAGTCGGTGTATTTTCTTCATAAGTAAAGGTGCTAATCAGTCCTTCCATACGGATTGCCGCACCTGAAACAAGGGGAACTTTGCATTGTTGGCAAAGTTTATCTAATTGATTGCGTGTTGTGAGGTTATCGCTACAATCTAACACAACATCCACTTCGCTAATTAATTTTTGCATGAGCGCATCATCAGCATGTTGGTGGATACTGGTAAGATGAATATGCGGGTTTAATTTACGCAGGCTTTGTTCTGCCGAGCGCACTTTTTCCATACCTAAACGGCTGTCATCATGTAAAACTTGGCGTTGTAAGTTGGATAAAGAAACAGTATCAAAATCTAATAAAGTGAGATGCCCAACGCCTGCTGTTGCAAGATATTGAGCAGCTGCGCAACCTAAACCACCTAATCCGACGATCAACATACGGCTGGATTTTAGGCGTTCTTGCCCCTCAAAATCAATCGCTTTTAAATGAATTTGGCGGACGTAACGTTTTTCTTCTTCAAGGGTTAATTCCACGAGCTTACCCCAAAATTTCGTTAAAAACTTGAATTGTCACTTTTTCGCCTGCTTCTACATTACCGCGATCTTTTTCAAGGACGATAAAGCAGTTACTTTTCACAAATGCACTGAAAAGATGAGAGCCTTGGAATCCCACGCTTTCTACCACAATTTGCCCATTTTCATTGACATGATAGAAACCACGTTGGAAATCTAAACGACCTGGACGTTTTTTCAGGGAAACGGTTGTTGTTGCAGGGAATTCTTGTGGGGCTTTCCATTCACTAAAACCACTTAATTTCGCAATTGCAGGTTGCACAAGTTGATAGAACGTCACTAAGGCAGAAACAGGATTGCCTGGTAGACCACAGAACCAAGTATCACCTAATTTACCAAACGCAAAGGGTTTACCTGGTTTCATTGCAATTTTCCAGAAATTGATTTGACCTAATTTTTCTAAAACAGTTTTGGTAAAATCCGCTTCGCCGACAGACACGCCACCACTGGTGATAATCATATCCGCTTGTTGTTGAGCTTGAATAAAACTTTCTTCAAAACGAGCAGGATCATCAGGCAAAATGCCAAAATCAATAACTTCGCAACCGAGTTTTTTTAACATTAATGACACAGTAAAACTATTCGTATCATAAATTTGACCTTCGCCAAGCGCTTGACCTACTGGCACTAATTCATCACCTGTTGCAATCACGGCAACCTTGATCTTTTTAAATACGCTTACCTTTTCTAAGCCCAATGAGGCAAGAAGTGGGAGCGCTACACTTGTTAGTTTCGCACCTTTATGTAAAACAACGTCTCCTTTTTGAATATCTTCACCTTTACGACGAAGATTTTCGCCACATTTTGGGATTTGCGTGAAAGAAACACGACCATCTTCATGTACAGTAGCATTTTCTTGCATAATCACGGCATCGGTTCCGCTTGGAATCATCGCTCCCGTCATGATACGAACAACACTACCTGTTTCCCATTCACCTTGAAACGGGATACCTGCAAAGGCTTTGCCTGCGACTTTTAAAGGCTTGCCTTCCTCTAAATCGTTGAGACGAACTGCGTATCCATCCATTGCGGAATTATCGAAAGCAGGCACATTGATAGGGGAAAGAATATCTTCCGCACAGATACGATCTGCTGCGTCTTTTAATGAAAGTAATTTTGTTGCTGTTGGTTGTGGCAACTGTTGTAACATTTGGTGCAATGCATCATTTAGAGGAAGCATAACTCTTCTCCTTTTAGTTTTAATTCAATCTATCGTGAGTTTAATAAACTGTTATTCTAACGTTAAATTGATTAGAATTGTTAAGTTTTCAGTTTTTTTTCGCAATTTCTGCGAGCGGACAATGAATTATGCTAGAATGTCCGCTATTTATTTTCAAAGGATAGTGAATGCAAGATATTTCAGTAGAAGCAGCACAAGTTAAGCGTGCTTTAGCGGAACAAGGGCTTGAAACCCCAATGCTTCCACAAGATAAAACAAAGAATGAACGACGCAACGAAATTCAACAAAAAATGCAAGAGGTGTTGACACTAATTGGATTGGATTTAAGTGATGACAGCTTGCAAGAAACACCAAAACGCTTAGCAAAAATGTACATTGATGAGATTTTTAGTGGATTGGATTATCAAAATTTCCCTAAAATTACCAAAATAAAAAATGCGATGAAAGTAAGTGAGCGTGTTCAGGTAAATGATATTACGTTGACAACGACGTGCGAACATCATTTTGTCACAATTGATGGAACCGTAGCGATTGCATATTATCCAGCAAAATGGGTAATCGGATTATCTAAATTAAACCGTATCGTTGATTTCTTTGCAAAACGTCCGCAAGTTCAAGAACGTTTTACAGAACAACTTTTAGTTGCACTACAAACTATTTTAGAAACCCAAGATGTAGCGATTTATGTCAACGCAGCACATTATTGTGTGAAAGGACGTGGTATCCAAGATAGCAATAGTTATACCATTACTTCGGCATATGGTGGGGTGTTCTTAAATGATCGTGAAGAGCGTAAAGAGTTTTTAGCTTGCGTTCGTCATAAATAAAAAATTTCCGAGAAAATCGGGGCGTGATTTTAAAAATTAAAAAAGAGAGAGCGATATGTTAAAAGTTCTATTTTTTGCACAAACGAGAGAACTCGTAAACTGCGATAGTTTAGAAATGCCCGCTGAGTTTGCAGATGTAGAGGCTTTGCGCCAAGCACTTGCACAAAAAGGAGAAAAATGGGCATTAGCGTTACAATCTGGCAAATTACTTGTCGCTGTAAATCAGAAACTAACAGGATTTGATACTGCATTACAAGACGGCGATGAGGTTGCCTTCTTCCCGCCTGTAACAGGAGGCTGATATGGCAGAAAACAATACAATTATCCTTGTTCAAGAGGCAACTTTCCAACAACAAGATACTTATCAATGGTTGTCTGAACCTGCAAATGTCGGGGCAACTGTGATGTTTGTTGGAAAAGTGCGTAATCTTAATATGGGCGATAATGTATCAGGATTACATCTTGAACATTATCCCGAAATGACCCAAAAATCATTGAAGGATATTGTTGAACAAGCCCGTGCTCGTTGGGATTTAGAGCGTGTAGCCGTGATTCATCGTATTGGTTCGCTTAAAATTAATGATGAGATCGTGCTGGTGGGAACCAGTTCTATGCACCGAGAAGATGCCTATCATGCCAATGAATTTATTATGGATTACCTAAAAACCCGAGCGCCTTTCTGGAAGAAAGAGCAAACCGATAACGGTGAGCGTTGGGTCGAAGGGAAAGATAGCGATCAGGAAGCAGCAGCTAAATGGTAATTCCGACTATTTAGAAGATAATAAAAAGGCGAGTAATAGTAACTCGCCTTTTTTTATTTAATCGGTTCCGCCAACGGTAATTTCATCAATTTTAACCACGGGTTGACCTACGCCAACAGGCACAGATTGTCCTGCTTTACCGCAGATTCCAATACCATGATCAATTTCAACATTTTTTCCAACCATTGAAATTTTGCTCATAATATCAATTCCTGAACCAATTAAGGTTGCACCTTTGATAGGATGAGTAATTTTACCGTTTTCAATTAAATAAGCTTCTGCGGTTGAGAAAGTGAATTTACCCGATGTGATATCTACTTGACCACCGCCAAAGTGCGAGGCAAAGACACCATAATCAACGCTTTTAATCATGTCTTCAAAATCACTTTCACCTGCTTGCATATAGGTATTCGTCATGCGTGGCATTGGTAAGTGTGCATAGCTTTCACGGCGACCATTTCCAGTCGGTGCGACACCCATTAAGCGTGCATTCATTTTATCCTGCATGTAGCCCTTTAAAATACCATTTTCAATTAAAGTATTACATTGTGTCGGTGTGCCTTCATCATCAATATTCAATGAGCCGCGGCGATTTGGTAGCGTTCCGTCATCCACAATGGTGCAAAGAGGGCTTGTGACTAATTCGCCAATTTTCCCTGTGAAAACAGAGCTTTCTTTGCGGTTGAAGTCGCCTTCTAAACCATGCCCAACCGCCTCATGTAATAAAACACCTGGCCAGCCTGCGCCAAGGATTACAGGCATTGCGCCTGATGGTGCGGCTTTGGCTTCGATATTAATTAAGGCTTGGCGGACAGCTTCTTTTGCGAAAAAGACCGCACGTGGTATGCCTTGGAAATCGGCAAGGAAGTAATCCAAAGGTAAACGACCGCCCACGCCACTACGACCGACTTCACGTTTTCCATCTTTTTCAACTAATACAGAAATAGAAAGGCGAATTAATGGGCGAATATCTGCCGCCAAGGTACCATCTGTCGCTGCCACTAAAATTTCTTCATAAACGGCACTGAGGTGTGCATTCACTTGAGTAACATAAGGACTTTCTGCCCGTGCGGTTTGATCGACTAAACGGAGGAGGGCAATTTTTTGTTCTTTTTCTAAACTTTCAAGTGGATTGAAAACTGCATAGCGTGCTTGAATTTTCGGAGAACGGTAACGAGGCGGAGTAATTTTGACATTCTCTGCCTGTGTTGCAATACCTTTAACCGCATTCGCACATTGGATAAGGTTAGCGAGATCAATTTGATCGGCATAAGCAAACCCTGTTTTTTCACCGCTTACAGCACGCACACCAACACCACGATCAATGTGGAAACCGCCTTCTTTGATGATGCTATCTTCAAGTGACCAACTTTCATCTTGGCTTAACTGGAAATACAAGTCAGCATAATCCAATTGGCGTTGTGACATAGCATCAAAAACCTTATTTAAGGCATTACAATCAAGTTGACTTGGAGCTAAAAGCGAGTCAGATACTTTCTGTAAAATCATATTTTTTCCTATTAAACGTCATCGTTTAGATAAATTTTTCTGAAAATCGGGGCGTGATGAATTAAATCACGACGACATCAAATTGTTCTTGCGTATAGAATTGTTCCGTTTTAATTTGGATTTGCTTACCAATGAAAACCTCTAGTTCGGCAAGTAGTCCGTGGCATTCTTCTGTAATCAAATATTCCGCTACTGCATGCGATGCGTACACGATAAATTGTGTAGATTTGTATAAACGATTAACACGGATAATTTCACGACTAATTTCATAACAAACTGTTTCAACACTTTTTACGCTACCACGTCCTTTACAAGATGGACATACGCAACAAAGCACATGTTCAAGGCTTTCACGGGTGCGTTTGCGTGTCATTTCCACTAAACCAAGTTGTGTAAAACCATTAACGTTAGTTTTGACACGATCTTGGGCAAGTGCTTGTTTTAGTGCTTCTAGAACACGTTCTCGATGGTCATCAGATTGCATATCAATAAAATCAATCAAAATCATGCCACCTAGATTGCGTAATTGCAGTTGGTGGGCGATCGCTTTGGTCGCTTCGATATTGGTATTAAAAATGGTTTCTTCAAGGTTACGATGACCAACGAAAGCACCTGTATTGATATCAATTGTAGTCATAGCCTCGGTTTGCTCAATAATGAGGTAGCCACCAGATTTTAAATCAACACGAGGTTGTAAGGCTTGTTGGATACCTGACTCCACACTATGCAAATCAAACAAAGGTTTTTCGCCTTTATAATGATAAAGTTTATCCGTAAGTTGTGGCATAAAACTACGAGTAAACTTTTGTACATCAGTAAAACATTGTTGAGAATCGATGTAGATGATATCGAATTTTTTTCCAATAAAATCACGTAATAGGCGTTGGGTAGGGGCAAGTTCCTCGTAAAGAACCGCAGGCGCAGTCTTACGGGCTTTACGTTCTAAGATTTTTCGCCAAAGACGTTTTAAAAATTCTGCGTCTTGAATGAGTTCTTCTTCGGTAGCGCCTTCAGCTGCTGTGCGTACAATAAATCCCCCTAGCTCATCGCACAGGGGTAAAACAAGTTCTTTTAATCGATTACGTTCTTCTTCGCTTTCAATACGTTGCGATACGCCGACGTGACTATTTTCTGGCATAAAAACGAGATAGCGAGAAGGTAGGGTAATATCCGTGGTGAGTTTTGCCCCTTTTGTCCCGAGTGGATCTTTTACGACTTGGACTATAATGTCTTGCCCTTCGCGCACGAGTTCACTGATATCTTTTGCTACAAATTGTTTTTTTTCATTTTCATCAACGCATTCAGTATGTGAAACAATATCGGATACATGTAAGAAACCTGCTTTATCTAGTCCAATATCAACAAAGGCGGATTGCATGCCAGGCAAGACACGCATGATTTTACCTTTATAAATATTGCTCACGATACCAAGTTTAGCGGTGCGTTCGATATGAATTTCTTTGAGTGTTCCTGCTTCAACAAGCGCAAGACGTGTTTCATTTGGGGTAACGTTTACCAATAATTCAACAGTATTCATCATTTTTATTCTTTTAAATTTAAAATTTTATCGTCTTAGTCTAACTAAAAGGGAAATAGAATAACAGGAATAAATATTGTAGAATTCGGGTTTTTTATCATCTTTAAGTAATTTTATGACAAATAAACCAATTGATTTTAGACATTTTTATCAGCAAATTGCATTAAGTCCGCTTTCACACTGGTTAGAAACGTTACCAGCTCAGCTTCAGCAATGGGAAAAGCAACCTCATGGCGAATATGAAAAGTGGCAGAAAGTAATTGATTTTCTACCTACGCTTGACATTGAGGACGTGGATTTAAAAAATGCGGTAAAAGTGACTGGGAAAGCGCCATTATCTTCAGGCGAGAAACAACGCATTATTCATCATTTAATGCAACTAAAACCTTGGCGAAAAGGTCCTTATCATTTACATGATATCCATGTGGACTGCGAATGGCGGAGTGATTTTAAATGGGATCGCTTATTGCCCCACCTTGCACCATTAAAAGATCGCTTAATTTTGGATGTTGGTTGTGGTAGTGGTTATCACATGTGGCGAATGGTAGGGGAAGGCGCAAAAATGGTGGTGGGAATCGATCCGACAGCTTTATTCTTGTGTCAATTTGAGGCAATACGTAAATTTTTAAACAATGATCGTCGTGCAAATTTAATCCCATTAGGCATTGAGGAAATGCAACCACTTGGTGTATTTGATACTGTCTTTTCAATGGGTGTGTTATACCATCGTAAATCTCCACTCGATCATTTAACACAATTAAAAAATCAGCTTGCGAAGGGCGGAGAGTTGGTATTAGAAACCTTAGTGGTTGATGGTGATGAGAATACAGTGCTTGTGCCAATGGATCGCTATGCCAAAATGAAAAACGTTTATTTCATTCCTTCTGTACCTGCTTTAATAAAATGGTTAGAAAAAGTGGGCTTTACAAATGTACGTTGTGTAGATGTAGCGGTTACTACGACGGAAGAACAACGTAAAACAGATTGGTTAGATAATGAGAGCCTATCTGACTTTCTTGACCCAGATAATAGCCAATTAACTATTGAAGGGTATCAATCGCCAAAAAGAGCCGTTATATTAGCTAATAAGGCTAATAATTAATAGATTTTTATATAAAAAATGATCTAAAAGGGGTTTTATTTTGTAGAAATTTGAGTAGAATCTGAGGTGCACGTAACGTGTATTGTCTAATTCATAAACAGTAATTTCTTAATTATTTAAGAGGAAACTAAAATGAAAAGAACTGCAATCGCATTAGCATTAGCAACTATTGCTACTGCATCTGTACAAGCTGCACCTCAACCTAACACTTTCTATGTTGGGGCTCGTGCAGGTTGGGCTTCTACTCATCATGATGTAAAAAAACTTGCTCAAGCATCTGAAATGGATGATGGTTATAATGACGCAGGTTTTCATCGCAATAGCTTTACCTACGGCTTATTTGGCGGTTATCAAATCACTGATAATTTCGCAGCTGAATTAGGTTATGACTATTTTGGTGGTGTGAAATTCCTTCATCAGGGTAGTACCGCATTCAAAATGCATAACCATGGCGCTTCTTTGAGCTTAAAAGGTAGCTATCCAATCCTTGATAACTTAGATGCATATGGTCGTATTGGTGCAGCATTAGTTCGTTCTGATTATAAAGATAAAGATCATGGCGACGTAACTTATGAAACTCACAGCTTAAAAGTTTCTCCAGTGTATGCTGCGGGTTTAGAATATGCACCAATTCCAGAACTAGGCTTACGCCTTGAATATTCTTGGTTGAATAATGTAGGTAAATTCCGCAATGAAGCAGGTGAACGTGTTCACTTTGCTCCGAATATTGGTGCGGTTACCTTTGGTGCATCTTATCGCTTCGGTCAATCTGCACCAGTTGCACCAGTTCAAGTATCACAAAGCTTTGCTTTAAATAGTGATGTGACATTTAGCTTTGGTCAAGCGCAGTTGAAACCAGATGCAAAAGTGATTTTAAATGATGTTTCTACACAACTAGCAAATTCTAATGTGAGTAATCTAAATGTAGCAGGCTATGCAGATCGTATTGGTCCTGAAAAATACAATATGAAACTCTCAAAAGAACGTGCTGATGCTGTTGCAAAATATTTAGAAAAACAAGGGGTTTCTTCAAATATTATCCATACGGCAGGTTATGGTTCAGCAGATCCAATCGTTCAATGTAATGATAAAACTGGGCAAGCATTAATTAAATGTTTAGCACCAAACCGCCGTGTAGAAATTACTGCTGATGGTATGGCTAACTAATCGTAATGCCATCACTGTTATTAAATTAAATGTTAAATAAGGTTCTAAGGTACAAATTAGAACCTTTTTTGTATATATGAAAGCTATTTTTTTATTAATTTAAAAAAGATTTTAAACATAAAAAAGAATGTATCAGGATGATGATTAATTAGGGTTATTTAGTAAAAAAATAATTATTATAAGGTAAGTTATATATAAAAGAGAAGTTATTTTATATCTTTAGATTGAAAAATATACGAATAATTAATAAAAAAAGGATTTTTAACTGATTCTATTTTTTTTTTATTTAAAATGAGTAGAATAAGAGTTGCACATAGAGAGTGTAACTGTTTCTCAAGAAACAAAAAATTTCTTTATTTTTACTAGAGGAAGATAATATGAAAAAAACTGCAATCGCATTTGCTGTAGCTGCTCTAGCTACCGCTGCTGTGCAAGCTGCACCACAAGCGAATACTTTCTACGCTGGTGCGCGTGCTGGTTGGGCTTCAATGCACAACGATGTTAAAAAACTAGCTGATCAAATGCAAGATCAAGATGAACACCTTGGTATTCATCGTAATAGTTTTACTTACGGTTTATTCGGTGGTTACCAAATCACTGATAACTTTGCGGCTGAATTAGGCTATGATTATTTCGGTGGCTTAAAATATAAATCAGAAGGTCATACTGTGTTTAAAATGCATAACCACGGTACTTCTTTAACCTTAAAAGGTAGCTACCCAATCATTGATGGTTTAGATGCTTATGGTCGTATCGGTGCTGCATTAGTACGTTCTGACTATAAAGTAAAAGACGAAGGTAAAGTAACTTACGAAACTCACAGCTTAAAAGTTTCTCCAGTATATGCTGCAGGTTTAGAATATGCACCAATTCCTGAATTAGGTTTACGTCTAGAATACTCATGGTTAAATAACGTAGGTAAATTACGTGATGAAGACCACAACCGTGTTCACTTCGCTCCACACATTGGTGCAGTAACATTCGGTGCATCTTACCGTTTCGGTCAAGAAGCTCCAGTTGCTCCAGTACAAGTTAGCCAAACTTTCGCTTTAAACAGCGACGTAACTTTTGGTTTCGGTAAAGCAACTTTAAAACCACAAGCTGAAACTGCATTAAACGACATCTATGCTCAAATCGCTAGCGTTCATGCTCAACAAGTAACAATCAACGGTTACACTGACCGTATCGGTTCTGCAAAAGGTAACTTACGTCTTTCTAAAGAACGTGCTGAATCAGTAGCAAAATACTTAGAAGGTAAAGGTCTTCCAGCAGATATCGTTGCAGTAAATGGTTACGGTTCAGCAGATCCTGTTGTTCAATGTGCTAAAGAACACGGTAAAGCATTAATCAAATGTTTAGCGCCAAACCGTCGTGTTCAAATTTCTGTTAATGGTACTAAATAATCGTCATTTTATAATGGCAATTTAGTAAAAGCACCCCGTAATTTTTAAGAGTTACGGGGTTGTTTTTTATGAGGTAAAGGAATAAATTTTACTATTTTTATTAATATATTCCCTACTAATTTTATGTTAGAATGTGGAATAGATCATAGGAATTATCTTATTACCGACTGAAGGAGTATATAAGCTCCTTAGTTACTGGAGAAAAATCGATGAAGAAATTATTTATTTTACCTATTGCTGCAACGGTACTTTCTGCTTGTTCAATGCAAAAACCTGCTCCTGTTGTGAATGTAGGTAGCGGCGATCAAGGGTTAAACAATCCGGCTACAACAAATAGTCAAATTATAGATACTCGCTGGAATGAAGAAGTGAAGCAGTTGCCAATGGCAGATAATATGCCAACAGATGTGGCATATAATAAAATGAGTTCTTCTCGTAACGATTTGATTTTAGATAATAATTTCTATATTCCTCGTACTGTACAAGGAACACCGAATTATAACAAATTAGTGAAAGGCTCATATAAAGCTCGTCAATATCAAGTTAAACAAGGTGACAGCTTATTCTTAATTTCTTATATCTCTGGTATCCCAGTCGATCAAATTGTTAAGCTAAATCATTTACCGAAGCCTTACAGCTTACATGTGGGACAAGTATTAATGTTAGCACCTAATGAAAGTCACGTGACTGACAAAGATGTGGCATCTGTTCAACCTATAGCCGATAAAAAAGTTTACATTCCTCGCAATCCTCGTACAAATAAACCAGAATATAACCGTATGACGAAAGGTTTTTATCATGGGAACACTTATACTGTAAATAAAGGTGATACGTTATATCTTGTATCCTACATTTCAGGACAAGATGTTAAAGAGATTGCACGCCTTAACCATTTACGCCCACCGTATGATTTACATGCTGGACAAGTAATTAAGCTATTACCAACCTCTGGAAATTATCGTCCAGTGCCAGAATCATCAGTTGAAACTCGTCGTGAGGAAGTCCGTCATCATGTAGCACCTGCAATTACACATTCCGCACGTGTAGCACAAACTACGAAGAACACATCTCAACAACACTTCATGAATACGTTATTATGGCAATGGCCAACAACGGGTAAGATTATTGATTCTTACTCTTATGCTGATGGCGGTAATAAAGGGATTGATATTGCAGGACAGTTGGGGCAACCTGTTCGTGCAGCAGCAGCAGGACAAGTTGTTTATGCAGGTAATGCATTACAAGGTTATGGTAATTTAATCATTATTAAACATAATGATGATTATCTCAGTGCTTATGCTCATAACCAAAAAATATTAGTTAAAGATAAACAATGGGTAAAAGCAGGGCAAGAAATTGCAACAATGGGGGATTCAGGATCTAACCGTGTAGAACTTCATTTTGAAGTGCGTTACAAAGGACAATCTACCGATCCAATGCGATATTTACCAAAACAACAATAGTGAATTGATAAATAAAAAGCGATAAAATTATTTATCGCTTTTTAAATTTTGTAGGATAGAAAAGGGCTCTATCCATTTAGATAAGGAAAATTATGCGTAATCCTATTCATAAACGTTTAGCAAATTTATCGCCATGGAAACAATATACTTTTATGGCTTGTCTTTGTGAAAGAATGTATCCAAATTTTTATTTTTATTGTGATTTAGAAAATAATCACACTTTTGCTAAGCGATATAGAAATATTTTAGATTTAGTTTGGGAATTTTTAACAGTAAAAAATGCTAAAATCAATTTTGATAATCAATTAGAAAAATTAGAAAACATTATTCCACAGGTTGAAGATCCAAAAAATTATGCGATTTTTCCTGCAATTGACGCATGTAGAGGTCTTGCGGATCTTTTGCATAGTATTATTGCGGGTGAAACATTAGATCAAGCTATTTCTATTAGTCAATTAAGTTTAAAAACAATTGTTGAATTGTTAGAAACACAATCAGAAAAAACATTTAATGATGAAGAATTGAAACATCAACCATTAATTGAACAAGAACTTGATGTGCAATGGGAAATTTATCGAGTTTTAAAAGATTGTGAAAAGCATGATGTTGAACTTATTTTAGATTTAAAAAATGAACTAAAAGAGGTTGGAATATCGAATATTGGAATTGAATTACGCAAATAATGTGATTTAAAACACAAAAATATAAGATAATACTTTGTAAATTTCCTAATTTAGGTTATCTTTGTAACGGCTGTAATAACAGTTTTTTTATAAAAAAATAAAAAATGTTTTTTACCATTTAAATCAAAAAATATAGAGGAATTGATTTATGAACAAGACAGATTTAATCGATGCAATTGCACAAAAAGCAGGATTATCTAAAAAAGACGCTAAAGCAGCATTAGAAGCAACTTTATCTTCTGTAACTGAAAGTTTACAAAAAGGTGATGCTGTGCAACTTATCGGTTTTGGTACTTTCAAAGTAAATGAACGTAAAGCACGTACTGGTCGTAACCCACGTACTGGCGAAACAATCAATATCGCTGCGGCTAAAGTACCTGCATTTGTTGCTGGTAAAGCATTAAAAGATGCGATCCAATAAGAAAGATTTTTTATGTAAGACCCTGTTTTTTAAACAGGGTTTTTTATTTTTTAATCTATTTTAAATTTTGTGCAAATCAAAGTATAATGCAATTTTTACAGTAGTATTTACTAGAAAATATAAAAAATAAGGATAAATTATGTGTGGAATTGTGGGTGCGGTAGCACAACGAGATGTAGCCGAAGTGCTAATCCATGGATTACAGCGACTAGAATATCGTGGTTATGATTCAGCTGGACTTGCAGTAGTTGATAAAGAACATCATTTAGAACGTTTACGTGCAGTGGGTAAAGTACAAGTTTTAGCAGATAAATTAGCAGAACATCCATTAGCAGGTACAACAGGGATTGCGCATACACGTTGGGCAACCCATGGCGTTCCAAGTGAAGCGAATGCTCACCCACATATGTCTGGTGATTTTGCTGTTGTACATAATGGTATTATTGAAAATTACCAAGAATTACGTGCGGAGTTACAAGCAAAAGGGTATGTCTTTACTTCTGAAACAGATACCGAAGTGATTGCACATTTAGTAAATGAGGAAATGAAAACTGCATCTTCATTGTTAGAAGCAGTCAAAGCGACAGTAAAACAATTACGTGGTGCTTATGGTATGGCTGTGATCAGTCGTCGCACTCCAGAACGCCTTGTTGCAGCACGTTCAGGTAGTCCTCTTGTGATTGGGCTAGGCGTTGGTGAAAATTTCTTAGCATCTGATCAAGTGGCACTTTTAAATATTACTCGTCGTTTTATGTATCTTGAAGAAGGCGATATTGCTGAAATTACTCGTCATCAAGTCGATATTTACAACGCAGAAGGACATAAAGTAGAACGTAAACTACATACTGTTGATACAGAATACGATGTAGCGGATAAAGGTCCTTATCGTCACTTTATGCAAAAAGAAATTTTTGAACAACCTGTTGCACTTGCTAATACAATGGAAGGTCGTTTAACGAATGATAGTGTATTAGTAAATAGTCTTGGACAAGGTGCTGAGGATATCTTCAAAAAAGTTGAGCATGTTCAAATCGTTGCGTGTGGGACTTCATATCATGCGGGTATGGTTGCTCGTTACTGGTTTGAATCTATCGCAGGTGTGAGCTGTGATGTGGAAATTGCATCTGAGTTCCGTTACCGTAAATTTGTAACTCGTCCAAATAGTCTTTTCTTAACCTTATCACAATCTGGTGAAACCGCAGATACGTTAGCAGCATTGCGCCTGGCTAAAGAAAAAGGTTTTATGTCAACAATGACAATTTGTAACGTACCAACATCATCATTAGTACGTGAATCAGATTTAGCATTAATGACCCGTGCAGGGACAGAAATTGGTGTAGCGAGTACTAAAGCATTTACTGCACAATTAGTGGCAATGTTAATGTTAGTGACCGCAGTAGGTAAATGTACAAATCATTTATCACAAGATGCAGAATCCAAAATTGTACATTCATTACACAGCGTTCCAGCACAAATTGAAAATGTATTAAGCTATAGCACGAAAGTTGAAAAATTAGCCGAAAACTTTAGTGACAAAAACCATTGTTTATTCTTAGGTCGTGGTGAATTTTATCCAATCGCTTTAGAAGCAGCATTAAAATTGAAAGAAATTTCATATATTCATGCTCAGGCATATGCGGCAGGTGAGTTAAAACATGGACCGCTAGCATTAATTGATTCTGACATGCCAGTGGTTGTGATTGCACCAAATAATGAATTACTTGAAAAAGTAAAATCAAATGTGGAAGAAGTACAAGCACGCGGCGGTGAATTATTCGTGTTCACTGATCATGAAAGCAGTTTTAAAACTGGCAGCAATATGACAATTGAAAAAATGCCAATGGTAGATGAAATTACGGCTCCAATCGTATATACCGTTCCAATGCAGTTACTTGCTTACTATGTTGCTTTGATTAAAGGGACAGATGTCGATCAACCACGTAACCTTGCAAAAGCGGTAACCGTAGAATAACTTTTACCCATTAAATAATATAACACGCCCCAATTTTCATAAAATTTTTCGAAAATTGGGGCGTTTTTATAAAGTTATCTTTTTAGAATGGTACACCTGAATATAAGATAATATTTGCAAATGGTGTAAATTCTCCCGTTCTTACAATCCCTTTACTTTGATTAGCAAGTTTTTTAAAGCTATCATGAAGAACATGGTCAATTTTGATTTGATTATTTTGTTGTTCAGACATTTTCTCTAGCCATTCAATAATGGTGGCATAAAGAGCAGGATTTTGCGTTTTGATTTCTACTGCAAGCACCGCACGTTCAATAAACATTTCGGAACCTACTGCTTCAAGTGTTTGTAAAAAACTAGGAATGCCTGCGCTTAAAGCGAGATCAATGCGTGTAGTGTCTTTGCTGATAGGTAAACCCGCATCGCAAATAGTTAAGCTATCGCCATGCCCTAAGCAGGCAATTTCATAGGAAAGTCTTCCATTTAATAATGCAATTTTTTTCATAGCGTCTCCCGAACTGAATAAAAATTTGAATTTCTTTATTGTGCATTGTTCTCTTCAAAAGGCAAGGGAAGGGATGAGAATTATCTTCAAATATGTGAATTTGATCACAATAAAGTATAAGAATTTTTGAAAAAAAAATGATGTAAAACTATTTTTTCATTGTGTTATGTATGAAAACTTTTACAATAAAACAGAGTTAATTAAGTTTATATTTTTATTTGTAAAAAGGAGTAGTCAATGAGTCAATTAGCAATGAAAAAAATGGCAGCGGAAGCCGCATTGGCTTATGTAAAAGATGATTCTATTATCGGTGTAGGAAGTGGCTCTACTGTAAATTGTTTTATTGAGGCATTGGCAACAATTAAACACAAAATAAAAGGTGCCGTGGCAGCATCTAAGGCTTCCGAACAATTATTAAGAAAGCAAGGCATTGAAGTTTTTTCAGCAAATGATGTAACAGAACTAGATATTTATGTCGATGGTGCTGATGAAATTAATCCTCAGAAAATGATGATTAAAGGTGGCGGTGCAGCACTAACTCGTGAAAAAATCGTTGCTGCTTTAGCAAAAACTTTTATTTGCATTGTTGATCAAAGTAAACAAGTTGATGTATTAGGATCAACCTTTTCTTTACCTATTGAGGTTATTCCAATGGCACGATCACAGGTAGCGCGTCAGCTTGTTGGATTAGGTGGTTTTCCTATTTATCGTGAGGGGGTAGTAACGGATAATGGCAATGTGATTTTAGATATTGCTAACTTTACTATTTTAGAACCGATGGCAATGGAGCAAGCGCTTAATAATATTGCGGGTGTCGTGACTAATGGGATTTTTGCTTTGCGTGGTGCAGACATTGTTATTGTCGGTACGCCAGAAGGTATCAAAACACTGTAATTTCTAATATTTCATAAAAAGCGGGATATTTCCCGCTTTTTGTATAATTAGACTGGACAAATACTATCGGTAATGAGCGTTGCATCAAACTCGGAAAGTAAAGTTGCTAACTTAGTATCGTTGTGTAAGTTTTGACGTGCCTGTTCGCATAATTCATCATAAATTTTAGTGCGATATTCACTTGGCGTTACCCATTGTGCATCACTGCTTTCTGTAACAGTAAGTGAGATATCCTTTTTATAGAAATCTCGAACCGCTTGTTGAAGAGCAGTAAAGTACTTTTCTTTCAAATAGGATTTTTCTGGACGGATGATTAATTGAATATTTTCATCATTTTCAGCAACCTTAGCAGTACTTAATGCCATCTCTTTTATAAATCCTTGGATCCCCATTTCTTCAATGATATTTGCCCAATTATCACGTTGCGTTACTTCTTGAATAACTCGTTTTTGTAGTGCAGGGGTAATGCGACGTGCTAAGGCTTGCTTAATATCAGAAAGCTTTGTTGTTCCTGAAAGATCTTCCGCCATTTCTGGATTAATCCACTGCCAGCGATAATCTTCAGCTTGAATTGGCTTTTCAACTTCAACTGTTTCTTGCTGATATTGAGGAACCATCGTTGATGGTTTATTCGGAACTGAAGTGCTAGTTCTCGGTTGAATGGCACTGTTTTGTGCTTCATTCAATGAACGGCGAAATGCCGATAATTCAGTTGTAGCTTGTTTGCTTACCGAGTTACTATGGGGCTGTGGCTTTTTTTTTTGCTCGCTAGCAAGCTGATTTAGCCTATTCATCATTTGTAATGATGACAAAGGATTTTCAGTCACTGTATTAGTTTTGGTATGGCTTGGTCTTGATACAGTAGTTTCCGCTGGAGATGCTACCTGTCTAGGCTTCGATAGGGGCGCTTGGACTGGCGCAACTTGTTGTACGGGAGTAGCCTGTTGTGTTTGAGGAATATGGTTAAATTGAATATTCTCATAAAAGTCAACTTGGCTAAATTTAGGATGAAAGGCCAATGCTCTTAAAAAGAGCATTTCTACTGCCATGCGCTGATTAGTAGCGTTCTTAATTTCATCTTTGCCTTGTAATAAAATTTGGTAAAAGAATTGGACATCTTGCGGAGCAATATTTTTAGCTAAGAATGCAATACGCTGTGATTCTTCCGCCGTTGTTGGAAGAAATTGTAAAATCGCAATTTTATGTAGATGTTCAATAACCGCCGAGATAAGCGCAAGCCAATCTACACCATTGTTACTTGCTTCTTGAATTGCATGCATAAGATCTTCGCCGTTACCTGCTTGGAGAGCTGAAATAATGGCGAGAGGCTGATTATCATCAAGTAAACCAAGCATATCTTTGACAATAGCATGTGTGACTTTACCATCACCAATAGCAATTGCTTGATCGGTAAGGCTTAAACTATCTCGGATACTTCCTTGGGCTGCAATAGCGAGATCGTCTAGTGCTAAAACTTCATAAGGAATTTCTTCAGCAGTTAATACATGTTGTAAATGCTGGCTAATTTCATCAGGTTGTAAGGCTTTAAGATTAAACTGCATACAACGTGATAAAATCGTAATAGGTAATTTTTGTGGGTCAGTCGTTGCTAGTAGGAACTTAACGTATTCAGGTGGTTCTTCCAATGTTTTAAGCAAAGCGTTGAAAGAATGGCGAGAAAGCATATGGACTTCATCGATGAGATAAACTTTATAACGACCTTGAGTGGGCTTATATTGAACATTATCAAGTAACTCACGGGTATCTTCGACTTTGGTACGAGATGCCGCATCGATTTCAATAAGATCAATAAAATGTCCATTCTCAATCGCAACGCAGTTTTCACAATGACCGCAAGGCTCAGCAGTGACACCATTTTCGCAATTAAGACCTTTAGCAAAGAGGCGTGCAATGGAAGTTTTGCCGACGCCTCGAGTGCCAGAAAATAAATAAGCATGATGTAAACGGTTATCTTTTAAGCCATTAGAAAGGGCAGTGAGAACATGCTTTTGACCCACTACTTCAGAAAAAGTCTTTGGACGATATTTTCTTGCTAAAACTTGATAACTCATTATTTTCCTTATTTATTTTTGTTTGTTATGAAAGGATTAGTGTCCTGCAAAATCAACTAAACAGAATGGTGTTACGCCCATTTCTTTAAGACGTTGTTCGCCACCAAGTTCTGGTAAGTTAATGATGAAAGCGGCATGTTTTACATCACCTTTTAAAGCACGAACTAATTTAACGGTTGCATCGACAGTACCGCCTGTTGCGAGAAGATCATCAATAATGAGAACATTATCACCTTCTACAATAGAATCGGTATGGATTTCTAAGGTATCTTGACCGTATTCTAACTCATAAGATTGAGCGAGGGTTTCACGTGGTAATTTACCTGGTTTGCGTACTAATACGAATGGTAAACCAAGCGCTAAGGCAACAGGCGCACCGAAGATAAAACCACGACTTTCAGTACCGATTACTTTGGTAATCCCTTTATTTTTAAATTCTTCAGTAATGATATTAATACAAGCATGGAAAGCTTCTGGCGTTTCTACTAAGCTTGTGATATCACGGAAAACGATCCCTGCTTTCGGATAATCAGGAATAGATTTAATTGATGATTTAATCAATTCTAATTTGTTCATGTTTATGACCTAATCGGTATTGTTAATTTAATAAAAAGCTTTAACGATTCTAGCATAAAAAATTTATGCTAACGATAAATATCTTCACCATCTTTGCGTGTTTTTAGTAGACGTAATATCCAAACGTACTGTTCTGGACGTGGGGTAACAAAATCTTCAATAATTTTGTTCATTGCACGAGCAGCTTGTTCTGGTTCGTCTGTTAGTTCTAATGCAGGACGAATATCAACGATATATTTTCCTTTTTCTGCATCGTAACTAGGAAACATCGGAATAACGACCGCTTTAGCAAATTTTGCCATTTTATTTAAGCCAGGTAGTGTGGCTTTATATGTAGCAAAAAAATCCACATAAACACTGAGTTCCTCACCGTGATCTTCATCAGGTAAATAATAACCAGCCTCACCGCTACGAACCTCTTTTAAGAAAGGTTTAATACCATTTTGGCGTGCGTGCGGCATACTCCCAAAACGTGAACGAACTCCAGTCCATAACCAATCGACTAAAGGATTACGGTGTGGATTGTACATAGCGGTTCCTTGTAAACCGAAACAGCGAAGTAGGATACCTGCTGTATCAATAGCCCAGCCATGTGGCACCATGAGAATAATATTTTTTCCCTCGTCTCGTGCTTGTTGGATATTTTCCCAACCAAGCAATTCACAACGATTTCTTAAATGTTTTTTAGAGAAAATTGCACTTTCACCAATCCCCAACATGACTTGAGTAACGACAATGAACATTTTATCAATTACGTCTTCACGTTGTTGTTCAGTCCAATCAGGAAAACATTGTTGTAAATTTACACGAGCACGGCGACGCTGTTTTTTTGCCTTGTTTCCAATAATAATACCAAGTTTTGCCGCAAATTTATCACGAAGACGAAATGGTATTAACCCTAGAATAAGTAAACAAAAAACGCCTACCCAAACGCCCCAATATTGGGGCAATAAAAAAGACCAGCGCCATTGTGGTTGATAACCTACACGCGCGGTTAAACGAGTATTTTTTTGATTTTCCATTGATAATTAATTATAAAATGTGTGATAAGTGATTAAACCAACCCTGATCATAAACTATTTTTAAGGTTAAGAGAAATGACATTACCACTACAAGCGGACGGATAAAGGTTTGACCTCGATTAACGACTAATTTTGCACCAAGACGTGCGCCGATTAATTGACCAGCAAGCATTGTAAAGCCGAGTGGAAAATACACTTCTTTGCCGATAATAAAGCAACAAAGTGATGCGAAACTGGAAGCAAAGTTTAAGACTTTCGCATAAGCCGTTGCTTTAGAGATGGAAAAACCAAGAAGGGTAATAAAAGCAAGGCATAGCATTGAGCCAGAACCCGCACCAAATAGCCCGTCATAAAATCCGATAGTTAAACTCATTGAAAATGCGAATGTTACATAGGATATGCGACGACGAGAAGGCTGTTGACCAATATTAGGGGTAAATAGAAAATATAACCCGATAATAAAAGTTAGGAATGGGAGTAAATTTTTAAGGATATCCGCATGAATAACTTGTACCAGCGTTGCACCACAGATACCTCCGACGAATGACATGAGAACGACTAATTTAATATCACGTAATTCAATCATACCAGAGCGGTAAAAATATAAACTAGCAGAGAAGGCGCCAGCAGTTGACTGGAGCTTATTCGTACCAAGTACCATTGAGGGTGGAAGTCCAGCCATAAATAATGCTGGAATAGTAATAAGACCGCCACCGCCTGCCATTGCATCAAGAAAACCTGCAAAGCAAGCGACGAAGAATAAAATAATGAAAATTTCTATACCAAATGACATTTTTTCACCTAAGGATTTTTCTTCAATTGTTCAATTTTTTTTGCCTGTTCATCAAGTAATAACTGACAAAGTGGCGGTGGGGGTGGAATTACCACAGGTTTTGGTTTTCCAGGTTTAGTTGGTTTAGGTTTCGGTTTTAACCAAGCATAAAGGCTTTGATCGCAACCATCACCAACTGGGATTGCCGCTTGGTTATGGCAATATTGTGCGCCTTTAGGGCAACTTAAACGTACATGAAAATGAGAATTATGCCCATACCATGGACGGATTTTGTGTAGCCATTGACGATCTCCTTTTACGGTCTGACAAAGATGAACTTTAATCAGAGGATTAACAAAAATACGTGCAACATGAGGATCACTTGCAGCAAGTTTGAGTAAAGTTTCTTGTTGATTTGTCCAATCTGATGTCATTTTTTTTGTCGTTGGATTTGCCATTAAATTAGCGAGTCCAGTCGAGTGATAAGCCTCTTTGGCAGTCAATTTGCCCATCCTAAACCAGATATCTACATCTAGCCCCATTTGATGGCTATGATGCCCGTCAACAAAGCGTCCTCCTGCTGGCATTGCGACATCACTAATTAACATGGCAGGCAAATGGGCAGCATGAAGTTTTTTACCAAGGTTTTGCAGATATTGTAACATTTCTGGGTGTGCGTAATAGCGATTTTTTTCTTGGCGAACGACTTGATATCCTACGCCATTAAATGGGACTTTTTCTCCCCCAATTAAACAACCATTTGTATAGTTACCGATTGGATTGGGTTTTCCTGCTACTGGTGCTTTAAAATTAAGCCATTCAGCTGGCGAATATGATGCCAACGCACTAGTTGCGGCAAGGGCGAAAATAAAACACGCCCCCATTTTCGAAAATTTTTTTGAAGAATGCCAAATTTGCATAATACAACCTAAATTTTTTATAAGCATTGTGCTTTATAACGTAAAAAATGATCCATTAAAACAATTGCCATCATGGCTTCCGCAATTGGAACAGCACGGATACCAACGCAAGGATCGTGTCTTCCTTTGGTGACAATTTCGCAATTTTCATTCGCAAGATTAATTGTCTGTCCTGGAATTTTGATACTAGAAGTAGGTTTTAGTGAGATGCTTGCCAGAATAGGTTGCCCAGTAGTGATTCCTGCTAAGATACCACCAGCATGGTTGGAAAGAAAACCTTGCTGGGTTATTTCATCACGATGTTGAGATCCTCGTTGTGAAACGATATCTATTCCGTCACCAATTTCAACGGCTTTTACAGCATTAATTGACATTAATGCGTAGGCAAGTTCTGCATCTAAACGATCGAAAACTGGTTCTCCTAAGCCAACTGGTACGCCTGTCGCGACAAGTTGAATTTTTGCACCAACCGAATCACCAGATTTTTTTAGTTCTCTGATTAAAAATTCGTAAGATTCTGCGGTTTTCTCATCAGGCGCAAAAAAAGGATTTTGATTGACATATTGCCAATTTTCAAAATCATTAACAGGGAGTTGTGGAGCTTTGATATTGCCCATCTGACTTAAATAACCACGGATTTCAATTCCAAGAACTTCGCGCAAATATTTTTTTGCAATGGCTCCAGCTGCAACACGAATTGCAGTTTCACGTGCAGAAGCACGACCGCCACCACGATAATCACGAATACCGTATTTCTTTTGATAGGTAAAATCGCCATGACCTGGACGGAATTTATCTTGAATATCACTATAGTCTTTAGAGCGTTGATCTTCATTTTTGATCAAAAGCCCGATACTTGTTCCTGTTGTTTTACCTTCAAATACACCAGATAAGATCTGAACCGCATCTGTTTCTCGACGTGCTGTCGTAAAGGGAGAATTTCCAGGTTTACGGCGATCGAGTTCAACTTGGATATCCGCTTCACAGAGCGGAAAATTAGGAGGCATTCCATCTATTACTCCTCCGAGGGCGATGCCGTGAGATTCGCCAAAGGTTGTGAGTTTAAATAACTGCCCGATACTATTTCCTGCCATATAAAATTCCTTATTTAGTTGGCATTTGTACTGATTTAGATTGGCTGCTTTCCTGCATTAAATCATAGGTTGCCACTTTGATTTCTTCATTGTTTTGAGTGTTTTTTATGTAAACATCCAATTGATTGAATGCAATGTCGATATTATGTTGGGCAAACAAGGCATTGATACGATGATTGATATAATCAATGCTTTTATTGCGATGTCCAATATCATTTACGTAAACCCTTAATTCATGATCAAGAGTACTTGCACCAAAAGTCATAAAATACACGGTTGGTTTAGGATCTTTAAGTGCATATGGACATTCGTCAGCAATTTGTAGCAAAAGTTTTTTTACAAGCTCAAGATCTGAGCCATAAGCAACACCAATAAAGACTTTTACTCGTGTGATAGAGTTGGATAGTGCCCAGTTTACGATACGCTCAGTTACGAACGCCTTATTAGGAACAATAATTTCTTTACGGTCGAAATCCACTAGAGTAGTAGAGCGGATACGAATGCGTGATACTGTACCTGAAAAATTACCGATAGTAATGACGTCACCAACACGTACGGGACGTTCAAAAAGAATAATTAAACCAGAAACAAAGTTTGCAAAAATTTCTTGTAAACCAAAACCTAAACCTACTGATAATGCGGCAAAAAGCCATTGTAATTTATTCCATGATAGCCCTAATGTTGCGAAAGCTAGGGCAGCCCCCATTGCAAAAATGAAATAGGTGGATAAAGTCGTGATCGTGTACGGGGTTCCCTGAGAGAACTTAATATGCGTAAAGAGTAAGACTTCTAGTACACCTGGTAAGTTTCGGATAAGTGCGTAAGTAGTCAAAATGATAATAAGGGCGACCATTAAATTCCATAACGTAACGGCCTGAAGTACTGGTCCCGTCGGTGTCATGGTAGTGTGTTGCCATAAATTAATACTTTCTAGATAGTAAGCAACAGTAACGAGGTCAGACCAAACCCAATATAAAAGGGTGAGGAGTGTTAAGAATAATCCAATATTCACAACCCGTAGAACTTGAGCTTTAATTTTTGATACGGCAAGTACTTCATCTTCTATCATTTGTGCTTGAATAAAGCTTTCATCATCAGCAGGAAGGTTTGCGCCTGTTTCGTCTTCGTGTTGTAATTTTTCTTGTTTCTCTAATAAACGGCGATATGACAAATGGCGAGAGAATACGAGCATGGCACGATAAGTAACGTCACGCAAGATACTCCATGAACCGAGTACAAAATAGGAAATAATCAAATGGTGCATCAAATTCAGCGCAGTGTAGTAGTAACCTAATACAATGAGAACCATTAATCCGATTGGTGCTAAATATGAAATAACAGCAATGATTTTGAATAAGATAGTGAGATTGCCTTCAGAATCAGAAGAAATTGATTCATAAAGGTGTAATGCTTTATGGATTTTAGGTGAACAATAAAATAATGAGAAAATAAGTATAATAATTGTCGCAAACTGCCCGATTACATCATTATTTACTCCACCATCTAAATGGGTAAAGATTGAGGCATTGATCCATAAGTAACTAACGATGATAAAACTTTTTAGAAAACGGGTAAATGCTTCTAAGTTATTCTTTTGTAATCCAAAATGGCGATAACCAATACTGTACGGATCGGGGGAGAGAATACGTAAAGTTGTTGCAAAGAATAGCCAATAAAGACTCATCTTCGTAGCCCAACCCCATACATATACAGGATTCTCAAACAGGAAAGTTGAAATAAGAATGAGGATCGCCAGTAAGAAAAAAGTACTTGGTAAAGATAATATCACTGTCCAAGCAAGCGCTTCTGGTGTAAAGCGTTGGCGATCTTTTTTCAATGTATTAACGCAATTATTAATATGGCGTAATCGTGAGTTAATTGTTTTACGTTGCCACTCAATTAAAAAACCGATAAAAGCTAATATGATACTGATTGCTGCCGCAGGGATAATATAAAAATGCCATCCAGTAAAATTGAATGTTCTATAAATATTACGGACTTCAATCTGAAATTTAGGGATAAAATTTGCAAACCAAGTTGTATTCATCGTTGGATTGCTTTTAACCCAAAAACTTTGTAGTTGCAGTTTATTTTGTAGTGCATCACTAATTGAAATCACTTGTTTTTGATTTAATTCAACATTGATCGCTAGATTAAGTTGATTATTTAATAATTCAATTTCATTAGAAATTAAACGATAACGTTCTTGTAAAATAGGTATAAGCTGAGCTCGTTCTTCGTCTGTAATAGGTTTATCATTATTTGATGAGAGTTTATCAATAAAACTGTTTACATCATATAAATTGTCACGGGTTTCGGTAAGATCAAAAATTTTGATACGAAGTGATGTAATTTGTTTTGATAAGCCATTGATTAAAGTATCTTCAGGAAGTAATTGTTTTTGTTTATTAATAATACGTGAGAGAACCAATGTCCCTTGGAGAGCACTAATTTGCTCATTAATATTACGTTCTGTTTGTTTTAAATTATTTAAAACAGCGGTAATACGTAGATTATCTTGAGTAAGATTATTTAAACTTGTTGTCTGTTTTATTAGCTCTTGGCTAATATTCAAGTTCATGGATTGTTGTTTTAAAACAAGGGGAGAAACGTTTTTATCTTTTTGTTGAGCTTGTTTTAATTGTTCTGCTTGTTGTTGTGTTTCTTCTAATTTTTTCTTATTAATAAGTTCTTGTAAGGTACTTTGTTTAAGTTGAAGTTGTTGTTGCTCAATATTTTTTTCTTCAAGTTGAACAGAGTAGAGAGATAATAAACTACTATCACCTTGTAGGAGGTTTTGATTATAGTCATTTTGTAGTTTAATCAGTGCTAGTTGAAGTGTAAGCTTTATTTTTTCAGAATGAGAAATTCCATCATTAAAGAGAGATTTTTCTAATTTTTGATATTGGATAAGATTATTACTTAAAATCTTTTGCGATTTTTCTGGCGTTGCACGTTGATTTACCAGTTGTGAATTGAGTACAACTAAATCAGTTTGTACCGTTTGTAATTGAGTTTGAATTTTATTTAATTGTGACTGTAATTGATCAAGATTAAATTTTGAATACTCGTTGATATCTAAGTTATTATTTTTCAAGGAATTAATATTATCACGAGTATGCGCTAGCGTTTTAGGTGCATTCGCAATGAGCTTGGTTAATGCCTCATTTTCTTTTTTTTGATTTGATATTTGATCTAGTAACTGTAAAGCCGTTGTTAAATTAGTTACGTCGGCTTTTGATGCATCACCTGATTTTTTTAATTGCTGTAATTGTGACTCCAAATTCGCTTTTGTTGGTAAATTTGTTGCCATAACATTGGCGGAAACAAAAATTAAAACAAAAGAAAGTACTAGGGATAGAATAAAATGACGTTTCATAATATTACCTAAATTAATTTTTCTAATTCTTTTTGTAATAGATTACGTGAAATTTTGATACTACCTTGACTCTGAAATTTTTCACTTTCTAATAAATAGTAGGCGATAGGGTGTTTGAATTTTTCCAATTTTCCCTTTAACCATGCTTTAATGATAAGAATGTTTTCTTCATTAAATTCTGTATTTAACTCTATCATTGCTACTGGGCGATGTCCAAACTCTTTATCCGCAATAGGCAATACGAATACTTGTTTAACTAAAGGATGTTCTTTTAAAATCGACTCAATTTCTTCGGGTTGAATATTTTCACCACCTGAAATAAATTGATTATCGACTCGACCAATAATAAATAACTCGTTATTTTTCCATACGCCTTTATCTTTTGTTGCAAAGAAACCATCGCCATTAGTTAGCGGATGAATTCCATCTTTTTGCCAATAGCCCAATGCGAGTCCTGCACCTTTTAAGCAAATTTCATCATTCACCAGTTTAAAGATACGTTTTGGTAAAGGTTGCCCAACACCAGAACTTGCATCTGCTTTTTTAGCAAAAATGGTTGAAGCCATTTCTGTCATACCGTATCCGCAATAGCTTTGAATATTTGCTTGGGCTAATGCCTGAGTGAGCGCAACTGGGATACTTGCTCCTCCTAATAGAAGATGTTTAGTTCGGTAAGTTTTTGTAGGATGTTCTACCAAATATTGTAAAAACCGTTGGGCTTGGGTAGGGACAAGCGAAGCATGAGTGACTTGACTTAAACTATCGTAAAAATCATCTTGAACAAAATGCAGTACAGCGCCACGTTGTAACCAGCGCCATATAATTCCTTGTCCAGAAACATGGTAGATAGGTAATGATAGAAGATAACTATCTGTTGCCTGGAATTGCATTAAATCACAAACGCCCGCTGCATTTTCTAAATGCGCTTGCAGTGAATGAACAACGGCTTTAGGTAATCCTGTTGATCCCGATGTAAGTGTCATCGTAATAGGTAAATGATGGTAATCATCTTCTGTAAAATTAGATATAGCTGTATTATCGGTGTTATCTGTAGGAGAAATGAGATCAAGATAAGGTGGTAAATTTAATTCCACGCCTCGATTTTCGTAAAATTTTTTAAGATCCTGTTGCAAATGGATAGCAGTTGGATCCAAATAATAGAAATCAATTTGACTATTTTCAAAAATAGAAGCACATTTTTGCGCTGAAAATGCGGGGTTTATGCCTAATGCTCTTGCACCTAGTTGAATTGTGGCAAGATAAAGAAATACAAGATTTTCACTATTACGTCCGCAAAGCGCTACACCAGAGCCTTTTTTGATCCCTTGTTGTTTTAATTGCTCTGCAAAGGTACTAATTAATCCAGTTACCTCTTTCCAAGAAAAAAGATTGCCTTGCGAATCTCGCAAAGCAATACGATTTTGGTTTTTTCCGCAATTAGCGAAATCTTGCCATAATAAATTCATTTATATTCTCGTGTGATTAGAAAAATTGACGGACTTTCTCGACTAGAGATTGAGGAAGTTGCATTTCAACCATCGTTCTTTCTAACATTAACATTTTACGCTGGCTATTGGTATTGGTAATTACCCAGAATGGACTTTCTGGAATTTGTTTTGGTTTAGTATGAGTACCATAACTTAATAAAGTTGCTTCATCACGAGCGAAGTAAACACGAGTGTGACCCTGTAATGGTTCTACAGCATTTGCAAAGCTCTCAGGGTTTGTACGGTATAGTACGCTTAAAACACGTAAGAAACGGTTGACCCCTTTTGTTTCTTGCAAAAATGTATCTGTTTTTAAAAGTGCTTCAACTTTTTGAGTTAGCTGCTGAACAGATTTTACGGGTTGTTTTTTTTGTTTAGGTTGTACAGGGGCTACGGTTTCATCAATAGCATCGAAAATAGAAATATTTTCACCAATGTGATCGGCATTAGGATCCATAGTACATTGTGGAAAATTTAAAAGGCGACGCAAGATGTCCGATGGACTTTCTTCACCAATTGCTGTCGTTTGGCTAGCAATATATTGATAAAGTTCGTCGTCAAGTTTCACTATTTTCATTGTTAATTATCCTTGTGGGTTGATCTAATTCAAATTTTGCCACATTATAACGGCTTATTTATAAATACTCTATGCAAAAATGATGTCTGAAAAAAATTTACTTAACTTTGCGTTCTCGAATGAACAAAAAGATCCAACATTACCTGTCCTTGTTTTTATGCATGGCTTATTTGGCGACTTAAATAATCTTGGTGTGATTGCACGTGCGTTTTCGGATCAATATCCTATTCTTCGAATAGATCTGCGGAATCACGGGCAAAGTTTTCATAGTGATGACATGAACTATGATTGTTTAAGCGAGGATGTGATTACTCTTTTGGATCATTTAAAGATCCAAAATGCGGTCCTTATTGGTCATTCAATGGGAGGCAAAACAGCGATGATGGTGGCAGGGAAACGTCCAGATCTCGTTTCTAAACTTGTCGTGATTGATATTGCGCCAGTAAATTATGGTGAACATGGACATCGTGAAATTTTTAAAGGCTTAAAAGCGGTGGCGGCAGCGCAAGTAACAACACGTCAAGAGGCAAAGCAAATTCTTGCTCAGTATGTTCAAAGTGATGCGGTACAACAGTTTATGCTAAAGTCTTTTGATGCTCAGTCACCACAACGTTTTCGCTTTAATGTAGATGTTTTAGAAGATAATTACTTGGCGATTATGGATTGGCAAGAGGTTCTATTTACTAAACCTACTTTATTTATTAAAGGTAACGATTCGGATTATATCTTACCGCAATACCAAGTTGCGATTTTACGACAATTCCCAAAAGCGAAAGCCTTTGTGGTACAAGGAAGCGGGCATTGGGTACATGCAGAAAAAACACAATCCGTTATTCGAGCAATTACGCAGTTTTTAACGGTGAATAAAAGTTAAACTTGAGTAAATAAATAAGGTTTTATTCGTGGGGGAGGCGTGTTATACTGCCTCCACTTTTGAACTTGTAGCTTATCATTCTCAATTAGAATGCTAACTTTGAATGAAACTACGTAAAATCAGTGATTTGACAATGGCGAAACAAGATGCAGATTGCATAACTCTAGATCTGTTCGCTACTACCTCTAAAATCGGACGCCCTCGGACAAATCCACTGAGTCGTGAACAACAACTTAGAATCAATAAACGCAATCAACTAAAACGGGATAAATCAAGCGGATTACGTCGCGTAGAGTTAAAGTTGCATAAAGATTTAGTCAAACAACTCGAAAATTTAGCGTCTGAACAGGCAGTTAGTCGTTCGGAAATGATTGAAAAAATTTTACAAAACTATTTTGCACTTCAAGGAAACAAATAATGGCAATTATTGGTTTATTTTATGGAAGCGATACAGGTAATACTGAAAATATCGCAAAAATGATTCAAAAAAATTTAGGAAAAGATGTTGTTGATATTTTTGATATCGCAAAATCAAGCAAAGAAGATATTCAAAAATATGATTTCCTTATTTTGGGTATCCCGACTTGGTATTATGGCGAAGCGCAATGTGATTGGGATGATTTCTTCCCAACTTTAGGTGAAATTGATTTCACTGATAAACTTGTTGCTATCTTTGGCTGTGGCGATCAAGAAGATTATGCAGAATATTTCTGTGATGCAATGGGCACGATTCGCGATATTATTGAACCTAAAGGAGCAATTATTGTGGGTAACTGGTCCACTGAAGGTTATAGTTTTGAATCTTCACAAGCATGTATTGATGAAAAAACATTTGTTGGACTTTGCATCGATGAAGATCGTCAACCAGAATTAACTGATGAACGTGTTGCAACTTGGTGTAAGCAGCTTCAAGATGAGATGTGTTTAGCAGAATTGGTCTAATCATTAACCAGATAACAATAACGAACTATGATGAAAGGGGAGCACATAATGTCTGAAGAAAATATTCAACGCTTAAAAAAAGCGGGTCTAAAAATTACGGAACCACGTTTAACAATTTTAGACTTAATGCAGAAGAATCGTGTTGATATGCAACACTTTACTGCAGAAGATATTTATCGTCTTTTGATTGAAGAAGGTGAAGAAATTGGTTTGGCGACAGTGTATCGTGTATTAAATCAATTTGATGAAGCAGGTATTTTAGTGCGCCATAATTTTGAAGGGAATAAGTCCGTTTTTGAAATTAACCCTACAGAACACCATGATCATATTATTTGTCTTGATTGCGGACAGGTATTTGAATTTAAAGATGAAGTGATTGAACAACGTCAACGACAAATCAGTGAGGAGCATGGGATCACTCTTGAGAATCATAGTCTTTATCTTTATGGCAAATGCAAAGATAAGGAAGCGTGTAAGGCTTATCAACAGCAAGCTAAAAAGAGATAATCTGAGAAAGGTAATGCGGTTTATTTAAACCGCATTATTTTTATGTAGATTAAGATAGGTTAAAACAATCTAATATACTTTTTATAAATTAGTCATCTAATGGAACGACAAGCATATCAACTTTGACATTATTCATCACTTGACGAGTAGATGACATTAATTTACTCCAGAAATCTTGGTGATGTCCTGTTACGAGTAAATCAATTTGATATTTTTCAACTGCATCTTCTAACGCTTGCACAAGATCACCATTACCGCTAAGTTCTTCTGTAACAGGATAATCGATAGATTGAGCAAGTTGTATTAATGCTTGATGACTTTCATCGTTAACACGTTCTTGCATTGATGTCATATTTACATCAATTAAACCGGTATATAAATCTGAAAAATTCACATCTACGTGAATAATGGAAAGTTTCGCATTATGTAGTTTGGCAATAGTTGCTGCTTTCTTTACCAGTATTTCGCTGTCTTCAGAAAGATCTACTGCAACAAGAATATGTTGGTACATCTTAATCTCCTTTAGGTTAGCTTAATTAACTTTCTTGAATCATATCAAACTGAATCATAAAAAACAGCTGGAAAGATCACATTTTTGATAAAATATTTTATAATTTTTAAAGAATTATATAAAAGCGTAGGAGATAAGATGCGGTATTCTATTCAAGATTTTATTCAAATTATTGCACAATTACGCAATCCAAATGGTGGATGTCCATGGGATTTGAAGCAGAATTTCAATACAATGATTCCACATTTATTAGAAGAAAGCTATGAAGTTGTTGAATCCATTGAAAAACAAGACATGGCTAATTTACGTGAGGAATTAGGTGATTTATTGTTACAGGTTATTTTTCTTAGTCAATTAGCCAAAGAAGAAAAGCTTTTTGATTTTGAGGATGTTGTTAATGATGTGAGTGAGAAAATCATTCGTCGTCATCCTCATGTATTTGGCGACCTACAGGCAAATAATGCCGAAGAAGCATTAGCTAGCTGGAACAATATTAAAGCTCAGGAACATAAAGAAAAAGGAACAGCATCTATTTTAGATAATATCCCGCATGCTTTTCCTGCATTGATGCGTGCTGAAAAAATTCAAAAACGTTGCGCTAAAGTAGGCTTTGATTGGCAAAATTTAGAACCAGTGGTGGATAAAGTAGAGGAAGAGTTGCAAGAAGTGAAATCTGAAATTGCACGCTCTCCACAAGATCAAAATGCCATTCAAGAAGAAATGGGAGATTTATTTTTTGCTACTGTAAATCTTGCTAGACATCTCAAATGTAAGCCAGAAGAAACATTACGTGCAGCAAATGCTAAATTTGAGCGTCGTTTCAGACAAGTAGAACATAAATTAACTCAGCAAAGTAAAAGCTTTAATGATGTCAGTCTTGATGAAATGGATGCGTTATGGGATGAAGTAAAAAAAGAGGAAAAATAAATAAAGAATGCCGTGAGAGATTCACGGCATTTTATCGGATTAAACCATTTAGAATAACAGACCATTTTTGACTTTAGTTGCAATCTCATCACCGACTAAATTTGCCAAAATTGCTAACGCAAATTCCATAGCTGTTGCTGGACCACGAGAAGTGATAACATTTTTGCAAATAACGACATTTTTATCGGTTTCATATCCTGGTTTCAACACTGTTTTTTCAAAGCCTGGATAACAAGTATAGTGAGATTTTAATACGTTAGCCGTTGCAAGCGCCCAAGGGGCTGCACAAATTGCAGCGATTAATTTTCCTTTTTGATCGAATGCTTTGAGAACACTTTGAAGTTCTACACTTTTTGCTAGGTGTTCACTACCTGGTAAGCCACCCGGTAGAATAATAGCATCAAGATTTTGCGGATCGATTTCAGTTAATAGGCAATCTGTGTGTAATTGGATTTGATGGGCGCCAGTGACAGGACGTTCCTTTAAGCCTGCAATAACCACTTCCACACCGCCACGACGTAGCACATCAATGACGGTAACTGCTTCAAGTTCTTCAAAGCCTTCAGCTAAAATAATTGTTGCTTTTTTCATATACATCTCCTTGGTGGATAGAACTTTTATAAACATGGTATTTTTATCGAAAAATTCAAGTGGACAGATTTAACTTGAGTTTAAATCCTACATAAATCGATCTATAATTACACAGCGTAACGAGGGTATCGTTATGTATTTAGTTTTAAGCTAAACTGGAGTTAATACTATGACACAAGAAAAAACAACCCCATCAACAAACTCTTCTGAAAATTCAAAAAAATGTTTTAAATCAAAAAGTTATTTTTGGATCATCTTATTTATTATTTTTATCGTCGTGATTTTCTATTATTGGTATAAATTACCTCATCCTACGATGGTAGAGCCAGTGGCTACCCAAAATGTCGTGGCTGAACGAGCGGTAACTACATTTGTAAATCATGATACATCTTCTCAAAAAGATGAGTTGCAATATGCAGAAACTAATCAAAATCAAGTCGTAAAACAAGTTACGCAAAATGCTACTCAGAACGATATGCCACTTCAAGGTGAGAATTTTAAGGTTCCTTCTGAAGAGGGAAATATTGCACAACCCGTCAATATTATTGCACCTGCTAAACAAGATGCACAAAAATAATTCATAGCAAAATAAATAATAACGCCCCAATTTTCGCAAAAATTTTTATGAAAATTGGGGCGTTTTATTTAAACAGTATTTTATTTAAGTAAATCAATAATTTTTTGATGAATTCCACCAAAGCTACCGTTAGACATAATCAGGATATGATCGCCTGCTTTAGCAGATTGTGCGACTTTTTGGGCGAGGGTATCAAGATTATCGCATGTAAATGCGGGTTGTTTACATTGTTTGGCAATGTCTTCTACTTTCCATGGAATCGTATCTGGTTGGAAAATAAAGACCTCATCGGCAATGGCAAGTGATGGCGCCAGAGTATCTTTGTGAATTCCCATTTTCATGGTGTTAGAACGAGGTTCAAGTACCGCTAAAATACGGTTATTACCAACTTTACCTTTTAATGCTGCTAATGTTGCTTGAATAGCTTCTGGATGGTGGGCAAAGTCATCATAAACAGTGATTCCGTTTATATTGGCTTTCACTTCTAAACGACGTTTTACATTTACAAAACTTGCTAATGCCTTGCAAGCTACATCAACCGGGACATCTACGTAACGCGCGGCAGCAATTGCCATTAATGCGTTATGCATATTATGTTCACCGACGATATCCCATTTCACTTCACCTGCCTTTTCACCTTTATAGAAAACTTCAAAATGACAATAATCTGCAGAAAGTGGTTTTGCGAACCAATCTTGATCTTGACCTAAAAATTGTGTGCGCGACCAAACGCCCATGGCTAGGGTTTGTTGGGCGGATAGTTCATTCTTTTGACTAAGAACTAAGCCATTTTTAGGAACAAGGCGAATCATATGATGGAATTGACGTTGAATAGCCGCTAAGTTTTCAAAAATATCAGCATGGTCAAATGAAATATTATTGACGATAGCAACATGTGGATTGTAATGCACAAACTTGGAGCGTTTATCAAAAAAAGCTGTGTCGTATTCATCAGCTTCAATGACAAAATAATCACTTTCACCTAAGCGAGAGGAGCATCCAAAATTACCTGATATTCCACCGATTAAGAAACCAGGGGCTTTACCTGCCTTTTCTAAGATCCAACTTAGCATTCCCGTTGTTGTTGTTTTACCGTGTGTACCTGCAACAGCTAAAACTTTACGTTTCCAAAGCAAATGATCATGCAACCATTGAGGACCAGACGTGAAAGGAAGGTTGTGTTCTAACATATATTCTACACAAGGATTACCACGTTTCATCGCATTCCCCACGATGATCAAATCTGGGTGTGAGTTGAGCTGTTCAATGTCGAAATTCGGAATGATTTCAATGCCATTTTCTTGTAAAAATGTACTCATTGGCGGATAGATTCCCGTATCGGCACCAGTGACTTTATATCCCATTTCTTTAGCTAACATAGCTAAACTACCCATAAAGGTGCCACAAATACCGAGGAAGTGAAGATGTTGTTGTTTCATAAGCGCAACCTTTCAAAAAAAATTAATAACTTAACGTTGTTAAATGGTGATGAAATATGTAAGTATAATAAAACAACTCAATTGGAGTGTAAATTCATAATGATAAGGAGTAAATGTGAAAACATTAGGGCAATTTATAATTGAGAAACAACATGAATACCCAGAGGCGAAAGGAGAGCTTTCTGGTATTTTGTCATCAATTCGCTTAGTTGCTAAGGTGATTCATCGTGATATTAATCGTGCAGGCTTAACGAATAATATTATTGGGGATTCTGGTGTTGAAAATGTTCAAGGTGAATGTCAGAAAAAACTGGATTTATTCGCCCACAATACGATGAAAGAAGCACTTATGTCACGAGAAGAAGTGGCTGGCTTTGCAAGTGAAGAAGAAGAGAATTTTGTCGCCTTTGATACAGAAAGAGGACGTAACGCTAAATATGTTATTCTAACTGATCCATTAGATGGTTCATCAAATATTGATGTCAACGTGGCCGTTGGGACGATTTTTTCAATTTATCGACGTATTACCCCTGTTGGTACCCCAGTTACGCTACAAGATTTTTTACAGCCTGGTCATCGCCAAGTTGCAGCGGGTTATATTGTTTATGGTTCATCGACTATGCTTGTTTATACGACAGGGAATGGTGTTAATGGATTTACCTATGATCCGTCATTAGGTACTTTCTGTTTATCGCATGAAAATATTCGTATTCCAGAAGACGGAAGAATTTATTCCATTAACGAGGGGCAGTATCTTAAGTTCCCATTGGGCGTGAAAAAATATATCAAATATTGCCAAGAAGATGTACCTGAAGAAAATCGCCCATACGTTTCCCGTTATATCGGTTCTTTAGTATCAGATTTCCATCGTAATATGTTAAAAGGCGGAATCTATATCTACCCAAGTGCAACGAATTACCCTTATGGTAAGCTTCGCTTAAATTATGAAGGTAATCCGATGGCTTTCCTTGTAGAACAAGCTGGTGGCAAAGCAAGTGACGGATTTACTCGCATCCTTGATATTCAACCAACTGAACTTCACGAACGAGTACCACTTTTCATCGGTTCTAAAAATATGGTCGAAAAAGCTGAAAAATTTATGCGTGAAAATATCTAGTTCCCTCTAATACGAAACCCCGCCAAGTGCGGGGTTTTTTATGAGTATAAAAAATAACTACGCATTTTATCTAACAAGGTCGTAGTTATTTTTGTAGTTCATTTTATAGATGTCCAGATTAAGAATGGGTGTATTTCATACATTATAAAAATAAATAGATTGAATTAACTTGTTGATTTTAATTGATTTATTATTTTTTTGAGATTTGTAGATTTAGATTGGAAAGGGGGTAGTGGTGGAGCTGGGGGGAGTTGAACCCCCGTCCGAAATTCCTCTACTGTCAGTACTACACGCTTAGTCTGTTTTTAAATTCATTACATCACTGCCAACAGACAGGCGCTGATGTAACTAGCTTGATTCAATTTAGTGCTTCGATCCACAAGCGGAGGCGTCCACACGATCTCGTTTGGGTTTGACTCCTCTTAATCCCCGTCTTACGAGCGGAAGCTAGGGAGAGAAGGCTCTGAGCAGGTTATTAAGCTGCTAGTGCGTATTGTTCGTCGTTTGCGACTATTATTTTGCGGTTTATTAACGAGGCCTACCGCACCTCGGCGTGCACTTCGAGCTTTGCTAATCTCGTCGAATCCAAAATCAGCCCCGAAATGTTTAGGCGATTATAACAAAAATTATAAAATAAAAAAGGAATTTTGTAGAAAAACAGCTTGGCAATCATATAGATGCTTAAAAAATAATAGAATTTTTCTATTTAGCAAAGTATAGCGACTTGCGGTAAAATTCTATAAGAAAAAATAACTGGGAAAAAATATGTATATTAGTAAAGATTTAGCCACTTGGCAGACATTATTAGATTTTGTAGAGCGTGCTAGTCACGAAGGTAAGTTAAGCGAAACATTGACGTTATTATTGACGCCAGATGAACGGGATACATTGAGCTTACGTTTACAGATTATTACAAAATTATTAGAAAAGAATGCTTCACAACGAGAAATTCAACAAGAATTAAAAACTAGTGTAGCGACGATTACACGTGGATCAAATATGATAAAAAGTATGCCACCTGAATTTTTAGAGTGGGTAAGAGAAACATTAAGAAAATAAAAATCACGCCTCAATATTCAGAAAAAATTATGAATGTAATGAGGCGATTGATATTTTTTCAAAAAAATAGAAATTAATAAATGAGAAGATAGTCTAAAGATTTAAAAAATGGAGCGGGAAACGAGGCTCGAACTCGCGACCCCGACCTTGGCAAGGTCGTGCTCTACCAACTGAGCTATTCCCGCGTATGAGGTTTTAAGATTGGAGCGGGAAACGAGGCTCGAACTCGCGACCCCGACCTTGGCAAGGTCGTGCTCTACCAACTGAGCTATTCCCGCTTTGTTTTCGTTGTTACGAAAGAACGAGGCGAATTATACGAATTTTTTAAAAGGGTGCAAGTCTTTATTTAATAAAAAAAATTGTTTGCTTAGATATTCAGCTAACTAATGAATATTTATGCTAAAATGAGGTAATTTTTAGGCATAAAAAAGCGTTCTTATGAAAGAACGCTTTTCTTTTATTTTATACATTATCCTTGATAGAAGATTGAGGCAGATAAAAATACCACAACTGCAAGAGAAAGGATTGTAATAATTAGTGAATAAGCAAAGGCTTGGTTCATAGCACCCTCCGATAAAAAACGATCTTATTCTTAGAAAGTTTAGTTAATTAGAGGTAAAATAAAAATACCTATCATTAGGTATAAAGTGATTTATTTTTGTCATTGAACAAAAGTGTAACTTTCTTCATACAATATTACTTATACAAAGTTAACCATTGTCAGTATTTAATTCACCAATCATCACAGGGAGGTCTAAAACTTTGCCCAAACGTCGAATTTGAATGTTTACTGTTGTATTTGGTCGAGTATCAATAACAAGTCGCATCAATTGAGCTGGCGACGTGATGTCAGTTTTACCATATTTTAAAATTACATCATTTGGCATAATATCCGCAACGGCTGCTGGACTTTGTGGAGCAATAGCGGTGACAAGTACACCTTCACTTTCTTTTCCTGTTCCGTTATTGAATAAAATATTACTTTGTACGCCTAAATAACCACGAATAACACGCCCATCTTTAATGATGTCACGCATAATGCGGGTTGCTAATTGAATAGGGATGGCAAAGTTTAAACCTTCAGCGAGATCTTGGGTATTTTTCCCAATGCTTAGGGTATTAATAGCAATCAGCTCACCGAGTGAATTAATGAGCGCCCCACCTGAGTTACCACGATTGATGGACGCATCCGTTTGAATTAAATCTTGTCGTCCTGCATAGTCACCAATAACATTGCGTCCCAATGCACTCACAATACCCTGTGATACACTTTGCCCTAAGTTATAAGGGTTACCAATGGCTAAAACAACATCTCCGACTTGTAAAGGACGGCTTGGATTTTGTGGAATAGTAGGCAATTTTGTTGTTGAATGGATTTTTAATACGGCTAAGTCGGTGAGAGAATCTGATCCCACGAGTCGAGCAGTAAAAATACGTCCAGATTGCAATGCCACAATAATTTGTTGTGCATTCGCAATAACATGCTTATTCGTTAAAATGTAACCATTTGGCGACATGATGACACCAGAACCAAGGTTGGTAATTTGGCTTTGGGGATCTTGTAAGTTTCCCTCAAAAGATTGGCTATAAACATTTACCACTGCTGGTGATGCAATGCGCACCGCTTGGTTAAACGACATGGGTTGCGGTGCGAATAGATTTTTAATGGCTAATTTATCTTGTGGGGATAAGGCGATTACGAGAGCTGCAGCAACGAGTCCTAAGATGATAGATTGTACAATTCTTTTCCACATAAGTTATCCCTACCTTATAAAATACGCCCTGATTTTCGTTAAAATTTATGATGAATTTATTACTTCGGATAATACGTTAATTTAATGTCACTGCCAAACGTTTCTATTTGTTTACATTCCCAATTTGATGCGTCTGCAAGATGAGTTAAATGAGGTAATTTACAAAATCCACGCGCCTTATCACCGAGAATTTTGGGTGCAAGGTAAACGATTAATTCATCAACGAGTTTATTTTCAATAAAAGCACCAGCAAGTGTTGCGCCTGCTTCCAGCCATAGAGCATTGATTTGGCGTTCTGCAAGAATACGAAGTAGGGCAGGAAGATCAATAAAATCATGATTCGGCACGATGATTTGATCGCAATTCGCGGGATAATCAGCTAAATCACGGGGGGTTGAACTGATTAACCAGACGGGTGCATCACATTCAAAAAGGCGTGCCGTTGGGCGCACTTTATGATGATTATCTAAAATAATACGGACAGGTTGACGCAATTTTTCTTGTGGATATTGGGCTTTTAAATCATCGGGAAACTGCTCATAGCGAACGTTCAGGCGAGGATCATCGTGTAATACGGTTGCACTCGTAGATAAAATAGCACAGCTTGCCGCTCTTAGTTTTTGGACATCGGCACGGGATTGCTCATTGGAGATCCATTTGCTTTCACCACTTGCCATTGCTGTACGGCCATCTAAGCTAATTGCCATTTTTAATTGTACGAATGGGCGGTTTTGGCGCATTCGCATTAAGAAAGGACGGTTGAGCAGCTCTGCTTGTTCGGATAGTAACCCCACCTGCGTTTCAATACCCGCATCTGCGAGCATTTTTAAACCTCGTCCTGCTACTTGAGGATTAGGATCTTGCATGGCCGCGACAACACGACTTACACCAGCATTAATAAGCCCAAGTGCACAAGGAGGGGTACGCCCATAATGCGAGCAAGGCTCAAGCGTGACATACGCTGTGGCACCTTTGGCATTTTCGCCTGCATCTTTTAATGCCATGACCTCTGCATGTCCTTTACCTGCTTTAGCATGGAAACCTTTTCCCACAATTTCACCATTTTTGACTAAAACACAACCTACTCGCGGATTTGGGGATGTGGTATAAATTCCTTGCTTGGCGAGTTCGAGTGCAAGTTGCATAAATTGTTGATCTTCTTTGGAGAATTGTGATGTTGTTGGCATAAATATTCCATAAATTTTTACGATTATTGTGGCGTCATTGTAACAAGCTCAACAAATTTTTGCGATTTTTTATCAAAAAAATCCGACTTAATTCGTCAATTAATATAAAATAGTTATAAATGTAAATCTTTGCATTGTAATCTAGGTAATGTAAATCTAGTATATTCATACTTTTATCATATTAGGAGAAGGCTATGTCATCAGATCTTATTTGTTATAAAAAAATGCCAGAATGGACAGCAACTACTCTGCCAGAAGGCTTTCAAACTAAACATAATACTCAGGCGGGGACTTGGGCAAAATTAACGATATTTTCAGGTGAACTACGTTTTTATTTATTAGATGATGATGGCAATGTATTAAGCGAACACGTTTATGACAAAGAACATCAACCACCAATGCTTGAACCACAAGTTTGGCATAAAGTGAAACCAGAAAGTTCGGATCTTCGTTGCCAATTATCATTTTATTGTGATAAGTCCGTGTTTTATACTAAAAAATATGCGTTAACTGCAACCCATTCCGAAGTGGTAGCAGCAAGTAAAATTATTGCACCTTGTAAAACATTGGACTTAGGTTGTGGGCGTGGACGTAATTCGCTTTATTTAGATTCATTAGGATTTAATGTTACATCTTGCGATCAAAATCAATTAAGTATTGATTTTTTACGTAATGTAATTAAAGAAGAAAAACTAAATATTAATACTTATGTTTATGATATTAATAATGCGGATATTCAAGAAAATTATGATTTTATTCTATCAACAGTCGTAATGATGTTCTTAAATCGTGATCGTTTACCAATGATTATTAATAATATGCAAGAACATACGAATGTGGGAGGTTATAATTTAATTGTTGTTGCGCTAGATGCGAAAGATTATCCTTGCACAATTGGTTTTTCTTCTCCTTTCCAAAGTCAAGAATTAGCGAATTATTATAAAGATTGGGAATTAATTAAATACAATGAAGATATTGGTGAATTGCATCGTACAGATGCGAATGGTAATCGTATCAAATTACGTTTTGCAACAATGTTAGCGAAGAAAATAAAATAATTTATAAATAAAAAGAGAAAGTTTAGACTTTCTCTTTTTTTGGTAACATTTCATGAGAATATTTTTTATTAAACGACAAAAGAATAAAAAATTATTCAGCAGAAATGGTTGTTTCCTGTTCCTCTGTTGAAGCATGCCCCGTAGCAGTCGTACTATGATGAGATACAGCACGAGCTGGTACAACGGTTGAAATTGCGTGTTTATAAACCATTTGATTAACAGTATTTTTTAATAAAATTACAAATTGATCGAAAGATTCGATTTGACCTTGTAATTTAATACCGTTAACTAAATAAATTGATACAGGAATACGTTCACGACGTAATGAATTTAAATAAGGATCTTGTAGTGATTGCCCTTTTGCCATTTTGATTTCCTTTTTTCGTTTATTTTATGATATGAGGAGACCTCATTGACTAAATATAACAATAAATTAGTTACTTGTCATTACTCAAATTTATAAATTTAAATATTCTATTTTTTGCGCAATAATATTACGAGCAATATCTGGGTGATTACTGTCTAGCCAAGTAAGTGGTGTATTCCAACCTCTTAGCCAAGTAATTTGGCGTTTTGCTAATTGTCTGGTTGCACAAATTCCACGGAATACCATTTCATCATGATTATAATCACCACGTAAATATTCCCACATTTGACGATAGCCTACACAACGGATGGAAGGTAAATTTTCATGTAAATCTCCACGTTGATAAAGTTTTTCTACTTCTGCCTGAAAACCTAGATCAATCATTTTATGAAAACGTTTTTCTATGCGGTCATGTAAAATATGGCGCTCTGGCGGTGAAATTGCGAACTGTAGAATATTGTATGGTAATTCTTCGCCTTTTTGTTGGCTAAGTTCTGTAAGTGTTTTACCGCTAATATAGAAGACTTCAAGCGCACGATTGATACGTTGGCTATCATTTGGATTAATGCGTTTAGCAGATACAGGATCAATTTCTGCCAATTTTTGATGAAGATGTTGCCAACCAAATTTTTCTGCTTCATGTTCAATTTCAGCACGAATATTTTCATCAGCAGAGGGGAGCGGAGAAAGTCCTTCTAATAAACTTTTGTAATACAGCATGGTTCCTCCGACAAGTAGAGGAATTTTTCCTTGTTGGGTAATCTCATGCATCTCATTTAATGCATCCTGACGGAAATCGGCCGCTGAATAAGTTTGTGCGGGATCTTTGATGTCAATGAGGCGGTGTGGCGCTTGTGCTAATTCTGCAGCGGTCGGTTTTGCTGTCCCGATATCCATGTCTTTATAAATTAAAGCAGAATCAACACTGATAATTTCTACGGGTAAATGTTTATAGAGATCAATTGCGAGATCAGTTTTTCCTGCCGCAGTTGGTCCCATAAGGAAGATACCTAAAGGTTTGTTCATAAATGTTCCAAATAAGGTTGTAAATCAATGGGAATAAGCAAGGACGTAAGAGATGATTTATCTTGCGTTAAATGCTGTTCCACATCACTTAAAATTCTGACACCATCACAAAATTGCGTAATTGGAGATAACGTTATTTGTTGACAGAGTGCTTGAATAAAATCATTAAAATTCTCAAAAGAATGGGAGAGAAGTTTTAATATGAGTTGTTGTAAGTTTTGTTGGCGTAAACTTTTAGGCACATGTGTAATGCTAATACGCTGTGCTTGTTGAGGGATAACGACAAAACCAATTTGATTAAAGAAGGTTTTTTGTAACTCCCAACATTGATGTTGTTTATTATCCAGACGCAAAGTAATTGGAATCAATAATGGAGTTGTTTCTACCTTCGCTTTTGACAATTGTAATTGGATATCAAGTTGTTGTAATTTACGGAGTGATAGTAAATAACAGGTTTCTTGCCATTGTAATAATAATGCACCAGAAATAAGCGTAAGTGCTTTTAATAATCCGTCAGCCTGTAAAGTAGAAATACTAGCGGTAGTTATGGTAGATGACGCTATTACGTCCGTATTCTTACTCTTTGTCTCGTTAATAACAGAGGTTTTTGGTTTTACCTCTTTGACTAATTCATTATAAAGCGTATTTTCAAGTTTTGTTGAAGAAAGTGATTTTTTCTCAAAATGATTATTTTGCACATCGGTAAAAATATTTTTACCTGCAGCTTGGCGATTCGTCGATTTTTCTACAAAAAGCGGAGGAGTGTGAGGATGAGTGGCGGTTTGCCATACTCCTTTTTGCTCATGAATTTCATTTTGACTACTTTCCATATCTTGTATTTGGGGTTGAGCAAGTTTAGTTGCTTCCACAAGCGATGGTTGCTGATTAAAGGCATCAGAAATGGCTTGATAAATGAAATCATGGATTAAACGAGCTTGATGAAAGCGTACTTCATGCTTGGTTGGATGGACGTTTACATCCACTTCAGTAGGATCAATATCCAGAAATAAAACAAATTCTGGTTGTTGTTCGCCTTGCATAAAGGGTGCGTACGCTTGACGAATGGCATGTAGAATGACTTTATCTTTAACCATACGCCCATTGATATAGCTATATTGAATTTCACTATTATTTTTTAATGGAATTTGGCTAATCCAACCGTGAATATGTAGAGGACCATGTTGCCAATCTAATTGCAACGCTTTTTTGACAAAATTTTCACCGCAAATTGAGGCGAGACGCTTTAAAATTTGTCTTTCATCTTGGGCTATTTTGTATTGGCGCAAAATCTTCCCATTATGAGTCAACTGAATACCAATACGGGGTTTAGCAAGTGCAATACGGCGAATCACTTCATCAATATGCCCAAATTCTGTTTTTTCAGTACGTAAAAATTTACGGCGTGCGGGCGTATTAAAAAAGAGGTTAGCAACTTCTATAGAGGTGCCGATAGGATGGGCGGCAGGCTCAATAATCGCATCCATATTCGGACCTTCGGTATGAACTTGCCACGCTTCTGATTGTGCCTCTGGACGAGAGGTGAGGGTAAGACGAGAAACGGCACTTATACTGGCTAACGCTTCACCACGAAAACCGAGGCTTAAAATATTTTCTAGATCATCTAAGGTATGGATTTTACTCGTAGCATGGCGGGCAAGTGCAAGGGCTAATTCTGCCTTAGGAATACCAAAACCATTATCACGCACTTTGATTAATCTTGCTCCACCATTTTCAATATCAATAAAAATTTGGCTAGCACCCGCATCTAAACTGTTTTCTACCAGTTCTTTTACTACCGACGCAGGACGTTCTACTACTTCGCCAGCTGCTATTTGGTTAGCAAGTTGCGGGCTTAATAATTTTATTGACATATTTTAAAATCCTATTGTAGATGTAAACGTTGACCAATAAATACCTTGCCATGACGACTATAAGGATTTAGTTTTTCAAGTTTACTTAACGGTACACCATATTTACGTGAAATTGACATCAAGGTATCGCCACGTTTAACAATATAAATATCCGGTAGTGTTTTTTCTTTTTGCATATTCAAAACAGAAAAAGGATCGACCAGTTCTTTTTTCACGGATTGTGACTGTGATGGCGATGTTTTATTTACAGGTGCTTTCGCTGGAATTTTAAGTAATTGTCCTACCCAAATATTTGGACGTTTTAGATGATTAAATTCTTGTAATGCTTGCACCGAGACATTGTATTCACGAGCAATAGACGATAAGGTTTCTCTCCGTTTTACACGGTGACGTTTTCCGCTATCAACTAGCGAACTATTGATACGGTTTTGACGCTCAAATCTTTCTTTTATTGCCATTTGTTGGTTGTAATATTGTGCAAGACTTTCATAAATCATGAAAGCAAGCTTTTTCCGATAGGCTAAAGAATTAAGTTGGCGTTCTTCTTGTGGGTTAGACACAAATCCTGTTTCAACGAGAATTGAAGGAATATCTGGAGAACGTAATACACCAAGGCTTGCATGTTGTGGTGTGTTACGGCTAAGTGGAGTAATTTTTTTAAAGTTTCTTAAAACAATTTGCCCTAGTTGATAACCAACACGTTGGCTGTGGCGGAATTGTAAATCTAGTACCGTTTTATTTAAATATTTTTCATTATGTGATGCTAAAACAGCACCTGCACCCCCTAAGAGTTCTGAACGTTTTTCATGATCTTCCAGCCAACGCCCCATTTCACTATTGGCACGGCGTGTTGAAAGCACCCAAACGGAAGCGCCTTTTGCGTGGGGGTTACGGGTACTATCCGCATGGATAGATACGAGATAGTTTGCTTTTGCTTTACGAGCAATTTCAGAACGTTCTGGGACAGGAATAAAATAATCGCCGGTACGTGTTAAAACGGGTTTAAAGCGAGGATCTTTATCTAATAACGCTTTTAACTGTTGTGCCACTGAAAAAGTGACATTTTTTTCATAAATATGTAAGCGTCGTCCAATTGCCCCAGGATCTTTACCACCATGACCTGGATCGATTGCAATCGTCCAAACATCAGCTGCCCAGACAGAGCTAGGCAGCATAATACAGAGTAAAAATAAGCGAATAAGGTTACGCATTGATCTCATCTCAATTGATTTAAAATATTATTTCCCATAGGGGTATTTGCACGTATAGCTAGGGAACGTGCATCATCGACATATTGAAGATCAATTACCAAATCCGCAGGTGGTAAAAAGCCTTGACCTTGAGAAGACCATTCGATTAAGCAGAGTGTATTAGCATTAAAATAATCCCGAATACCCATGAATGCGAGTTCCTCAGGATCGGCTAATCGATATAGGTCAAAATGATAAATAAATATTTCTGGAAGATCGTATTCTTCAACAAGCGTATAAGTTGGACTTTTTACACGACCTTGAAAGCCCAAACTTTGAATCATGGCACGACTAAGACACGTCTTCCCAGCCCCAAGATCACCATTTAGATAAATGACAACGCCCTGAGTGCGAGGGGTATTCAAAATTGCATGCATGAGTTTTTCACCCCATTGACGAAGTTGAACCTCACTTGGTAAATAAATATTTTCCATTCTTTTTTCTCTAAATAAGTCGTCTAATTTGGGGTTAGTTTAAGGTGATACGTGCAAATTTACGTTTACCAACTTGATAAACCGCAGTTCCTTTTGCTAAAGGTTGTTTTGCTTGTTCATCAGAAACTTTTTCACCATCAATTTTTACTGCACCTTGTTTAATCATGCGATTTGCATCAGAAGTTGAAGCAACAAGGTTTGCTTCTTTTAATACGTTTGCAAGCGGGAGTTCATGAGATAATGTTAATTCAGGCATTTCATCAGGAATTGCACCTTTTTGGAAACGATTAATGAAGTCTTGTTCTGCTGCGTCTGCTGCAGCTTCATCGTGGAAACGGGCAATAATTTCTTTGGCTAGAAGAATTTTTACATCACGAGGGTTGCGACCATTCGCTACTTCTTCTTTAAATTGAGCAATTTCAGTTAATGGGCGGAAAGAGAGTAGGTTGTACCAATCCCACATTAATTCATCAGAAATTGACATCACTTTGCCAAACATATCATTTGGTGCTTCATCCACGCCAATATAGTTACCTAATGACTTAGACATTTTTTTCTCGCCGTCTAAACCAACAAGAAGCGGAAGTGTCATAGCAACCTGTGGTTTTTGACCAGCAGCTTTTTGTAATTCACGCCCCATTAATAGGTTAAAGGTTTGATCGGTACCACCAAGTTCTACATCTGCTTCTAATGCAACGGAGTCTTGACCTTGTAGAAGTGGGTAAATGAACTCATGAATTGCGATAGATTGGTTGTTTGCAAAACGTTTTTTGAAGTCGTCACGTTCTAGCATACGAGCAACAGTGTAGTTAGACGCAAGACGGATCATGCCTACTGTACCTAATTCATTTAACCATTGTGAATTGAATACAACGTGAGTTTTAGCAGGATCTAAAATTTTGAAAATTTGTTCCTTATAAGTTTCCGCATTTTTTAATACGTCTTCACGAGAAAGTGGCGGACGAGTTGCATTTTTACCAGATGGATCACCAACAGTTGCAGTGAAATCGCCGATAAGGAAATAAACATCATGACCAAAGTTTTGGAATTGGCGAAGTTTATTAAGTACAACGGTATGGCCTAAATGAATATCAGGTGCTGTTGGATCTGCACCTAATTTTACACGGAGTGGGCGCTTTTCTTTTAGTTTTTCAATTAAATCATTTTCAGAGTAAATTTGATCAACGCCACGTTTAAGTTCAACGAGAACAGTTTCAATATCGGTCATTTAAAAATCCTTTATAATTTTTTTATATAAAACTGCCTCATTATAAGGATTATGATTAAAAATTAAAGATCTGAGTATAAGAAGTCTAATAAAATTATGTAATAGAGAATTTTTATAAAAAAGAACGCCTGACTATTGGGGGAGACAGCAGGCGCTAATATGGAGTGAGTGCTATTTGTATTTTCACTAACGAGGTTGGGATGCATTATATAAAATAAAAAATGCATGTCAATATTAATGATAATAATTATCATTTATTTTTGTAATTATTTATAACAGGGACGGTATGAGTGAGTTGCATACCTGTTGGGTATTGACCATCACGCATAAATTTACAAGCGTAAGCATAAACCTCAACACCTTTTGCCATAGCTTCCATTAAAAGAGAAGAATACTCAGGATCGTTTTGTATAGATGGCTCAAAACTTTCAATCCCTTCATGTAAACCGCAGAAAAAAACAATTGCACGATAACCCTTTTCATGTAATTCAATCAGTTCACGGAGATGTTTTTGATCACGAGTTGTTTCTGTATCAGGAAACATACCTGTATGGTTGTTCACTAAGGTGACAGACTTTACTTGCATATAACAATCGGGTTGGGGACCGTTAGTTAATAGTACATCAATTCGACTGTTTTCTATTCCTGATTTGACATTTGTAACAATATGTTCATAGCTATCTAATTCTGGCACTAAATGATTATGAATCGCTTCAATAGCCAAAGCATTTGCACGTTGCGTATTGATGCAGACTAAGTCACCATTATTTAGTTGTGTTAATTCCCAAGAACAAGGATATTCACGCGTTGTACTATGTGAATCTGAATACCAAATTGTATCTCCAGGATCGGCGCAACCTGTCATTTTCCCCGTGTTGGCGCAGTGTAGTGTCAGTTGAGAGCCATTAGGTAGCTCAACATCTGCCATAAATCGTTTGTAGCGGTGGATAAGCTTTGCTGATTTAAGTGAAGGAAATTGCATGTTAATCCTCCTTAGTAATAGAAAAATTACACAATTGTTGTATGTTTTTAAACCGTTTTTAAGCATAATATAAAAGGAATAAAAAAGCATGCTTTTATTATAAATTAAAGTATATTATTCATTTTAGAATGGAGAGGGTTTTTAGTTGACCTATTGAATAAATTGAATATTTTCCACTTTTTAATATTGGGAATTAAATGTATAGTAAGAATAGTTGACTAAACTCAATGGGGTAAGCGAATAGCTTATTTTTTATTAATTATTTTGAGGAAACATTATGCAAATTGGTGTACCTAAAGAAAGGCTAAAAAATGAAAATCGTGTTGCAGCCACACCAAAAACCGTGCAACAACTGTTGCAACTCGGTTTTGAAGTGATGATAGAAAAAAATGCTGGCTTAAATGCAGATTTTGAAGATAAAGCCTATGTAGCGGCGGGCGCGACTATTGAAAAAACCGCTGAAGTTTGGCAGTCAGATCTGATTTTAAAAGTTAATCCGCCAGAAGATGATGAAATTGCCATGATGAAAGAAGGTGCAACCTTAATTAGTTTCATTTGGCCAGCTCAACATCCAGAACTAATGCAAAAATTAAAAGATAAAAAAATCAATGTATTAGCAATGGATGCTGTTCCTCGAATTTCACGTGCACAATCAATGGATGCACTAAGTTCAATGGCAAACATTGCAGGCTATCGTGCAGTTGTAGAAGCCGCAAATCAATTCGGTAGTTTCTTTACAGGTCAAATTACTGCGGCAGGTAAAGTACCACCAGCAAAAGTATTAGTTATCGGTGCAGGTGTTGCAGGTTTAGCTGCAATTGGTACTGCACATAGCCTTGGTGCGATTGTTCTAGCTTTTGACTCTCGTCCAGAAGTAAAAGAACAAGTTGAAAGTATGGGCGCAAGCTTCCTTGAAATTAATTTCAAAGAAGAAGGCGGCAGTGGCGATGGTTATGCAAAAGTAATGTCAGATGAATTTAACCGTCGTGCTGAAGCACTTTATGCAGAGCAAGCTAAAGAAGTGAATATTATTATCACGACAGCACTTATTCCAGGCAAACCCGCTCCACGTCTTATCACTAAAGAGATGGTGGAAAGCATGCAACCAGGTAGCATTATCGTTGACCTGGCGGCTGCAACAGGTGGTAATTGCGAATTAACCAAAGCGAATAAAATTGTTACAACTAGTAACCAAGTAAAAATTATTGGTTATACTGATTTACCAAGCCGTTTACCGACACAATCTTCACAACTTTACGGTACAAACTTAGTAAATTTATTAAAACTACTTTGCCCTGAAAAAAATGGGGAATTAGTGCTTAATTTTGATGATGTGATTATTCGTCATGTTACCGTAGTAAAAGATGGTGAAATTACTTGGCCAGCACCACCAATTCAAGTTTCTGCACAACCAAAAACACAACCGCAAGCAGCGCCTGTTGCCAAAAAAGCAGAAAAAGAACCAATGAGTGCGAAGAAAAAATATGGATTAATGGCATTAGCTGCAATTATTTTCTTATGGATTGCGGCAATGGCGCCAATGGCCTTCTTAACACACTTCTCTGTATTTATTCTTTCTTGTGTAGTGGGTTACTACGTTGTATGGAATGTTAGCCATGCGCTACATACACCATTAATGGCGGTAACCAATGCAATTTCGGGGATTATTATCGTCGGCGCATTATTACAAATTGCACAAGGCGGATTCTTTATTAGTTTACTTGCCTTTATTGCAATTTTAGTTGCAAGCATCAATATTTTTGGTGGCTTTAAAGTGACTCAACGTATGCTTGCTATGTTCAAAAAAGGATAATAAGGAGAAACAAATATGTCATTAAGTTTTGTTCATGCGGCGTATATTGTTTCCGCATTACTTTTCATCATGAGTCTGGCTGGACTCTCTAAACACGAAACGGCGAAAGCAGGTGCGTGGTATGGGATTATTGGTATGGCAATCGCCCTGATTGTTACCATTTTCTCTCCAGAAAGTCGTGGAACCGTGTGGATCATTTTAGCGATGCTTATCGGCGCTATTATTGGTGTACGTAAAGCAATGAAAGTTGAAATGACAGAAATGCCAGAGTTGGTGGCAATTTTACACAGCTTTGTTGGTTTAGCAGCCGTTCTTGTTGGTTTCAATAGTTATGGTTTACACGAAACGATGGCACCAGCAATGGAAAATATTCACAATGTTGAAGTTTTCCTTGGTATCTTCATCGGTGCGGTTACTTTCACAGGTTCATTAGTGGCTTACGGTAAATTAAGCGGTAAAGTAAAATCACGTGCATTGATGTTACCACATCGCCATAAATTAAATTTAGCGGCGTTAATCGTATCAGCACTTTTACTTATCGTATTCGTTAAAGATCCAAGCAACTTGTTCCCAGTACTTTTAATGCTCATTATTGCATTAGCATTTGGCTGGCACTTAGTATCATCAATCGGTGGTGCAGATATGCCAGTGGTAGTGTCTATGCTTAACTCTTACTCTGGTTGGGCAGCGGCAGCGGCAGGTTTTATGCTAAATAATGACCTTCTTATCACAACTGGTGCGTTAGTAGGTTCTTCTGGTGCGATCCTTTCATATATCATGTGTAAAGCGATGAATCGCTCATTCATCAGCGTAATTGCAGGTGGTTTTGGTAACGATGTTCAAGTTTCAAGTGATGTTGAACAAGGTGAATATCATGAAACAAGTGCAAAAGATGTAGCAGAATTATTGAAAGATTCACAATCTGTTATCATCGTTCCAGGATATGGTATGGCCGTTGCACAAGCACAATACCCAATCGCAGATTTAACTCAAAAATTACGTGCAATGGGCAAAGAAGTTCGCTTTGCGATTCACCCAGTTGCAGGTCGTTTACCAGGACACATGAACGTATTATTAGCGGAAGCTAAAGTACCTTACGATATCGTTCACGAAATGGATGAAATCAATGAAGATTTCCCATCAACAGATGTTGTATTAGTTATCGGTGCAAACGATACCGTAAACCCAGCAGCGGCAGAAGATCCGAATAGCCCAATCGCAGGCATGCCAGTATTGGAAGTTTGGAAAGCAGCGCATGTTGTTGTCTTTAAACGTTCAATGGCAGTTGGTTATGCAGGGGTACAAAACCCACTATTCTTTAAAGATAATACTGAAATGCTGTTTGGCGATGCAAAACAAAGCGTAGAAGAAATCGTTAAAGATTTATAAAAATAACAAAAGGTCACAGCGATGTGACCTTTTTATTTTTACTTTAATGGGATACAAATTCAGACGACAGTTCAACTCCCCCCAGCTCCATCAATATTAATTAAATAAAAATTAATCAATCACGCCCCGAAAATCATAAAATTTTATGAAAATTGGGGCGTGATTTTTTATTTAATATTTATCAAAATCCTGTTGGATTTTTTGCCAATCATGGGTTTGGGTAAGGGCGAGTTGGAGGAGAATACGGGCTTTTTGTGGGCTGAGATCGCCAGCAGCTACCCAGTGTTGAGCTTTATCATCAACTTCACCTGATTTTGTAGTTGGACCACTTGGTACACGAGATGAGCGTACCACAACGATGCCGTCTTTGGTTGCTTTTTCAAGTGCCTTCCAAATATTTTTGTGGATATTACCATTACCCACACCAGCACTTACAATACCTTGATAACCTGCAGCAATAAGTGCATTCGTTTGTACGGCTTGTGCGCCTGCGTGATTATAGACGATGCCGACTTTCGGTAATTCAGTGATATTTGTGATGTTAAATGGAGCCGTTTCATAGAGACGAGCAGGTTGGCGCTCATAGTGGACTTTACCATTGATGATAGTCCCAAGCTTGCCGTAATTCGCACCTTTAAATGCATCAGTCTGTAATGTATTGGTTTTAATGACATCGCGGGCGCTGAGAATGATGTTATTCATGCTTACTACCACACCTTTGTGTGCGGTTTCTGGATCACTAGCTGTAACCACGGCATTGTAAAGATTACGTGGACCATCAGCACCAAGTGCGGTAGAAGGGAGCATTGCACCGACAAGGACAATAGGTTTTTGGCATTGCGTGGTAAGTTGTAGGAAATAGGCAGTTTCTTCCAGTGTATCGGTACCATGTGTAATTACAAAACCATCATAATCGCTACAATCACGATTAATCGTTTTGGCAAGTTCTAATTGCACATCATCTGTCATGTCTTGGCTACCGATTTGTGCGACTTGAATCGGGGTGATATCTGCTATTTTTGCAAGTGCAGGTACAGCAGTAACGAGGTGATTTACACTTAATTTACCTGCCGTATAATTGGATTGTGTTGCCGATTCTCCCGCGCCAGCAATGGTTCCCCCTGTGGCAAGGACGGCAATATGCGGAAGGGCGAGTGCATTAGCACTCGCTGTCGCAATACAAAGTGTGAAAAAAGTGGGTTTTATAAATTTTAACATCATAGACTCCTATATTATTTATTACCCTGAAATGATTTAATCTAAACTTTGACTACCGCCTCCATTTACGGCAAGAATTTGCCCACTTGTCCAAGCACTCATTGGGCTTGCGAAGTAAAGCACGGCATTAGCGATATCTTCGACATTACCTAACCGTTTTAGCGGAGTGTTGGTAAGCATTTTTTCTTCCATTTCTGGCGTTAAAACGGAGTTGAGGGCGTCCGTTTTGATTGCACCTGGGGCGATAGCATTTACACGGATGAATGGACCAAGGTCGACTGCCATATATTTGGTTAATTGATTGAGGGCTGCTTTCGAACTTCCGTATACACTCATATTGTGCGTCGCCATTTCACCTGCCATGGAGGTGATATTGATGATAGAACCGTATTCTGCTTTTTCCATATAAGGTGCGCATAATTGAGAAAGTTTGTAGATACTGAAAACGTTTAAGCGGTAAATTTTTTCAATATAATCTAAAGTAAGCCCCGCAAAATTTTCACGACCGCCACCGCCGCCTCCTGCGTTATTGACAAGGATTTCAACACTTCCAAAATTCGCAACGGCAGTTTTAACGAGATTTTCTAGGTCTTTTTCATTAGTGACATCGCATTGAACGCCACAAGCATGTACACCAAATTTTTCGGCAAGAGCCGCAGTTTCTTTAGCTGTTTCAATATGTAAATCACCACAAACAACATTGGCACCATATTTCGCTAAAATTAGGGCTGATGCTTTACCGATTCCGTTACCTGCCCCCGTAACGATGGCAGTTTTTCCTGTTAAATCAGTTAACATAATTTAGTCCTCATTTAGGTTTATGGAATGAAAAATTTTATCTTTATCTAACGGCAAGATTTTCGGAGAAATTTTTGCAAAATCAATTTTCTTCAAATCAACCATTTTAATTTCTGGGTTGTTCATGGATTTATAATAGAAAATATCATTAGACAAATCGCTCACCGTCGTCCACTGCGTTGCGGTTAGTAAATCTTTCGGAATATAGCGTTGGTGCGCATGGCTATATTCTACGCCGATTGGAATATCAAAGTTATTTAGAATATGGAAAGCGCTTAAAACACCTGATTCTGCGTTATTTGGAGTAGGGAGTGTTTTTACATAGAAAAATGCACGGACAAATCGTGATGGTGGCGTGATATCACCAGGTAAACCTAACATGCCAGTTCCTGCACCAAATGAGAAAAGTTGTTGGTTATCTTGTTTATAGTCTGGTGCATTGCCTGCGTAGAGGTTAATGTAGTTATTTAAGTTTTTGATTTGCCAATCATAATCTGGACTATTGGTTAGTACGCCAACTTTATTATCGTAAAAGTGGATTTGACCTTTATTTGTAATTTCTAAAACGACGTTTGCACCAGTCTTATCAGCAATGCGCCAGTGTCCAGTTGGCAGAGGTTCACCATTTTGTTCACCGAGGGAAATGATACGAATCTTTTTCAGCGCTTCTTTTACTTCTGCAACTGTTGCAAAATTTCCTAAAACCCATTTTACAAATTCCATATCAGAAAGGGAGCTACTTGCTAATTTAGACTGATAAGGAGCAAGACTGCCGTAATGCGGGAAGTAGAAAATACCTGCATTTAATCCCTTTTCATTTAAGCCTTCTCCAATAAAAATTGGGAACATCATTGAAATACCAACGTATCCATAACGGTTAACCCATTTCAAGCCATTCGGTTTTTTATCTGGTGTATAGGATTGGAACGTTTGTCCACGTGGCGTAATGATAAGCTCGCTATTAAGATGTCCCTCTCCGTATTCAACGGTACGTGCTTGGAGAAGATCATTTTGTGTGGTTTTAATGCTAATGCCAGTACATGCGAGTGAGGTAACAGCAAAAAAGATGGAGAAAGAGATGAGAAATTTTTTCGAGATTAATTTCATAAGCTATCCTTCAAAGTATGAGACTTTTTGCATACTAGCATAAAAAATAACAAAATAAATAGGGATAAAAGAAAAGCCAGTTTATTTAAACTGGCTTTTGATTAGGAAGATTATTCTGCGGCTTTAAGTTGTTGATAATAGTCTTCGTAGTAACGAATTGCATCACCTACATCTTCTTGCCAGTAACTATTTTTTAAGATCTCAGCTGGTGGATAAATTGCTGGATCTTCAGTAATAGATTTAGGAAGAAGTTTTAACGCTTCCATATTTGATGTTGGGTAGCCAATTGCGAGCGTAAGTTTGGCTGCTGCTTTCGCACCTAACATATAGTTAATTAATTTAAGTGCGCCTTCTGGATTTTTGGCTGTTTTAGGAATGGCAAGGGTATCTACCCAAAGTACAGGACCTTCTTTTGGATACACAAGATTAACTGGTGCACCTTCTTTTTTAGCAATACGGATAGATCCATTCCAAAGTTGACCTAACTCTACCTCACCTGAAATAAAAGAATTTGCAGGATTATCGGAACTAAAAGCGAGGACATTTGGACGAAGTTTTAATAGTTCTTCATAAGCAGCTTTAATAACTTTAGGATCACGTGTATTGGGATTTTCACCCATTTTTAATAGTGCAATATTAAAGACTTCACGTGCATCGTCAAGTAACTGAATTTTATTTTTATATTCTGGTCGCCATAAATCCCCCCAGCTGGTAAAGTCTTTACCATTATAAACTGTAGTATTGTAAGCGATACCTGGTGCACCTAATAATTGAGGAAGAGAATATTTGTTACCTGGATCGTAAGATTTGTTTAACCAATCAGGATTTAATTCTTTGATAACGGGTAATTTACTATGGTCAAGCGGTAAAAGCATACCTTCTCTTGCCATTTTAGAAACGAAATAGTTAGATGGTGCGATTACATCATAAGTTGCACTTTTGCCTAAAGTCTTGAGTTTTGCGTACATAGTTTCGTTGGATTCAAGACTAGATACGATAACTTTGATACCTGTTTGTTTCGTAAAGTCATCTAATAACCCATCAGGAACATATTCAGTCCAAGTATAAAGATAAACCGTATTGTTGGCAGGGGCGTTTGTTTTTGTCGTATCTTTGTCTTGGTCATTACAACCCGTTAAAGCTACAGCGATTAGCCCAAGACCACAAAGTCCAGCAATTTTTTTCATCGCTTTATTCTCCAAATTTTAATAAAAATAAAATATAAAAAAACGCCTCAATGAATCATTAAGGCGTTATGTATTTTAAGCTATCTCTAATGGTGTGTGAAGACTTTAGGCAACTTTATTTTTACGGCGTAAAATTAATTGACTTCCAATCACGAGTACGAGAGAAAGTACAATCATAATAGTTGCTAATGCATTTACTTCTGGTGTTACACCAGTTTTAACCAATGAGAAAATACGTAATGGTAAAATTTCGTAACTTACACCACTCACGAAAGATGAAACCACTACGTCATCCAATGAGATGGTGAAACTTAATAACCAACCAGACACGATTGCCGGTAATGCAAGCGGTAGAATAATTTTTCCTAAAATAACAGGTTCACTTGCACCTAAATCACGTGCTGCTTCTAACATTTTGTCATCAAAACCTTTCAAACGCGAAAGAATAGTGACCACAACATATGGTAAACAGAAAGTGATGTGAGCTAGCAATAAAGACCAAAAGCCTAAAGAGATGCCAACAATCATAAATAATGCAAGTAATGATACCGCCATAACGATATCTGGAGACATCATTACCACGAATAACATACCATTTACTGCTTGTTTACCATAGAAACGATAGCGATAGAGTGCGATAGCAGTTAAACCACCGACAATGGTTGCTAAAGTTGCCGCAAAGAATGCAATAGTCACTGAGTGAATGGCAGCTTGAATTAGGGTATCGTTATTCCATAAACGCTCATACCATTTAAATCCAAAACCTCGCCAATGCATCCCATAGCGATCAAGGTTAAACGAGTTAGTTACTAAAATAATAATTGGGATGTACAAAAAAGCGTACACCAAAAGCATAAAAGATCCGTGTAAAAAGCGACGCATTATTCAAGCTCCATTTTCTTATTCAATAATTTGCTGGTTTTCCAGTAAACTAAAATTAGTAATGCCATAAGTACGGTTAAACCGATACTGATTGCTGAACCGAATGGCCAGTTACGTGACATTAAGAATTCACTCTTAATGACGTTACCGACAAGTAATACTTTTGCACCACCAAGTAAGTCTGCTACATAGAACATTCCCATCGCTGGTAAAAGTACCAATAAACAGCCCGCAACGATGCCTGGCATAGTTAATGGCAGAATAATACGGGTGAAACGATGGAAACCGTTTGCACCTAAATCTTTTGCTGCTTCTAATAAACGACCATCTAATTTATCGATTGCACTGTAAAGTGGCAAAATCATAAATGGAAGTAATAAATATACTAAACCAATGATTACAGCAACCTCAGTATTTAATATACGTAGCGGTTTATCAATGATATGTGTCCATAATAAAAATTGGTTTAATAGTCCGCGTACCCCAAGGAAAATCTTTAATCCATAGATACGGATTAGAGAGTTTGTCCAGAATGGTAGTACTACTAAAAATAATAGTAACGGACGGTATCTTACAGGCATTTTTGTAACAAAAAATGCAAAAGGATAACCCACAATCAAGCAGATAATGGTTGCAATCCCTGCCATATAAAGGGAATTCCAAACCACTTGTGCGTAAAGTGGATCAAATAAATGTAAGTAGTTTTGTAAAGTAAATGGCATTTTATAAAAATTACTACCATCACTAGACATAAAACTTACAGCTAAAACTAAAATGTTGGGTACAAGAACGAAAAACAGCAACCAACCAAAAATAACTGCAACAGTTGAATGTTGAAATCTATTACTTGCTATTTTCATCTTTTAATACAACCTCCCAGCCTTCATACCAAGTGAGTGCAACACGTTGCCCCACATTGTGATCGATATTTGGATCATCTTCATTAAAGAACTCGCTTACTAAAACTTTTTGACCATTATGATCAAGTTGAACAGTTGACTCTAAAGTCATACCTTTATAACTACGATCAACAATATAGCCTACGATAGCTTTAGATTTTTCGTTTTCATCTAATTCTTCGATAACAATATCTTCAGGACGAAGAAGGATTTTTAATTTTTCGCCAGTTTCAACAGGAAGATCTGTTGTCACTTCGCAAAGTTTACCTTCAACGTTGGCTTTTAATTTATTTTCAGAGGTACGTTCAATAACAGTTGCATCAAATACATTGATTTCACCGATAAAGCGCGCAACGAAAAGATTTTTCGGATCTTCGTAGATATCACGAGGAGAGCCATCTTGTTCGATATTACCTTTATTTAATACGATAATTCGATCAGACATTGTTAATGCTTCTTCTTGGTCGTGAGTAACGAAAACGAAGGTAATACCAAGTTTACGTTGTAACGCTTTTAATTCATTTTGCATTTCTTGACGAAGTTTATAGTCAAGTGCAGAAAGAGATTCGTCCAATAATAAAACTTTTGGTTTATTAACAACCGCACGAGCAATTGCAACACGTTGTTGTTGACCACCAGAAAGTTGGTCAGGTTTACGCATTGCCATTTCTTCCAAACGCACCATTTTTAATGCTTCCATGACACGAGTCTTAATTTCAGCATTAGGCACTTTTTGCATACGCAGACCAAAAGCAACATTTTCAAAAATGGTCATATGCGGGAATAGGGCGTAACTTTGGAATACCGTATTAATATGACGAGCTTCCGCAGGAACATGAGTAACGTCTTTACCGTCCAAAATAATTGAACCTGAATCCAATTCTTCAAATCCAGCCATTAGACGTAAAACAGTTGTTTTACCACAGCCTGAAGGACCGAGAATTGTTAAAAATTCGCCGTGATTGATGGTTAAATTAAAGTTATTAATAATAGATTTACCATCAAATGATTTACTAAGAGAACGGAGTTCAATAACTGGTTTTTTTTGAATGGTCTTTTCCACTAGCTTTGGTTTTCTCCCTAAACATACCGGAAAGGTAATGATAATTAATACTTGCTAACCATAAGCAAGTCCCCAAAAATTTGAAGGGTAATGATAAAGGTATTGGGGGGGAATGAAAAGGAATAATTTCTTTTTTTGATTAATTTTTAACAATAAACAGAAATAAATTTATATTCTCTGATATTTTTGAAGAATATTTATACGTAACTGATTAAAAAAGAAAGAAAAATTGACATTATTTAATTTGTAGCTATTTGAGGGTAGTTAGGTAATATTTAAATGCAGTATAAAAAATAATCACAAAAAGGTCCGACATGTTGTTCTTCGCTTGACAAAGATTGCCAATTAAAAATTTTTTGCGATAAAATAGGATGAGCTTTTCTCAGCATTGTGAGAGAGATTTTTAAAATTTTATAACAAATGAACAGGAATAAACCTATGACAGAAATGGAAAAGATGGGAACCGTTGTGGAAAACACTGCTACCACCTCCTCCGAAAAATTTACTAATAACAAAGCAGTTTTGACTTATTTAGCGGAGAAATTTCCTCGCTGTTTCATTTTAGAAGGTGAAGCAAAACCTTTAAAAATTAATATTTTCCAAGATCTTGCTGCTAGATTAGCTGATGATTCTAAAGTAAGTAAAACACAATTACGTCAAGTATTGCGTGCATACACAACAAATTGGCGTTACTTACATGGTTGTCGAGAAGGGGCAGAACGTGTGGATTTAGATGGTAATCCTTGTGGCGTTTTAGATGCAGAACATGTTGCGTTTGCTGCACAACAATTAGCAGAAGCAAAAGCGAAGGTTGCAGAAAAACGTGCAGCAGAACGTAAAGCTGCTCAAGCGGAAAAAGCGGCAAAACGTAAAGTAGCACCATCTAAAACAAAACGTACACAATCTCAACATTCAAAAACACGTCAAAATCGTCAATTACCGAAACTAGAAGTTCTTTCTTTAGAAGCTATTTCACAATTAGAAAAAGGCAGTCTAGTCAAAGTTAAAGCAGGCGAAAAAGTGCAACAAGCAACAGTGCTTGAAACAAATAAAGAAGGAACTGTTCGAGTTGAATTTAGAAATGGCCTTGTTATGAGCGTAAGTGCAGATCGTCTTTTTGCATAATAAAATCTTCAGTAGCGATTGAGTGAATTTTTTAATTAATATGAAATTGAATTCTTATCGTAAAGTTATTTTCTATTCGATGTTAGGTGCAGTATTTGCTTCATTACCAACAGTAGGCTGGAGTATAGAGCCCACTATTAAAGAAGATGTAATACATTTACCACAACCAACAATGTCGAATAAAGTCGCAACGGCTCGTGTAACTCGACGATTAATGACGTTTCATTACGAGAAAATACATTTAGATGATGCTTTTTCTTTAAAAATACTGAATCGCTACTTAGATAATTTAGATTATAACCATGATATTTTCTTACAAAGCGATATCGATGCGATAAGAAAAGAATATGGTGACAAATTTGATGACGAATTGCCAGCAGGTAATTTACAAAGTGCGTTTGCTATCTATGATTTAATGGCAAAACGACGTTATGAACGTTATCAATATGCTTTATCCCTTTTAGCACATCAGCCTAATCTTAATAATAATGATAAAATTCAAGTGGATCGGACAAAAGCAGCGTGGCCTCAAACAGTTGCTCAAGCTGATATGCTTTGGAAAGAAAGGGTTGAAAATGACATCATTCTTCAAAAATTAAAAGGAAAATCGTGGCGTGAAATTAAAGCGAAATTAGAAAAACGCTATAATTTAGCGATTCGTCGATTAACTCAAACCTATCCTGATGATATTACTCAAACATTCTTAAATGCATTTGCACGTAGCCTTGATCCGCATACGAGCTATCTAGCTCCACGGGTAGCAAAAAGTTTCAACGAAACAATGAATTTATCCATTGAAGGCATTGGTGCAACATTACAAATGAATGATGATGAAACTGTTATTCGTACTATTGTACCTGGTTCCCCAGCAGCTAAAAGTAAACAACTGAGACCTGGTGATAAAATTATTGGCGTAGGGCAAGCTCGAAATAAGATTGAAGATATTGTTGGCTGGCGCTTAAGTGATGTTGTCGATAAAGTCAAAGGGAAAAAAGGAACGAAAGTTTATTTGGAAATCGAGCCAGAAAAAGGCGGTAAAACACACATCGTTTGTTTAGAAAGGGAAAAAATTAGATTAGCCGATCAGGCTGCGAAATTAACAGTAGATATCGTCCATGGCAAAAAAATTGGTGTTATTAAAATCCCAAGTTTTTATGTCGGTATCGCTCAAGACGTCCGTAAACTTCTCGCTGAAGCAAAGGCTAAAGGCATTCAGGCATTGATTATTGATTTGCGAGAAAATGGAGGCGGTTCACTTAGTGAAGTCATTGAACTTAGTGGATTATTCATTACGGATGGACCTATCGTACAAGTTCGTGGAACCGATCATCGTATTGATATTTATGAAGATCCTGATAGACAACTTGTTTATGATGGACCACTTTTCATTATGATCGATCGATTCAGCGCATCAGCATCTGAAATTTTTGCTGCGGCAATGCAAGATTATCATCGTGCGATTATTTTAGGGCAGAATTCTTATGGCAAAGGGACTGTTCAGCAAAGCCGACCATTAATTAATCCATTATTTGATGATCCGCTTAGAGTGAAACCTTTAGGAATTTTGCAATATACTATTCAGAAATTCTATCGTATTAATGGCGGAAGTACGCAAATTAAAGGGGTTACACCAGACATCTTTTTCCCCGCAATTATCGATGAAAAGGAATATGGTGAAAGTACTGAAAAAAACGCATTACCCTGGGATAAGATTTCTTCTGCATTTTATATGCAATTACCTTCATTGAAACCTTATTTGCCAACTTTAATTAAATTGCACCAAAAACGGATTGTAAAAAATCCAGAATTTAAGGCTATTGAAAATGACATCGCCCTTCAAGAGGCATTTAATAAAAAACGTTATTTATCACTTAATTATTCTGAACGTAAAAAAGAATATGATAGAATAGAAAAACGAGAATTAGATGAAATTAATGCTCGTTTTAAAAGAGAAGGAAAACCATTACTTAAATCATTGGATGATTTACCTAAAGGTTATGAGCCTCCTGATTTTTATCTGCAGGAAGCAGAGAATATCGCTGTAGATTTTTTACAGCTAACAAAAAAGAACGTAAATTTTTCTTAAAATTTATGAACTGGAAAACATGATTCTTGTCTAAGTTAATGTTGTGATAACGATAACTTTTTGTAATTATACAAAAGAATTGTTGTTTGTTATTATGTAAATGGAGAGTTTGTACTGAGTGTATGACTCGTATTACAATTTTTACTCATAGAGTAATAAATTTGGGAGAGACTAGTATGACCAAAAAAGTCGCATTTGTAACAGGTGGAGCACAAGGAATTGGTGCAGCAATTTGTCATCGTTTAGCCAAAGATGGTTTTGCCGTAGCGGTGGTAGATATGAATCTTGATGGCGCTAACAGCGTTGCTCAAGAAATTGTTAAAGCAGGAGGAACTGCAGCAGCTTATCAACTCGATGTAGCAAATCGAGATCAATTTTTCCAAGTAGTGGAAGAAGCGGCAAATAAATTTGGTGATTTTAACGTTATCATCAATAACGCAGGTGTTGGTCCAACTACACCAATTGATACTATTACACCAGAAATGTTTGATAAAGTTTATCACATCAATGTAGCAAGTATTATTTGGGGTACCCAAGCAGCGCATAAAATGTTCAAAAAATTTGGACATGGCGGTAAAATTATCAATGCAACATCACAAGCAGGTGTTGTTGGTAATCCGATGCTTTCTCTATACTCAGGTACAAAATTCGCCGTTCGTGGTATTACACAAGTAACTGCACGTGATTTAGCTCCAGAAGGCATTACTGTAAATGCATTTGCACCAGGAATTGTTAAAACACCAATGATGTTTGATATTGCTCATCGCGTTGGTGCTGAAGCAGGTAAAGACGATGAATGGGGAATGCAACAATTCTCTAAAAACATTGCATTAGGTAAATTGACTGAACCAGAAGAAATTGCAAACGCAGTATCTTTCTTAGCAGGTTCTGATTCTGATTGTATGACTGGCCAAACTTTAATTATTGATGGCGGTATGCAATTCCACTAAGAATTGATTGACCTAAAAAAACCGACACCGCATTTAAAGTGCGGTGTTTTTTTATTATTTTGAGTTGAGGTGAATGCTACGCCTCAATTTTCGGAAAATTTTATGACCGAACATCGATTAGAGAAGTAGCAGTACCGTTAAAGTAAACTCGCAATAATAATTTGATCTGGATCGATTGTGAAATAAACAATATCACCGACACGGTAGCCCGTTTCACGTAACCCTACAACACATTCCGTTGCTTGGCTTCCTTTACCAAATTCAATCACCATTTCATGATCATGAACAGATTTTACGATAGCTTGGAATTGGTTATATGGTGTATCAATTGGCGATTTGTGAACACGAATCCATGGCGCTTTCACCATAAACATGACATCTTTATCAAGTGATAGTTGTAAGCGGGCAGCACTTTGTGGGGTAATACAAGCACATAATTGCGTTTTTAAACCAGCAATATTAATTCCTACATAGTAGTGACCATTTTCTTTCTTCAATTCACTCACACGACCAAAAAATTGGTTTCTAGCACTCGTTTGTAAAGAGAATAGCGAGGTAGCAAAGAGTGGATTATCCAGCGGAATATCTTCTTTTTGTAGAATCTCAAAAGCAGTATTCTGCGTATCTTCTAGGAGTTGATAAAGTTTAAGTAAGCGATGAGCATAAGCGGTAAGTCTAGTACCACCACCTTTTTTCCCACCTGCATTTCTTTCTAGGAGTGGTCGTGGACTAACACGATCCATCATTTCAAGATGATCCCATGCACTTTTATAACTTACTTGTGCAAGTTTTGCACCTTGATTAATAGAGCCTGTTTCATCAATTGCTTTGAGTAGCCGAATCCGTTTTGGATCGACAAAGATTTGCTGATGTAATTTAATCGTAAGAAGTATTTCATTTACTGACATATGCAGTCCTATATTTGGAGTTAAGAGACAAGGTAATTCTACAAAAAAAAACAATTTTTATGTAGCTTTTTCCTTTACAAATGACATATAATTATTAAGCATTATGTAATGTTTTATATAAAATTTGGAGAAAAGTATGCCTTTCTTTAAAAAAACTTTAATCGCAGCAACATTTGCAGCGGTTATTTCTGTTAGTGCTCAAGCTAAAATTACGGTATTTGCTGCATCTTCAATGACCAATGCAATTGAAGAAGCTACATTAGAATTTTTGAAATCTCATCCAAAAGATCAAATTTCACTTTCTTTTGCATCTTCATCAAAATTAGCTCGTCAAATTGAAAATGGCGCGCCTGCAAATATTTATATTTCAGCTAACCAAAAGTGGATGAATTATTTACAAGATAAAGATGCGATTGTAAAAGATTCTCGTATTGATTTAGTAAGTAATTCACTGGTTATGATTGCACCAGAAAATAGTAAAGTTTCTAAGGTGGATTTAAAAAATCCTGCATGGGTAAAATTATTAGGAAACAGTTACTTAGCTGTAGGCGATCCAGATGCAGTACCAGCAGGTCGTTATGCTAAAGAAGCATTGACTTACTTAAAAGATTGGGATGCCGTGAAAGCTAAATTAGCACGTGCGCAAAATGTTCGTGTGGCGTTAGCTTATGTCGAACGTGGCGAAAGTCCACTCGGTATCGTATATGCGACAGATGCAAAAATGAGTAAACAAGTAAAAATTGTAGCGACATTCCCAGCAGAAAGTCATGCAAAAATTCTGTATCCAGCATCAATTATTAAAGGGCAAGATAATAAAGAAAGCCGTGAATTTCTTTCTTATTTAGCCTCTGCTGAAGGTAAGAAAATTTTTGAACGCTATGGTTTTGTAGCAAAATAAAATACTCCTAACATAGGATTAATCGTTAAGTAAATTTGGAGATAAAGGCTAATATAATGATCTTTATCTCTCTTTTATTTTATTTTGATTATATTCTTTGTATGATACGCCCACATTTTCAGAAAAATTTATGTTTTTTTACCTATAAAAAATTATTTTGAATCATTTTAATGTTTATGACACTTCAAACTTTTTATCATTCCCTTGCTTTATCTACTACTGAGTTAGATGCTATTAATTTGAGTTTAAAAGTAGCATTGACAGCAATGACGGTGAGTTTACCTTTTGCAATATGTGTCGCATGGTTATTAGCAAGAAAACAATTTTATGGAAAATCTATCTTAAATGGACTTGTGCATTTACCTTTAGTTTTACCTCCTGTTGTTGTTGGATATTTATTATTGGTAAGTATGGGGCGGAATGGTGCGATTGGGAAGTACTTGCTGAAATGGTTTGACTTTAGCTTTGGATTTAGTTGGTATGGTGCAGCACTTGCCTCAGCTATTGTTGCTTTCCCTCTAGTTGTTCGTTCTATCCGTTTAGCATTAGAACAAATCGATCAACGTTTGGAAGAAGCCGCTCGTACATTGGGAGCAAGTAATATTCGGACATTTTTTACAATTACGTTACCGTTATCCTTACCAGGCATTTTAGCTGGATTTGTATTGGGGTTTGCTCGTTCTTTAGGTGAATTTGGGGCAACTATTACCTTTGTTTCTAACATTCCTGATGTTACACAAACGATACCGCTTGCAATGTATTCATTAATTGAGACACCTGGGGCGGAAGGTGCTGCTGCGCGACTTTGTGTGATTGCTATTGCAATAGCACTAATTTCGTTAATTATTTCAGAATATTTAGCTCGCCAAACACAAAAAAAATTAGGACAAATTGATGTTAGAAATTAATGTAGAAAAACAATTAGGGCAGATGCAATTAAAGGCTAATTTAAATGTTCCTGCAAAAGGTGTGACGGCATTGTTTGGATTATCAGGATCGGGGAAATCTTCGCTGATCCAGCTTATTAGCGGTTTAACTAAGCCTGATCACGGAACGATTATCCTCAATAATCGGACTTTAGTTGATACAGATAAAAATATTTTTATTCCTGCAAACAAAAGACGCATTGGTTATGTATTTCAAGATGCACGTTTGTTTCCGCATTATCGTGTGTTAGGTAACCTCACTTATGGAATGCCCAAGGAAAATATTAAGCAAGTTGATTATATTGTTGAATTATTGGGTATCTCTCATCTCTTAAAACGTTATCCTATTACATTATCAGGTGGGGAGAAACAAAGGGTAGCAATTGGGCGTGCGTTGTTAACTTCGCCAGAAATTCTGCTTATGGATGAACCATTGTCGGCATTAGATTTACCTCGTAAACATGAATTATTAGATTATCTTGATACATTGGCTCAAGAGATCAATATTCCTATTCTTTATGTTACGCATAGCCTTGATGAATTACTTCGACTTGCTGAACGGGTAGTGTTACTTGAAAATGGTAAGGTCATTGCATATGAATTATTAGAACAAATTTGGCATAGTCCTGTTTTTTCAACATGGCAAAAAAATATGGAGCGGAGTAGTGTATTGGCTTTGCCATTGGCTCATGAGTTATCACATTCTGATACGATTGCTTTACGGATAGATGATCAATTGCTTTGGATTATTAAAGGCGATATTTCTCCCGCTGACCATGACAAAATCAGAGTATGTATTTTTAGTTCAGATGTAGCCATTAGCTTACAGAAACCATTAAGTAGTAGTATCCGCAATGTACTTTATGGGCAAATTTACGATATTGTTGAACAAAAACGCGGGTTAGTGGAAGTGTATGTGGCTGTTGGACAATATAAACTTTGTGCCAGTATTACTCGCTGGGCCTTAGATGAATTAGCTTTACATAATGGACAGTTTGTATATTTACAGATAAAAACGGCTTCAATCGTAAAATAAATTTTTTATAAAAAAGATTTTGTGATGATTTTAATTAACGTAGTCGAGTTTTATGCCAGTATAAAAACTTGAATATATATTAAACAATAAGGTGTTATCAGCTCTAAAAGGGTTTTCACATTTAGGTGGTTTTATGGTATGTTAACCGCCTAATTTTTCGCATTTTTCACTTAAATTTAAGAGGTAAGATTATGCAACAGCAAGGTAGTCCACTTTCAATGATTTTTATTTTTATCATCTTTGGGCTTATTTTTTATTTTATGATTTACCGTCCTCAAGCTAAACGTAATAAAGCACATAAACAACTTATGGCTGAATTATCAAAAGGAACTAAAGTTTTAACTTCTGGTGGGCTTGTTGGTCGTATTGTCAAAATTACCCCTGATAGTGACGATATCGTGATTGAGCTAAACGCTAATACTCAAGTAAGCATCAAACGTAATTTTATCGTTTCAATTTTACCAAAAGATCAACCAATCTCTGATCTTTAATTCACGTTTCTAATAATAATTCCACAAGGGAAATTTATGTTAAATCGTTACCCTTTATGGAAGAATCTGATGGTGATCATTGTGGTCGCCATCGGTGTGCTTTATTCTCTTCCAAATCTTTATGGCGAAGATCCTGCCGTTCAAATTACGGGTACTAAAGGTATTCAAGCCGACACAGCCGTTCTTGCGGATGTTCAACAAGTCTTAACTAAAAATCATTTAGACGCTAAGTCAATTTCTCTTCATGACGGCAATATCCTCGTTCGTTTCAAAAACACTGATGTACAATTGCTAGCAAAAGATGATATTGCACAAGCATTAGGTGATAATTACTCTGTTGCTTTAAATCTTGCACCAGCAACACCAAAATGGTTAGCCGATATTGGTGGTACACCAATGAAATGGGGGCTAGACTTACGTGGTGGTGTGCGTTTTCTTATGCAAGTTGATATGAATGCTGCTTTGAAAAAACATCAACAACAACTCGAAGATAGTTTACGCACTGATCTTCGTAAAGCGCATTTCCGTTATCGTAGCATTGTTCCTGCCGCTGATTTTAGTACAACCATTACGTTAGCAAATTCTGATAACCTTTCAGATGTAAAAGATTTACTTCATAAAAAATATCCAAATATGGATGTTAAAGTTTTAGGCGATGATCAATTATCCCTATCACTTTCTGAAAACGCATTAGTGGAAGAACGTAATCACGCAGTAGAACAAAACTTAAGTATTTTACGTCGCCGTGTTGAAGAACTTGGCGTTGCGGAACCTGTCATTCAACGTCAAGGTGCTGATCGTATTGTTGTAGAATTACCAGGTATCCAAGATACAGCGCGAGCAAAAGAAATTTTAGGTGCAACAGCAACGTTGGAATTCCATCTTGTGAATCAAAATGCGAATTTAGATGCTGCGCTACATGGATTAGTTCCTGCTGATTCAGAAATTAAATATGATAAGAATGGTCGTCCAGTTGTACTTTATCGTCGAGCAGTACTTGGTGGTGAGCATATTACAAATGCGAGCGCAGGTTCAGATCAACAAACTGGCCGTCCAGATGTAAATGTAACACTAGATAATGAAGGTGGTGAAATTATGGCAGAAACCACTAAACTTAATCTAGGTAAACCAATGGCAACGTTATACGTAGAGTATAAAGACAGCGGTAAAAAAGATGCATCAGGTAAGCCAATTCTTGAAAAACATGAACAAGTGATTAATGTTGCAACTATTCAAGGTCGTTTCAGTAATCAGTTTCAAATTACAGGTATTGATAGCCCTGCAGAAGCACAAAATCTTGCAGTATTATTACGTTCTGGCGCATTAACAGCACCAATTCAAATTGTTGAAGAACGTACAGTTGGACCATCACTTGGTGCACAAAACGTTGCTCAAGGTCTAGAAGCGGGATTATGGGGCTTAGGTATTACCATCCTCTTTATGTTGGTTTATTACCGTTTGTTTGGTTTATTCTCTGATCTTGCGCTAATTGCAAATATGGTGTTGTTAGTTGGTTTAATGTCATTATTACCAGGTGCGACTTTAACGATGCCAGGGATCGCAGGTATCGTATTATCAGTAGGGATGTCTGTGGATGCGAACGTACTTATATTTGAGCGGATTCGTGAAGAAATTCGTAACGGGCGTTCTGTACAACAGGCGATTAATGAAGGGTATAGCGGTGCATTCAGTAGTATTTTCGATGCTAACTTAACTACAATTTTAACCTGTGTAGTGTTATATGCGATCGGAACAGGACCAGTTAAGGGCTTTGCAATAACACTCTCTCTTGGTGTCGCTATTTCAATGTTTACTGCAATTACTGGTACGCGTATGCTTGCAAACTGGGTATATGGCGGTAAACGTGTTAAGAAATTATCTATTTAAAGGAATGTATCGTGGGCTTATTTAATCGCAATGAAGAAATTCATAGATATAAAGGGGTTGTTTTACCTTTTAAACTTGTGAATTTCATGAAATATAGAAAGTTTGCGTACGCTTTCTCAATCATTCTTACAAGTTTATGTGTTGTGTGTATGTGTGTGAAAGGGTTCAACTGGGGGCTAGATTTTACTGGCGGTACTGTTGTTCAAACGCAATTTTCACAACCTGCAAATTTAGAAAAAGTACGTACTATTTTACGTGATAATCGCATAGAAGGGGCTGTTGTACAGACAATGGGCGATGCAAAAAATGTCATGATTCGCCTACCAGCCTCTGCTGGAAATGCAAAAATTGGTAATCGTATTCAATTAATGCTCACTAATTTAGATCCGCATATCAAGATTGAAAGTGTAGCATTCGTTGGACCAAATGTGGGTAAAGATTTAACCGATAGTGCAATTTATGCGACTTTTGCAACGTTGTTAATGTTACTTGTATATATTGCAGTACGTTTTGAATGGCGTTTAGGTGCAGGAGCAGTAATCGCACTAGCACATGACGTTATCGTAACACTCGGGGTATTTTCATTCTTCCAAATTGAAATGGATTTAACCTTTGTGGCTGCAATTTTATCGGTGGTAGGTTATTCATTAAACGATAGTATCGTGGTATTTGACCGTGTACGTGAAAATTTCCGTAAAATTCGCCGTATTGATACGGTAGAAATTGTGAATGTTTCATTAACACAAACCCTCGCGCGTACGTTAATGACATCTATTACGACATTATTTACTGTTGTTGCACTATTCCTATTTGGTGGACCTTCTATTCATAGCTTCTCGCTAGCGTTATTAGTAGGGATTGCATTTGGGACTTATTCTACAATCTATGTTGCAATTAGTATTGCTTTAGATTTAGGATTGAAACGTGAACATATGCTTGTTCAGAAAGTTGATAAGGAAGCTATCGAGGAGTTACCTTAATCAAAAAATAGTACAAATAATCATTCGCTTAGCCATATTGGCTAAGCGAATTGTAGATAACCATCATGCTATTAGGAGGAATACTTAAAAATGAGTGTAGTAAAAAATCATTTCACGTTATCTGTTAAAATGCTTGCTCCTTGTTTAAGTTCGTTGTTCTTTTTTATTCCCGCTTTTGCTAATGAAGTTCCTCATCATTCATCAACTCACATTGTTAGTCATTCTCAATTAGCACTTTATCGACAACACTATCACGAATTAGAAAAATTGCTGACAACGCCTCAGAAAAAAGATGTCACAGCAAAAATTCAGCAATTATTAAATAGCATAAAAGGGTATGAGCTATATCCTTTTGCTGAATATAGATGGTTATTACAGAAACCAAATTTAACATTGCAAGAAATATCTGCTTTAAAGAAAAGACTGCCATCTTACTTGTCTATTAAGCCGATTGAACAACGTTGGCTAAATCAACAAGTTAAATATAAAAACTGGACAGCAATTTATGCCAATCGCGGAAATTTACCTAAAAATATCTATTCTCAATGTTTAGTATTGCAGGCTCAGCAACAAATGGAGCATACATTAACAGCTGGAATGATTGAGTCGTTAAATAAATTGTGGCTTACAGGGCATAGTTTACCAGTAAGTTGTGATCCTCTTTTATCAGCATGGACTCAAAATGGACACTTATCCGATCAACTTCTGTTAGAACGGGGAAAACGTGCATTTCAGTCTTATAATCAAGGGTTATTGCGTCATTTATTAAAACAAGCTAAATCGCCGCAAACAAAGAAAGTACTGAACCAATATTTGCAACTTGTACAAAATCCAATGATTTTGTTAAACACTAAAAGTGTATTAAGTGCTACCCAATTGATGAAAAATCCTGATCAAAATAAACATTTAATTTTGGTGATGTTTCCAAGATTAGTACGCTCATTATCAACGACACAACTCCCGCAAAATGTCACCTTTAATACATTTCAACATTGGGCGAAAGGTTTTAAATTAACGGATGCTGAGCAAAAATCGTGGGAGAAATTACTTGTTAAACATTTCTTTGATAGCACTGCTCCTGAGATTATGGCATGGCGAGATAAAACGTTATTAAAATTAAAAAATGATGCATTGTTTGAACGTCGCATTCGTGTTGCTTTACGTAATAACAATAATCCTTTGCCATGGATAGCACATTTATCGCCAGCAGTTCAGCATAAATCTGAATGGGAATTTTGGCGTGCTTTTGGCTTATTAAAATATAAAAATCAGCGCCATGAGGCACATAAAATTTGGTACCAATTAACAAAAAAACGTGGATTCTATCCAATGCTTGCGGCGCAAATGCTTGATATTACTTATCGTCCACCAATGGAACATTTTAAAGGAGAGCGTTTACATTTAAACCATCAGCAAGAAAAAGAATTAGGTGTCATTCGTGAATTACATCTAATGCAGGAAAATCATTTTGCAGCGTTGGCGTGGGCGAGATTACTTTCAAATATGCCTGCAAAAGAAAAACTCGCTATGGCACGTTATGCAGAAAAAGAAAAATGGTACGATTTACAAGTTGAAGCAACAATTCTTGCCAAAGCGTGGGGCTACTTACCACTTCGTTTACCTGAAGCTTATATTCCTTGGTTTAATCTTTATTTAAAAGATAAAAATATCCGTCGCACGTTTGCGATGGCGATTGCACGTCAAGAAAGTGCATGGCGACCACAAGTTAAATCACATGCCAATGCATACGGATTAATGCAATTGATTCCAAGTACCGCGAAGATGACGGCACAAAAGCAAAAATTGAATTACAGTTATCCGCAACAATTATTTGATCCAAAAACAAATATTATGTTGGGCGTGCAACATTTAGAGGATTTGTATAGTAAGTATGGCAATAATCGTATCTTAATTTCAGCCGCATACAATGCAGGGCCGCATCGTGTAGATAAATGGTTGGCTAAAAGTAATGGAAAATTGACCATGGCTGAGTTTGTTGCCACTATTCCATATCGTGAAACACGGAATTATGTAGAGAATGTTTTAATCTATGACTATTATCATCAAATTTTACAAAATTACCGTTTACAAAAATTTACTAAAAGCGAATATTCTCGTAAATATTAATAAAAAAGAGTGAAGTTCTAGTACAAAAAGTGGTAGAATTTTGCTCTTTGAGATTTTTTTATTTTTATTTTTTTATTAAGAAGGTGTGATAATGACCCAACAGAGCAATAATGTCGTTACTCAAGACGATGAAATTGATTTAGTTGCACTTATGTTTTCTTTATGGAAACGTAAATGGACGATTGTTTGGACTACAATTATTTTTGCAATTGGGAGTATTGGTTATGCGTTATTTGCTCCTCAAGTATGGACATCAACAGCAACGATAACGCAACCACAAATGAAAAATATTGTTAATTATTTAGGACAAATACAACAATATACCTCAATTGGTAACCAATATACTAAGATGCCTTCTTATCTATTTGATCAAAGTTGGCTATTTGATAAGTTTAAAAATGTTTTATTGTCTAGAGAATATCAAGCATTTTATTTAAAACAAACTGATTTCTATAAAAAAGCACTTCAGAGCGGGGAAAGCTCGCATCGAATCTTAAATACTTTGTTTAAAGATATCAAAATTAATAAATTTGATGCTAAAGATGCACCTGTGGCATTTAATGGTATTACAGTTTCTTTTAGTGGACCAACACCTGAATTAGCTCAAACCTTACTTAAAGGGCTGATTGAAAATGCGGATAATTATGCAAAACAGAATATTTTTGAAAACCAAGTCGCACGTGTGAATGATTTGCATGCTGGTTTAGAGTTAGAGCTCAATCGTATTCAAGAAAATGTTAAAGCAACAAAAGAAAATAAAATTCAAGTCTTGGAACAAGCTTTACAAATTGCGAAAAAAGCGGGCATTAAAGATTACCAACCTATTGAAGATGCTAACGGAAGATCTAAACCATCTATTAATGATAATTTACTTTTTATGTTAGGTGAAAGAAATTTAACTGCACAGTTAGAAAGTTTAAAAGCTTCGCCATATATTTATCCTACTCGTTATTATCAAATTAAAGCACAACTAGATGCATTAACTGAATTAACAGAGCATGATAAACCTGTAAAATTCCAAACCTATACATATCAAGATGCACCAAGTTATCCAGTAAATCGTACTAAACCTAAACGTGCAATTATCGTGGTGGCGGGGACCGTTGCTGGTGGCGTTATTGGGGTACTACTTGCGCTATTTATGAACGCAATTACAACTTATCGCCGTAAAGAAGATTTATCAAAATAATAAAAGTGAAATAAAAAATGCCAATTTACATTGGCATTTTTTTTTATCCATATCTCATAAAATTTATATTTAGTTAGATACCAAATGCATTGCATTAAAGACTTGTTTTACGCCCTCAACTTGTCGGGCAATATTAACGATAATTTTTGCTTGTCCTGGCAGTACATTACCCATCAAGTAAACATTACCATTTTCAGTAATGACTTTAACATTGATACTATTAATATTAGGGGTAACAAATAGTTTTGATTTAATTTGTGATGTAATGCGTACATCTGTTAATACTTGGCTTGCAGAGATAGGTTGGTTAACCAATAGTTCATTATATATTGCACGAACGTATTGGACACCTCGTGTAATATTACCTGCTTGTACTTTTAGTTCTTCAGATGGTACTTGTCCAACAAGTAAAATATCATGATTATACGAAATCGCATCAATACGCGCTTCTTTTTTGAGTTGTGGATCTTTATTTAACGCAACCATAACACGATGTTCCAGAACATCATCGCTTAATTGTGTTTTAAGCGAACGTGGGTCATTGATGATTTTTCCTGTGACTGCGGTGCCACCAATAATTGCAGCAGGTACACAAGCTTGTAACATCATGGCAGAGCCAAGGATAAGAAGGCAAGAGTTGAGTTTACGTTTCATAAAGTTCTCCATCAAAGGTAGTGGTAAGTGAATTACATATTATGTGCAAACAATGAATAATCAATTAATTCACATAAGCTATTCGTGATAAATAGATGTTGCTCTAATATTCGACTTTCTTTATGCACAGGGACTGATATTTCTAAATCTTGTTCAGTTAAAAAACCTTTAACGTGATCATTATTACTACCAGTTAAAACAATAATACGCAATTCTCGGTTATTCGCACAGTGCATTAAATTAAATAGGTGATTTTCATTCCCACAAGGTGCGAATACAACCAGAAGATCACCACTTTCAGCAAGCGTTTCAAATTGTCGTAGATAAAGGTTATCTTCAGAATTATCGGCATAAATTGCAGAGGCAAGAACACCATCTAGAGATAAAAGTACGGCAGGAAAACTTGGTCGAGTAATTTCATATTTGTGAAGTAAGTTTGTCACGAGAAATTGCGCATTTGCATATGCACGACCTTGCCCACAAACAATGATCTTCTTTTCATTTAATAGAGTATCTACCATCGTCTGGGCCGCATTCACAATAACTTCTGGAAGAAGTTTTGAGGCCGAGATCTGACTTTGAATACTTTCTGCATAAAGATGGTTAATTTTTTCTAACATATTTCTATAGTTTTATTGAGATCGGGCATTTAAAAGATTAATCATCTAAAAAATTTGGTAGCCATTCCATATCATGAATATCTTTTCCAAATGCAATGAGATCAAAACGGCAATCCGCATCTTCAAGGCTGAGGTGTTTTTGAGCTAACCAAAGCTCAGCCGCATGTAACCAACAACTCTGCTTTTGTTTATCGACACTTTCAATCGCAGAACCAAAGTTTGCATTACTACGTTGACGAACTTCGACAAAAACGAAGGTTTCACCATCCAACATTATAAGGTCGAGTTCTCCGCCTTTAAATGTAACATTTTTGTCAATAAAACGCAGACCCTGATGTTCTAAGAATTGCCGCGCGGCATTTTCAAAGAATAGCCCTTGTTGACGATGAAACCTTTTTTTTAATGCAGTAAGCACACTAGCACGCCCTGAAAATCGTTAAAAATTATGCAGATTAATATGCCTGAAGCATATTTTGATCCGCAGAAGTTGGCTGATTTTTAGCATCATTTATTGCATCTGTTACAGTAGCAATATTATTCGTTAGAGTCGCATTAGGATCTGTAGAATTTGTATCGCTATTAGTTGTAGATGTAGAAATAACAGATGAACTTGGTTGTGCAACAGGATTATTATCTGCGACAACTAAGGCGCCATTCTTATAAGAATACCATGTCATATCACGGTTTATGTGGCAACCATAATTTGCAGAGAGATTACCTGTTAAACCTTGAACGTGGAAGCCTGTAATAGTGCGTAGAGCATTCATATTATTAATGATTGTCCAAGCATCTTCACCCATTGCATAAAGACGCATAAGGGAATAATCGCCTTTATTTGCCTGGAGAATTTGTTGGAATTGAGCAGAATTACCTTGGCTAAATAATGGTAAATCCGTAAATTGTGTACCATTCATTGATAAACGATACGTACCCAAATTATTTGGTGAGTTAATGCGAGATGTCGTAAATAATGGAATAGCTACGTTAGTGTTATCAAGCGCATTTTTGATATTACCAAGTTGCGTATTATTTCCTAATGCAAAGACACCATCGACTGGTTTGAAACTTGGATCAATTTCTTGGCGTGAACGTGGGGCAGTTGCTGCATCTTTCGTATCTTTTGAAACATCAATAATTCCTAATGCTTTAACAAAAATTGGGCGCAAGTCATCTGCATCATTATAGTAAGATACTTCTGTATCACCACCGCCTAGGGCTTGCCAACGTGTATTGAAGGCTGTTGCGATACGTTGACCTAAATTATTTTGAGGGACAAGTATCAATGGTAAGCGAACATTTTGTTGCCACATTCTATCAGCCGCTGCACGAGCTTCATCTTCAGGTGCTAATCCAAAATAACAGACTTGTGACAATGCTGGATCATCTTGCGTTGAATTTAGCGTAAGTACTTGTAATCCAGAAGTCCAACTTGGATGGCTAATTAATTGATCAACATTTTGTTTTAATAATGGACCAACAACAGTCGTAATACCTTGTGCTTTAACTTGATCCATAATATCGGACATACTCATTTTCATGGTATCAAAAACGGTTACAGGTACGCCTGACCCTTTATTTGCAGCATCAAAACCCTTTTCTACAGTTTGCCCAATTAATTGAACATTTCCACTTAGTGGTAAGAGTAAAGCAACATTATTAATATTGACATGTTGATAGTTAAGAATACCTTTTAATTCAGATGGTAGGAGATCATCTGTCACTTGCATCCCATAATTAGTACGCCATATTTGTAAATTTTGGCGAAGTGTTTCAGGCGAGTGAATATTCTTATTATAAAGATCAGCAAGTGCTAACCAACCTTGTAATACAGGTGGATTTTCAGGATTACCCATTGCATTTTGGATAATAGAAGGATCAGTTTTGCGTAAAACCGCCCAAATAGCATCATTATTTTGCTGATGTGCAGTATTGCTAGAAAGATAGGCATCTGCTTGAATCAACGAATTAATTGCAGCAAGGGAGTTATTTTGGGCTTGCTGAATTTTTGCCGTGATTCGCAAGAAGCGTACTTTTTGATTATTGGTTAAGCTGGAAAAATCCACTTGTTGCAACAATTGTTGAGCTTTAGCCGTATTATTTAATAATATTGCTAAACGTGCTTGAATTAATGTTCTATCTAAAGATTGCTCTGAATCTAGACCTTGTAAACCAGTTAATAAACCTTGCGCTTGTGCAAATTTGTTTTCATGTAACATAGCACGAGCTGCCAATAATTTATAATCATTGCGTATAGTAACGTCTTGCGTTTGCATACTATGACGTAAATAATAATCTGAATTAGCGGTCGCTTCTTGAGATAATAAATCGCCAGAATTGTCGAATAGGTAGTTGAGATTACCACAACCTGCCAAAAAAAGACTCAAAGAAATCGGCGCTAAAAGATGTTTAAAGGATTTACGATGTGATAGCATAACGGCATTTTCTCCTTAACGAATTTAAGGTAAAGATCTTACTTGTCTAATAGACTAAAAGCAAATAAAAGCGAAGGAATTATGCAAAAAACAGCTGGAATTTTATACATTGTTCCCACTCCAATCGGGAATTTACAAGATATTACGCAACGTGCATTACAAATTTTTGAAGAAGTAGATTTAATTGCAGCGGAAGATACACGGCATTCAGGCTTACTTCTTTCACATTACGGAATTAAAAAACCTTTCTTTGCTTTGCATGATCACAATGAACAACAAAAAGCAGCAGCATTGGTTGAAAAATTGTCACAAGGTAGCAATATTGCATTGGTATCAGATGCGGGGACACCGTTAATTAGTGATCCAGGGTTTCACCTCGTTCGAGCTTGTCGCCAAGCGGGAATTAAAGTTGTACCTTTAGCGGGGGCATGTGCAGCCATTACCGCACTTTCGGCAGCAGGTATTCCTTCAGATAGATTCTGTTTTGAAGGATTTTTACCCGCTAAAAGTAAAGGACGTTTAGATCGCTTAAATACCGTGGCGGATGAAACACGTACGATGATTTTTTACGAATCTACGCATCGTATCTTACAAACTTTGGCAGATATGAGAACAGTTTTCGGCGGAGAACGTTACGTTGTTTTAGCACGAGAATTAACTAAAACTTGGGAAACGATTGTGGGCGATACGTTTGATAATCTAATTCCATGGCTTGAAGAAGATGCGAATCGCACTAAAGGTGAAATGGTGGTGATTGTGGAAGGCAAGACGGAAGTGGAAAATGACGAAATTCCTGCAAATGCACAAAAAGCCCTAGCACTTTTAGTAAAAGAACTTCCGCTAAAAAAAGCTGCAGCCATTACAGCAGAATTGTATGATGTTAAGAAAAATCAGCTTTATCAATGGGGACTTGAAAATCTTTCATAATTTAAATTACGCCCCAATAATCGAAAAAATTTATTGAAAATTGAGGCGTAACAAAAAGAAAAGGAATATGGCGTGCTACACTGAACAGACTATCAGGAAGATACGCATATACATATAGGAGCAAATATAATGTTAAATATTGTTTTTCTAGATCGCACTTCATTACCTGCGAATGTAAATATACCAAGACCAACTTTTTTACATAATTGGGTAGAGTATGATAAAACAGATCATAAGCAAATTATTGAACGAGCAAAAGATGCGGATATTATCATCACTAGCAAAGTTCCTTTAGATCGTGAAATCTTACTGCAATTACCTAAGTTAAAATTTATCGCTATTACCGCCACTGGGATGAATAATGTGGATTTAAATGCGGCAAAAGATTTAGGAATTGAAGTGAAAAATGTCACAGATTATTCCAGAGAAAGCGTTGCAGAACATGTTATTGGCATGATTTTCTTGTTAAAACGACATTTAATGAACTGGTATGCTGATCAGCGTGAAGGTAAATGGGCAGAAAGCCCACAATTCTGCTATTTTGATTACCCAATCCAAAATATTCGAGGCTTAACGTTAGGTATTATCGGTAAGGGTAGCATCGGAAAAGAAGTAGCACGTTTAGCCGAAGCGTTAGGGATGAAAGTGATTTTTGCAGAACATCGTTACGCTATGCGTGTGCGTTCGGGATACGTTGCATTTAATGATGTACTGAAAATGGCTGATGTAGTAAGTTTACATTGCCCGCTTATGCCAGAAACAGAAAATTTAATTAATGCTGAGACGTTGGCATTAATGAAATCCACTGCAATCTTAATTAATACAGGACGTGGTGGTTTAATTGATGAAGATGCACTACTGCATGCATTAGAAAATGGCAAAATCGGTGGTGCGGCATTAGATGTTTTAAAACAAGAACCTCCTCGTGCAGATAACCCATTATTTGTTGTCGCACAACGATTACCTAACCTGGTCTTAACCCCTCATATTGCTTGGGCGGCGGAGAGTGCAGTTGAAACTTTAGTACAAAAAATTCATCATAATTTAGAATCATTTGTAGCGAATGCAAACTAATTCAATGATATAAAACTTAAATGGCGGATAGACATATTCGCCATTTTTTTGAGATTTTTTATGAAATTACCTATTTCCCTTTACATTGCTTTACGCTATTGGAAAACCAAAAGTAGCGACCGATTTGGTAAATTAATTACTCGCCTTGCAAGTATCGGTATTGCCCTTGGTGTGATGGCTTTAATTATTGTTCTTTCGGTTATGAATGGATTAGAGCATATGCAAAAAGTGCAACGTTTGGCGGGATTACCTCACATGCTAGTGGAAAGTAAAACGCCATTTTTATTAAAAGATACGGCTAAGATTGAAAAGCAAATATTGACATTGGCACCACAGGTCCAAAAAGTCGTGCCAATTAATCAAGATAATGTGATTTTACAAACGCCAGAAAATATTACTGCTGCTCAAATAATTGGGATTCGCCAATTTAGCGATGCTCCACAACTTATAGAATTTTCGCGTGAAAATCTAAATAATCTCTTACCACCTAAACAATTTAAATTATTAATCAGTGCTTCATTAGCTGATCGCACGCATTTACAAGTGGGCGATAAGGTACGAGTAATGTTGACGGATTACAGTCAATATACGCCGTTTGGGCAAATACCTGTTGAGCGATTATTTACCGTCAGTGGTATTTATTATGCCCCTGATGTTTCGGAACAGGGACAAGTCTTTACCAATCTTTCGGATATTGGTCGATTAATGCGAATTTTACCAACGCAAGTGAAAGGGTTTAGATTATATTTACGTGATCCATTCGCTGTCCAAGACGTGAGAGATGAATTAAGTCAAGTTAAAACCTGGCAATTGCACGATTGGCGTGAACAACGTGGTGAATTTTTCCAAGCGGTTAAAATGGAAAAAAATATGATGGGATTGCTTGTGAGCCTCATCATTATTGTCGCTATTTCCAATATTCTGACCTCATTAAGTTTAATGGTGGTGGACAAGAAAAATGAAATTGCCATTTTGCAAACGCAGGGCTTAACACGCCGCAAAATTAGGCAAATTTTTATTTGGCAAGGGCTACTGGTCGGTATTAATGGTACATTTTGGGGAACATTAATTGGTACGCTCATTGCGGCGAATTTTCAAAAAATTTGGCAAATGATTATGCCAGATGGGCTTTATTTACCAACACTCGTTGAGCCATTACAGATCGTTATTATTGTGATCTTTGCATTATTATTTACTTTATTATCAACACTTTATCCTGCATATCGAGCAGCTAAAGTACAACCTGCTCGTGCATTGCGAGATGAATAAGGATAAAAGATGAATTCAGAAAAATTATTAGATTGTCAGCATGTCAGTAAAACATTTCAAAGTGGTGATGAAAAAACACGAATTTTGCATGATGTGAATTTTTCCATTAAAAAAGGCGAAATGATTGCCATTTTAGGAAGTTCAGGCTCGGGAAAGAGTACGTTATTGCATATTTTAGGAGGCTTGGAACAGGCAACAGAAGGCGATGTATTACTACTTGGCGAATCATTACAGAAGAATAATGACGAAAAATTAGCACGTTTACGCAATGAACATCTCGGCTTTGTTTATCAATTCCATCATTTGATGATGGATTTTACGGCGCTTGAAAATGTCATGATGCCAATGCTAATTGGACGAAAAAATAAAAAAGAGGCGAAAGCACGCGCTGAAGAGCTTTTGAAAGCAGTAGGATTAGTACATCGTATGCATTATAAGCCAGCCATGTTATCAGGCGGTGAACGCCAGCGTGTTGCGATTGCACGGGCTTTGGTTAATAACCCAGCATTAGTGCTAGCTGATGAACCGACAGGTAATCTTGATCATAAGACAACCGAGGGTATTTTTGAATTATTACAAAAATTAAATCGAGAACAGAATACGGCATTTTTATTGGTGACACACGACACACAATTAGCTAATAAATTACCACGTCGCTTGATGATGCGTGACGGCATTCTAGGGGAACACGTAGAATGAAAAATGCGTTTGCCATTAGTTGGCGCTATCAACAAGGTAGAAAAAGCCATCTTGTCAGCTTAATCTCTTGGTTTTCTATGATTGGTATTGCCCTTGGTGTAGCTGTGCTTATCATTGGGTTGAGTGCCATGAATGGCTTTGAAAAAGAGTTGAATCAACGGATTTTATCGGTCGTGCCTCAAGTTGAAATTACAAGTTATGCTTTTGGTCCAGAATCTCAACCGATAGAAAATTATCCGCAACTACAAAGCGTGTTACAACGTAACAAATCAATTGTAGCTTCTGCTCCTTATGTGAGTTTTCAAGGGTTGCTTGAAAATGGTACGCATCTTAAAGTGGCACAAGTCCGAGGTATTGATCCGCAATCGCAGGAACAGGTGAGCCGATTACGATATTTTGTATTGGATAATGGATGGCAAACTTTTAAAACAGAAGGGGGCGTGATTCTGGGGGCAGGCATTGCACAAGCATTGCATGTCAAAGCGGGAGATTGGATTAGTTTGTTATTAGCACAAAAAAATGCCACACAACAACTGAGTCAGCCTCAAGAAATTCGCTTAAAAGTTGCGGGTATTTTACAGTTACACGGTCAATTGGATTATGTTTATGCTTTAATGCGCTTAGATGAAGCGCAAGCACTTTTAGGCTATACCAAAACTCAAGCCACAGGTGTAGAGCTCAAAGTGCAGCAGCCATTCTTAGCAAATCAGATTCGCTATCCACAATTACAGACCTATCCGCAAGGGTTACAAGCACAAACTTGGATGGCGCAGTTCGGATATATGTACCATGATATTCGCCTTATCCGTATGGTAATGTATTTAGCGATGGCTTTAGTCATTGCCGTTGCCTGTTTTAACATTGTATCTACGCTCATTATGGCGGTAAAAGATAAACAAGGGGATATTGCCGTATTAAGAACACTTGGTGCGAATAGTCGTTTTATCCGGCGGATTTTTATTTATTATGGGTTAATAGCTGGATTAAAAGGTTGCGTGGCAGGGATTATCCTAGGTGTCCTCGTTTCCCTTAATTTAACTAACTTAATCAAAGGGTTGGAACATTTGATTCACCACAAATTTTTGTCAGGCGGGATCTATTTTATTGATTTCATGCCAAGCGAATTACATTGGCAAGATGTTGGATTGGTGTTTGTCTGTGCACTAGTATTGAGCTTAGTTGCAAGTCTTTATCCTGCTCGTCGAGCGGCCCAAATTCCACCTGCTAAAGTCTTAATGAATAAAGGCTAAACAAGAAATTGGAAAAATATTACGCCCCAATTTTCGTAAAAATTTTTATGAAAATCGGGGCGTGTTTTTTTATGTTTTAAATCTATTTATCTGCCATGTTAGCTAATAAACGGGTTAAAACATCCCAGTAAGTTGCTACTGCTGGAATATGAACTTTTTCATCAGGTGAGTGTGCATTACGAATGGTTGGTCCGATAGACACGACTTCAAGGTTTGGATAGTGTTTTTTCAATAAGCCACATTCTAAACCAGCATGGATAACTTTAATCGCAGGTGCTTCACCTAATACATCTGCATAATGTTGTTTGGTTAAAGCAAGGAGTTCGCTATCTGGTTGTGGTGTCCAACCTGGATAGTAGCCAGAGAATTTCACTTCACCGCCCGCTAAATCCATTAGTGATTGAAGTTGAGCACGGATTTGAACCGTACCGCTTTCGATAAGTGAACGAATAAGAATAGTACCAACGACTGCATTCCCTTCCATACGAAGAACACCAATGCTTAATGATGTTTCAACAGTATCTTTTACTGCATCACTTTGGCGCATCACACCACAAGGTAATACGTTGAGTGTATCAATGATTTTACGGGCAGAGGCTGGAGTGAAAACGTCTTTTACTGCGTCAAGTTTTGTTAACGCAATTTCCATATTTTCTTCAGTCGCTGCATATTCAGAAGCAACCGTGTTGGTAAAGTCTGCGACGGCTTTTTCTAAGATTGCTACGTCGCCATTGAATGCGATACTTGCAAAAGCTTCGCGTGGGATAGCATTACGGATAGTCCCACCACGGATTTCACTTAGGGTAAAGTCAAATTCTGGATGAGCACAACGGAATTCTGCAAGGAAGCGCACCATCATTTTAATCGCATTACCGCGGTTTTTATGGATATCACATCCAGAGTGTCCGCCACGTAATCCTTTCAAACTGAATTGATAGTGGTGTGCAAAAGTATTTGCTTCAGTAGTAAATGGTAAGCTAATGTTTGCATTTTCCCCACCAGCACATCCTACATAGATTTCACCGTTTTCTTCAGTATCTAGGTTAATCATTAAATCATGTGTTAACCAATTTGGACGTAAACCAACAGCGCCTTCCATACCTGTTTCTTCAGACATTGTTAACAATACTTCAAGATCAGGATGAGGAACATCGCTTTCTAAAATTGCGAGGGCAGAGGCCATCCCAATTCCGTTGTCTGCACCTAATGTCGTGCCTTCAGCGGTTACCCATTCCCCATCAATATAGGCTTTAATCGGATCTTTTTGGAAATCATGCACGGTCGCTTCATTTTTTTGAGGCACCATGTCAACGTGTGCTTGTAAAATCACGCCACGTTTGTTTTCCATGCCTTTAGTTGCTGGTTTACGAATAAGAACATTACCCGCTTCATCACGTTCAGCGAAAAGACCTTTCGATTTCGCCCAATTTACGATGAAAGTAGCAAGTTCATTTTCATGGTAAGACGGATGTGGAATACTGCAAATATCGGCAAACCATTTCCAGACTAATTGTGGTTGTAATTGTTTAATTTCTGACATTTTTATCCTGCCTTATTAAGAGAATATAAAAATTTTGATAAAAATCCCTAAAATAATAGCATAAAAAACAATTTCGGGTTATCCTACGGCAATTTTATTTACATGTAATACTATTTATAAAAAACTTAAGGTGAATTATGAGCGAAAAATATATCGTTACTTGGGATATGTTCCAAATGCACGCCCGCAAACTTTCTGAACGTCTAATGCCAGCTAGCCAATGGAAAGGCATTATTGCTGTGAGCCGTGGCGGCTTATTCCCAGCTGCGGTATTAGCGCGTGAATTAAACTTACGTCATATCGATACCGTGTGTATCGCAAGCTATGACCACGATAAACAAGGTGAATTAAATGTACTTCATGCTGCACAAGTAGAAAATGGCGGTGAAGGTTTTATCGTTGTTGATGATTTAGTAGATACAGGAAATACTGCACGTGCTATTCGTGAAATTTATCCAAATGCACGTTTTGTATCAGTTTTTGCAAAACCAGCAGGTAAATCATTAGTAGATGAATATGTTATTGATATTCCTCAAGATACTTGGATTGAACAACCTTGGGATATGGGAATTTGTTTTGTCCCACCTTTGGCAAGAAAATAATCCGCATAAACTGTTAATAGGTTTACTCTTAAAATACCCTGATCACTCGGTCAGGGTATTTTTTTGTTCAAAACAAATTAATGAATAAAAAGTCATAAAAATGAATAAAAATATATTGAATAATTATTTTTACAAGAGTAGTATTTAGACATAGTTTTAGAAAAGGTGATAATAAATGGGAATTAATGTACAAAACTTAAACTTTTTTTACGGAAATAATCAGGCATTATTTGATATTAATTTGCATGCAAATGCTGGTGATGTCATGGTACTGCTTGGACCGAGTGGAGCGGGGAAAAGTACGCTAATTCGTACGTTGAATTTATTAGAAAAGCCCGCATCAGGTGAAATCAAAATTGCCGGGTGTGAATTCAATATCGCAACGAAAAAATCTTTGTCTAAAGATATTCAGCAATTGCGTAAAGAAGTTGGTATGGTTTTTCAACAGTATTGTTTATGGCCCCACCTTACCGTTATGCAAAATTTAATCGAAGCACCAATTAAAGTGCTTGGTATGAGTAAAGATGAGGCCAAGAAAGAAGCGATGGCTTTATTAAAACGTTTGCGAGTTGAGCAGTTTGCAGATCGTTATCCTTTGCATTTATCAGGTGGTCAGCAGCAACGTGTGGCGATTGCACGTGCATTAATTATGAAACCCAAAGTATTACTTTTTGATGAGCCGACAGCCGCACTTGATCCAGAAATTACCGCACAAGTTGTTTCTATTATTGAAGAATTAAAAAGTTTCGGGATTACACAAATCGTTGTGACGCATGAAGTGGGGGTCGCTCGTAAAATTGCAACGCAAGTTGTGTATATGGAGCAAGGACATATTATTGAAAAAGGGACAAATGATTGTTTCTTTAATCCTCAAACACAAGCATTTAAACAATATCTTTCTCATTCAGCTGACTAGGAGTTTAAGATGAAAAAATTACTATTAACGACATTATTATTAACAAGTACAACCGCTTTTGCACAAAATATTACCTTTGCGATGGAAGCCACTTACCCTCCTTTCGAAAGCACAAATGTTAAAGGTGAGATTGTCGGTTTTGATGTGGATATTGCGAAAGCAATCTGTAAACAAATTGATGCGACATGCTCATTTAAAAATGAACCATTTGATGCACTTATCCCAAGTTTAATCCGTCACCGTGGTGGTTTTGATGCCGCAATTTCAGCGATTGATATTACACCTGCACGGGCACGCAAAGTGGCTTTTTCTATTCCATATTACACAGGTGGTGCCGCATTCATTGGTAATAAAGCAGATGAAACCATGGCTCAAGTCAAAAATGTGGGCGTACAAAATGGGACTACTTATCAACAGTATATCGAAAATCAGGGCGATCGCTATAACATGAAATCCTATGCAAGTATTCAAGATGCGATTTTGGATCTTACAACAGGGCGGATTGATGCGGTATTTGGCGATGCTTCAACATTAGGAGATGCAGTTAAAGCACAGAAAGGCCTACATTTTATTGGTGATAAAGTGACAGATCCAAAATACTTTGGACACGGTTTTGCAATTGCAGTAAATAAAAATAACACTGCATTGCTTGAGCAATTAAACAAGGGTATTACGCAAATTAAAGCAAATGGCGAATACCAAAAAATTTATAATCAATGGTTTAAATAGATGATGTTTTTTGATTATCTTCCGCTAATGTCATCGGCTTTATTGATGACATTAGCTCTTTCAGTGTGTTCGCTCGGTTTCGGGCTTGTTTTAGCGATTATCTTTGTGGTCTTAGAAGATACCAAATGGCGCACATTTAACAAAATTTTTTCGATTATTGTGGCGTTATTGCGTGGCTTACCAGAAATTTTAGTGGTTTTCTTAATTTATTTTGGTTTGCCCGAATTGATTCAAATGATCTTTGGAGATTATTTGGAATTAAGTGCTTTTTCATCAGGGGTTATTGCGCTTGGGATTATTTTTGCTTCGTATGCATGCCAAACGCTACGTGGAGCAGTGAAGGCTGTTCCGCGAGGGCAGTGGGAATCGGCACAAGCATTAGGATTAAGCAAGGGTTATACGTTTATCCATGTTATTTTGCCTCAGGTCTGGCGCCATGCTTTACCAGGGCTAAGTAATCAATGGTTGGTGCTTTTAAAAGACACAGCCTTGGTATCTTTAATTGGAGTGACGGATCTGACTCGCCAAGCCCAATTAATTACTACCTCGACCCATCAGCCTTTTACTTGGTATGTAGTGGTGGGATTAATTTATTTACTCATTACCTTATTTAGCCAAGCGATTATAAAACGTTTAGAACGTTATTTTACGCGTTTTGATAAACACTGTTATGAATAGGAATTGCAAAGATGGATTTTGATTATTTAACTTTTATCGCAAGAGGGATTCCAACTAGTTTACTCTTAACGGTTTGTGCGCTCGTTATCGCATTTAGTTTAGCGATTTTGTTTACTTTTGTATTGGCATCTTCTAATCGAATGTTAAAAGGGCTAGTGAATATTTATGTCACGATATTTACAGGTACGCCATTACTCGTTCAATTTTTCCTGATTTATGCAGGTCCAGGACAATTTCAATGGATCGTGCATAGTCCTGCCTGGCATTTATTATCCAGTGCATGGTTTTGTGCAATGTTAACGCTTGCTTTAAATAGTGCTGCCTATTCGACGCAATTATTCTATGGGGCAGTCAAAGCCGTACCGCAATCGCAATGGGAAGGGTGTGCAGCACTGGGATTATCCCGTTTTCAGACCTTAAAAGTGCTTGTTCCGTACGCATTAAAACGCGCCTTACCGTCTTACAGCAATGAAATTATCCTTGTATTTAAAGGCACATCTTTAGCGTCAACCATTACCGTAATGGATATCATGGGCTATGCTGATAGACTTTACGGAACAGAATACGCCGCTTTACCAATTTACGGCTTAGCGGGCGTCATTTATCTTGTTATCACTGGTATTGCTACCTTTATTCTTCGTAAAATCGAAAATCGTGTTTTAGCGTTTGAGCGCGTAGAGGTGGTGTAAACCCCAGAGATGAAATTGAAAAACCACGCTTACTGGCGTGGTTTTTACATAAATTTTTCCGAAAATTGGGGCGTTAGATTTCTTGCCAGAAATCGCTGGGGAAGTGTTCTTTGGCTTTGTTGAGTAAATTTGCTAGATCTTGATAGTTAGGCTGATGGTTACTTGGCAGCGTGGTAGAAATGTTAAATTCTTTTTCTAATTGTTGGGCGATTTTGTCGTACCAGTTTTGTGTGATAGGCGATAGTGTAGTGGTAGCACGTTTTCCGAGCCAGGATAGCCCTTGGATAGGCAGACCTAGCGCAACGAGTGCAGTGATAATGGCTAATACCAATGCAGTGGTGTCATGGGGAGCATAAATTTGTTGCCAAACGATCGCAAAGGCGGCAAGAAAAGGCATAAATTTAATTGCGAATTGTGTTGCCTTTATAATTCTGACTTCTGGAAAAATAAGACTTAATTGTTTGATATTAGGCCAAGATTTTAGATAAATATCGCCCTGTTTTAATCGTGTCGTAAATTGCATAACTCATCCTTACATCTAAATAAAAAGGAAAAAATTGCTGGAAGTAAGTAGATTTAACAGAAAATTTACTTTTTTTTAGCACTTTTTTTCACTTTTAGTGCGAGATAATTTATTTTTCCTTTGAAAAGGTGTATCCTACCCGCCACAATTTTGTTGTCAACCCATCTAATACCTATAGGGAATTAGGTGTTCTTTTTAACTTCATTAAGTAGGTTATGTATGTCTAAAAAATTAGTTCTTATTCTTAACTGTGGTAGTTCTTCTTTAAAATTTGCGATCCTTGATCCTGCCACTGGCGAAGAATTTTTATCAGGTTTAGCGGAAGCTTTTTATTTACCTGATGCTCGCATTAAATGGAAATTAAATGGCGAAAAAGGCAATGCTGAATTAGGCGCGGGTGCGGCACATAGCGAAGCATTAAACTTTATCGTAAGTAATATTCTTACTGCAGAATTAAAAGATAGCATTGGCGCTATCGGTCACCGTATCGTTCACGGTGGTGAAAAATATACTTCTTCTGTAGTGATCAACGATGAAGTGCTTAAAGGAATTGAAGAAGCAGCACAATTTGCTCCATTACATAACCCAGCACATTTAATCGGTATTCAAGAAGCTTTCAAAGCATTCCCTGAATTAAAAGCTAACAACGTAGCTGTATTCGATACTGCATTCCACCAAACAATGCCTGAAGAAGCATTCCTTTATGCACTTCCATACTCTCTTTACAAAGAACACGGTGTTCGTCGCTATGGTGCACACGGTACTAGCCATTTCTTTGTTAGCCAAGAAGCTGCAAAACGTTTAGACATTCCAGCAGATAAAATTAATGTAATCACTTGCCATTTAGGTAATGGTGGTTCTGTTTCTGCGGTTAAACACGGTAAATGTATTGATACTTCTATGGGCTTAACTCCACTTGAAGGTTTAGTAATGGGGACACGTTGTGGTGATATCGATCCAGCAATCATGTTCTACATGCACAACAACCTTGGTATGTCAGTAGATCAAATCGAAGAAACTTTAATCAAAAAATCTGGTTTACTCGGTTTAACAGAAGTAACTAGCGACTGCCGCTATGCAGAAGATAACTACGAAAAAGAAGAACCAGCACGTCGTGCATTAGATGTTTACTGCTACCGTTTAGCGAAATACATCGGTGCGTACATGGTAGCTATCGGTGAAAAACTTGATGCAATCGTGTTCACTGGTGGTATCGGTGAAAACTCTGCACACGTTCGTGAATTAACTTTAAAACACTTAGAAGTGTTTGGTTATAAATTAGATGAAGAACGTAACTTAGCAGCACGTTTTGGTAACGAAGGTATCATCACTGCGGATAACTCACCAGTTGCTATCGTTCTTCCAACTAACGAAGAATTAGTGATTGCACAAGATACTGCAAAACTTTGCATCTAATAAATAATGTAGAACTGTCGGCTTAGCCGACAGTTTCTTTTTTAAACAAAAAAAGGTTTTATTATGTCAAGAACGATTATTCTTATTCCTGTGAGCAACGGGGTTGGCTTAACAAGTGTAAGCCTAGGATTACTTAAATCTTTAGAAGCAAAAGGCGCAAAATTAGGTTTTATGAAACCGATTGCAGATCCACGTTGCTGCGAAGATGCGTTAGATCGCGGTACTGCGATTGTACGTACTACAACTGATATCGAAACCGTTGAACCATTCTCTTTAGAATGTGCTGAACAATTCATCGCAAATGATCAATCTGATGTGTTAATGGAAAAAATTGTTGATAAATTCCAACAATTAAGCAAAGACAAAGACGTCGTTGTGATTGAAGGTGTTGTACCAACTGCGAAAAAATCTTACGCAAACAAATTAAACTACGCAATGGCGCAAGCACTTGATGCGGATATGATTTTCGTTGCTGCACCACTTGATGATTCTGCTGAAGAATTAAAAACACGCGTTGAAGCAATCGCAAGCGAATTTGGTGGTAAAACTAACCCAGATATCCTTGGTGTTATCGTAAATAAAGTAAATGCACCAGTAGATACTGCATGCCGTACTCGCCCAGATTTAAGCGAAATTTTCGGTACTAACCAACACAATCAAGGTAGCGAATTAGAGTTTTCACACGTATTTGCGAAAAGCCCAATCAAACTTCTTGCTGCTATTCATTGGAACGCAGATTTAATTTCTACTCGTACTATCGATCTTGTAGATTATTTAGATGCAAGCATTATCAATGAAGGTGCAATTGCTGATTGCCGTATTAGTAACATCGTGTTTTGCGCACGTAGCTTACCAAATATGCTTGAACACTTTAAAGATGGTAGCTTAATCGTTACTTCTGGTGATCGTGCAGACGTTTTGACTGCTGCTGCATTAATGGTTAGCAAAGGTGTGAAACTTGCAGGTATTTTATTAACTGGTGGTTTCAAACTTGAAAAAGACGTACAAAAACTTTGCTCTCCAGTATTTGAAGCAAACAATCTTCCAGTTGTTCGTGTTGAAGGAAGCTCTTGGCAAACTGCTTTGGCATTACAAAACTTCAACCTTGAAGTGCCTGTAGAAGATACAGCACGTATCGATACTATTCGTGCATATATTAGCAAACATTTGCCAGCAAGCTTAATTGATACCCTAACTGCAGGTATGCAACGTGATGCACGTTTATCTCCGCCAGCATTCCGTTTCAACTTAACTGAAGCTGCACGTAACGCACATAAACGTATTGTTCTTCCTGAAGGGGATGAACCTCGTACAATCAAAGCAGCTGTACTTTGTGCAGAACGTGGTATTGCGGAATGTGTACTTTTAGCAGATCCAGCAAATGTTGAACGTGTTGCTAAAGAACAAGGCGTAAGCTTAGTTAAAGGTATCACTGTTATCGACCCTGCTAAAGTACAAGAAGATTACGTTGCTCGTTTAGTTGAACTTCGTGCGAAAAAAGGTATGACACCAGAACTTGCACGTGAACAATTAAAAGACACTGTAGTACTTGGTACTATGATGCTAGAAGCAGGCGAAGTTGACGGTTTAGTATCAGGTGCAGTTCACACTACTGCGAATACTATTCGTCCACCGATGCAAATCATCAAAACTGCACCAGGTAGCTCAATTATTTCTTCTATCTTCTTTATGTTATTACCAGACCAAGTATTGGTATATGGTGACTGTGCGGTTAACCCAGATCCAACAGCTGAACAATTAGCAGAAATCGCAATTCAATCAGCAGACTCTGCAAAAGCATTTGGTATCGACCCACGTGTTGCAATGATTTCTTACTCAACTGGTACTTCTGGTAGCGGTGCGGATGTAGAAAAAGTGAAAGAAGCAACTCGTATTGCACAAGAAAAACGTCCAGATCTTCTTATCGATGGTCCACTACAATACGACGCAGCGGTAATGGCAGATGTGGCACGTGCTAAAGCGCCAAACTCTAAAGTAGCTGGTCAAGCAACAGTATTCGTATTCCCTGACTTAAACACAGGTAATACCGTTTATAAAGCAGTACAACGTTCTGCGGACTTAATCTCAATCGGTCCAATGTTACAAGGTATGCGTAAACCAGTGAACGACTTATCTCGTGGTGCACTTGTAGATGATATCGTTTACACCATTGCTTTAACTGCAATTCAAGCAACCCAAGAATAATTTAGATTATTTCTTTATCAACCGCATAAGCGTAAGCCTATGCGGTTTTTTTATTTCACGCCCTAATTTTCCGCAAAAATTATGGTCTTTCTGAGATTTTTAGGCTAACTGCTTTATTTTGTACAAAAAAAGAGTAGTATTAAATCACTGCTAGTTGTTCAGTGCATTAATCCTTTCTTGCCGTCACTAAATCTTTTAGGAGAATTTTAATGACTAAAAAACTGCTTGCCTTTCTCATTTTTATTGGGGTCCTCATTTGCTTATTCTTTATCTGCGCTTATCTTTTTAGTAGTAAAACGCCACCATATCGTGCATGGGGAAATGTGGATACGCGAACGGTTGCGTTATCTTTCCAAATTCCAGGTCGTATTCAGACATTAAATGTGGATGAAGGAACGATGGTAAAAAAAGGTGAAATTCTTGGTGTATTAGATCCGCGACCGCTCATTTTAGAACGTAATACAGCACAAGAATTAGTTAAACAAGCTCAGGCTAATTATGATTTAGCAAAAGAAGGATTTAGGAAAGAAGATATTGAAAAAGGCAAGGCAGCTGTAACAGCACTTGAAAGTAAAGTCGCATTAGCAAAATTAACATTAAAGCGAATGACGGATCTTTATAAAAGACAATCGGCAAGTGAGCAAAATTACGATACGGCAAAATATACCTATGATGGACTTGTTGCGGAACTTGCCAGTGCCAAAGCACAATACGCTATTTTGCAAGGGGGTTTAAGACCTGATCAAGTTAAAGCGGCGAAAGCGGAGTTGGCACAAGCACAAAGTCGCCTTGCATTAGCGAATTATAATTTAAATGTCGGGGCAAAGCTGATTGCACCTGTTGATGGGTTAATCCGTGGGCGTTTGGCTGAAAATGGAGATATGGCCGCCCCTAATCGCATTATTTATGATATTTCTCTTATTACGCCAAAACATTTACGCGTGTATGTGTCTGAACCGCAATTACGCTACGTTCACCCAGGAGATAAAGCAACCGTATTAACCGATACCACAAGCCCCATGACAGCAACGGTTGCGAGTGTTTCGGATAAAGCAGAATTTACACCGAAGACCGTGCAAACGCAGGATCTACGTACACTATTAGTTTATGAAGTACGTCTTACCTTACCCGATCCAGATAATCTCTTAAAACTTGGTCAGCCTATTACCGTGGATTTTGATGACGGGGAATAATTATGGATTTCAATGCGCCTGTTTTAGCTATTCATAATGTTTGTAAAGATTTTAAAGGATTAGCCAAAAATACGACTATACACGCATTGACGAATTTAAATTATCTGATCCAAGGGGCGCCTGCAATTCATGCGGTTGCAGGACCTGATGGGGCAGGGAAATCTACATTTGCCTCTTTAGTCGCAGGTATTCAAACACCTACTTCTGGCACGGTTGAGATTTTTGGTATTTCCCCTGATTTAACCAACGATGAATTTATTCAAACTGTGAGTTATTTGCCTCAAGAATTGGGATTATATCGAGAGCTTTCAGTTTGGGAAAATTTAGAGATTTTTGCATCCATTAAAAATGTGCCCGAACGAGAACGTGAAAAACGTTTTAATGAACTCTTGAAAATGACGGGACTAAATGGCTTTGAAAAACGAGAGGCTCAACATTTATCAGGTGGAATGCGGCAAAAATTAAGCCTTGCATGTGCATTGGTAGGCACACCAAAACTATTAATCCTTGATGAACCTACAGTGGGAGTTGATCCCTTATCTCGTATTGAAATCAGTAAAATTATTGCTGATCGGGTTAAAAATGGGCAAATGCATTGCTTGTTAATGACGACACTGCTTTCTGAGGCTGAGAGTGCCGCTGATGTTTTATTTTTACAAAATGGGCATACATTAGCGATAGGAACACCAGCACAATTAAAATCACAGGTTGCACAACGCACATTTTCCATTCCTAGGAAACCGTATGAACCACAGCGGCGGCAATTTGATCGTGAGATGCAGGCATTTGTGCGGGCAGAAGATGCCAAAAGTCCTTATTTAGATGTTGTGCCAAGTGGGGAATTTTTGAATGTATTGCTCGCAGAGAATGTAGATAAAAGCACGTTACCAACAAATATCGTTTCTCGTCCACCTAATCTTGAAGATGCTTATTGTGCTTTGACATTACCTTATTTCACAGAAAAAAATCAGAGTGACAGTGTCACGTTATCTAAAATTCCATTAGAAAATATAGAACAAAATCCAATCGTTATAAAAACGCAAAATATTATGAAAAAATTTGGCGATTTTGTCGCCGTGTGGGACAGTTCATTTGAAGTTAAAAAAGGTGAAATTTTTGGTCTTTTAGGTCCGAATGGTGCAGGGAAAACAACGACTTTCCGTATGATGTGTGGACTATCGGCTCCAACTAAAGGGGAGGTATTTCTAGAAGGAAAAAATCTCAATACGGCACTTTCTGAATTAAGGATGAAGATTGGTTATGCAGCACAAAAATTTTCACTTTATGCACTATTAAGCGTAGAGGAAAACCTCCTGTACTTTGGGCAAAGTTATGGATTAGGAAAAAAGGCGCTACGTGAACGTATTGAAAACTGTTTACAAACCTTAGACTTGGTGGCGTTTCGTGATACCCGTGCAGGGTTATTACCGCTTGGTGCTCAACGATCGCTGACGATGGCTGTCGCTCTAATTAATTCGCCTGATATTTTATTTTTAGATGAACCTACTTCTGGAGCAGATACTGCCTCTCGGCGCGAGTTTTGGCGAAGAATTGCCAGTTTAAGTCAGCAAGGTACGACAACCATTGTTACAACACACTTTATGGAAGAGGCTGAATATTGTGATCGGATATTAATTCAAGATGCAGGGCATGTTTTGGCGCTTGGTTCACCACAAGAAATACGTGAAAAAAGTTTGGTAGATGGATATCCTGCCCAAACAGTAGAGCAAGCATTTGCAGTTGTAGTTGATAATTTTAGACATCAACAGAATGAGTGTGTAGAAAAAACAAAGGAGGATAAAGTATGTTAACGTTTTCCTTTGAGCGATTTTTTACCTTATTTATTAAAGAATGCAAACAATTACGCAAAGATCCTTCTCCATTTTGGGTTGGAGTAGTTGTACCTGTTTTTATGTTAATTTTATTTGGATATGGACTTTCTTTAGATTTAAACCGTATTTCTACGGTCATTGTTACGCAGGAACGGACAACTATTGCTGAAGATATTGTGGCAAGATTTAGAGGTTCTCCATACTTTGATGTTATTGTGACACCGTCACAACATCAAGCTGAACAGTTAATGCATGAAAGGAAAGTGAATTTAATTATCGATATTCCACAGGGATTTACGCAAAATGCTGTATTAGGTCGTGGAAAATTAGGTGTCATTATTCATGGTGTAGATGCCAATGCAGCAGCCATTACACGTTATTATGTGATGAATGTCATCGCACAAGAAAATCTTTCATTTTTGAATAAAACACTTCCTACAGAAATTCCAAAGGGAATTTCTATTAATACACGGGCTCGTTTTAATGAAGCAGATCGGTCATCTTGGTATTTGGTGCCAGGATTGATTGTCGTTATCATGACTTTAGTAGGAAGTTTTTTAACCAGTACCGTCATTGCTCGGGAATATGAACGTGGCACTATGAATAGTCTTATCATTTCAACGGCTACACCATTAGAAATTGGCTTAGCAAAAATTATGCCATATTTTTTTGTAGCTTTTGCGGGTTTTATGTTATGTCTTATTGCTTCTATCGCAATATTTCATGTGCCTGTTCGAGGGTCATTAATCTTGCTCGTTTTGACATCTGTAGTGTATCTAAGTTGGGCGTTAGCCTTTGGATTATGGTTGTCTGCACTTGTGAAAAAACAATTCTTAGCAAATCAATATGCGATTATTGGTAGTTTTATGCCTGCACTTATTTTATCAGGATTCCTTTTTGATTTACGTAGTATCCCAACCCCCCTTGCTGTAATTGGGCATTTAATGCCACCAACATATGCGATTGAATCCTTTAAAATTCTTTATTTATCGGGTATGCCGATGTTTGTGGTTTGGCGAAATATTGGGATTTTATTAGTTTGTGCGTTAATATTTTTTATCGCTACATTGCGATTATTGCGTAAGGTGGCAAGATAAAGTGGGGCAGAATATGTGGCAATCGTGGATAATAAAAATTAGACGCTTAAAAGCCTTAATTATTAAAGAATTAATTGTACTTTTAAAAGATCCAGGTTCACGGAAAATCTTAATTGTTCCTGCTCTTGCTCAGGCGGTGTTATTTGGCTACGGAGCAACTTATAATTTATCGCATGTACCTTGGGTACTTTATGATGGTGATCATAGTGTGCAATCGGCACAAGTTATCAGAACTTTTACCCATAATCCTTTTTATGAATTGGTAACAAATGCCCAAAGTTTGTCTGATTTTCAAAATACGATTGATAAAGGGAATGCTTTAATTGGGATTGCCATTCCTCCTGGATTCTCAAAAGATTTCCAAAATGGGCATGGGCAAGTATTTATCATCGCAGATGGGCGTAATATTACGACAGCTAATGTTGCAATGAATTACACTGTTGATGCATTATTGAAAGCATTTCCACCGCAGTTAGCGCCGATAACTATTGAGTCAAGATTGCGTTATAACGAGAATAATATCACTCGTTGGTATATTATGTCAGGCATGATTTTGGCTATTAGCATGATTCAAGTCTTGATTCTTTCAAGCCTTACCGCTTCTCGTGAAAAGGAAAATGGTAGTTTTGATATGATGTTAATGACACCGACCACGCCAGGTGAAATTTTCATTGGGAAAGCAATTCCACCTATTTTAGTGGGAATTGTTCAAGGATTGATGATTTTTGCTGTCTGCTTATTTTGGTTTAAGATTCCCTTGCGTGGCTCGCCATTTACCATACTAGCGCTTATCGCCTTATTTTCGCTAAGCTGTGTATCAATAGGGATTGCCATTTCGACAATTACGGGAACAATTCTTGCATCCCTCGTAATTTCCTTTTTATTACTTGTACCGATGATTGTTTTATCTGGATTGATGACCCCTGTAGAATCAATGCCACAATGGCTACAAGAAGCGACAATTTTTAATCCTATTCGCAATCCTATTGCTGCACTACGTCTAGTATATTTTGAAGGGGCAAGCTTTGCCGATATTATCCCGTATCTATGGCCAATGGGATTATTGTTTATCATTACCACGCCGATAGCGATTTATCTATTTCGTCGTAAGGTTTCATAATAATGCATAAATTTTGCAGAAAATGGGGGCGTGATATTTTTAAAAAGAAAAAGGCACTGAATGAAGTGCCTTTTTGTGTTTATCTAAAGGGACAAATTATTTAATTACACCACAAATCATGCGAGCGCCACCGCCACCAAGTTTTTTCGGTACATCGCTATAGTTATCACCACCTACATGAACCATGAGTGCATGACCTTTTAACTCATTGATATTCTTGATTTTAACAGCAAGTACAGGGTGGGTTGCATCACCTTGAGCATTTATATAAAGCGATGGTAAATCACCTTTGTGTCCATTGTTATCCCAAGGCACAGAATGTTGACCAGAGTGCGTTGGATCCCAGTGACCACCTGCTTGTTTACCAAGTCCACCATCAATTGCACCACAGCTTGGATTCATATGAACGTGGAAACCATGTAATCCTTCAGCATTTTTTAAGCCAGAGAGGTGAGGGTAGAATGCTACACCGTATGGGGTGTCTGCTGCGATGATATATCCAACAGGCATATCCTTTTTCTGACCTAATAGATTCATGTTAATACGAACATGAGGAACGGCTTCTGGATTAAAAGTTGGTGCTTTTGTATCAGCTGTCGCATTTTGTACCAATGCTAAACTTCCGATAGCGGTAGCAAGAAGAAATAATTTTTTTTTCATAAAATGTTTCCTTTATTCAATATATTACAAATTATTTTGTTCCAATAAATTCTCTTTTGCGGCAATTAAATAGTGCATCATAGACCATACAGTTAATACCACAGCGATATAGAGTAAAATAACGGCAAGAACTTCCATTGTGAAACTTTGACGCCACAGTAACCCGCCCAGTGCAAACATTTGTGCTGTTGTTTTTACTTTACCAATCCAGGATACGGCGACTTTGCTACGACTACCAATTTCTGCCATCCATTCACGTAGTGCAGAGATAATAATTTCACGAACAATCATGATAATTGCAGGGATACTGATCCAAAAAGCATGGTAGTGTTCTGTAACCAAAACAAGCGCAGTCACAACCATAGCTTTATCCGCAACAGGATCGAGAAATGCCCCAAAAGGTGTGCTTTGATTCCATTTCCTTGCTAAATAACCATCAAACCAGTCAGTTACGGACGCAATACCGAAGATAAGCATTGTCACGAATGGCGACCATTGAAATGGTAAATAGAAAACAAGGATAAAGAACGGGATGAGAATTACCCGAAATAGGGTCAAAATTGTCGGTATATTAAATTTCATTTCTAGACACTAAGTAGACTAATATGTGTTTGTTATTGTAAAACAAAAAATACCCTTTAAAAACGTATAAAGCGGGGATTTTATTAATAAAAATAAATTTATTTATATTAGACTTTTAAAAATTGCACTTCTAAAAAAAATCATTAAGATAGGTAATTTGGTTTTAATTTTAATCTAGTTTTAATTTTAGGAAATTGAATATGAGTTGGACGATTTTTATTAGTGATTATGGATTATTTATTCTTAAATTAATCACTATCATACTGATTCCTGTTGTGGCATTTTTTATTATTTTTTCAATGAAACAAGCAAATCACGATGGAGAACTCGTTATTACTGATTTATCAGAAAAATTTGCGGAAGATACAAAAAAATTAAGTGATTTTCATGTAGATGAGAAAACGCTAAAAGATTTAGAAAAACAACAGAAAAAAGCTGATAAAAAGTTAGCAAAACAAAAGAAAAAAGAGAAAGGTGTTTCTGTACGTAAACCGCACCTTTTTGTGCTAGATTTTAAAGGTGACATTGCTGCCTCTCAAACCGCAGCCTTACGAGAAGAAATTAGTGCGATTATTGCCGTAGCGAAAGCTGGTGATGAAGTATTATTGCGCTTAGAAAGTCCAGGTGGGATGGTGACTGGCTATGGGCTTGCAGCTTCACAGCTAATGCGTTTAAAACAACATAATATTCCATTGACTGTCGCTGTTGATAAAGTTGCTGCCAGTGGCGGTTATATGATGGCTTGTGTGGCGGATAAGATTATTGCGGCACCGTTTGCTATCCTAGGATCTATTGGTGTTGTTGCTCAGGTGCCAAATATTCATCGTCTCTTGAAAAAACATGATGTAGATGTTGATGTAATGACAGCAGGCGAATATAAACGTACTGTTACAATGTTGGGTGAAAATACGGAAAAAGGAAAAGAAAAATTCCAACAAGAGCTCAATGAAACGCATGACTTGTTTAAGCAATTTGTTGCTGAGAATCGACCAGCGGTTGATATAGATAAAGTAGCGACAGGTGAACATTGGTTTGGACAACAAGCGCTTGCCTTACAGTTAGCTGATGAAATTAATACGAGTGATGATGTTCTTGTTGCAGCATTCCAGAAAAATACACAAAGTATTCTTTCTGTAAAATATCAAGTAAAGAAAGGATTATTACAAAAATTTGGTAAACAAGTTGAAGAAAGTAGTGAAAATATTGTTACTAAATTGATGAGTAAACAACGACAAGACTTTATCTCATAACATCATAAATTAAGGTTATTTTTTTGAAGATAACATAAAAATTTATACAATATTTTTTTGCTATGTATAAGTATTGATCTATACTAAAAGAAAAGCTATGTTTCTAAATTAAACTTTCTGTTAAGTAAATGAGGATTTTATTGATGAAATACTATCAAATCTTAGTGCCGGCTTTAGTTGCGGCATCAGTTGTAGGATGTGGTAACTTAAGCGAAGTTAATGCTGATGGCACATCAAATCATCTAGTGTGGCCAAAAATTTCACAAGACACTTTTAACCATGATGGCAGTGAGTTTGGTTCTTGGCCAAATTGGGCTAATGTTCGCACCATTCATCGTGGAATGAACAAATCGCAAATTCGCCAATTAATTGGTAACCCGCAATTTAATGAGGGCTTCTTTGGCGTAAGAGAATGGGATTATGCGTTTAATTATCAAGAAAATGGCGTAGATAGAATCTGTCAGTACAAAATTCTTTTTGATAAAAACATGAATGCTCAATCTTTCTATTGGTTCCCGAACCAATGTAAGTTTACCCAACAAGCTGCACCATTGAAAGCTGAAGTGTTATTTAACTTTAATAAGTCAAATTTAACACCAAATGCACAAACCACAATTCAAAAAGTAGCTAAAGAAATTAATGCAAAAAATTTACAAAACATCACTGTAACAGGTTATACCGACCGTATTGGTACAAACGCTTACAATTTGAATCTTGCTAAAGAACGTGCAATGACTGTAAAACAGGCATTAATTGCAGACGGCGTACGAGATCAAATTGCAACTTTTGCTAAAGGAAAGCTTGATCCGGTGAAAGATTGTCAAATTTCTTCACAAAATAAATTAATTGCTTGCTTAAAACCAAATCGTCGTGTAGAAATTACGGCGAAAAGTCTTGGACAGCCAAGTACTGAATTAAAAGCAGGTACACAAGGTCCAGCGATTTTGTATAAATAATATAAAATATAAAACTCCCCAAGCTATTACTTGGGGATTTTCTGTATCTAAAGGAAGAATATGAATAATTATATTGATTGGGCCATTATTGCTATTATCGGATTATCCATTGTTGTTAGTTTATGGCGCGGTTTTATTCGTGAAGTGGTTTCTCTTGCGACTTGGATCGCAGCTTTTATTATTACTGTTCAATTCTATCCCTATCTTGCGACACATTTTACAAATATCGCTAATAATTATGTGCGTAATGGTACAGCGATGGTTGCGTTGTTTATCGGAACGTTAATTGTCGGCGGAATAATTAATTTCTTGTTAGGGCAATTAGTCGATAAAACGGGACTTAGTGGAACTGATCGAGTGTTAGGCGCCTGTTTTGGTTTCTTACGTGGAATTTTAATTGTATCGGCTTTACTTTTCTTTACTGATTCTTTCACTCAAGTGCATAACACAGAGATGTGGAAAAGTTCCCAATTAATACCACATTTTCATTTTATCGTTGATTGGTTTTTTCAACAAATGCAAGCTAACTCAAGTTTGCTGAGTCATATTCAATCGGACATGTAGGGCATATGCCCCTTATTTGGAAAGAATAAATTTAACTGTAGTTATATAAATAAAATAGGAATGAGCATGACAAAATCCTTAGTGATTGTAGAATCTCCAGCTAAAGCAAAAACAATTAATAAATACCTGGGTAATCATTATGTTGTGAAATCAAGTGTGGGACATATTTGCGATTTACCCGTTTCAGGAGCAAGTAACAAAGAAAAGGAAAAAGCGAAACCTATCTCCACTCGTGGACTCAACTCGGAAGAAAAAGCAGCGATTAAAGCAGAGCGTGACCGAAATGCATTGGTAAAGCGTATGGGGGTAGATCCATATGATGGTTGGAAAGCGCATTACGAAATTTTGCCTGGTAAAGAAAAAGTTGTATCTGAATTAAAATCACTTGCTAAAAAAGCCGATCATATTTATCTTGCAACCGACTTGGATAGGGAAGGAGAAGCAATCGCTTGGCATTTAAAAGAAGTGATTGGCGGTGATGATGCACGTTTTAGCCGAGTAGTATTTAATGAAATTACCAAAAATGCTATTACTCAAGCGTTTGAACATCCTACACATATTAATATGGATTGTGTGAATGCTCAACAAACACGTCGTTTTCTTGATCGTGTAGTTGGGTTTATGGTTTCACCACTACTTTGGAAAAAGGTTGCACGAGGGCTTTCAGCAGGTCGTGTTCAATCTGTTGCAGTTAAATTATTAGTAGAACGTGAGCGTGAAATTAAAGCATTTCAGCCAGAAGAATTTTGGCAAATTGCAGCAGAAGTTAAAAATCTAGCTGATGCACAAATCCGTCTTGAATTAACTGATTATCAGGGGAAAAAATTAGCCCTGCACAATGCACAAGAAACGGAAATTGTAACGCAATTTTTAAAAACGGCTACCTATGAAGTCAGTAATATTGAAACAAAACCAACCTTATCGAAACCTAAAGCGCCTTTTATCACCTCTACTTTACAACAAAGTGCTAGTACGAAATTAGGCTTTGGTGTAAAGAAAACCATGATGCTTGCTCAGCGTTTATATGAAGCTGGATATATTACTTATATGCGTACCGATAGTACGAATCTAAGTAAAGATGCTCTTAACATGGTCCGTGGCTATATTAAAGATCATTTTGGTGATGCATATTTACCCGAAAAACCTAATTACTATTCGAGTAAAGAAAATGCGCAAGAAGCTCATGAAGCGATCCGCCCATCAGATATTCATACTCTAGCAACTGATTTAAGTGGTGTTGATCGTGATGCAATGCGCCTGTATGAATTAATTTGGCAACAATTCGTTGCTTGTCAAATGCCACCAGCACGCTACGATAGTACGACACTTCAAGTTATGGCAGGGGACTACTTATTTAAGGCAAAAGGACGTGTATTACGTTTTGATGGTTGGACAAAAATGATTGCTCAAGTCACAAATAAAGATGAGCAAGCACTTCCTGAATTACATGTTGGCGATAAATTATCACTTATTGAACTTGATCCTCAACAACACTTTACAAAACCACCTGCGCGCTTTAATGAAGCAGCACTGGTTCGTGAGTTAGAAAAACGTGGCATTGGTCGTCCATCTACGTACGCAACAATTATTTCTACTATCCAAGATCGTGGTTACGTGCGTGTTGAAAATCGTCGTTTCTATGCAGAAAAGATTGGAGAAATTGTAACTGATCGTTTAAATCAATCTTTCCCTAATTTTATGAATTATGACTTTACTGCGGATATGGAAACCGTCTTGGACCAAATTGCCGATGGAAAGAAAAATTGGAAAGAGGAATTGAACCAGTTCTTTGGTGATTTCTCTGAGCGCTTAACCACAGCAGAGCTTGATGAATTAGAAGGTGGAATGAAACCAAATAAATTGGTTGATACCGATATTCATTGCCCAACATGCGGACGAGATATGGCAATTCGTACGGCAAGCACAGGTGTATTCTTAGGTTGTACTGGTTATGCATTACCGCCAAAAGAACGTTGTAAAACAACGATTAATCTTATCCCAGAAGAAGAATTATTGAATGTGTTAGACGATAGTTCTGAAACAAAAGCATTGTTAGATAAAAAACGTTGCCCAATTTGTCAAACCGCAATGGATAGCTACATTATAGATGCTCAACGTAAACTTTATGTTTGTGGGAATAACCCAAACTGCGATGGCTATATTGTAGAAAATGGCGATTTTAAAATTAAAGGCTACGATGGACCAGTTATCGAATGTGATAAATGTGGTGCCGATATGCATTTAAAACTAGGACGTTTTGGTAAATACATGGGTTGTACACAATGCGATAACACACGAAAAATTTTAAAAAGTGGAGAAGTTGCGCCTCCGAAGGAAGATCCAGTTTTATTCCCAGAATTAAAATGCGAAAAATCAGATGCATATTTTGTGTTACGTGATGGGGCAAGTGGCGTGTTTATGTCTGCACATAATTTCCCGAAAAGTCGTGAAAGCCGCGCTGCGAAAGTAAGTGAATTGGCACGTTTTGCGGATCGCCTTCCTGAAAAATTGAAATATCTTGCCCTTGCACCACAACAAGATCCAGAAGGAAATGAAGCTATCATTCGTTTCTCTCGCAAGGAAAAACGCCAGTACGTGACCTCTGAAAAAAATGGTAAAGCGACTAAATGGCAAGTCCATTTTATAGACGGTAAGTGGCAATAAAATTTTTATCTAAGAAATAAACGATGTTTTTAGATAATCTTCTGAAAACATCGTTTTTCTTTTTATGCTAACAAAATATTATTATTTAATTTAAATATTATTTATGGTACGTTTTTGGAACTAACTCCCAAAATAACTTCAATGTACCGATAATTCTCGGCAAATGTTTAAGGATTACAATGAACCGATTTCGATTATTTCAATTTTTTTTCCAAGGCAGTTTAGTTAAGAAAGTGGGTATTGGATTGGTGAGTGGCGTTATTTTAGCGATTATTTCACCGATATTACAGCCTATCATTGGACTAAATCTCGCCGCCGAAGCAGGTTTCCTAGGGAAACTGTTTGTTCGCTCTTTACGCTCTGTTGCACCTTTACTGGTTTTCTTATTAGTAATTGCAGCGATTTGTAATAAAAAAGTAGGGGCAAAAAGCAATATGCAAGATATTGTTGTCCTTTATCTTTTAGGAACTTTTAGTGCAGCACTCGTTTCTGTACTGTTTAGTTTTGCAATGCCAACAAAACTTGTTTTAAATGCGGTGCAAACTGGATTAACGCCACCTAATAATGTTACGGAAGTATTAGGACAAATGGTGCTTAATGTTGTTGATAACCCTGTGAATGCGTTATTTAGTGCAAATTTTATTGGTATTCTTGCTTGGGCGATTGCACTCGGAATTGTGCTACGCCACTCATCGGATACGACAAAGATCGTAATGAATGATTTAGCCGAAGGGGTATCTAAAATTGTATATTTTATTATCAATTTTGCTCCAATAGGCGTTTTTGGTTTAGTTGCAGAAAGTTTTGCGAGCAAAGGTTTTGGCGTTTTAGCAAACTATGCTCAGTTACTCGTTGTTTTACTTGGATCAATGTTGCTCACCGCATTTGTTGTGAATCCGATTTTAGTATTTTGGAAAACACGCTGTAATCCATTCCCATTGATTTGGCTTTGTATTCGTGTCAGTGGCGTGACAGCATTCTTTACTCGTAGTTCGGCTGCTAATATTCCAGTCAATATGGATTTATGTAAACAACTCAACCTTGATGAAGAAACCTATTCGGTATCGATTCCATTAGGTGCCACTATTAATATGGGTGGAGCGGCGATTACCATTACTGTTCTCACATTGGCTGCAGTGCATACTTTAGGAATTCCTGTAAACTTTGGAACAGCATTCTTACTGAGTTTGGTTGCAAGTATTTGTGCGTGCGGTGCATCTGGTGTTGCTGGTGGATCGTTATTACTTATCCCGCTTGCGTGTAGTTTATTTGGTATTTCTAACGAAATTGCAGCACAAGTCATGGGGGTAGGTTTTATTATTGGTGTGATTCAAGATAGTGCTGAAACCGCACTTAATTCCTCAACGGATGTTGTCTTTACGGCTGCTGCCTGTGAAGGTGAGCAACGAAAATTAGCTCAAAAAAGTGAAAAAGCCAAAGATCTTACGTAATTAAACACGCCCCGATTTTCGCAAAAATTTATGCCTTTTATCAATAATTTGGTAAAAGGCTTTATCACATGAATTAGGAAATTTAGATGAAACATTTAATTATTTTTGCACATCCAGATAGCGAAAAAAGTTTCAATGCGGCAATTTTACAAAAAGTTGTCGTAACAAGCCAAAAATATGGCGTAGATACACAAATCCGAGATTTATATCAATTAGGATTTAATCCGATTTTATCCGCCGAAGAACTGGTTGGTAGCAAAAAAGCGGAAACCCCAGAAGATATAAAACAAGAACAACAGTTAATTGATAGTGCCGATTTAATCACACTTATTTATCCACTATGGTGGATGGGATATCCTGCCATTTTAAAAGGGTATCTCGATCGTATTTTAAGCCACGGTTTTGCATATAAAACAGAAAATGGGAAGTCTGTTGGTTTATTATTTGGCAAAAAAATGCAGCAATTTATTACGATTGGTAATAAAGAAGAAAAATATCAAGCATTGGGCTTTGATAAATCATTATGTGATTGTTTAGTAGATGGACTTTTTAATTTTTGTGGGATTGAAGATATTCAGCATCAATTATTAGGGAATATCCATGGTCTTACACACGAGGAACGTCAAGCACTTTTAGAAAAAGTTGCTATGCAAACTGAACAAAATATTACGTCTTTAATGGAATAAAAAATGCAAAATCAAACGAATAACTTTAGCGAATTTTCCTTATTAAGCCGCCTTTTTGGTAATTTATATTATCGAGATCCTAACGATGCGGTATTAACGAATGTCTTTACATGGCTTCAACAGGGCGGTTTACAAAATGCTTGGGCTTTAGAAGAAGATAAGGCGACAAAAGATGCTTTGGCATCATTACAAATGAAAATTGACTCTAAGGCTTTATCCGAAGAATATCATTATCTATTTGATGCAGATGGCAAAGTAGGAACAGAAATTTCTAGTATCATTAATTTAGATGAATTAAAAGCTTTCCGTGAAGAACGAGCAATGCCAGAGTTGGAGCGTATTGATCATGTGGCGGGATTGTTATTAACGGCAGCATGGATCGAAGATAATCTTGATTCGACACAAGCACAAACTCAGTTTTTCCAATACTTTTTATTACCTGTTAGTGCGAAGTGGTTACCGCTTATTGAGCAACATGCACGGTTACCTTTTTACCGCCAATTAGCGTATCTCACTCGTGAGTTATTATCAGCGATGGCAGATGAATTGGAAGAAACAGAATAATCAGTATATAAATCCCCATATTGGGGATTTTTTATAGCTAGCATAAATCAAATATTAGATGCCTTATCATTTATCAAGGTCAGTCGTGAGAAAAAGTGATTTAGTTACGATCGGTATTTCATATCACATAGACATGAAGTCTAAAAAAAGAAATGAGGACGAACTAATGAAACATCTTATTATTTTTGCACATCCTGATGATAAGACGAGTTTTAATGCCGCAATTCTAAATGCAGTCATTAAAGCTAGCCATGATAAAGGGGTGGACGTAGAGATTAGAGATTTATATTTGATGAATTTTAATCCCGTTTTATCTCATCAAGAAATTATAGATAGCAAGCAGGGGATTATTTCACAAGAAATTAAAAATGAACAATGTTTACTTGAAAAAGCACAACTTATCACTTTGATTTATCCATTATTTTTAATGGGATATCCCGCTATTTTAAAAGGATATTTAGAGCGTATTTTAGCGCATGATGGTGCATATAAATTGCAAAAGAATACGCAAAGTGGCATTTTTGCAGGCAAAAAAATTCAAGAATTTATTACGGTTGCTAATACGGAAGGAAAATATCATACGCTTGGCTTTGATAAGTCTTTAGAGGATTGTTTAGTGAATGGTTTGTTTCACGCATGGGGAACTGAAGATGTACGAACGCAGATATTCTATAATGTACATGGTGTAGATGATAAAACACATCACCAAATGTTAGAAAAAGTTTATTTTGAAACTGAAAAGAATCTTGATTTATTGAAATAAATAAAAAATCCCAGCTTAGCTGGGATTTCTTTATGCTTTCTTATTTTTACGTGTTTTAAACCACTTCCAAGCAACAAAAATGATAACGGCAATCACAACGCCCCATACTACTACTTGCCCCTTTTCAATTTGTTGACTTAACCATTCACGGTTAGTTGCACCAAAATGGCCAAGATAAACCCAGATTGGTACAGAAATACAGGCAGCAATTAAATCAATAATAACAAAGCGGAGATAACTAATTTTATTTGTAATACCTGCAATTACATAAATAGGTGCACGAAGTCCAGGTAGGAAGCGTGCAAAAAAGAGGACCCAATTACCGTATTTTGCAAATTTTTCCCGTACAAGACGCAAACGCTGTAAAGTAACGACTTTCTTCATTAAACGAAAACGAAGAATTTTTGTGCCATAAATTCTTCCAAGCCAATACATTGTGCTATCGCCAACAATAACACCCATAAGACTGACTACTAACATAATATGTGGATTGGTATCACTATATAAACCAGAAATGACGCCACCAGAAACTAAAGTAATATCTTCAGGAATCGGAACACCAAAGCCACAAATGACTAAAACTAAAAAAACAGCCCAATAACCGTATTCAGAAAAAAAACTAATTAAAATATCCACTAAGAATAATCCTTATCATTTTTACTTTGAGGTACGATCTCCTATTCTACCTATTATTGACAAAATAAACTATATTTATCATGTATACTAACTCTCATGAGGTAATGGATTATAGTTTAAATAATGTATAATCCTAAAGAGGGATAAAGATATCGTTATAAACATAAAATAGGCAAGCATCTTAATGCTTAATAGATTGATAAATAAACGATAATTTATGGAAATCATTATGTATAATTGTTGTACTAACATTGGTTAGTCGTTATACTTAACACCATGTTTAGGAATAACTATGGCGAAAAAACCAAAAGTTCCTCAATTTGGACGAGGAAAAAAATTACTATTATTAATGATTATTTTAGGTGCTGGTTATTTTTTTAGGAACACACTTAATGTTCAATCAGCACTGACAGAAACAAAATATCAAATTGCAGGTGTTTTGGAAGGAAAATCGGTTGATATTTCTAGAATTTTTTCTAAATTAACATTGCGTTCCGCAAATGAACACCGTAATTACCATGGAAAACGTCCAGCTGAACATATTAATGGTTCTGATATTGGTGGGAGCTGTGCTTTAAATCTTTATGAAAATAAAGCACCCGTGATTGAAATTCCTAAAATGGCTCAGGAAAGCAAAATTATTTGTAATTATGCTTATGCTGGGAGAGCGAGTTTTATTTCAAAATCGACACTTTATAGTGCTGAACATTTAACAAAAGCAAGAATTTTAGCTGCCCAAAAAATTGAGCGGATTAATCCTTTCCATCCAGATGAAAGGTTAACACCAAGTGAACGATCAGAATTAGCCGATTATCGGGGTAAAGGCTATGATCGAGGACACTTGGCGCCAAATGCAGATATGGGAGACGCAATCTCGCAGTATCAATCTTTTTCGCTTGCGAATATGATGCCAGAAGTACCAGAGCATAATCGTAAAACGTGGGCAGAGATTGAGAAAGAAACACGAAAACTTGCGTTAAAATATAATAATGTTTATACGGTTACCGTGCCAGTATATGAAAATGTAAATGGTCAAATGCCAAGTCACATTAATACGATTGGCAAAAACCATGTATATATCCCAAATTACATTGCTAAGGCGATTTATATCCCCGAATTAGAGTAGGCTGTTGTTATTTTTACGCCAAATGATGCAAGTCATAGAATTACTTTGATGAGTTTGGCAAGATTTCAGCAAATAGCACATATGGATGTTTTTCCTACCCTTAGTGCGACCATTAAGGCAAACGAAGGACATTTTTTTCATTGGCAATCCGTATGGTAATTAGTTATGAAAGAAACGATTGAAAATCTCGAAAAAACCTTGCCTCCCAGTGCGTTTTTCTCAACGAATTTACAGGATTTTTCTTATAATCCGAATACGCATATAACTATTGAATGCGATGAACTGAGTTTAAAAATTTATGGTTATGAAGGGCGGTTATCGATTGATATCGATCGTACACAGGTAGGGCTGAATATTGTTGAGGCATTACTTGCAAAAATTCGGCTTTTGGCAGATGAAGAGTATCCCTTCCCGTGGAATGAAAAAATAGATGGGAATGCTATCTATATTGTTGATGAAAGAGATTTTTTAATCGTAACTTATAGTTTAGTCAATGCAGAGCATTTATTGTTAGAACGAAAAGCACAGGATTTGCTACCTGAAAAATTAAATTCAGTCGTGCAAACAACAGCAAATGGCTTTTTATAAAAAAGTAGGATAACGCCCCAATTTTCAAAAAAATTTATGAAAATTGGGGCGTTATTTTTGTAAATTGTACTGGCGCAATACGGAATAAATCAGTAGAATTGCACGCTTATTTTAACCAACCTTTACTTGCCGTAATGTGTAATAACAAGGCCTATTCATGACAACAAATAAAATCAATTTAATGAACTTAACACGCCCGCAAATGCGTGAATTTTTACAAGAACTCGGGGAAAAACCGTTCCGTGCAGATCAATTAGTAAAATGGATATATCATTTTGGCGAAGATAACTTCGACAATATGACCAACATTAATAAAAAATTACGTGAAAAATTAAAAGCCGTTGCTTATATTCAAGCACCAGAAGTTGCTGTCGAACAAAGAAGTAGCGATGGTACAATCAAATGGGCAATGCAAGTAGGCGATCAGCAAGTAGAAACCGTTTATATTCCAGATGGTGATCGTGCGACGTTATGCGTATCCTCTCAGGTGGGTTGTGCGCTAGCATGTACTTTCTGCTCAACGGCACAACAAGGGTTTAACCGTAACTTGACCGTATCTGAAATTATCGGGCAAGTGTGGCGTGCCTCTAAAATCATCGGTAATTTTGGGGTGACAGGTGTGCGTCCTATTACCAATGTCGTGATGATGGGAATGGGGGAACCACTTCTAAATGTAGCAAATGTGATTCCAGCAATGGAAATTATGCTTGATGATTTTGCGTATGGATTATCTAAACGTCGTGTAACGCTTTCTACTTCAGGTGTCGTGCCTGCCTTAGACAAATTACGTGATCAAATTGATGTAGCATTAGCGATTTCATTACACGCTCCGAACGATAAAATTCGTGATGAGATTGTGCCGATTAATAAAAAATATAATATTGAAATGCTAATGCGTTCGGTAAATGAATATCTGAAAGTATCTAATGCTAACCACGGTAAAGTGACTATTGAATATGTGATGCTCGATCATGTAAATGATGGAACAGAACACGCTCACCAGTTAGCGGAAGTGTTGAAAAATACACCGTGTAAAATTAACCTTATTCCATGGAATCCGTATCCAGAAGCACCTTATGCGAAAAGTTCTAATTCTCGTATTGATCGTTTTCAAAAAACGCTTATGGAATATGGATTAACAGTAACAATTCGACGTACACGTGGTGATGATATCGATGCAGCTTGTGGGCAGTTAGCGGGGGATGTGATTGACCGTACAAAACGGACATTACAAAAACGTCAATTTGGTCAAAACCTAGATGTTAAAACTGTAAATTAATTAACTGAGGAGTAGAAGAATGTTAAAGATAAAGTCAAAACTTGGATTTATTGGTTTAGTGCTTTTGTCTGCTTCTTTGACAGCGTGTTCCAATGATGTTGCATCATCGCAAGATGCGTTTAATAAGCAAGCAGCAGCAAAAGCAAGAGTCGATCTTGCCTTAGGTTTTTTAACAGTAAAAAACTTTAGCGAAGCCAAACGTAACCTTGATAAAGCCGCATCTTATACTCCAAATTCACCTTTAGTTTCTGTTGGTTATGCTTATTTTTATCAGTTACAACGTAACATTCCGCTTACTGAAAAATATTATCAAAAAGCGATTAATGAAGCACCTCAACAAGGGGACATTAAAAATAATTATGGGGTGTTCCTTTGTGAAACTGCTCAATATTCAAAAGCTTATCATCAATTTGATTTAGCACTTGCTTTACCTAACTATTATCATCAAATGGATACTTATGAAAATATTGCAGTATGTGCTTATTCTGAAAAAAATATGACTAAATTTAATCAGTATTATACAAAAATACAAAAAATTTCGCCGAATGCTGCGAAACAATTACAGCAAAAACTAAAAGAATTATCCCAATAAAATAAAAACGCCTTACTTTTGTGAGGCGTTTTTGTTATCTAAAAAGAGGATTGATAGTGAATATGTACAGTAAATTGAGGAAAACGGTTGCAAAACAATAAGGGGAACTTTAAAATTTAGCAGAATTAAATAGAAGTAATCGAAATTATCTCAATTAAAAGGGCAATCTTGTGCATAAAGACGAACAATTAAACTCTCATTCAAATAACGCTACATCAGAAAGTTCTCCAGTTTCTGATGAGCAAAGTTTAGGTCAGCTTTTCCAAAAAACACGTAACTCGTTAAATTTATCATTGGAAGATGTAAACCGAAGAACTCAAATTCGCCCAGTTATTTTAAAGGCATTGGAAGATGATCAATTTGAAATTGAAGGAATTCCATCAACCTTTATTAGAGGTTATATTCGTAGTTATGCTGCCTGCTTAGGTATTCCTGAAGATAAATATATCGACTACCTCTCTCAATTACCTGAAGAACCCGTATCTGATTTGCAGAAACATCATTCTATTAATGGCGTTGTTGGGTTGCGTGAAAATGCACACGGTGGACGTTGGATTTCTATCATCACTGCCATTGTTATTATCGCTGTTTTATTTGTTACCGCATTATGGTGGTGGGAAAGTTACAAACAGAAATCAGATTCACGTGCTCAGTTAGTTTCTCAGTATGATGCACAACAAGCAACGAAAAAAATAGAATCACACCTTTTATCATTACCGACAGCCTCACTGCCAAGTAATACCATAGATTCAAAAGATGCAATCAGCTCATCTAATTAATGAGATCTGTATTGCATAAAGAGTAAAATAAAAAAATCTAGTTAATAAAAGAGATCTTTATGTCAACAGAACCAAAAATTACACGCCGCAAATCCACTAAAATTTGGGTGGGAAATGTTCCGATCGGCGGCGATGCACCTATTGCTGTGCAATCAATGACAAATACACGTACAACAGATGTAGAAGCTACTGTTGCACAAATTAAAGCATTAGAACGTGTCGGCGCAGATATCGTCCGTGTTTCAGTACCAACAATGGATGCAGCAGAAGCATTCAAACACATCAAACAACAAGTCAATGTTCCTCTCGTTGCAGACATCCATTTCGATTATCGTATTGCTCTAAAAGTGGCTGAATATGGCGTGGATTGTTTACGTATTAATCCAGGTAATATTGGGCGTGAAGATCGTATTCGTGCCGTTGTTGATTGTGCAAAAGATAAAAATATTCCAATCCGCATTGGGGTGAATGCAGGTTCTTTAGAAAAAGATTTACAAGAAAAATATGGTGAACCTACACCTCAAGCATTGTTAGAAAGTGCATTACGTCATGTTGATATTCTCGATAGACTGAACTTTGATCAATTTAAAGTTAGTGTAAAGGCATCTGATGTTTTTCTTGCTGTAGAAAGTTATCGTCTATTGGCAAAAGCAATTGAACAGCCAATTCACTTAGGTATAACTGAAGCGGGTGGCGCACGAGCTGGTGCAGTGAAATCAGCAATCGGTCTAGGCTTATTACTTTCTGAAGGTATCGGAGATACATTGCGCGTTTCACTTGCAGCCGATCCAGTAGAAGAAATTAAAGTCGGTTTTGATATTTTAAAATCACTACGTATTCGTTCTCGTGGGATTAACTTTATCGCTTGCCCGACCTGTTCACGCCAAGAAATTGATGTGATTGCAACGGTAAATGCCCTAGAACAACGCCTTGAAGATATTATTACTCCAATGGATGTGTCTATCATCGGTTGTATCGTGAATGGTCCAGGTGAAGCATTAGTGTCTAATCTTGGTGTAACAGGCGGAAATAAGAAAAGTGGTTTTTATTTAGATGGCGTTAGACAAAAAGAACGTTTTGATAATGACCAGCTAATTGATCAATTAGAAGCAAAAATTCGTGCCAAAGTCGCACAACAAGATCCGAAAAATCGTATTATTTAAAGGAAGTACCGTGGCAAAAATTATTCAAGCAATTAGAGGGATGAATGATTGTCTCCCAACTGAAACACCAATTTGGCAGTGGGTAGAAAATCAAATTCGTAATACTTTAGCAAGTTATGGCTATAGTGAAATTAGAATGCCAATCGTTGAAAGTACGCCACTTTTTGCGCGTGCAATTGGGGAAGTGACAGACGTTGTTGAAAAAGAAATGTTTACTTTCAACGATCGTGATGATGAAAGCTTAACCTTACGTCCAGAAGGAACCGCAGGTTGTGTGCGTGCGGGGATTCAAAATGGTCTATTGTATAACCAAGAACAACGTTTATGGTATATGGGACCAATGTTCCGTTACGAACGCCCACAAAAAGGACGTTATCGTCAGTTCCACCAAGTAGGCGTGGAAATTTTTGGTATTTCTAATCCTGATATTGATGCAGAGCTTATTTTATTAACCGCTCGTTTATGGCGTCAGCTTGGCATCATTGATCATGTAAGTTTACAACTTAACTCAATTGGTTCTTTAGAAGCTCGTCGTAACTACCGTACTGCGTTAGTAGAATACCTTCAACAATATTACGATATCCTTGATGAAGATTGTAAACGTCGTTTAACGACAAATCCATTACGTATTCTTGATAGTAAAAATCAAGCGGTACAAGCGGTTTTAGATAATGCTCCAAAACTGCAAGATTATCTTGATGAAGAAAGCAAAGCCCACTTTGCTGAACTTTGTCATTTATTAGATCAACTTGGTATCCGCTATGAAGTAAACCAAAAATTGGTTCGTGGACTAGACTATTATAATAAAACTGTATTTGAATGGGTAACGGACGCACTTGGTGCACAAGGGACTATTTGTGGCGGTGGTCGTTATGATGGTCTAGTTGAACAATTGGGTGGACATGCAACCTGTGGCGTAGGTTTTGCAATGGGATTGGAACGTCTTGTATTACTTGTACAAGAAGTAAATAAACACATTCCAGTCGCAAATCCAGTTGATTTCTATGTTGTTTTTGCAGGAGAGAATACGGCTGTGCCAGCATTCCAGCTTGCTGAAAAACTACGTAATGAATTACCGGGTAAACACACTATGCTAAATTGCAGTGGCGGTAACTTTAAGAAACAATTTAAACGTGCAGATAAAAGCGGTGCAACAATTGCACTTGTTGTTGGTGAAAGTGAAGCAATGAACAATGAAGTGGTAGTGAAATTCTTACGAGAAGATCGTCCGCAACAAACAATTGCTTTAAATGATATCGCACAGTTTTTAGTCTCTTTAGAAAACTAGTAAACCAGAAGGAAGAATTATGGCTTATTCCATTGAAGAAGAACAAGATCTTGATCAACTGAAAAGATGGTGGAGAGAAAACTATAAAGCCATCATCGCCGTCGTTATCATTGCGTTAATTGCGGTTTTTGGCTGGCGCTATTGGAAAAATTATCAAATGAGCCAATCTATCCAACAATCTATGCAATATGAGGCACTGATTGTTAGTGATAATGCAACCAATAAGCAGGCTTTTGAAGTTTTCACACAAGAAAACAAAGGCAGCACTTATAGTGAATTTGCATTATTAGAACGAGCAAAAGATGAAGTTGCAGCGCAACATTTTGGTCAAGCTGAAACTTTATTGCAACAGGCCGTTAACCAAGCAAAAGACAATGTGATAAAAGATATCGCGACATTGCGTTTAGCTGCTGTTCAATATCAGTTAAAACAATACGATCGTGCGCTTAAATCATTACAAGGTGTTCAATCTAATGTATGGCAAGGTCAAAAATTGCAACTTCAAGCGAATATTGAATTAGCACAAGGTAATAAAGAGGCGGCTAAAAAAGATTTCCAGCAAGCACTTTCTTTAGTTGATCCGTTGGAAAAAGCTATGATTCAAATTCAGTTAAACAACCTACAATAAGTATAAAAAGTCCCTTAAATCATAAGGGACTTTTTTTTATCATAATTTTTTACGAAAAATGGGGCGTGATTTATTTTAAAAATGCCTGATTTTATTTTTGAGATAAAAAGAAAGCCCCTGAGTTCGGGGCTTTGATATGGTCTAAAGGAATTTTCTGAGTAACACATAACTGTAGGCAATATAGCCGATGAGTAGGAGTGTACCATCAACACGGCTGATGCGTCCTGGTTTCGTTTTACCATCGTATCCTAGAATAAAGAGTGATAATGTAAAGGTAATAATTACCATCATATCTCGTTCAAAAACCTCAGGATTTAAATGAGCAGGTAGAATAACGCCTGATATTCCAACAACGGCGAGAATATTAAACATATTTGAACCGATTAAATTCCCCATCGCTAAATCAGTTTCGCCACGTCTGGCAGCAATGATAGAGGTTGCTAATTCAGGAAGTGATGTACCTACGGCAACGATTGTTAAACCGATAACGAGATCGCTGACACCAAAATATTCTGCAATTTTTACGGCTCCCCATACCAAAGCCTCAGAACTTGCCATAAGAGCAATTAATCCTCCGAGCATATAAACAATAGCACGGTTAAGCGACATGTCTGGCTGGTTATCTAGATTTTCTGTAAAGGATGTACTGAGTGGATCCTCTTGTTGGCGGTTGGCATTCCAAATACTCCAGAGAATATATAATCCAAAAAGAAGTAAAAGGATCCATGCATTATCACGGGATAAACAATTATCCGCAATCATCCAAGCGGAAATAAGCGTGGCGACAAAGAGGATAGGGAGTTCTTTTTTGATTACCGTAGAGGTTACGGCGATAGGTTTAATTAAAGCAGTAATCCCGAGAATTAGTCCGATATTAGTAATGATGGAGCCATAAGCGTTACCTAAAGCCACAGTGGGGGAACCGTTTAAACTAGAAATGGCTGAAACGATCATTTCTGGAGCTGAAGTACCGAAACCGATAATGAGAATCCCAATTAAAAGAGGCGACATTCCCATTGTTTTAGCAATACTTGACGCACCTTTTACAAAGTAATCGGCACTTCCGACCAGGATCACCAAACCTGCAATCAGTGCAATATAAGGAAGTAACATAACTATCCCATCCTATAACTATTTATTTAAAATCGATGCTTATGCGTTGTATTTATGGATGTACAGTAATAAATATAACGTTATAGAGGTATTATTTATTAAAAATAACTAAAATACAAGCAGATAAAAAGATTCTAAAATAAGTTAAGTTTTAAGATAGAAAAATTTTATTTACCCCAGAAAAAATCCCAGATACTCCGTGTAACAGATTTTTTACTGCCATCACAAACAGAAGAATTATCTGTTTTCCAATATGGAATTTTATACGGTAAATCGCATTGCCAATCCCCATTATAATTAATTCCTGCCCAGTCGATATCAGCAGGTTGTGCTAACTGTAATGGGGTGACAGGGTAACGAGTTAAATATTGCTTATAAATTGGCAGTGCTCCAGTCGCACCAGTGAGGTTAGTTGGATCATTATTATCACGCCCAACCCAAATGGTGGTTACATCTTGCCCATCAATTCCTACGAACCAAGCATCGCGAGAACGATTAGTTGTGCCTGTTTTTCCCGCTAAATTTAGATTTGCAAATTGTGATTGTAAATTGCGTGCCGTTCCATTTTTGACAACATTTTGCATGGCAAAAAGAGTTAAAAAACTTGCTTGGGGTGGAACGACCTGATCTGCAGTTATTTTGTTATGATAAAGTACGTCACCTTTTCGGTTAGTAATATCGGTAAAAACGTGTAGGGGAATTTTTTTACCCTCGTTTGCGAGCGTTTGATATAACCGTGTGACTTCGTATGGTGAAAGCGAATAAACACCGAGTAACGCAGATGGAACTTGTGGAATATCCGCATTTTCCCATCCCATGGCTTTTTGGGTGGCAATAATTTTCTTCAAGCCAACCTCTAATCCCAAATTAACTGTTGGAATATTCATAGAATGCGTTAACGCATTAATCAGTGTAACGGGTGCACTGTATTGACGATCATAGTTACGTGGTTGCCAATAGGTCCCATTAGATTGTTTAATGCTGATAGGCTGATTATCAAGTTTAGTATTAAGAGCAAAACGGGTAGGTTCACTTAAAGCGGTTAAATACACGGACGGTTTTACCAGGGAACCAATTTGACGACGCGAATCAACAGCACGGTTAAACCCTGCAAATTGGGTATTTGCCCCTCCAATTAGCGCACGGATACCGCCTGTTTTATAATCGGCAATAACGATAGCACCTTCTAAAGGAACACGACGACGTTTATTGATATTTTGAAGTTGTTGTGTCAATGCAGCTTCTGCCGCTTTTTGTTGATTGACATCAAGCGTGGTGAAGATACGTGTACCTGATAGCTGGCTAACATTTGCACCCAGATCGGCCTGTAATTCACGGCGTAAAAGTTGAATAAAAGCAGGGAAAGATTGGGCTATTTGTCCTTTTTCTTGTACGCCTAAAGGTCGGTGTGAAAGCAATTCATATAGCGAATTATCAATGACTTTTTGATCTCGTAAAATACCCAGTACTACGTTACGACGTTTTAACGCATTCTCTGGATGTCGCCAAGGATTATACAGTGATGGACCTTTTACCATACCAACTAATAAAGCGATTTTATCTAGACTAATTTCATTAATTGGTCGGTTAAAGTAAAAGAGACTTGCCAGTGCAAAACCATGAATTTGTGTATCACCCATTTGCCCCAAATAGACTTCATTTAAATAGGTTTCAAGAATACGATTTTTACTGTAACGGTAGTCCAATAATAGCGCCATGTAAGCTTCATTAAACTTACGAATAAATGAACGTTTATTGGTTAAAAATAGGTTTTTTACAACTTGTTGTGTTAACGTACTTCCGCCTTGCACACTATGTCCTGCACGAAGATTAGCAAGAGCCGCCCTAGCAATACTAACTGGATTAATCCCATCATGTTCAAAAAAGTCCCGATCTTCCGTGAGTACTAATGTATCAATTAATAATCGTGGGAAATGGTTTAAAGACAAAGCAAGACGGTCTTCTTTATCCGACTGCAGCATGGCAATAAGTTTAGGTGCCAAGGAAAAGTGATCGAGTAATTGATATTTATTTAAATCTTCAATTCTGACCAATTGATCCTGTGAAAAATGGAGGCGTAATAAACGTTGTGGTTCAACATCATTTGGAAAGGCAAAAGCACGTGTCAATAATAAAAGATTGCCGTCTTGCCATTGATAATCACCCGGATTAGCAATCATATTGGTTTGCTGATAGCCGTTTTCTTTAAGAATACGTAAAACATCTTGTACTGATACCTGATTTTTTAGAGCAATATCAGGGATTCTAGCATAGACTTCAGCGGGTAATTGCCAAAGAGGACCATCCATGCGATGACGAATTTTACCATCTAAATAAACACCATAAATACCAAGTGCGCAGAGCAGGGTTACAGAGATTTTAAGGCTTAATGTAATCCCTTTTTTGTGATTGCTACAAAAATCCCGTAGAGTTTTTAAACGAGATTTTTTGGATTTCTTAGCTTTAGTACGAGTTGTTTTTTTAGTAGTAGTTGTACGACGACGCACGGGGGGTTTAGACAT